>JAFUDJ010000030.1 GCA_017459445.1 Prevotella sp. | reverse complement strand
GGCAAGGTCATCGTCGCGCACATCAGCGACGAGATCAAGAAGGTGTTTATGATGACCGGGTTCTACAATTTGTTTGAAATTAGATAAAATAAACTTTCTGCTATGAAAAAGATTTTGAGACCTTGTATGCTGGCCCTGTGGTTGAGCATCTTTTGTACTATGGTATTTGCCTCGTGTTCGTCGAACGAGGATAATCCCTTGGCGGTACAGCCCACCGTTGATCGGATTACAGAACGTGGCAAGTTGCTGGTGGGAACCACGGGCGACTACCGACCGCTGTCGTATAGAGAGGCCGACGACAATTACTGGGGCTTCGGCATTGAGATGGCCGGGAAGATTGCTGAGCGACTGGGCGTGGACATCGCCTTTGTGCAGACCTCGTGGCCTACGCTGACTGCCGATGTGCTGGCCGAGCCGCAGACCTTCGACCTCGCCATCGGCGGCATCACCATCACCGATGCCCGACGGGAGACGATGCTGATGAGCGACGGCTATCTGTGCAACGGCAAGACCATCCTCTGCCGTGCCAACGAGGCCGACCGCTTCCAGTCGCTGGCCGACATCGACCGGCCCGAGGTGCGCGTGATGGTGAACCCCGGCGGATTGAACGAAAAGTTTGCCTTGGCGAATCTGACTCACTCCACCATCATCGTTTGGCCAAAGAACGAGGAAATCCCCTCGCAGGTGGCTGAGGGCAACGCCGACGTGATGATTACGGAAATCACCGAGGCCCCGTGGTATGTGCAAAATGACACGCGCCTCGCCGCCCCGCTGCTCAATAACCCCTTCACCCACGGCGAAATCGGCGTGCTGATGCGTAAGGGGCAGGACGACCTTCTTGCCCTCGTCAACAGCGTCATCGCCCAGATGAAGGCCGACGGCACCCTGCGCCAACTCCATGAGAAGTATGGGCTGGTATATGGGTATTAAACGAACAAATAGATAGAACATAAAAGTATAATTGGCATGAAAAAGAAATTCTCATGGATGCTTGTCGCCATCCTCGTAATCATTTGCGGCGCATGCGTGATTACTTGTTGCAACAGCGACGATGACCCAGTTGTCAGCCCGACCGACGACAGCAGCCAGTTTGTAACACTCAGCGAGGCCGTGCCCGACGCCATCCTGGAGATTCGCTACTACGGCACGTACAACTTCGTGGGAACCCGTATCGACGGCTACGAGGAGCCGACGGCGCTGCTGACGAAGCAAGCCGCTGCCGCCTTGAAGGAAGTGAGCGACGACGTAATGGCACAAGGCTATCGCCTGAAAATCTACGATGCCTACCGTCCGCAGAAAGGCGTGGACCACTTCGTGCGCTGGGCGCAGGACATTGAGGATACGAAGATGAAACCCTATTTCTATCCCGACCTCGACAAGAGCGTGCTCTTCCCCCAGGATTATATCTGCCTGAAGAGCGGTCACACGCGCGGCTCCACCGTTGACCTGACGCTCTTCGACATGGCGACGGAGAAGGAGCTCGACATGGGCGGCACCTTCGACTGGTTCGGCCCTGAGAGCCATCCCGACTTCTGCGGTAATCCCGAGACGGGCGAATATACGGGCGACAACAGCAAGAGTCCCGCCGAACCGAAGCGCAGCATCACCGCCGAGCAGTTCGAGCACCGCATGATTCTCCGCCGCGCCATGCTCGCCCACGGCTTCAAGCCCTTCGACACCGAGTGGTGGCACTTCACGCTGAAGGACGAGCCTTTCCCCGACACCTACTTCACTTTCCCCGTTAAGCAATTGAACAAGTAAAATGATACTATTTCCTGATTACCTCAATTAGGTCAAAATACATATACCGTGTTTTCAGAGGCTGTTTCATTTTTGAACTGACAGCCTCCTGCTCTTCATCCTTGAAAAGATAGGCAAACCCGTTTTTCTCATAGTAGTTCAACGTGCGTGGATTGTTCAGCGCATCCACAGCCAAATAGCGAACAGCGGCTTTATTGTCAGGCTCAACAAACCAGAACTTCAAAATCTGCATCAGTTCAGTACCTATTCCCTTGTTCGCAAAATGGAGGTCAACGCCAAGCCTTCCAATGAGCACAGCAGGATAGCGTCTCATACGTTTTTCTTTGGGAATCTCTTTCAAGAAGCGTTTCTTTTGGGAATTAGGTAGCAAGTCAACTCGAATAGTTTCGTTAGACAAGGAGAATGCGCAAACAATCGTCTGCGGGTCATCTTTCAGTACAAAGCAATAAGTCTTGCCGTACATCTGGTCTGCCCAAAGGGGAGAATCCTCCAAGAAATATTCGTCAAGGTCATCATACCCACAAAAAACGGCTTACACGTTGCTATCAGTTCACGTGTAAGCAGTCTAAATGTGCACTTGTCGGCAAGGAATCCCATCGCTTAATACAACTGTGCTGTTGACATTATCTTGTCGAAGTCCTCGCGCGACATTTCCAGTTCCACCGTGTGCGCATTACGCTCTGCCGCTTCTGCCGCCTCCACAAAGCGGACTGCATCGTCACCTGTTACTACAGGTATTGGTCTGATTGGTGTTGCCATATTCTAAACTCTTTCTTTCACGGTACAAAGGTAAAAAGAATAAATGGAACCGCCAAGCGATTCTGGGATATTTTTATTTTCTTGGGCAGGGTAATTACAGGCAATTACAGGGTAATTTCAGGATAATTTCAGGATAATCTTGCGAATATCCATCAGCCAACATTATTTGTCGGTGATTTCCTGCATTTCCTGCACCTGCTGCTGACTATCAGAGGGTTACGCGGATTTTCCTGCACCGTTACCTGCACCTGTTTCTTTCGCAGGTGCAGGTAATAGCCGTGGATGCTGTTCTTAAATCATTGAAAGCTATACGAGTTGGCCGGATTTAGCGTCCGAGTATCTGGGACTGCGTGTCCGAGTACCTGGTACTGTGAGTCCGAGTAGCCCGGACTCGCAGTACCAAGATTTCGGACGAAATCTGGGATTTTGGTTAAATATTCTAAAAACGCCCTGCAACAGTGCAGAATAGCACCTTGTCAGGTGCAGGAAACGGTGCAGGGGAATCCGTGTAACACTCTGATAGTCAGCATTGAACATCCAAAGTGCGTACCCAAGCTCATCAGATGGTGTTCCATTTTGTTTTCTTAGGAAGGGACAGAGGGGGCATTTTACGCATATTCAAGGATAAGATTGGCATCTATGCCCATCTTTGAGTGTAGCCGTTTGGCAAAAGACATGGATATGCGACGACGGCCACTCATAATCTGGCTGAACTGCGACTCATTGACCCCGAGAAGAAGCGCCCCGTCTTTCTGTTTCATGCCGTGTGCATAAAAATAGTCTTCAATGGTTGCTATCAGGGGAGACTTCTTTCGTAATGGCAGTATGTTTAGAATATGGTCTTCAAAGTCTGCCATTTGCTTACTCAAAAGTGCTATCTCCTGTGTATATTCATTGTCCATATCTGGTTCAAGCAACCCCTTCTGGGTTGCCTCGTCAATGAGTTGTTCCACACGGGCCTTTGCATCATCGTACTGTTTGCGGGTTCTCAATTTCTCCATCCTTTTTCTTGCTAAATCGTTGAACTATCTATCTTGTCATATTCTGAGTGGGTTCCAATGAAGCGGACATTCATCACGCCGCCTATAAAGATGACTACTGCCACTAACCTGTAGTTGTTGCCTGCAATGTTAAACACATAACGGCCATTTTTCACGTAGTCTGCCGATGGAAACATTGTCTTGAGCTCCGCGTGATTCCTCCATTGAGCAGCCTTCACTACCTCTATCCATTTGTTAAGGGGCTTGGCCGCCTGTGCGTGCGACTGCACAAACTCATCGAGTACTTCTTTATTGGCAATAATCATATCCTGCCCTGTTTTCACTTCGTCGCTGCAAAGATAATACTTTCTTTTCAAATTAGCAAATAAATTTCCAAAAAAGTAAAGCGGGAAGAAACTCCGTTAACCGTATTGCCGGCTCTTAACCCAACTTTGACACATGGGGTCAAAGTTGGGTTAAATATTCTAAAACGCCCTATAACGGTGCAGAATAGCACCTTGTCAGGTGCAGGAAACGGTGCAGGGGAATCCGTGTAACACTCTGATAGTCAGCAGCAGGTGCAGGAAATGCAGGAATTTCAAGCACTTAGAATCATGGCTTTTACCCAATCTTTTTTAAGCGCCTGACTTTGCCAGAGTCCTTGGTAATCTCAAGTATGTCACCAGAGATGACATAGGCACCTTCGTCTTTCCATTTGTCTACACTACCGTCATCTTCCACCTCTTGTGTATACAGATGACCGTTCTCTGTCCTGTAGTTGAACCTTTCAGTATGTCCCGCCTTGATGTTCAGATTCTCGTCAATGTCATGCTCATACATGGTGCCGTCAGCATTGAACACCCAAAGTACGTACTCAAGCTCACCAGATGGTGTTCCATCGGTTGAACTACCATACTTCCGCCAAGTTCCCACTAAAGAATTGTTTGAACTTCCGCCGCCGGCGGAGCCATCATCATCACTACCGCCGCAGGCGGCGAAGCCTACACACATGAATGCCATCACTACGATGGTCATCCAGTTAAAAATATTCTTTTTCATAGTTCTATAAATATTTAGGAGTAAACGTTTTAGAAGCAATATCCCACAGAGACGGAAATGGTACGAATCCTTACGCCTTTGGTTATTTTCGTGAAGTCCATACCATAGGTGGCACCAATGACCACTTTGTTACTGATGTTGGCCTTCAGACCTGCATACCACCAAATAGGCATGTTTTCCCATTTGTAATCTTCGCCACCCATGTCATCTTTGTCAAAATGATCGATTGTCTTTCCGTCAATCTTTGTCTTCGCAGAGAATATCCAGGAGTAACCAATACCAGCATGAGGCATAAGAGCAAGTGACGTATTGGGAATGGCAATGGCATAGCCGACACCAATATTCAATTTTCCGGCATACATACTGAAGTCAGCTCCGTTGGTACTGTCAAAGGAGTACTGGAAACCAGCCCCAAACTCGCCATAAAAGGGTGAAGCTTTCTTTGGAGCGAATGAGCTGCATGACTCAAAGCCGATGCTAAACCCTGTGAAAGACTTGGAATCGCCCTTTTCAGGTACCAAAGCACTGGGATTCCATTGGACATAGACATTGTTCCAATCATTACATTTCTTTACAGAAGGTGTTTCGGAAGTTTGGGACGCAGTTCCACTCTGATAGTTTTCCTGCCCCAATGCAGTTACACACACTGACAATACTGTTGTCACAAGAATTAAAACCTTTTTCATGTTGTTCCTTTTTTTTGCCGCCTCAACTCCCTCAGGCTCTGCGGTTAGTAATTGTAATTTTTATATGGAAACAAAAAAGGCATGGGAGTTTCTACTTCTCGCCCATCCCTGCTCTCAGGCCTTCGCATTGCCCCAACTCAAGGATAAGCAACGCAGCCAGCCCACGCCAAGTGATTATATAAATAATATGCCATACATTATTATATATAGCTATCGTTGGGATATAATCCACCCACGCAAGCGTTTTGTTGCATTATCTCTGTGAGTTGTTCTAAGTTGCGAAGTTAGAGAGCACAGAATGATAACGTATGGTAAACGCCTTTCCCTTTGGTCAGCCCTACAAACGGCTTCGTCGGCCTCCGGATTCCACGATGTCTTTGACTATTGTCAGGGGCAAAGGTACGAAGAAAAGTTGGAACGGCAAAATTTTTTGCAGGAAAAGTCGCTGTGCTACGGACAATGCGCCACAATGCGCCACAGTGTGCCATGGACACGATGAGCACAATTGATAAGAAATGGCAACGAAAATGTGGTGATGGAACTTGAAAAAATGCAATTTATCCGCTTATCCACGAATGTTTCATGAATAATAATTTATGGATAATTCGTGGGTCATTAATGATAATTCGTGTGAAAAAGGAAAGCCGTTTCGGATTTTTGTTGTATCTTTGCACGCGTAATCATAAATACAACATACGATTATGGCCAAAGAAGACATTGTAAGACGCTGGTTAGAGATTGCCACAGAAGACTTGGAGGTGGCTGAGTCGAACTACTCTAACGGCTACTGGCTCTACGCTGCTTTTCTCTGCCACCAGACGTTGGAGAAGGTGCTGAAAGCCTACTATCAGGCGACGCACGATGACGACCCGCCCTACACGCACAACCATATCAGGCTGCTGAATGTGTGCGGGCTGATAGACGAACTCTCCGAAGAGCAACTGCGCTTCATCGCCCGCATCGAGCCGATGTACATCGAGGCTCGCTATCCGGAGCAGAAGGCCGCAGCAGCCCGGACGCTGAGCCGTGACGCGAGTCTGTATTTCATGAAGCAAACCAAAGAACTGAAACAATGGATAGAACGACGCTTACACGAGAACAAGCCCTCGAAACCGTCAGAGAGTACAAGCGAGTGATACGGCACCGCTACCACGCCGAGCCGAAGGTCATGATGTACGGCTCATACGCCAAGGGCTATGCCAATCCCGACAGCGACATCGACGTGGCTGTCATCCTGCCCGGAAGCGACATCACTGACCGTTGGGAGCAGTCGGCCGACCTGTGGAGCGACATCCGAAAGGTCAGTGTACTCATCGAGCCAGTGCTCATGGAGGACAATGAAGACTCAATGCTCTACCGTGAAGTGATGCGCACAGGCGTAACAGTCTGACACATTCCCCTCAGAATAATACCCGCCGAGATTCTCCGACACAGAGAGCCTCGACGTTTTTATGCCCGCCGAATCTGTCCCCATGATTCAGGGCGTCTTCTCGTCAGGGTAGCTGATGCGGGTATGGTAGATGGTTTTCAGCTTTTCGATGAGGACGGTCTTGGCGTACTGGATGTCGCGGAAGGTGATGGGGCATTCGCGGAAGAAGCCGTCGGCCACCTGACCGTCGATGAGTTTCTCGACCAGATTGCGGATGGACTGCTCGGTGTAGTCGGACAGTGAGCGGGAGGCTGCTTCCACGGTGTCGGCCATCATGAGGCAGGCCTGTTCGCGTGTGAACGGGTTGGGGCCGGGATAGGTGAACAGCAGGTCGTCGACGGGTTCGTCGGGATGTTCTTGGTGATAGTGGATGTAGAAGAACTTCGTCTTGCCTAATCCGTGGTGGGTGGCTATGAAGTCGCGGATGACGCTGGGGAGGTTGTTCTTGTCGGCCATCTTCAGGCCCTCCGTCACGTGGCTGATGATAATCTGGGCCGACTCGATGTCGGTGAGTGTCTCGTGCGGGTTGATGCCGGATTGGTTCTCGGTGAAGTAGATGGGGTTGGACAGCTTGCCGATGTCGTGATAGAGTGCACCGGTACGTACCAGCTGTGCCTTGGCGCCTATCTTGTTGGCTATCTCACCGGCCAGGTTGGCCACTTGGATGGAGTGGTTGAATGTGCCGGGAGCCACCTCGCTCATGCGCCGCAGCAGGGGGCTGTTGGTGTTGGACAGCTCGATGAGCGTGATGTCGCTGGTGAACCCGAACGCCTTCTCTATCAGGTAGAGCAGCGGATAGGCAAAGAGCAGCATGATGCCGTTGGCTACCAGGTAGTTGTAGGTGGAGTAGTCAATCTGTGAGAAGGCGTCGGCGCGCATCCAGTCGAAGGCCAGGTTGACGCCCATGGCTGCCAGTGTGACGAAGATGGCCGTCTTGAAGAGTTGCGAGCGCTGCGAGAGCTCACGTAGCGACGTGATGGCCACGAGTCCTGCAATGGTTTCGATGACGATGAACTCGAAGGGGTGCTGCAGCATGACGGCGCAGCAGAGCACCATGGTGACATGGGTCATGAAGGCTGTCCGTGAGTCCATGAATACGCGGATGAAAATCGGTACCATGGCATAGGGCAGGATGTAGACATGGATGAAGGTGTTGCGCATGAAGAGGGCCGTCAGCAGGGCGAAGATGACGATGAGGGCGTAGAGCATGGTGATGCTGCGCGGCTTCTCGAAATAGTCCTTGCGGTAGAGGCTGAGGTAGAGGGTGAAGCACACCATGAGGATGGTGATGTACAGTATCTGGCCCGTCAGGCTGATTTGGTTTTTCGTGACGTCCTCGTTGCGCTGTTCGTTCTCGCGCTTGAAGGACTCGATGATGCGGTAGGTCTTATCGGTGATGATTTCGCCGCGCTCCACGATTTTCTGGCCTTTCACTACCAGCCCGCTGGCCAGTGCCACACCTGACAGCAGGTCGTTGCGGCTTGTCTCCGAGCGGTCGCGGTCGTAGACAAGGTTGGGGACGAGGTAGCCGTTCAGGTTGCACTTCTGCAGCACGGGGCGCTGCAGGGCCAGCAGCTCCTCGTGGAACAGCTGCTCGTAGGCCGTCTTCGCCGTGTACACCTCGTGAATGCTGACGCTGATGGCTTGCTTGCCGGTGACGATGCGCAGCATCTGTGTCGTGTCGGCGCTCAGCTCGTCATAGTCCTTTTGGTCCATGATGCCCTGCTGGTAGAGACTGTACAGGCGGTTGGTGATGATGGTGACATAGTTGTCCGACAGGCCGGGGATGCCGTCGGCATAGTCGTTGCGGAACTTCTTCACCATCTGCAGTTCTGTGTCTTTGCTATATTTATAATAAGGTTCGTACAGGCGCAGCGCACTGTCGCGCTCCTCCTTGATGGTCTTCTCTGACTTGTAGACGGGGAAGTCGTAGGGTGCCGTGAAGTCGGCATACTTCCACGGCTTGCCGATTTCGGCATGGAAGTAGGTGCGGCTGTCGTGCGGCATGGACCATACGACGATGAAGACGGTGATGAGGATGAGTGCCGTACGTATCAGGATGTCGCGCCACTGCAGGTCGTCTTTGGGGTTGAAAGTGCTCATTTTATTGTATTTTGCTGCAAAGATAGAAAATAATTATAAATTATGAATTATAAATTATGAATAATTTCGTACCTTTGCAAGCAAAACGAGAAAAATCATGCCAGAAAGAAGAGTAAGAGTGCGCTTTGCGCCAAGTCCTACGGGGGCTTTGCACATCGGTGGTGTACGCACCGCATTATATAACTATCTGTTTGCCCGCCAGCATGGCGGCGACCTGGTGTTCCGCATTGAGGACACCGACTCGACACGCTTCGTGCCCGGTGCCGAGGAGTATATCATCGAGTCGTTCAAGTGGCTGGGCATCCAGTTCGACGAGGGCGTGTCGTTCGGTGGCGACAAGGGTCCCTACCGCCAGTCGGAGCGCCGCGACATCTATAAGAAGTACGTGCAGCAGCTGTTGGATGCCGACAAGGCGTACATAGCCTTCGACACGCCGCAGGAGCTGGAGCAGAAGCGTGCGGAGATACAGAACTTCCAGTACGACTGTCACACCCGCCAGCAGATGCGCAACTCGCTGACGCTGCCGAAGGACGAGGTAGAGCGATTGATTGCTTCGGGCCATCAATATGTTGTCCGCTTCAAGGTGGAGGCTGGCCAGGAGATACTGGTCAACGACCTTATCCGTGGCGAGGTGCGCGTCAAGAGCGACATCTGCGACGACAAGGTGCTCTACAAGAGTGCCGACGAACTGCCCACCTACCATCTGGCCAACATCGTCGACGACCACCTGATGGAAATATCGCACGTCATCCGTGGTGAGGAGTGGCTGCCGTCGGCACCGCTGCATGTCATGCTGTACCGCGCCTTCGGCTGGGAGGACACCATGCCCCAGTTTGCCCATCTGCCGCTGCTGCTCAAGCCCGACGGCAAGGGAAAGCTGTCGAAGCGCGACGGCGACCGTCTGGGATTCCCCGTGTTCCCCTTGCAGTGGAAGGACCCCAAGACGGGCGACATCTCTCGCGGCTACCGCGAGGACGGCTATTTCCCCGAGGCGGTCATCAACTTCCTGGCCCTGCTGGGCTGGAACCCGGGCACGGAGCAGGAGATATTCTCGCTCGACGAACTGGTGCCCCTGTTCGACATCTCGAAGTGCTCCAAGGCAGGTGCCAAGTTTGCCTACGACAAAGGCATCTGGTTCAACCATGAGTATATCCTGATGAAGTCGGCGGAAGAGATAGCCAGGCTGTTCTTCCCCATCGTGAAGGAACACTGCCCGGAAGAGACTTTGGAGCGCGTGACGGCTGTGACGGCGATGATGAAGGACCGCGTCAGCTTCGTCAAGGAACTGTGGCCCCTGTGCTCGTTCTTCTTCGAGGCTCCCACGGAGTATGATGAGAAGACGGTCAAGAAGCGCTGGAAAGAAGACTCCGCCCGGCAGTTGACGGAACTGATGGACGTGCTGGAGGACATCGACGACTTCTCCTTGGAGAATCAGGAGCGCATCGTCCATGCCTGGATAGAGCAGAAGGAATATAAGCTGGGCAACATCATGAATGCCTGGCGACTGACGCTGGTTGGCGAAGGCAAGGGCCCCGGCATGTTCGACATATCGGCCTTCCTTGGCAAAGAGGAGACGCTGCGCCGCATGCGCAGAGCCGTCGAAGTATTGGGCTGATGCCGAAAACCGGAATATCGAAGTCTCGGAATATCGGAATATCGAAATGTCGAAGTTTCGGAATATCGGAATATCGAATTTCCGAAATATCGAATTTCCGGACAATCGAAAAATCGAAATGTCGAAGTCTCGAAAAATAGCGAATGTATAACCTCGGAATATATCTTTACCTACTGGGCGTTGCCATCACGAGCCTTTTCAACGAGAAGGTTCGTAAGATGTGGCGGGGGGAGCGTGCGGCCATAGCCTATCTGCACCAGCATGTCGACCCCAAGGCCAAGTACGTGTGGTTCCATGCCGCCTCGCTGGGTGAGTTCGAGCAGGGGCGTCCGCTGATGGAGCAGCTGCGGCGCCAGTACCCGGAATACAAGATTCTGCTGACTTTCTTCTCGCCGTCAGGCTATGAGGTGCGCAAGAACTACGAGGGTGCCGACCTCATCTGCTACCTGCCCTTGGACACCATCACCAACGCCCGCCGCTTCCTGCGCGCTATCCGGCCGGTCATGGCATTCTTCATCAAGTACGAGTTCTGGTATAACTACCTGCACATACTGAAACACCGTGGTGTTCCCGTATACAGCATCAGCAGCATCTTCCGGCCGGGGCAGATATTCTTCCGCTGGTATGGACGGCAGTATGCCCATGTGCTGCGCTGCTTCACCCGTTTCTATGTACAGAACGAGGTGAGCCGCGAGCTACTTGCCGGGATAGGCATCACCGATGTCACCATTGTCGGCGACACCCGCTTCGACCGTGTGCTGCAGATAAAGGCCGACGCCAAACAGCTGCCTGTCTTGGATGCATTCGTCCGGCAGTCGTCATCTGCCTCCCAGTCCCCCAGAGTCTTCATTGCCGGCAGTAGCTGGCAGCCCGACGAGGACATCTTCATCCCCTGGTGTAATGAGCATCCGCAGTGGAAGCTCATCATAGCGCCACACGTTATCAGCGAGGAGCATCTGGCGCAGATAGAAGGAAAGCTGAAGGGGCGCAAGGTGGTGCGCTACACCGATGCCACGGAAGAGAACGTCCGTGGTGCCGAAGTGCTGATAATCAACTGCTTCGGACTGCTCTCCAGCATCTATCGCTATGCCGACGTCACCTATGTCGGCGGTGGTTTTGGCGTAGGTATCCACAGCACCGTGGAAGCTGCCGTATGGGACGTCCCCGTCATCTTCGGTCCCAACAACCAGCGCTTCCGCGAGGCACAGGGGCTGAAAGCCTGTGGCGGTGGTATGGAGATAGCCACTGCCGACGACTTCCGCCGCATCATGCAAGGCTTCGTCGACGAACCTACGCTGGCTCGCGAGCTGGGCGAGAAGGCCGGGCAGTATGTCAAGCAGATGACGGGTGCCACGGCCAGAATCCTCTCCGACGTCAACCTTTAGCCATATTAATCATTTGTACTGATTCTTTCGCTTGTACTTGTTGGCAAGCTCAATAAGCGCTTTGAATTTCTCAACACGCTGGGTGGGGAGCTCGTTTCTGGTGTATAGTTTCAGATTATGCCGCCACCAGTGGTGAGCCAGTTTTTCCGTAGGCTCGTATTTCGACGGCCTGCGCTGATTTACTTCAATGAAGTCTGTCAGCGCATGATACTGAAGCAGCCATTTTTCGTCCTGTGTCATGATGGATATATGTATGTTTGCAAAGATAAGGATTATTTTTGAAACGGGCAAGGATTTTGTGGCAAAATATTTTGCCGTTTTCGTCAAAAAGCGTAATTTTGCACATCGTAAATAAAGAGGAATAAGGTATGGCATTAATCAAGAGTTACAAGGGACTGTCGCCCAAGTGGGGAGAGGACTGCTACTTCAGTGAGAACGCAACAATCGTGGGCGATGTGCAGATGGGCGACCGCTGCAGCGTGTGGTTCAACGCCGTGGTGCGCGGCGATGTGGCCCCCATCACCATCGGCGACTGTAGCAATGTGCAGGACGGCTCTTGCATTCATGTCACCCACGAGACGGGACCTACGCACATCGGCAGCTATGTCACCATCGGACATAACGTGACGGTGCATGCCTGTACCATCCACGACCATGCCCTTATCGGCATGGGAGCCACGCTGCTCGACGGCTGTGAAGTCGGCGAGGGCTCTATCGTTGCCGCCGGCGCTCTGGTGTTGCAGAACACCAAGATTCCTGCCGGGGAGATATGGGGCGGTGTGCCGGCGAAGTTCCTGAAGCCGGTGCGTCCCGGCCAGACGGACAATGCGGAACACTATGTGGAGTATGCCAAGGTCTTCATGGCTGAGAATCCCGGCTGCCGCTACACGCGTCACCCGAGTGCCGTCATCTGAAAGTGTCACAATAACCAATTGTCATTGTTGGACATGGGAACAAATTTTCTTACTAAACAACGTTTGGAGATGCTGCGCCAGGAGTTGCGCCGAGAGCATCTCTCTGCTTTTATTTTCCCCACCTCCGACCCGCATAACAGCGAATATACCGCCGACCGCTGGAAAGGACGTGAGTGGATAAGTGGTTTCAACGGCTCGGCAGGCACGGCAGTGGTGACCCTGAACAGTGCTGCCCTATGGACGGACTCCCGCTATTTTATCGCCGCCGGGGAACAGTTGAAAGGAATCGAGTACCAGCTGATGCGCGAGAAGGTGGACGGCACGCCCACCATAGCCCAATGGCTGGGGCGCGAGCTGGCCGACTTGCCTGACAAGTCGGTAGGTATTGACGGCATGACGGCCACGGCCGCCACCGTGGAACAGCTCATTGCCGACTTGCGCCGCGAAGGCGGTATTACGCTACAAACCAATTTCGACCCGCTGCAGCGCATCTGGACTGACCGCCCCGAAATTCCCCGTTACCCCGTGGTGCTGCAGCCCATGGAGCTGGCTGGCGAGGATGTCGCGTCGAAGCTGAAGCGCATCCGTCAGGCCTTGCGCCAGCAACATGCCGACGGCATGCTGATGGCCTCGCTTGACGACATTGCCTGGACGCTGAATATGCGTGGCAGCGACGTGCATTGCAACCCTGTCTTCGTGTCCTACCTGCTGCTGACCTCGGTATCAGCTACCTTATATATTAATAAGGAGAAGCTGACACCGTACGTGGCGGCCTATCTGGAGTGCAACGGCATTGGCCTGGAGGACTATGCCGGCGTGGGCAAGGGACTGAAGGACTATTTTGAATACAACATACTGATGGACCCCGACGAGGTGAGCTATACGCTGATGCGCGCCGTCAGCCGTGAGGTCGTCAGGGAACCGTCGCCCGTGCCGCAGATGAAAGCTGTGAAGAACGAGGCGGAGCAGGCTGGCTTCCGCCGTGCCATGGAGCGTGACGGCGTGGCAATGGTCAAGTTCCTGCGGTGGCTGGCCGAACAATCCGGATGTTCTGGAGATTCCGGTATTTCCAGAACATCCGGATTATCCGAAATCTCCGTCTCCGACAAACTGGAGGCCCTGCGCAGCGAGCAATCCCTGTATCGCGGTTTGTCGTTCGACACTATTGCCGGCTATGAAGCCCATGGCGCCATAGTGCACTACGAGGCTACGCCAGAGAGCGACGCCGTGATAGCGCCGAAAGGGCTGCTGCTGCTTGACAGCGGGGCACAGTATCAGGACGGCACCACCGACATCACGCGGACACTGGCCATGGGGCCGCTGACCGAAGAGCAGCGGCGCGTCTATACACTAGTGCTGAAGGGACATATCCAACTGCAGTTGCTGCATTTCCCCGACGGGGCCAGCGGCACGCAGCTCGACGCGATAGCCCGCCGCCCGCTATGGCAGGCAGGGCTAAACTTCCTGCACGGGACAGGGCATGGCGTAGGCAGTTACCTGAATGTTCACGAGGGACCGCACCAGATACGCATGGAGTGGCGCCCTGCTCCGCTGCATGCCGGCATGACGGTCACCGACGAGCCGGGCATCTATCTGGAAGGGCGCTTTGGCGTACGCATAGAGAATGTGCTGCTGGTCGTGCCGGCCGAGGAGACGGAGTGCGGGCGCTTCCTGCGCTTCGAGCCACTGACGCTCTGCCCCATTGACAAGTCGCCTATTATGACCGAACTGCTGACCGATGAGGAAAGGCAGTGGTTAGACGATTACCACCAAACTGTCTTTGACCGACTGTCGCCCTATCTCGACCAGTCAGAACGGGAATGGCTGCGCCGGCAGACGGCACCATTGACGGGCGCTATGCCCTGAGGGCTGCATGGGTGGTGGAAAGCCTGTTTCCGCCCTGCGATGTCCAAGCGGCCTATCGCATACTGGTCTCTCTTAATCTTCTGAACGCCATGGTCAAACAGCCCGAGGGCCGTAGGCTGACGTCATATAACTATATCAAGGGTATGGCAGCCTGCACGTTTCTATGGCTGCTGTATCATCCGTTGGACGATGTTGCCATCTGGTGGGACGACGAAGGGTCGCTCACTTATTTCTGTCTGTGCGACCGTCAGTTCAGTTTCCATTTCGTGCCGTTGCTTTTCCGCTATGCCGACAAGATGCGGCTTGCCGGCCTGCAGCCGCAGCAGTGGGACGGCTTGCGCCTCCAGGAGATAGGTCTGGAGTTGTTTGAAGAGGCCATTGCCGGCCTGCCCCCGGTGGATGAGAAGGAAGGTCATAGGCTGCTGCAGTATATGCAATCGTTCGGACCGTTTCAGCTGAAGGAGCGCGTCCGTGGCATGGAGGGTGTGGAGAGCGTGTCATCCAATCCGTCCCATCGCATGCCCGTGGCAGCGCCACGGCCGTATCAGGACGATATGCCGGTGTGTGTGGCCTCTTTGCCCCGCCATCGCTTCTTGGTCAGTGCCAGCAAGTTTGAGGACCCGCTTCGCCATTTCTCAGTCAATGCGCTCAGCGAGCGCCGCCTGTGTCTGGAGATAGCCCTGAAGTTCAACGTCTGGCAGGCGTCGGGCTTTCAGCTTTACCGCCGCAATGACGACTGGTGTGTCAGGTCGTTGCGATATACCGGCAGGAACTACCGGCAGATGGTGGAAACGATAGTCGGCGGCCATCCGCGCGTCGTCATTTGTCCCAAGAGCAAGCTGCGGGTGGGGTACCTCTATTACCTCTGTCGTACAGACCGTGTCTGGCGTTGCGTGTCGCCGTCGCGCCACATGCTGCTGTTGGCTCACTATAATTATCTGCGCGTGGGGTTTAAGAACTTCAACCTTTGCGTAACCTATGCTGTCGCCCTCCATCTGTGCAAACAGTTCCCAAGTCTGCGCTTTGTCAATGTGCTTAACTACAGCCGTATGACGTGCCACCGCCGAACCTACAGCTATTCCCAGTTGCTCAAGGTGCCCCGCCACTCGCAGTCCCGCTGGCGGAAGGTCTGGCTCGTCAGTGACCCGGACGGACTGCTGGCAGACTATGACGTGGATACCTTGCCGACGGCTGTCGTCAACGAGTATCTGATGGCCGACGACTATTATCAGTTCTTCCAGGTGGTGGTCAAGAATGGCTGTGAGGGACTGAAGGCATACAGCCGTTTCCACCTGCTGGCTCCCGTGTGGGCCAAGGTGAGGGTACAAGGGCACTATGCGTATGTGATGGCCCACAACAGGAAATGGGCTATCTATGCCTTGATGGAGGAGTGCTTCGTCAGTGGCTTCATCTATAACAGCATCTGGCTGGACCGCCAGCGGGAGGTCATCGTAGGACGTATTGACAACCGAGTGGTCGACATCCATGAACTGTATTGCTGAAAATGGGTGGAAAGGGGCAGGACTGGCATAAATGCAAGCATTTAACATACTTTAATTTTAAGGACTCGTTGTTTTGGGGGATAAATTGTTATCTTTGCAACCAATACAGTACAAACTAAAAACTGGAAGAAATGTTTTCAGACTCTCTTAAAGAACTGATAGAAGCGTCGCTGGTGGACGGAGTGCTGACCGGCGAAGAGCGTAATGTCATCATCAAACGAGCATTGCTCGAAGGAAACGACCCGGCAGAGGTGAATCTGTTGCTGGATGCCGAAGTGCAGAAAATACGCCAGCAGAAGATGGCCAATGCGCCCAAAGTGAACAAGTGTCCGGCCTGTGGCGAGATACTGCCGCCGTTGACGGGAATCTGTCCGACGTGCGGATATGTGGTGAATACGAACGACTCGCGCAATCAGGAGTTGGACTTCCTGATAGAGCAGATGAACCGGGGCCTGGCGCAGTTGAAGAGCGGCACGACGAATGCCCCGATGGTTATTGCCACCCTGGACGAGCATCGCCGTCGCGCCATGACGCTCTATGGCGAGAATCCCAAGGTGCAGGCACTGCTTGCCGAGATAAAGGAAGAGGTGAATGAGTTCAAGGCACAGGAGGCTGAACGCAAGAAAATGGAGACGGAGATGCAGCGGGAGGAGCATCAGGCTCGCATTCAGGCATTGAAGGGTGCCGGAGGCGGAGGCTCCTCGCTGAGCTACGAGAATAACAAAGGGTGCTACAAGGGATGCCTGATTAGCGTCATCATCTTTATCGTGCTGGGTATTGTCGGTGCCCTCTTTGATAATGATGACGATAAGGCTGACCAGCAGTATGCCACGCTGATAGAGCAGCTGGATAGTTTGAAGGCAGAGCCGCTGACTATTGAGAACTATGCCCAGAAGGAGTCTGCTGCCAAAGATGTGATATGGGTAGTGAATAACGAATACTCCAGCTATGAGAAAAACAAGAAGGCGGCCTTCGAAAAAATCCTCGATAACTACGTGGAGCAGTTGTCGACGTTCTATGCGCTGCATAACAAGGAGATAGACAAGTATAACGGCTATGTGCTACATGAACTGGAGTAGGGTGCCGGCCCTTGTTACGAGATAGAAAAAGATATTACTAACCAGCAAACATTACAGACAGAACAATGGGAATTTTCGGTAAGGGAAGCGGTGGCGGACTGATGAATGTCATTCGCTGTGACCAACAAGACTATATCGTATGGAAGTGGCGGCCCAATGGGCAGGAGAATAACTCGACCAGCCGTGAGAACAGCATCCGCTGGGGCAGTTCGCTGCGTGTCAAGCAGGGAGAGGTGGCCGTTTTTGTGTATCCGCAGAAGGATGGAACACTGCAAGACTTCATAGAAGGGCCGTTCGACCAGACTATCAAGACGTCGAACTTCCCCGTGCTGACTAATATCATCGGCATGGCCTTCGGCGGCGACTCGCCGTTTCAGGCTGAGGTGTATTTTATCAACTTGCAGCAGAATAACCAGGTGCGGTTTGCCGTACCTTACTTTGATGCCTTCGACCCGCGACTGCCCGACCATGGCGTACCGGTGGCTGTACGTGGCACGATGACGTTCAATATTACCGACTACCAACAGTTCATTCAGTTGAACCGTCTGGTGAATTTCGACCATGAGCAGTTTGTCAAGCAGGTGCAGGATGCCGTGCGCCGCAATGTGAAGAGCGTCGTAACCAATATGCCGCAGGAAACGGGCATGCCGCTGGTGCAGATTGAGCGCATGATATCGGAAGTCAACGACCGGGCACTGGCTAAGCTGAAGCCTCGTCTGGAGGGTGACTTCGGCGTCAATCTGAAAGCGCTTGACATCGCCGCCATTGACATTAACAAGGAAAGCCCCTATTATGAGGAACTGCGCCAGCTGACAGCGGGCATAACGGCAGAGACTATGCGGGCACAGCGTGACCTGAATATCAAGAACATGCAGGATACACAGGAGCTGAACCGACAGAATATGGAAGAGACGATGCGCATACAGCGTGAAGAAGCTCAACGGGCTCAGCGGCTGCAGACCGAGACGCAGTTCATCGGGGCCCATGCCATTGACCAGCAGGCTGCCGTGCTCAAGGCCGGTGCCGAGAGCCTCGGACAGATGGGCCAGATGGGCGGCGGCGAAGGCGGTGGCGGCATGAATGCTGCAGGCATGATGACCGGCATGATGATGGGTGGTGCCATGGGACAGCAGATGGCAGGCATGATGGGACACATGGGGCAGTACTGGCAGCAGGCACAAGGCGCGACGCCGCCACCGATGCAGGGTGGGGCAGTGCCACCGCCTATGCCGAATGTGCAGTATTTCGTGGCTGTAGGCGGCCAGCAAACCGGGCCGTTCTCAATGCTTCAGCTGTCACAACTGGTGCAGAATGGCAACCTGACTCCCCAGACGCTGGTGTGGCGGCAGGGCATGGCCGGATGGGAAGCAGCGGCCTCGGTGCCGGAGCTGTCGGCCCTCTTCGCACCGCCTTCAGCATCTCCCGTACCCCCTCCAATGCCTTGACATTTATTAATTATCAAACCAGTTTCTGATATGGACGACAACAATTTCTTTTCAGTTGACCGGTTGGTCGAGTTTGGCATGGGTATGCAGATTGCCCGTCAAATGGTGGCCAGCATGAACCAGCAGTTCCAGCAGATGTATGTTCCGGGAAGTATACAAAGCATGCCTCAGCCGGCGCCTTCAACATATTATGTGGCGAAGGACGGGAAACCTGTGGGGCCGCTGAGCGAAACAGAGCTGTCGCAAATGATTTGCACGCAGCAGGTGACGAAAGAATCGCTGTGCTGGATGCCGGGAATGCAAGAGTGGAAGCCTGTTGCGCAGGTTCCGGCAGTGTTGCGTATTGTAGCGATGACGCCTCCACCACTCAGGTAAAGTGAAAAAAAACGGGAAAAAACTTGCGAGATTGGCAAAATTGTAGTAATTTTGCACCCGCTTTGTCAGCTTCATGGCAAAGGAACACATGTATAACAAAAGAATTTAAACAAAAAACAAATGATTATTGTACCAGTAAAGGAAGGCGAAAACATCGAGAAGGCCCTCAAGAAATTTAAGAGAAAGTTCGAAAAGACAGGTGTTATCAAGGAACTACGCGCACGTCAGCAGTTCGACAAACCGTCTGTCCTGAAGCGCCTTAAGATGGAGCATGCTATTTACGTACAGAAATTACGCGCCACTGAAGAATAAAAAAGTGGCCGAAAATTTGGTGGTTTGAAAAAAACTTTGTAAATTCGTTGCCGAAAACAGATGCAGCGAATATGATAACGGAAGATTTTTTGAACTACCTGCGTTACGAGCGGAATCGCTCTGAGCTAACGGTACGCAGATACAGCCAGAGTCTAAGGGGCTTTGAGTTGTATTTCAAAAATCGAGATAGTCAGCTCTCATGGGAGTCGGTAGACTCGGATGTCATCCGTGACTGGATGGAGAGTATGATGGATAAAGGCGACATGGCATCCACAGTGAATAACTGTTTGAGTGCCGTGCGTTCCTTTTTTCGTTTTGCGCTTGCAAGAAACTTGGTCAGCCGTGACCCAGCTTATTCGGTGAAAGGACCCAAGATGAGCAAGCCGTTGCCTCAGTTCTTGCGTGAGGAGGAAATGAACCGCTTGATAGACCAGCCTCAAATGTGGAGTGACAGCTATGAAGACTTACGCGCGCGTACCATAATTATGTTATTCTATGAGACGGGCATTCGTCTGGCTGAACTAATAGGACTGGACGACGAGCATGTTGACTTTGTCAATAAGCAGCTGAAGGTGACGGGAAAGCGTAATAAGCAACGAATTGTCCCCTTTGGAGCGGAACTGGAGGAGGTGCTGCTGGCTTATATCCGCCAGCGTGGCGAGCAGCCGCTACGGCTTTCCTCTGCACTGATACTAAGCGACAAAGGACTGCGGCTGACCCGTTCTCAGGTGGAGTGCATCGTCAAACGCTGCCTCTCGCGGGTTTCCACGATGAAGAAACGGTCGCCGCATGTCTTGCGGCACACCTTTGCTACCGCCATGTTGAATAATGGGGCTGATTTGGAAGGCGTCCGCAAATTGTTGGGACACGAGAGCGTTGCAACGACGGAGATATATACCCATACGACGTTTGAACAATTAAAACGAGTATACGAGAATGCCCACCCAAGGGCTTAACCTTATTTATTTACCCTAAAAACGGAGGTAACTATGGAAATTAAGATTCAGTCAATTCATTTTGACGCTACTGAGAAATTAGAGGCGTTTATCGAGAAGAAGGTCGCCAAGTTGGAAAAAGCATTTGAAGACGTCCAGAAAGTGGAGGTGCAATGCAAGGTCGTGAAGCCGGCTACCGCACAGAATAAGGAGGTGAGCTTGACTGTTACGGTGCCTGGAACAACGCTTTTCGTTGAAAAAACGAGTGACACTTTTGAGGAGGCTACGGACCTTTGCGTGGATTCTATGAAGGTTCAACTGCAAAAATTCAAGGAAAAATTGAGAAATAGATAAAAAAAACAGCGAAAAGTTTTGGTAATTAAAAAATAATGCCTACCTTTGCATCCGCTTTCCGACACGAAGACTCCAATCGGGGAGCGGATGCTTGAATAGCAGCCTCTTTAGCTCAGTTGGCCAGAGCACGTGATTTGTAATCTCGGGGTCGTTGGTTCGAATCCGACAAGAGGCTCTGAAAGAAGGCTGAGAAAAAGAAAAGGGTGGTTTCCAGAGTGGCCAAATGGGGCAGACTGTAAATCTGTTGTCTTTCGACTTCGGTGGTTCGAATCCATCACCACCCACTTCCCGGAGGGAAGTTTTATTGCGGAAATAGCTCAGTTGATAGAGCACTAGCCTTCCAAGCTGGGGGTCGCGGGTTTGAGCCCCGTTTTCCGCTCGAATCTCGCTGTTATAGCTCAGTGGTAGAGCACTTCCTTGGTAAGGAAGAGGTCCTGAGTTCAAATCTCAGTAACAGCTCTAAAGTGAAAACGACGATTTAAATCGAATCATTCATTAAAATAAAACAATAAACAAAGAAAAGCTATGGCTAAAGAACAATTTGTGCGCACCAAACCGCACGTTAACATCGGTACAATTGGTCACGTTGACCATGGTAAGACGACTCTGACCGCTGCTATCACCACTGTGCTGGCTAAGGCTGGTCTTTCTGAGGTTAAGTCTTTCGACCAGATTGACAATGCTCCCGAAGAGAAGGAGCGTGGTATCACCATTAACACTGCTCACGTTGAGTACGAGACCGCTATTCGTCACTATGCTCACGTTGACTGCCCGGGACACGCCGACTATGTGAAGAACATGGTAACTGGTGCTGCTCAGATGGATGGTGCTATCCTCGTTGTTGCTGCTACTGACGGTCCTATGCCTCAGACTCGTGAGCACGTCCTGCTTGCTCGTCAGGTGAACGTTCCCCGTTTGGTTGTCTTCCTGAACAAGTGTGACATGGTTGACGATGAGGAGATGCTGGAGCTCGTTGAAATGGAGGTTCAGGAGATTCTTGCTCAGTATGAGTTCGAGGAAGATACTCCTATCATCCGTGGCTCTGCTCTCGGCGCACTGAATGGTGTTGCTAAGTGGGAAGAGAAGGTGATGGAGCTGATGAACACTTGTGACGAGTGGATTCAGGAGCCTCCCCGTGCTACTGACAAGCCCTTCTTGATGCCTGTTGAGGACGTGTTCTCTATCACTGGTCGTGGTACCGTTGCTACTGGCCGTATTGAGACTGGTGTCATCCACGTCGGTGACGAAGTTGAGCTGCTCGGTCTTGGTGAGGACAAGAAGTCGGTTGTTACCGGTGTTGAGATGTTCCGCAAGATTCTTGACGAAGGTCAGGCTGGTGATAACGTAGGTCTGCTGCTCCGTGGTATCGACAAGAATGAAATCAAGCGTGGTATGGTGCTCTGCCATCCGGGTCAGATTAAGCCCTTCAAGAAGTTCAAGGCTTCTATCTATGTCCTGAAGAAGGAAGAGGGTGGTCGTCACACTCCGTTCGGCAACAAGTATCGTCCCCAGTTCTATCTCCGCACCATGGACTGCACGGGTGAGATTACTCTGCCCGCAGGCGTTGAGATGGTGATGCCCGGCGATAACGTGGAGATTACCGTTGAGCTGATTTACGCCGTTGCTCTGAACCAGGGTCTGCGTTTCGCTATCCGTGAAGGTGGCCGCACTGTTGGTTCTGGTCAGATTACAGAGGTGTACGAGGATTAAGGCAGTGAAGAGTGGAAAGGTAGAGAGAATTAGCCTTCGCTCTTATGCACTTAAAATAAAACAAGCCCCCGCGCAAAACGGGCGGGGGCTTACTTACGGGAATAGCTCAGTTGGTAGAGCATCGGTCTCCAAAACCGAGGGTCGTGGGTTCGAGTCCTCCTTCCCGTGCTAAAAAAGAAATAGATATGAAAATTATTAAGACATTCATCAATTATTGCAAGGCTTGCTATGACGAGCTTGCGCATAAGGTGACATGGCCTACCCGTAAGGAACTCACCCAGAGTGCTGTTGTGGTGCTCTCTGCTTCATTGATTATTGCAATCGTGGTGTGGGTGATGGACGTGGCATTCAAGGCTGTCATGAGTTCTATTTATCCTAATTAATTTAGAAAGAGAAAGATGGCAGAGGTCTCAGCGATGAAATGGTACGTTCTGCGTGCTGTTAGTGGAAAAGAAGGAAAGGTCAAAGAGTTCATTGACAATGCCAAGAAGCATAACGATGTGCTTGAGACCCACGTTGGTGAGGTTCTTCTTCCTACTGAGAAGTATGCTGTTTTGCGCAATGGTAAGCGCGTGGTAAAAGAGAAACTCTTCCTGCCGGGCTATGTTTTGGTACAGGCCTGTCTTCAGGGGGAAGTTGCTCACATGTTGCGCTTTATTCCCAATGTGTTAGGCTTTTTGGGCGGAATGGATAACCCTCAGGAGGTTAAGCAGTCTGATATTAACAGGATATTGGGAACAGCCGAAGAGGCTACTATTGAAAGTTCTGAGATAAATATACCTTATCAAGTAGATGAGACTATCAAGGTTACTGACGGTCCATTCAGTGGCTTCAGTGGTGTAATCGAAGAGGTGAATACAGAAAAGCGTAAGCTCAAGGTAATGGTCAAGATATTTGGCCGGAAGACTCCATTGGAGCTGGCGTTTACACAAGTAGAGAAAGAATAGGGCATAAGTTACGGTATGCCCATTCTATATACGGCCAAAGGAGGCTTCCACTCCTGGGGCTTATATAAAACTCAATAAATTTGTAAACAGAAATGGCTAAAGAAGTTGCTGGATTAATCAAATTACAGATTAAAGGTGGCGCTGCGAATCCCTCTCCTCCCGTAGGACCTGCTTTGGGTTCCAAGGGTATTAATATTATGGGATTCTGCAAGGAGTTCAACGCCAGAACCCAGGATAAGGCAGGTAAGATTCTTCCTGTCGTTATTACCTACTATGCAGACAAGTCTTTTAGCTTCGTTATCAAGACTCCCCCCGCAGCCGTTCAGTTGCTGGAAGCTGCCAAGGTGAAGGGTGGTTCAGCTCAGCCTAACCGTAAGAAGGTGGCTAGCGTAACCTGGGAACAGGTGCGTGCCATCGCAGAGGACAAGATGAGCGACTTGAACTGCTTCACGATAGAGTCTGCCATGAAGCTGATAGCCGGTACAGCACGTAGTATGGGTATCACTGTTAAAGGGGACTTCCCTGGTTAAATAACAAATAACTTCAATTAAGACAATGAGTAAACTGACAAAAAATCAAAAGTTGGTAGCTGATAAGGTTGAAGCAGGGAAAGCATACTCTTTGAAGGAAGCTGCAGAGCTGGTGAAGGTGATTACCACCACCAAGTTCGAGGCTTCTGTAGATATTGACGTACGCTTGGGCGTTGACCCGCGTAAGGCTAACCAGATGGTTCGTGGCGTGGTATCGCTGCCGAACGGTACTGGTAAGGTGACACGCGTGCTCGCTCTCTGTACCCCTGACCAGGAAGCTGCTGCTAAGGAAGCTGGTGCCGACTATGTTGGTCTTGACGAGTATATCGACAAAATCAAGCAGGGTTGGACTGATGTTGATGTGATTATTACGATGCCCTCTTGCATGGGTAAGCTTGGTCCTCTCGGACGCATTCTGGGTCCTCGCG
>JAFUDJ010000029.1 GCA_017459445.1 Prevotella sp. | reverse complement strand
TCTGTGGTCATTTTTAAAGGTATTATTTTGTTGTTTCAAGAAAATGTTACTATATTTGCACTGTCTAACAAGAAAGAATCAGCACATGCCACGACAGATATGTCTCTTACGGAGTAATACTGAAATCATGAACAAAGAAAAATAATCACAGTCCCTTGGTTCCCAGAATTGGTTTCCTGAAGGAAGAACGGTGCAATCCGCCTAATTGAACCGTTCTCCGGGGCAGCTTGGACGGTTCTCGCTTCATAGCCCCTTCCCTCATCAATTGCCGTTTGCATCTTAAATGCGACGGCAAAGGTACTTTAACCCTTAACCGGCATGTCACGAGTGTCATGTGTCATGAGTGTCATTAAGCATTTCGGAGTGCGGAAGTCCGCATAATAATATATAAATTAAAATTTATATTTATTATGAGCCGGAAATCACCCCTCCGACTGAAAAACCTTAATGACACTCATGACATCGTGACCTTCATGACACACCCCGTTCGCAAGGTCGTGCTGCTATAGCACGACCTTGCGACTGACGGTACGGCCGTCGCGCATGGTGGTCCGCATGATATACATGCCCTTGCCCGGTGTGGCGACACGCTCGCCGGCCAGCGTATAGTACTCCATGCGCAGGGTCTCGCCCACGCTCAGCGTCTCAATGCCACTGGAAGAACCGCCCGTGTGGTACTCCAGGACGATGACGACGCTCTGCTGCTCGCCGGCATTGGTGAAGGTCAGCTCGTTCTGCACGTTGTTCAGCGTGAACTCAGCCTTGTTGGGGGCGCTGGCGGTGGCTGTCAGGTCAAGTATCTGGCTGTCGGCTTCGGTATAGCTGTTGCCTGCCACTTCCTTCCAGTAGCTGGTGCGGTCAGAGGCGTTGGTGCCTACGATGCTCCAAAGGGTCATCTTCGTCACCTTGTAGCCTACAGGAATGCCGATAGCCGTCTGTGCGCCATTGGAGAGCTTGATGCCGGTACGCTGTACGCCGTCGAAGTCGTAGGTCATCTTGACACCCTGGCCGAAGGTCTTGTCGGTAGCGGTGGTGTAGTACATGCTGAAGCCGATGTTGTTCGAGGGGTCAGCCTCGGAACCTTCCAGCCGCGTGCAGGCATCTTTGTCAGGAAGGCGTGTCATATTGCCCCATGCCAAGCAGACCTTCTTCGTCTCGCTCTGCGGCTCATCAGGGCCGGGGCCGGGCTGGTCGGGCTTCTCGTCGCCGCCGACAACCTTCAGAATACCATCGGTATAGAGCCTGCTGGTGTCCCATGCCTGGTCTTCACCTGGCGTGGCAGGGATTATCTCGGTGAAGGTGCCGGTGACAGTGCCTGAGCAGGTGAATGCCTGTATCTCGTCATCTTTGTAGTGCGCAGCACTCATCATGGCATCGTTCAGCTGGAGGACGGCACCTTCCTTCAGGGTCAGGTTCCCCTTGAAGGTCAGGCCATGGTCGGAAGCCAGTTCGTCGCCGACCATCAGCGTAGCACCATTGTTAAGCGTGACGGCACCCGACACACTACCCGTACCGGCCAGCGTGGCATCGGCTTTGACGGTGACGGCGCCGGTTCCGGTCTTGCTGCCGTTGATGATAAGCATACCGCTGTTCACCATGGTAGTTCCCTTATAGTCGCTGCTACCTGTCAGTCGCCACAGACCTGTACCGGTCTTGACGATGTTGACGGTACCCTGATGACCGCTGCCTGAGGCTGACCAGTTGTTGATTTTACCGGCGAAGGTCTCGTCGGAATTGGCGCTGCCGATAGTCCATGTGCAGGTGAAGTTGTCGGTCTGCTTGCTGGAGCCGTTAACGAATGTTGTGCTGCTGCCGGAGAGACCGCCGATAGTCAAGTTGCCAGTAGTGCTCCAATAACAGAGGTTGGCGTTGCCCTTCAGTTCGATGATGGTCTTGTCGAGGGCGGGCGACTTATCTAATAAGAGCAGTGAGCCACGACTGTCGGAAGACACGCCGTTGGCAATGAGCCGGCCGCTGAACCCGCTCCAGTCGCCCTGCACATATTCGCGCAGATAGGGAATGTTCAGCTGCAGCGTACCGCTGCCGGACACCTTGTTGTTGATGTAGCAGTTACGGTTGGGCGAGAACTGCGAAGTGGTCTCCTCAAGGACCTCTATGGGGAAGGAATAAGTCTCGTAGCCGTTTGACTCGCCTTTGGTCTGCAGGTGTCCGCCAGCAAATACCAGCTTGGACGAAGAGCCGATGCCGGCCTTGGATATGTCGGTCGTACTCAGGTAGAGCTTACTGCCCTTCAGAATGGTAGCGCCCTTATAGCCAAAGAACTGGGTGGTACCGACGGTAAGCTGGCCGCCGCCGTCGATGATGAAGTCGCTGGTGGCATCGGCTCCTTCTATCACACCGTTCATGGTGACGGTGGCCGACTTGATGTCGAATGCAGAGGTCTGCGAAAGCTTGGCAGAGCGGTTGGTGGTCGTGTTACCGCCGGTATAGCGATAGGTGCCGCCGTCGAAGACCCAGCTCTGGGCGAACTCCACACTGCTGCCGATGGCGCTTGGCTCGCCGCCGTTCTTCAGCGAGTTAAACTCCAACACGCCGTCGTGCACCACGGTGGCTCCGGTATAGCTGTTGGTATTGTTCAGCGTCAGCGTACCGTTGCCGGCCTTGTTGACTGACGTGGCACCGCCGAAAGCCCCTGTTCCGCTGACGGTCAGGTTGACAGGCTCCATGAAGACCACGGCAGCAGGCTCGGTAGTCTCGGTAAGCGTCAGCTCATTGTCGGCAACGGGAGCCAGCAGCACGTTCTTGCCGTCGGCCTGTGCCTTGTCAAAGTCACCGTCGGTCCAAGTGTAATCGGGCTGGTAGCTGTCGATGTCGACCATGTCAGCCTCCAACGGCCGTGTCGACATGGCAGCCTCAGCAGTGTATTCTGAGTATTTGTCGCTGCCTTTGAAGGCACGGATTCGTACCGTATATTTCGTTCCGGGCTCCAAGTCGGCGATAGTGTAGCTGGTTCTGTTGGCACTCGTGCGGGCTATCTCCGCGAAATCG
The DNA here is from genome assembly GCA_017459445.1 of Prevotella sp. Lineage (GTDB taxonomy): Bacteria > Bacteroidota > Bacteroidia > Bacteroidales > Bacteroidaceae > Prevotella. The sequence goes on along the minus strand of JAFUDJ010000029.1, from coordinate 55,142 downwards.
CCGTCTTTCTTGAGCTCGATGGCGAAGCCGTCTTCCTCATAGGTATAGTCGCGCCAGCTGATGTTCAAGGTCTGGGTCGTGGCTTTCTCCAAGGTCAGGCCGACAGGGATGCGGAGGAAGAAGTCGCGGTCTTCAACGGTGATGTCATTGATATAGTTCTCGATATTGGTATAGCCGTTAGAAGCGTCTATCTCCATGGCGTCATCCTTGTTCGGGTCAGTCATGTGGTCGATTTCCCATTCATCGGGCATACCGTCGCCGTCGGTATCCTGCTTCTTGACACCGGCGTAGACTTTCCACGTAGAGGGAGCACCGTAAATCAGCGTCTCCTCATTGGAGATGAGTGCACCCTTCGTACCATAAGACATCACCTCGTCAACCATGTAGTAGTCCACAGGGTCGCGGTAAGGCAGCGAGGCGCCCACGGTAGGCAGGTTGGTCTTGAGCAAATCATTACCGGGATTCAGCTTCAAGGCAGGATAGTCGTAAGGCTCCGACTCGCGGGTTGCCGCATTGTAGTCGGTGATTTCCTGCGGGTCGAACACACCGTCCATGTTGCGGTCCTGCCAGTTGTCAACGCCGTAGCAGTGGAAATCGGCATTACCGCCTGTGAAGGCTGCCCCACCCTTGGCCGGGCCGTTGATGAAGAGGTTCGACTGGATATTGACATACGACGAGCCCTCCGAGTCGCCACCCATGATATAGGCACCGTTTGACCAGTTATAGACGATATTGTTAGCATACTGGTTGATACCCTTGATTTTGTTGTTACGGGTAGAGTTGTCGCAGTAGAAGTTGCCTACCAGCGAGATGTAGTCGGCCTGCATCAGTCCTCCGGCAGAGTGAGTCATCAGGCCTTGTCCGATGACACAGTTCTGCAGCGTGATGTTCTGCGGAGTCGTTCCCTTGCCGTCGGGATTGATGGAGAAGGTTTCATCCAGTCCCCAGGCAAAGGAGCAGTGGTCGAAAATCATGTTGGCGCCGTTGGCAATACCGGCACAGTCCTTGCCACTGTCACCCTTGTGGCCCATGCGGAAGCGCATGTAGCGGACAATGATATTAGAGGCCCCCGAGAAGCTGACGCCATTGCCATAGACGGTGATGCCCTCACCCGGTGCCGTCTGCCCGGCCACGTAGAGGTTGTTGCTGAACACCATGCGGCTGCTGATATTGATGACACCGGCCACATCGAACACGACGATGCGGTTCGGCTTGCTGACGGCATCGCGCAGGGAACCCGCTCCTGTGTCGTTGAGATTGGTCACATGGTAGACGCTTCCGTTACGCCCGCCGACAGCAAAGCGCCCCCATCCTTGCGCCTCTGGGAATGCCAACTGTTGTGCACTCATGCTGATGCAGAGCGTCAGCATGGCTACAATCATAGTAAATCTTGTCTTCATGATGGTTTCTGATTCGTTAGTTTATTCGCTTTGTAGTTTGCTATTCGGGGACAAAGTTACGCTTTTTTCATGGAATAGCCCAAGAATTGAGCTCTCTTGAAGTGTTAATTAATCATAACGATTAAAGATAAACGTTTATTAAATAAGTAAAATATTGTAAATTTGCAGTCAATCTATTGCTAACAAACTATTAAGAAATAAAAAAACTAATAACGAACTACGTAGTATAATGGCAAAATTCAAAGGTTTATCTATGGTGTGCGGCCTGTTTATGGCTGCCGCTTTTGCCGTGTCCTGCCAAGAAAGTTTGGAAGACAGCGACCAGTATCGCATTCCAGACAACGTCAAGGGCAATGCCTATCAGGTGCTGGAGGGTGAGGGAAACTACTCCATGTTCCTAAGGGGCATTGAACTGTCAGGCTACCGGCCGATTGTCGACGGTAAGAGCATCATGACCGTGATGGCTCCCAACAACCAGGCATTCACAAGTTTCCTGCAAGAGTATGGCTACTCCTCGGTAGAGGACATGTATGCCCAAGACCCAACCCTGCTGAAGAACACTATCGGGTTCCACCTCATGTACTATGCATACGACTGGAACAAGCTGGTGAACTTCCGTCCTACCGACGGCGACGGTGCCACGGAGGAGCAGAAGCAGGTCAATGCCGGCCTGTATTACAAGCACCGTACCCGCAGCCGTGACGACATTGAAGAGGTCAGCGTCAAGCTTACTCCTACGGCAACGGAGCTGACCGACCTGAAAATCTACCACTACGAGCGCTTCCTGCCCGTACTGTCGAACAAGCTCTTCGAGACCAAGGGTATTGATGCCGCCTACAACTATGAGTACTTCTTCCCCAACAGCCAATGGACGGGCGGCTCGAACGGCTTCAACGTGGCCAATGCCAGCGTGACGGATGGCAATGCCGTCATCACTGACAACGGATACCTGTACCATATCAATCAGGTCATTCGCCCCATGGAGACTATCTATAATGAGTTGAGAAAGAATCCCGACTACAGCGACTTCCTCAGCCTCTACGACAGCTATGCCACCTATGAGGAGGCTGACCAAGAAACCAACGACAACTTAGGCTACACCGCATATATCCGCACCCACGGCCGTCTGCCGAGGATTTCCTGCGAGTGGCCGGTGAACAACTACCGCCAGATGGCACAGCTGGAGAGCGTAGGCTATAGCATCTTCGCTCCCACCAATGCCGCCATGGACCGTTTCTTCACCGACTACTGGACGGCAGAGAGCGGTTATAGCCAGCTGAGCGACCTTGACCCGCTGATTTTAGAATACTTCATCATGCAGTCGTTTGCCCAGGCCAACGAGTTGGTATTCCCCGAGGAAATCAAGAACGAGAAGGTGCAGACCTACTACGGTACACCCATCAATGTAGAGCCTGACCAAGTGACCGACCGCAAGATGTGCGTCAACGGCGTCCTCTACGGCATGGACGACATGAAGGCTCCGGCCATCTTCTCGTCGGTTGTCGGCCCTGCTTTCAAGGACAAGAACTACATCGACTACCTCTATGCCTTGGACGGCAGTGAGTACATCCTGTCGTTGGCATCCAACAAGTCAGAGTTCGTCACGCTGATTCCCTCCAACGAACAGTTTGAGAACAACGACCCGGCCATGCGACTGAACGTGACGACACAGGGTAGTATTCTGGAAGAGTACAGCGCCCAGGACGGCAACTTCGTAAGCATGGGCCGTGGACGTAAGCAAAGCATCGTCAACATCCACACCGCCCAGAACGTCAATGAGCTGAAGACGTCCGGTCTTCAAGTAGTACCTACCAATGCTACTTTTAATTATTGGTACGTGCGCGATGGACAAATCACGACCAACGCCCTGTTCAACGAGCAACTACGTCCCGGATATACGGGTTCGCCCTTTGTCGACTTCCACGAGATTCAGAACAGTGGCGAGGCTTGGGACAACGGCCGTTCCTATAGCTACGATGCACCCATGCTGTTCGCCGAAGCCTCGGGAGACGGCTTGGAGCACCTCTTAGCCGTAGGTAACGATAAGACCTACGAATATTACCTCTTCTCACAGCTGCTGCAGAAATCCGGCCTGGTTGACACCAAAACCGGACTGATGCCTTCATTAGCCGCCGTTGGCCTGCGCCTGATAGCTTTCGTTCCTACCAACGAGGCCATCAGCCAGAACATTGCCAAGATTCCCGGCTGCGGAAGTCTGAAGATTGCCAGCGACTATACGGTAACAGGAACGCTTTCATCCAACAACAAGACGCTGTTGGCCAACTACCTGCGCCAATACTTCATCTCGTCGCTGATGAACTCGTTTACCAGCTATCCCTACCCCGGCTCTGACTGCAAGGGTACCTTCCTAAGTATGAGCGGCGAGAACTTGAGTATCATTGACAACGGCGAGACTTTCTCCATCCAAAAAGACGGAGCCAATGCCATACCGGTCAGCACCAAGTACTTTGGCCTGCCCTTTGCCTTCTCAGACGGATGTATGCAACTGATTGACGGAATCATTGAATAAACCAGACAGCCATGAAACAAAATAGAATATATATCCTTATCCTGATGCTGTTTTGCTCAGTGGGCATGATGGCTCAGAACCATGTGATTTCAGGTAAGGTCACCGAGAAGTTCGGCGACTCCTTAGAACCTATCATGGGTGCCAACGTAGTGCTGGTGAACAACCAGAACCGCTACGTCAAGGGTGTCGTGACCGACATGGACGGTAACTACAACCTGCAAGTACCTGACAATGCCAAGAACCTGAAGGTACGTGTCAGCTATATCGGTATGAAGACACAGACCGTTAACTTCAGCGGACAGACACATCTGGACTTCACCTTGGAGAGTGCTACCACGCTGGGTGAGGTAACGGTAACGGGTAACCGTGGTGCCCGCGACCTGATGGGTATCTCACGTATGGAACAGACCTCATCGGTGCAGAAGCTGAACCTGAGCGACATCGTGGACAATACCCCTGTCACCTCTGTCGAGGAAGCCTTGCAGGGTCAGATTTCCGGTTTGGACATCTCACTCGGCGGTGACCCGGGTGCCAGCAATACCATCCGTATCCGTGGTACCAGTTCGCTGAACGGCAGCAACGAGCCGCTTATTGTCATCGACGGTGTGCCGCAGGATGTCGACATCAACGACGACTTCGACTTCTCAACGGCTAATGCCGAGGACTTCGGTGCCTTGCTGAACATTGCACCCGCCAACATTGAGAGCATCGAGGTGCTGAAGGATGCGTCGGCTACCGCCATCTATGGTACGAAGGGTGCCAACGGTGTGCTTCTCATCAACACCAAGCGCGGCGCAATGGGTAAGACCAAGTTCTCCTTCTCGTCGAAGTTGACGTTTAAGTATGAGCCGAAGTCCATCCCCCTGCTGAACGGTTCGCAGTACGTCGCACTGATGCAGGACGAAATCTGGAACGCAGCCAACGCCAAGGGCGTGTCCAGTGCCGCTAATGAGCTGAACATGCTGTTCAACAACAAGGAACTGATGTTCGACCCTGACTACCGTTACTACGATGAATACAACGTAGACACCGACTGGGTGGACGCCGTCAAGCAGAACGCCATCATCACTGATAACAACTTCTCGATGACGGGTGGTGGTGAGAAGGCCGTCTACAAACTCAACCTCGGCTACTACAACGAGCAGGGTACCACCAAAGGCACGGGCGTACAGCGCCTGTCGGCCGGCATGAAGATTACCTATAACTTCAGTGACCGCCTGCGTGTCCATACCGACTTTGCATTCACAAACACCAATAGGGACGCCAACGTCTTAGACAATGCCCGTGCCATGGCTCAGCAGAAGATGCCGAACCTGAGCCCCTACTGGATTGACGACGTCACCAAGCAGTCCACAGGTGTCTACTTCACGCCGGAGAGCGACTTCCAAGGTGCCTTTACCAGTATCAGCAGCAATAAGGGGTCGTCCAACTTCAACCCTGTGGCTCTGGTTAATGAAGGCTATAACAAGACGACCCAGCGTGACGGCAAGATGACCATCACCTTGGGCTACGATTTCCCCTTCCACTTGCAGTATCAGGGCTGGGTGTCGCTGAATATGCGTACCACCAAGAACAAGAAGTTCCTGCCTCAGGAAGCAACGGGTGTGCTGTGGACCAACCCCTTCGCTAACCAGAGTACTGACGCTACCTCTGATGCTTTCTCTTTGCAGACCGAGAACAAGCTTATCTACAACAACACCTTTGCCGAGAAGCACAAGCTGATTGCCACCGCCGTCTTCAAGACCAGCGACACACAGAGCTTCAGCAGCTCGAACATCACCTACGGCAATGCTTCGCCTAACTTGAGCGACCCTGTTGTAGGCAGCGTGGTGGCCTCAGCGGGTTCTGATAATTCCGAGCGCCGTACCGTCTCGCTGATAGGTCAGGCCGTGTACTCATTCGACAACCGTTACGTACTCCGCGCCACCATCAACCACGAGGGTAACTCCTCCATGGGTAAGGAAACGCGCTGGGGAACCTTCCCCGCCTTCGGTGCCGCCTGGAACATCGAGCAGGAACACTTCTGGGGCGAAGGCATCAGGAAATGGCTGACCGAGGCCAAGCTGCGCTTCGGCTTAGGATGGTCGGGAACGTCACCTTCCGGTGCTTCCGTCTATCTCGGTGCCTATAAGCGTATGAACAGTCAGTATGACTACATGAACATGCCTGCCATCGAACCCGACCGCATGCAGTTGGACAATCTGAAGTGGGAGACAACCCGCGAAGTTGACTTCGGTATCGACCTACGCCTGTTCGACCGTCTGAACATCACGTTCGACTACTACGACAAGCGCACCAAGGACATGCTGATTAAGACCCCGGCTCTGCCGACAACTACCGGTTACTCATCCGTAAAGTTCATCAACTCCGGCCGCATGAGCAACAAGGGTTTCGAGCTTCGCTTCGACTACACCGTACTGAAGAACAAGGACTGGACGGTATCGGTCAATGCCAACGTCTCGCGTAATATTAATAAGGTGGAAGAGATTCCCAACACATGGGTACAGGACCAATACTCCTTCGGCAATGGCAAGTATGCCCAGCGTGTCGTCGAGGGCTCTCCCGTCGGTTCGTTCTACGGCTATCGCTACCTCGGTGTCTATCAGAACACCAACGACACCTATGCCCGCGATGCCAGCGGCAAGGTGATGTACGACTACAACGGTCAGCCCATCACCATGCGTAATGGTACCACTTTGACCTTCCCCGGCGATGCCAAGTACGAGGACGTCAACCACGACGGTGTCATCAACGAGAACGATATTGTCTACTTGGGCAACTCCAACCCGAAGCTCATCGGCGGTGGCGGTTTCCAAGTACGCTGGAAGCAGCTGACGCTGACCACCTTCTTCTATGGACGCTACGGTCAGAAAGTCATCAACAGCGCCCGTATGAACCTGGAGAGCATGTATGGCACCGGCAACCAGTCGACTGCCGTACTGCACCGCTGGCGCGCCGAGGGCGACCAGACCGACGTCCCCCGCGCCCTCTATGGCATGGGTTACAACTACTTGGGTAGCGACCGCTTCGTGGAGGATGCTTCGTTCATCCGCCTGAAGACCCTGTCGCTGAGCTACAACTTCCCGAAGAAATGGCTGAAGAAGTGGGGCATCACCAAACTGAACGCCTTCATCACGGGTTACGACCTCTTCACCTGGACCAAGTACAAGGGACAAGACCCGGAGGTCAAGCTGCCCAGTGCTTCTACAGCCTTGGTCATGGACGGTGCTACGACACCTGTCTCCAAGCGTTTCGCATTCGGTATCAACCTCGACTTCTAAAGGTAAAAAAGTAAGATAATAAAAAAGTAAAGATATGAAAGCAACAATATTCAGCAAGGTAAAGATGTTGGGCAAATGGGTTTTACCTTTTTACCTTTTTACCTTTTTACCTTTGTTTACTTCCTGCAACAAGTGGCTTGACATCCTGCCAAACAACGAGCAGGTGACCGACAATTACTGGCAATCCAAAGAGGATGTAGAGTCCGTCATCAGCGCCGGCTATTCCTACCTCCGACAGTGTGTGCCTACACTCATCAAATGGGGAGAGCTGCGCGGCGGTGCCCTCTACACAAATAGTACAAACGACGCCAAGCTACAGGACTTCAATATCCTGTCTTCCAATTCCTTGTGTAAGTGGGAAACGCTCTATAAGGTGATTGGCATGGCCAACTCTGTCATCCTGTACGCACCAAGTGTTGAAGACAACACGTATTATCCCTCTATCCGCAACTCGCATCTGGCCGAGGCGTATTTCCTTCGGGCCTACTGCTATCTCATTTTGGTAAAGAACTTCAAGGAAGTACCTTTGATATTAGAAGCCTATGTCAACGACCAAGCCAACTTCGACAAGGCCAAGTCGTCAGAGGCTGACATCATAGCCCAAATCAAAAGCGACGTCCGGACTGCACTGGCCACAGGCGCTGCCAAGGGTACCTATGAGGAAGAGTGGGCCACCAAGGGACGTGTCACCAAGTGGGCGCTCTATGCCTTGGGAGCCGATGTCTGCCTATGGAGTGAGGACTACGACCAGTGCATTGAATATTGTGACATGATTCTCAATGCCACCGACACGTTCCGTCCGGCCTTCATGTCAAACACCTCCGACTGGTACACCATGTTCTACCCCGGCAACAGCAATGAGTCCATTTTTGAACTGAACTGGGATTATTCGCTGAATGCTATTAACAACAATTTCTCCAACCTTTTCACGACAACAGCCAGTTCGCCCTTACAGCCAACCACGGCTGCCGTCGAACTTTTGAAAGCCGAGACACTGGCTCTAAAGGTTAAGGGTATGACGGAGGATGGTCGCATGGGACGCATGTTACTCTGCACCTTCGTACCTGAAGGTTCTGTCGTCAACACATGGCCGACAGCTCAGCGCCTTTACATCTGGAAATACTATGGTACTGACGTTCCCGACATTGTCGGTGGTGTCCGCGCTCATACGGATGCCAACTTCATCATCTACCGTGTAGCCGAAATCATGTTAATGAAGGCGCAGGCCCTGACGATGAAGGGACAAGGATACTGGGCAGAAGCCGTAGAGCTGGTGAACCGCATTCGCAATCGTGCCGGCCTTGACAACTATGGCGGCAATGAAGCCTATATTGCTGACGTTGTAGTTCAGTTGAACGAGCAAACTCTCTTAGAAGAAGTTTTAGAACAGAAGGAACTGGAACTGATGGCAGAAGGTAAACGCTGGTACGACGTGCTATGGTTAGGCCGTGTTGCTGGCGGACGTTACAAGAACGAGTTCGTAGCCAAGGTCCTCGAAGGCAACCAGACTACTAATCAGGCATGGATAGAATCCGTGTTACAGGATGAAAATGCCTGGTACATGCCACTTCCTGAAGCCGACATAGAGCATAACAAGCTGCTGGAACAGAACCCATATTATTCTAAGTAACCGAAAGGAGCATATCATTATGAAGATTTACAGCATATATCAGAAAGTCATAGTCCTTGCTGCTGCCGCCATGTTGCTGACAGCCTGCGACAAGGATGTGTTCGACTTCGGCAACGACTCAAACAAGGGCGGTGTGTACAAGCCTGCCACGCTGATGCCGATATCCACCATCCTTTCAGAACGCGAGGAATTCTCAGAATACGTCAAGTTGTTGAACTACTCCGGTATGTTCAATGCCCTTAACCAGTCGTCCGACGGTACGACCTTCACCGCTTTCGTCCCCAACAACGAGGCCATGGCGGAGTTCTACCAGCGACGCGGAATCTCTTCTGTAGAGCAGCTGACACCGGCTTATGCCCGCGCCTTTATGCTCTATCATACTGTTAAGGGGCAAATCTACCCGGAAGATTTCATCAAGAAGACCACACTCCAGAATCTGAGCAACGACAATCTCTCCGTAGAGATTGACACGGAGAATGCCGGTGAGGCCACGCTCAATGGTGAAGGAAAAATCATTGAGATGGGCGACAGCGCCTTCAACGGTGCCATCTATACCCTCTCACGCGCCATGACGCCCCTGGTAGAGACGGTCTATGACCGTATCGTCGAGGCAGGCCAGTCGGCCATTTTAACGCAGGCCTTCCAACAGACAGGCTGGGACGAGCGGCTGACGATGATTGTTGACACGACGTATGACGAAAACCGCAATCGCATCATCACCCACTATTACTACACGGTGCTGAACGTGACCGATGAAACTTTCGCTGCGTCCGGCATCAACAGTGTAGACGGACTGATAGCCCGTCTGCAGGCCGATGACGACAGAGGGCTGACCACCGACTCCCTGCTCCGCGAATACGTAGGCTACCACATCCTGCAAAACTCCTATAAGACAGAAGACCTGGGAGCTATGAGCGGTTCCGAGACTACCCGTATCTGGGGAACCTCTGCCGACAATCAGGTGTTTACCGTCACCTATAACGAAGAGGCCGCCACAGAGGAAGACACTTACGTGCTGAATGCCTCCAGCCTTCCGGTACATTTCGTCACGGCATCGTCAAACGTGCTGGCTAAGAATGGCTATGTCCACGAACTGGACAACTGGATGCCCGTTTGGGAACCGGAACAGGCCACTGTCATCTGGGATATGGGCGACTATTCGGAAATCAAGAACATGGTTGACCCGGAATACTATCAGCCCGCCGAACCTGTGGCTAACGACCAGAAGTTCTCCGTCTTCAACGCTGCCTGCTTTACCTATGAAGTAGGTGAGTCTGGAACAAGGAACAACAGCTATGGATATATCAGCTATGTAGCCACTCAGAAGACCTATACCTACCGTGAAGGAACCAAGGAAGTAGTCCCCAAGACTTATGCCAACAACAACGACCGTGTCGTCTTCAACTTAGGCTATATGGGCAGTGTTTCCATGAGAACACCGGTTTTGGTAGCAGGTAAGTACCGCGTAGAACTGAACATTGTCTATACGACTAACCACAATTTTATGCGCACCATGAGCGACGGTAACGGCGGTATGCTTCGCATGACTTTCGACGACAACGAGGATTACACCCGTTTCGTATCGCCTTACACCAAGGTACCCAGCGCCCTGCCCGGCATCTACACGTCAACTATCTACGACGAGATAGAATTCCCGGAGACAGCAGCCCATACCTTCAGTTTTGTCGTTCTTGACCCTGCTGCCAGCACCAACAGCAACTTCAGCGTTCAGTTCGACACCATCAAGTTCATCCCTATTCAATAAGCAAAGATTATGAAGACTATGAAGAATTTCATTATATTGTTGCTCACAGCGGGATTGACATTTGCCTGCTCTGAGCTGAAAAACGACGAGCATTACGACTCCGCCGACACGCCCATCACCAATGCAGAGCTGAAGATAGTCAAAGAGACTTCTGAAGCCTATGTCGCCAGTCGTTCTGACATGACGGGCATGAAAGAACTGTTTGCCAGCGAAGGCGTCTTCGACGAGCTGCATCAGAAAGGTCAGCTCAGCACCATGCTCATTGTGACCGACGACCATTTCACCATGCCTACGGAAGACGTGCGTTTCGTCACCCGCTCCCACGTCAGCGACATGTCGGTGTCGCCAGCCAACCTTCACGACGGCGACCGTCTGATGATGTGGCACGGCAAGTATGTCAACGTCAGTTTGGACGAACAGGGGCAGGAAGGCAATATCATTGACCATCTCATGTTCAACAACGCCCATGTCAAGGAAGTCATCAAGACCAGCAACGGCTACATCTACGTGATTGACGAGATGATAAACACGCCGACATCGCTACGCGACTATATTGACAATCTCGGCGACGACTACTCCATCTTCAAGGAACTGGTCAACGCCTCTGGCGGCAAGGTATTCGACCGCGCCAACTCCAAGGCTATCGGCATCAATGACGAAGGTAACACTGTCTACGACTCCGTGTTTATCTATACCAACACGTTCTTCGAGAATCAAGGCTTCGACATGAACTCCGAGTCACTGACCGCTACTATGCTGCTTTTCTCGAACGATGTTATTAACAACGCTTTGGCCGATGCCCACGAGCGACTCAACAAATGGGGACTGGAGCGCAAGGACAGTCTGATGAAGGACTGGATTTTGAAAGTGGCTTTCTTCAAGAAACAGTTCACCGCAGAGGAGTTGACAAATAGTGAAGAGCCGCTGACCAGTATCTTCAGCAAAGACTGGGATACACAAGAGCAGCAAGTTGATGTTGCTAATGCAGAGACTCTGTCCAACGGTATTGTCTACAAAGTAAACAAACTCACTTTGCCACATAACGTGCTGATTTATCGACTGAAGGACGAATTCTATTATTACGAGAACTGCACCGACGAGCAAAAGGCTGCATACTTTAAAACCACCAACCTAAACTTCAAGAGCTGCGATACAGAAGTGGCGGCCTGGACACCACTGTCTGGCGTATGGCCGCTGCACGAGAACCGTGTGCTTCGCTTCGACAAGCCATCAGAAGTTTCTGATGAAGACGGATGGACACTGGACTTTACGCCCATCAAGCGCAATGATGACGGTACGGTGTCGCCCTTCTTGATACCCCCCGGCTCCTATCGTCTGGCCATGGGTTCTGTCCAGAACCAGAATCTTGACGTTACTGTGGCCGTTCTTGTCAATGGCCAGGAGGTGGCCAAGTCGAATGTCATTACATGGGGAACGACCACGGCCTATCACTACGACCGAGGCACTACGCTGCCCTATCGCCATCCGGAAGGCTACAACTCGACCCTTGTCCGCGAGATTGGAGGAAACAGCCGTGCCGATAACTACGACACTGACGGAGGCCTCATGATTGACGAGCTGAGCATCCCCGATGCCAATGGCGACGGTTCTGCTGTCAACGTTGTATTCCGCATTAACTGCAACAACTGGAACACCAAGACTAACGTCAAGCTCAACCACTGGTGCCTGCGTCCCATACCGTTCAACAGATAATCATAGAACACTAACCGAAATATAATTATGACTAATAATATGAAAAGACTGATACTGAGCATGTCGCTCCCCGTAGCCTTTGCCGTCAGTATCTATGCACAGAAAGTTAGCGGATACGTCTTTACATCTGACAACAAGCCCGTTGCCGACGCCGTCATCTCCAGTCAGGGATGCGAAAGCGTACGGTCGGGCAATGACGGTAGCTTCACCATCAACGGCGTGAAGGAAGGACAGCCGCTCAACGTATGGCACGACGGTTTCTTCAACAAGGTCGTCTACCTGTTGGACAATCAGGCCAACGACCTTCATGTCTACCTCATCGAGGAGAACCGCAGCCGTTACAACGAGACCCAGATTACCCCCTTCGGTGACGTCCAGGGCAACCCGGTAGCAGGCAGCAATGCCAACCTTAACCGCAAGGACTTCGCCCTCGGCGCCCTGTCGGTTGACAACGCCTTGAAAGGCGAACTGGCCGGACTGCAGGTCACCAACAAGAGCGGTATGACGGGCGAAGGTGCCATGATGCAGTTCCGTGGCGTACGCTCCTTGGTAGCCGACAATGCACCACTTGTCGTCATCAATGGTGTGCCCTACATGCCTGATGCCAACATCAGCCAGATTATCAAGGGCTACTCACGCTCCTGGTTCCAGGCTTTTAACGGTCAGGACATCCGCAACATCACGCTGCTGAAAGGAGCTGATGCTGCCGCCTACGGTTCGATGGGTAGCAATGGTGTGCTGATGATAGAGACCGACCAGGCCAGCACCACCAACATGAACACCCGCATCTCGTTCTCCGCCATTGCCGGCATGAACTGGAACAAAAAGCGCATACCTCTGATGAATGCCTCGCAGTATAAGAGCTATCTGTCGGATATTGGTTTGACCTATTATGCCAATCAGGAGGCCTTCTTCAAGGACTTCACCTTCCTGAGCAACCCCGATGCCAACATGTCGTACCTCTACCAGTACGACACCAACTGGCAGGACGAAATCTACCACAACAGCTCCACCATGGACTACCTGTTCCGTGTGGAGGGTGGTGACAACATCGCCAAGTACAACATCTCGTTAGGCTATATGGGTGACAACGGTACCATCCGCGAGACTTTCACTGACCGCTACAACGCACAGATTAATGCCTCTGTGCTGGTCAGCAAGCAGTTCGAGATACGCGCCAATATCAACATGGCCTACCTGAAAGGACAATACCAGGAACAGGGCATGAGCTTAGAGACCAACCCCATGTTGGCTGCCTACCGCCGCGCCCCGTTGCTGAACCCCATGCAGAGCGATATGTACGGCAACCTCATCAGCCGCTATGCCAGCTACCGCTTCGGCGCTATTGAAAACAGCGACTTCTGGGTCAGCAACCCCGTGTCAATGGTCAACACGCTGACAGCCACGAACCGCCAGTACGACATGAATGCCAAAATCCACCTTATCTATTCACCCATCCGTAATCTGACGCTCAACGGCATCGTAGGCATGTACTACAACTACAACCAGGAAGAAACCTTCGTTCCCGGTATTGACAACGAGGACGTCGTGCCACAGTTCGACCAGTACGGTGAAATCAAGAACTCCGTCCGCGTCGGTACTAACCACACCTTCAACCTCTTCTTCAACGTAAACGGAGCCTACAAGCTGAACCTGGGTGAACGCCATAAGCTGAATTTCAACCTCGGCTGGCAGTCGCTGCTCACCAACTACGAGTATGATGCCGCTTTCGGCCGCAACACGGGTAACGACTTCTATAAGACAATGGGTAAGACACAGACCATCGGTAAGTACTTCACCGGCTACAACAACAAGTGGAACTGGATGAATATCTTTGCCCATGCCGACTACACCTACAACAACTTGGTCAAGGTAGGCATGACGGCATCGCTCGACGGCTCGTCGGCCACGGGAAAGGATGCTTCCCGCATGTTTTTCTACCCTGCCTTCGATGCTGTGCTGATGGCCAAGAACCTGCCGGGCTTGTCGCAGGCCTCATGGCTCGATAAGCTGAATGTCTATGCCAACCTGACCTTCACGGGCAACAGCCGCTACGAGTCGAAGTTTGGCAAGTACTACTACACGTCGCAGCCCTACCAGACCATTGCCGGTATCGTCCGTGCCAACGTACCCAACACAACCTTGGAGCCTGAGCGCGACCGTACCTTCAACGTTGGCTTGGAGACCTCACTGCTGCGCAACCGTCTGCAGATTGGCCTCGGCTACTACAACACCCAGGCTACCAACGTGCTCATGACCGGCACACGCTCCTCGGCACTCGGCACCAGTCTGTACTATAACAACGACGCCGAACTGGAGTCAAAGGGTCTGGAACTGTCACTTTCCGTGATGCCCATTGCCTTGAAGGACTTCCGCTGGATGGTCGGTGGCAACATCACGACCCTGAAGAACCGCGTCAAGTCGTTAGGCACGCTGAACGAGCTGGTTACCACCCTTGACGACGATGCCCAAATCATCACCCGTGTCGGTGAAGACCCGTATGCTTTCTACGGCTACCGCTCACTCGGTGTGTTCAGTACGACGGCAGAGGCAGAGAATGCCCACTACGATGCCGAGACCGACACCTATTCCAACCTGACAGCCAACGGCCAACAGTTCCAGGCTGGCGATGTACACTACCTCGACAAGAATAACGATGGTGTCATCGACGACAACGACCGCGAGGTGTTAGGCTCTGCCACTCCCGACTTCTTCGGTTCCTTCTTCACCCGCTTCGAGTACAAGAACTTCGCCCTTGACATGACGTTCGCCTACTCCGTCGGTAACAAGGCATACAATGCTGTACGCCGCGTCACCGAGTCGGGGAACAACTTCACCAACCAAAGCACAGCCATGCTGCGCCGTTGGTCGATGGAGGGTCAGCAGACCGATATTCCCCGTGTCCGCTTCAACGATTTGGTAGGCAACAACGCCTTCAGCGACCGCTGGATAGAAGATGCCGGCTACCTCAAGCTGCGCGACGTGACGCTGAGCTATACCTGGAACAAGCCCCTGTTCAACTTCCTGCAGGGCGGCACCGTATTCGTAACCGGGCAGAACCTCATCTGCTTCACCAAGTATCTGGGTCTTGACCCCGAGTTCTCCTATAGCTACAGTTCGCTGATGCAGGGTGTCGACTATGCCAAGGCCACTGCTCCCCGCGCCTTCAAGGTTGGTGTGAACCTGAGATTCTGATGCGGGCTTCGCACTATTTGAATAATTAATAATGAATAATTAATAATGATAATTATGAAATTCAATATAAGCAAAAGAAAGTGGACGAAAGCACTATTCACTATTCACTTTCCACTATTAATTAGCGTAGCGCTCCTTGTTTCCTGCAGCGACTTCTTCGACCCGTCGACGGACGACGAACTGGCAGGTGACGAGTATATCTCCAGCCAAACGGAAATGTATACGGGCTTCTTGGGTATCATGACCAAGATGCAGGCTGTAGGCGACAAGGAAATCCTGCTCACCGAGACCCGTGGCGAACTCATTGAAGTAACCGACAACCCAACACCCGAGCTGCAGGCCGTCTACAACTACGAACCGAACCTGCAGGGCAACCCCTACGCTAACCCGGCAGGCTACTACGAGGTTATCATTGCCTGCAACGACTATATCGAGAAGATGAAGGAGTTCCGTTCGAACCCCGTTGTCACCGACGAAGTCTACAAGCCATTGGTGGCTTCAGCCGTCCGCATCAAGATATGGGCCTACAAGACACTGGCTGAAATTTACGGCCAGGCCGTCTGGTTCGACGACCCCGTGTCCGGCATCGCCGATATCAAGGGCAATGGCAAGTTTCAACTCATGCAACTGCCAGAACTCGTTGACAAGTGCCTGAGCACGCTGGAAACGGGCGTTGACGGTGCCGAGGCTACTGATGAAATTGACTGGATAGCATGGCTCGACCCTGCCAACGTGACTAATGTTGCCGGCAGCCAGTACCGTAAATGGACCTATACCGTCCCGCCCTATGCCGGACTTCATGCCGAGTTGTGCCTATGGAAGGGTGCTGTCATGGATGCTGCTCAGCAGGATGCCAAGAACTATTACAAGACTGCTGCTGACGAACTGCTGAAGGCACTGAATGAGCAGATTGACATCACTGCCGACCCGGGTTCCAATGTCTATTGGCTGCCCGGCGGAGCTACTCCAGGCCACTATACGGCCAACTGGAACTATAACGGAAAGGTACCCGGACCTTATGATACCGTTAGTGCCATCATATACGATTATACCAACAATCAGACCAACTCCCTGCTGAAGCATTTATCTAACGAGTTCCCCAACGAGTACCTGTTACGTCCGTCGGAAGTTGGCATCAATCGCTTCCTTGACAAAGACTTCAATCCAGGTAGCTCTACCAACGACACCCGCTATAAGGCCTGTTTCGGCACTTCATCTGGTGTACCCTACTTTGCCAAGTTCCGTACGACAGGCAGCAGCGTGCGCCCAAATGCCTATGAAGACGACTGCCACATTTTCCTCTATCGTGCCACCCAGTACCACATGATGCTGGCCGAGGCCCTCAACCACTTAGGACGCTTCTATGCCATGAATGGTGTATTCAACGTCGGTGTCAAGGCCGGCGAGCTGGAAGAGTGTTTCAAGGCTGGCACGGAAGAGTGGGAAGGCTTTGAGAGCAAGTACGACCCCACTTTGTGCGACTGGACAGGAACAGCAAACTGGGGTACTCGTAAATATCCCTCCATGGGTGTCCGTGGCTGCTACAGCCTGCCAGCACGCGAAATCAGCATGGACCGCATCAACATCAACAACACCTACCGTATCAACGATATGGCCATGCTCGACGAGGTCATACTGGAGTTTGCCGGCGAAGGTAAGGTCTATCCATGGATGAACCGCATGGCTGTACGCTACAACGACCCGAGAATCATTGCCGACCGCGTCTGCCCGAAGTATGAGGCTGTAGGCACGGACGGAGAGATTCGTGCCAAGATTATGGCCGGAGGCTACTGGGTACCCTACAACCTTGGAGTTGAATAAGCGAAAACACCTTTTTTTCAATATTAATTATTAAACACAGAAACGCTTATGAAAAAATTTCTATCTTTGATGGCGCTGCTCCTGACGTTTGCCGTAGGAGCCTATGCGCAGGACGACGAGTTGAGAGATGACTTCTCGACCGACGGTACCTACAAGAAGTCCTGGGACTTTACCCAAGGATTCAGCGATGAGACCAAGGAAAACCTTGCTGCCGACAAAACAAACTGGGCAGACAATGGCACAGATGCCGACGGCAACGTGAACAACTGGAAAAACGCTGTCAAGCAGGATGCCAGCAAGTTCTGGAAAGCCAACGGCCACGTGATTCCCGAATTGTTGGACTTAAAGATTGATATTGGCTCGAATAAGGACAATAGTATCCACTTGGCTGCCAATAACATCCGTCTGACCCGTAAGGGAACCAAGATTACCTTCCCACAGTTGAAGAACGGACAGAAGATAACAATCCAAGGACGCTCAGCCAATGGCACTGCCACCAACCGTGGTATCGCTCCTGTACAGAGCTACATTCAGTTCCTGGCCGACGAGAGCTCTGCACAAACAGATGGAGCCTGCATCTTTGTCGGTGGTAGTGTAGAAGGTTCTGAAGGTACTTATACCTTCAAATGGATAGTAAATAATCCGAACGTAGACAATGAAACAAGGCAGGACGTTCAGTTCCAGCTGACACCAGATGCTGGTATCATGTTCTATCTGTTCCAGATTGACGAGGGCGACTCTCCCGCCGTTGAAGAGGCCCAGCCCGTGGCCTATCTGTACAGTGGCGACTTAGACAGCGACTATGCCCATATTTACCTGAGTGGCGATGAGCGCTTTGCCTTTGAAGACATCAATGTCGACGCCACCGAAGAGACTGCTGCTACGCTTCGTGGAAAATTGGAAGACGGAAAGACCAACCGCTTCAAGGGTGTAGTCATCAGCCCGACCATTGGTGCCAGCCATCCTTTCTTAGCAGAGATTAAGAAACTGGTGGCCTTCATACCTGTGCTCAACCTGAACCCCAACCTCTACGAGGCATTAGGCTACGGCAGTGCCGTACCCACCGAGGCCACTTTCCTGACATTACCCGACCCGGAGAATCCCCATGAAGTCTTCGAGGGCCTTGACGCGACGGAAGGTATTGAACTGCTGAACGAGGGTGGCATCACCGGTGTAGAGTTAGGCGACTATTTTGCTGACGACGAGGTCATCGCCATCGCCGGAAACGCTGTTGCCATGCACATCCACAATCCCAAGCGCAATGCCTACATGCTGCTGCCGCTGACCATTGAGGATATGGCAGTAGCTAATCAGGACATCATCGCTACGCTGATTCCCAATGTTCTGCAATCAGTGCTCAGCACCAGACAGGACGAGAGAGCCGTAGGCACTCCCGTCATCACTCCGACACAGGAGAACGGCTATACCACCGTTACCATCACTGCTGCTAACTCCAAGAAGATTTACTACACGACTGACGGCAGCGACCCGACCACAGAGAGCACCGTCTACACGGAGGCCCTTTCCTTCACCGCACCGGCTACCGTCAAGGCTTTCGCCACCGGCGACGGCTATAACGACAGCCAGATTGCCTCGAAGGACATCATCATCATGGTGCAGGCTGCTACCCCGCAGTTTGACGTAGCCCGCGAGGCTGGCAAGTCGACCATCACCATTTCGGGTGCATCAGAAGGCGCTACTGTCTATTACAACTATACCGGCAGCACCGTGGACACCGAGTCCGTTATCTACACAGAGCCTATCGTGCTGACACAGCCCACTACTATCTATGCCTTTGCTAAAGGCGGTGACTACCTGACCTCTGAGGTCGGCCAGCAGTTCGTTGGCATCAACGGTATCGACAAGAACACTATCCGCTGGGATGTCCTGGCTCACTTCGACGCCAATGCCGACAACTGGAAGGGCAAGGGTCAACAGACTGATGCAGATGGCAACATCACCAATGCCAACTACTTCTTCACATGGGGTAAGGATGCCGGCCAGTACTGGGATGAGACCTCAGATAAGGTGCAGAAGAAGGACGAAGAAGGCAATCCTGTTTATGAAAAGGACGAAGAAGGCAATGACATCTTAGACCAGCCTGTGATGGTTTACAGCAAGACCTTGGCCCCTGAGACCTACGAGGCTGACGGCTGGCGCATCAAGTCTATCGGCCAGGTAATGGTTTGGGAAAGCCTCGACACCAAGTATAATATTGGCGACGGCAGCTACCGCAATCCTGACGCTGCCGAGGATGTCATCGGCGTCAACGACGAAATGGGCTTCACCCGCGATGCCCTTACCTTCGGTAAGCAGCCAAGCGGTGGTCCGTTCAATGCCAGCTTAGAGACTGTTGACAAGTACCAGGCTCCATTCGACATTGTTATCTACGCCGGCAATGGTAACGACGGTGAGATTCCTACCATGCAGGTGGAGGTGTCGGCCGACGGTGAGAACTGGACGAAGGTGGGCGACGTCGCCTACTCGCTCGTCAAGCGTTGCTGGAAGAAGACCCATCTGAGCTACGAGGGCAACGACCAGGTATATGTCCGCATTCTGCACACTGCAGCCAAGTCGTCCGGTCAGATTTACGACCTCTACCTGATGAACAATGGTGAGAAGTCGCAGCAGTACGACGAGGCCACCATGGCTGGTGTCAGCGAGGTGAAGGCCGACCAGCGCTCGAAGGTTGCCGGCATCTACAGCATCAACGGCATCCGCCTGCAGCAGCTGCAGCGTGGCCTGAACATCGTCGTCGGTGCCGACGGCAAGGTTCGCAAGGTCATGGTGAAATAAGCTGCATCATGTATAGTTTCGTTAATTAAGCGAGACATGAAGACAACATTCCTATTATTGGCCACAGCCATCATGGTGGCTGCATGCGGTGAGGGCACATCCTCACCGCTGGCTTTTGAAACATACGAGAAAGAAGCTGACGCGCAGAATCCCGACGGCATACCCGCCCACCTCACGCTACGCTTCGACGTGCCACAGGGAGAGGGCGGGACGGCAGCCTGCATAGCCTCCGGCATCCGCAGCCTGATAGGTGCCTCGGAGATAGCCCGGGAACTGGGCATGCCAGACGAGGTTACGCTGCAAGAAGTGGGCGACCGATACGGCACCACCTTCACCAACCGTATGGCCAAAGGCGAGCTGGAGGGTGTCCCAGCTGAATACATGCTGCACATCACACACACCTATCAGAACACTGCGTGCGTGCGCTTCCATATTCAGGATGGCATCTACGGCAACGGCGGTCCCTACGAGTACGATGCTGTCGTGAGAAAGAGCGACGGGCACGTCATGACGCAGTCTGAGTTGGTTAGCATCACGCAGGACAACGTGGTGAAACTGATTAAAAAGTACGGCACCGACAAACAGAAAGAATCCAGCTTCTTCGAGGACGGCAGCTACCAGTTCTCGCCCGACGCGGAGGGTGTCCGTCTGCACTGGGCTACCGGCAGCCACTTCTTCCAGGAGCTCGTCATTCCCGTCGAGGCCATGGAGCCCTACCTCACAGAAGAAGGCCTGCTGCTGTTTACTGCCGCTCCCTGCACCGATGCGGCTCCTGCCGACGATGCCGCTTCCGGGCAGTCTGCCGAGGAAGCCGCCAGCGAGCAGCCTGCCAGCGAGGTAAGAGGCGAGTTAGGACTCTTCGAACTGCAGGGACCCGTCAAGTCGTGCAAAGTCCACAACCGCTGGGACATCACCTTCACCCGCACGTTCGACGAGCAGGGCTTTTGGCTCACCTACGACGGCAAGAGCCTGAAGAAAATCTATCCCTCAGGCATCAAGCGCGACGGGCTGGGACGCATTGTCAGCGGTGTCATGGATGCCGACGGCAACGGCGAGGACTATGCCTACAATGCCGACGGCCTCATCACCACGTACAGCTACCACTACTTCGACACCATCGAGGAGGATACCTACACCTGGGAGGACGGCAAGCTGCTCAGCAAGCGCGTTGAGCAAGGCGGCATGGACGCCGAGGAGCCTTTCACCGAGACCTACGAACTCGTAGAAGTCGATGCTCACGGCAACTGGACCAAGCGCATCGTCAAGGTGGGCAGCGACAAAAGTACGGAGACGCGCGAGATTACCTACTACGAATAGCACGCCTCCTGCTCTTACTGCCGAACGGGCTGCCACTGAATGTCTCAGGGCAGCCCGTTCACTATTAGCATGTGTAAAAATTTGAGAGAAACGAAACTTCACAGTTTCACGGGTGTTTTACTAAACATTGATTCATATAGAGAAAGCATAGAAATATTCGTGTCAGTTACTTAACGGTGCCCGCCGGCGTATCGGACAGGAAGACGGCTGTGGTGTCCTTGCCCATGTCGCTGATGTTCTCGGCCTGTATGGGAATGACGGCAGATACGGTGTCGACACCGTCCAGCTCAGCATATTCCACCGGTGCGCCGTTCCAGCTCTTGTCCCACGGAGCCTGCAGCGCCCCGCCAATGGTCAGGATGATGGCAACGACGGCAGCGGCCTTGAACAACGGCATCAGTCGCTGTGTCAGGCGTATCTCACGGGCCTTGTAGGTAGTCTGTGGCGTTTCGTCAGCCTCATCCTGGCTGTCAGCAATCATGGCCATGATACGTGCATCGAAGTCATCGCCCAGCTGCCGCACGTCTTCAGCCTCAGCGGTGAAGAGTGCACGCCAGGGCTCCATCTCCGCCGGGATGTTCTCCTGCCGGAAGAAGGTGCGCAGAATGCTTTCCTCCTCCAGCGAGGTCTCTGCATTGAAGTAGCGCTCTAAGAGTTGTTCGATGTACTTATAGTCCATATTCTTCTTGTCGTTTAAATTCTTTTTTGATGGTTTGGCGTGCGCGGAAGATGCTGATTTTCACCTGTTCCTCCGTGATGCCCATCACCGTAGCGATGTCCCTGTAGGACTTCCCCTCGATGTCGCGCAGCTGCATGGCCGTCCGTTGCTTCTCCGGCAGTCGTGCTATCAGCTGTCTTACCAGTGCCACCCGGTCGCGCTGCACCGCCTGTTGCTCAGGGTCTGCGCCGTAGCTACGGTCGACGGGGTCGTTACCCGGTTCGAGCGTCTGCGCCTGATTGTCCATTCGCCGCATCTTGTCGAGCGAGAGGTTGCGGCAGATAGTCAGGCAGAAGGCTTCGATGGATTCTATCTGGCTCCACTGTTCGCGCCTGTTCCAGACCTTCATCATCGTCTCCTGTACCACGTCCTCCGCCTCCGCACTGTTCTGGGTGATGCGGAGTGCCAGCCGGAAAAGCTCGTTTTTCAGCGGCAACACGTCGGTTTGGAAACTGATTTTGTTCACCTCTCTATATCAATGACGATTGTTGCAAACGAAAGTTACACCCGTGGCTCATTTTTTTTATTTGATGACCGTTCCGTGGCGCCCGTCAATGGCCGTAGCCAGGGTGATGATAACGCGCCCTACGCCGGCCTCGACGGCACTGAGCGCATTTTCTATCTTCGGCAGCATGCCGCCAGAGATGGTGCCGTCGGCCTTGTATTGATTAAATAATGCACGCGTGATGACGGGGATAACCGAGTCGTCATCGTCGGGCCGGCTCAGCACGCCCCGTTTCTCAAACGAGAAGATGAGCGTCACGTCGTACTTGTCGGCCAGCGCCTTGGCGGTCTCCGAGGCAATGGTGTCGGCATTGGTGTTCAGCACGTGGCCTTCACCGTCGTGCGTCAGCGGCGCCATGACGGGCACCAGTCCTGCCTCCAGCAGCTGTGCCAGCGTCTGGCTGGCCACGTTGTCGACGTCGCCGACATAGCCGTAGTCGATGATTTCAGCCACCCCCTGCCCCTCCTTGCCGGGCTGTGGAGCGTGCAGCGTGACGGGCGGACGGCGGTGACTGCGTATCACGTCGGCATCGGCACCCGTCAGTCCGATGGCATTGATGCCGCAGGCCTGCAGCCGCGCCACAATGTTCTTGTTCACCAGTCCCCCATACACCATCGTCACCACCTCCAGCATGGCAGCGTCCGTGATGCGGCGCCCGCCTACCATCTGCGTCTCAATGCCTAAGCGCTCAGCGGTCTTGGTGGCCTTGCGCCCGCCACCGTGTACCAACACCTTGCGGCCCTCGATGGCTGCAAAGTCGGTGAGCAGCTGCGCCAGCTGTGCCTCGTCCTCGACGACGGCACCGCCCACCTTCACAATTGTTACTTTCTCTTTCATAGTTTTTGCATTAAGTGGTGCAAAGGTACGAAATATTTTTCATTTCCACTCCCCCTTTGATATGCCGATTAAAGCCCAATTGTTAACGTAATTAAAAAGTGTGCCAAGGCCAGATACACAGTGTGCCAAGGCCAGATACACAGTGTGCCAAGGCTTGGCACACTTTTCAAACAGGGTCTTTCTACCTTCGGAGAACCTTTCCGGAACGGAAGCGTTAAAGAATATTAAAGATGTTGGCCTTGCCTCGATAATTCAGAGATTATCCTTATCTTTGTAGGAGCATTAAAAACTGAAAACTAAAGCAAATACCATTATGAGAAACGGAAAGACATGTTTCGGCGTGATTATCGGTACGCGCGCCTATTTCAATTCTGAGTTAGCCAAGGACGTTCGCAAGCAACTGCTGAAGACGCTCGACGACGGTGGCTACGAGTATGTCATCCTGCCTGAGGACGCCACGCCCACGGGCTCGTCGAGCATTGAGACCCGCGAGGACGGTCTGAAGGTGTCGAAGCAGTTCCGCCAGCACCGCGACGAGATTGACGGCATCATCGTGTCGCTGCCCAACTTCGGCTTTGAGATTGGCATCATCAACGCAATCAGCGATGCCGACCTGAACGTGCCCGTCATGGTGCAGGCTTGCGACGACGAGAACGACAAGGTGGACCTCGACTCGCGCCGCGACGCTTTCTGCGGTAAAATCTCCGTCTGCAACAACCTCTACCAGTACGGCATCCCCTTCACCGACACCACGCTGCACACCTACTCCATCTACGACCCGCTGCTCCGCCAGGACATCGACCGCTTTGCCGCCATCTGCCGCGTGGTGAACGGCCTGCGCCACTGCCGTCTCGGCCAGATAGGCACGCGCCCCTTGGGCTTCAACACCTGCCGCGCCTCGGAAAAGCTGCTGCAGCGCTCGGGCATCACCGTGGTGCCTGCCGACCTGTCGGAGATACTCTTCGCCGCCCAGAAGATTCAGGACGACGACCCGAAGTTCATTGAGATGTGCAACCGCACCGCCTGCTATGCCAAGGTGCCCGACAGCTACCGTGAAAAGCTGTCGCTGCAGGCCAAGTTCAGCGTGGCCGTCGAGAACTGGATAGAGGCTAACGACGTGCAGGCCGTGGCCATCCAGTGCTGGGACTCCTTGGAGCAGAACTACGGCTGCGCGCCCTGCGTCACCATGTCAATGCTCTCCGACAAGCTCATCCCCGCCGCCTGCGAGACCGACCTCGCCGGAGCCGTGTCCATGTATGCCCTCACCTTAGCCTCAGGAAAAGCCTCTGCCCTGCTCGACTGGAACAACAACTTCGCCGAAGACCGCAACAAGTGCGTCTGCACGCACTGTGGCAACTATGCCAAGTCGTTCGTCGGCAACGACGACCTGAAGTTAGGGCCGTTAGGGGTGTTAGGTCGTACGTTAGGCAAGATTAACACCTTCGGTGCCGTCTACGCCAAGGTGTCGGAAGGCCCCTTCACCTTCTTCCGCATCTCCACCGACGACCCGCGCGGCTGCATCAAGGCCTACCTCGGCAAGGGCCAGATAACCAACGACCCCTACGGCATGGACGGCTGCATCGCCGTGACGCAGGTCGACAACCTGCAGAAGCTCATGAAGTACATCTGCAAGAACGGCTTCGAGCACCACGTCGCCATGTGCCGCACCGATGTCGTCGACATCCTCAACGAGGCTATCGACACCTATCTCGGCTGGAACCTCTATGTCCACGAGTAAGCAGACCCATAGTCCGCAATGCGCAAACTGGCAGTCCGAACGGTTCGGACTGCCAGTTTGCATGTTGCGGACATTGTCTTACTCCGGCTTAACGGTGGCTACGACGTATTCCGAGCGGGTGCCGATGCGGAACTTTCCGCCCCAGATACCCATTCCGCTGCTGATGTAATAGCGCGTCGCGCCCCGCCGGTGCTGGCCGAAGGCACACTCGTAGATGGCGTCGGTTATCCAGGAGATGGGCCACACCTGCCCGTGATGGGTATGCCCACTGAACTGGAAATCGACGCCACAGCGCTCGGCCTGTTCCAAGTGGTAGGGCTGATGGTCGAGCAGGATGCGGTAGTGCGAGCGGTCGGCGCCCTGCATGATGGCGCCCAGCGACTTACGGTGCCTGTTGCTGCGGTCGTCGCGGCCTATCAGGCAGAGGCCGTTCACCACCACGGCGCTGTCGCTAAGCAGCAGTATGCCGGCGTCGCGGTAGAACTGGCGGGCCTCCGGCTCGCCGCTATAATACTCGTGGTTGCCCAGACAGGCATACACCGGTGCCGTCAGCCGGCGGAACTCCTCGTGCATGTGCTCCTCCCTCAGCGGCCGCATCGAGCCGTCGATGATGTCGCCGGCAATGAGAATCAGGTCAGGCTTCTCGCCGTTCATCATGTCGACCCATCGGGCCAGCTCCTTCCTCGGGTTGTGGTAGCCTAAGTGCAGGTCGCTCATCATCACCAGCCTCACCGGCTTCTCCAGCGGTTTGCCGGTCGTCAGCGTCAGTTCCTCGCGATACTTATGGCGGTAGTGCAGGTTGCCATAGACGAAGATGGCCACCATAACCACCAGGATGCCGCCCGCCATCCACCCGTTATTATATAATAAGGTACGCGGGAAGAGGCGCACCAGCCGCCCCAGGTCGAGCAGCAGGAACAGCATAAACAGGTAGAGCAGGACGAAGATGCTGGACGTGCCGACCTCATAGACGGCGGTGGCCAGCGGCAGGGGCAGACGGTCGGTCGTGCGCCAGACGCCTGCAAACATCAGGAGAAACGACGACGCCATGAGGGCAACTGTCAGCGTCTTCCATATCCACGAAAGAGGCAGCAGGCACCACACGTGCCAGCCGATGTACGCCATTGCCGCCACGGGCAACAGCAGGAAAGCCAACATCCAAATATTCATAGTGGGTGCAAAGATAGGATTTTTTCGTCTTATATACATGAAGAAAGTCGTATTTTTTTGCTTTTTTATTCTTTGCACGGCGAGCCTCAGTGCCCAGCCGGCCACCTATGAATGGACATCGCCAAGCAGCAACGCGTCGGAGTCGATGCCGTGCGGCGGCGGCGACGTAGGCATGAATGTGTGGGTGGAGGACGGCGACGTGCTCTTCTACCTCAGCCGCAGCGGCTGTTTCGACGAGAACAACACCCTGCTGAAGCTCGGCCGCTTCCGCATCCACCTGTCGAAGCCGCTGAACATGGCATCGTTCCGCCAGCAGCTGGTGCTCAGCGACGGCTACTGCCAGGTGACCGACGGACGGCAGTGGATACAGCTGTGGGCCGACGTCGACAAGCCCGTGGTGCACGTGGAGGTGTCGGCAGAGAAGGAGAAGACCGACGTGGAGGTGACCTACGAGTCGTGGCGCACCCGCGACCTGGTGCTCACCCAGCGCGAGCGCTTCCAGACCAGCTATAAGTTTGCAGCGCCCAAAGGGCTTGCCACCCGACATGACAGCATCGTGCCCCATGACGACGGCGTGACGTTCTTCCACCGCAACAGCGACACGACCATCTTCGATGCCACGGTGACCCAGCAGCACATGGACGCCGTGAAGGAGCGCCTCTACAACCCCCTGAAGAACCTCATCTTCGGCGGACAGCTGCACGGCGACCAGCTGGTCTTCAAGGGAAAGACGCAAGGGCGCTACGCCAGCAGCGACTACGAAGGCTGGACCTATCGCTCGCGGCGGGCGTCACAGCACCATGCCTTCCACATCACCATGGCCACCACCCAGGGCAGCCTTGTCGCGTGGTCTGCCGCTCTGCGGCAGACAGAACAGCAGATAGCGCTAAAGCGCGACCGGAAGGCCGCACGCGACTGGTGGCATCAATTCTGGCAGCGCAGCTATGTCCAGGCAACGGGTGACGGGAACGCCCACCACCCCCTCGTCCGCAACTACACCTTGTTCCGGTATATGCTGGGCTGCAACAGCCGTGGCCAGTGGCCGACGAAGTTCAACGGCGGACTCTTTACCTTCGACCCTGAGTATGTCACCAAGGGTGAGGAGTACCGGCTGTCGCCCGACTACCGCAACTGGGGCGGCGGCGTGCACACGGCACAGAACCAGCGACTCGTCTACTGGCCGATGCTGAAGAACGGCGACTTCGACCTGCTGCTGCCACAGCTCGACTTCTACCTGAACATTTATCAGAACGCCGAGGAGCGCTCACGCCTCTACTGGGGCCATGAAGGCGCCTGCCTGACGGAACAGATTGAGAACTACGGACTGCCCTGCTACCCAGAATACGGCACGAAGCGCCCCGAGGGCTTCGACCCAGGCATGGAGCGTAACGCCTGGCTGGAATATGAATGGGACACCTGCCTGGAGTTCTGCATGATGGCCTTGGAGGCCCACCGCTACTGCGGCATGGACATCAGCCGCTACGTACCCATGATTAACTCCTGCCTGCGCTTCTTCGACGAGCACTATCAGTACTTGGCCAACCTGCGGGGAGCCAAGAAGCTCGACGGCAACGGCAAGCTGGTGCTCTATCCCGGCTCAGGCGGCGAGACCTACAAGGGCGCCTACAACGCCACCTCTACCATTGCCGCCCTGCGAACGGTGACGCAGTCACTGATGGACTATGAGAAGGAAAACAATAATTATCAATTATCAATTATCAATTATCAATTCCTCAACCGTCTTCCCGACATCACCATCCGCGACGGCATGATAGCCCCGGCCCTGCACTACGAGCGGGTGCAGAACACGGAGACCATGCAGCTCTACCCCGTCTTCCCCTGGCGCATGTATGGCGTGGGGCGTCCCGGCCTGGACATCGCCCGCAATACCTATCAGAATGACTCGCTGGCCGTGAAGTTCCGCTCGCATGTCGGCTGGAAGCAGGATGCCATCTGGGCGGCATGCCTCGGCCTCACCGACGAGGCGGCACGCCTGATACAGCTGAAGCTGAAGGACGGCCCGCACCGCTTCCCCGCCTTCTGGGGACCGGGCTTCGACTGGGCGCCCGACCATAACTGGGGCGGTTCGGGCATGATAGCCATGCAGGAGATGCTGCTGCAGGAAGTCGGCGACACCCTCTACCTCTTCCCTGCCTGGCCCCGCCAGTGGGATGTCCGCTTCAAGCTCCATGCCAGCGGCAATACCACCGTCGAGGCTGAGCTGCGCGACGGCAAGGTGGTCGGCGTGAAGGTAACGCCGGAAAGAAAGGTCGTCTATTGAAACGGGAAACAAAAAAACAAGCCCGTCATCCCGACGGGCAAAACAATCTAATTACTATGAAAAAACTACTAACCTAAATAAATTGTCTAACTACTAAACTAATCATGTTTCTCGATGCAAAGGTAAACAGAAACCGGGGCGTCCGCAAATAATTTCAGCGAACGCCCCGATTCTTATAGCGAAAAGCCCTTACAGGTTCGGATTAATCTTGTTCCACTCAGCGATAGGCGGCACAATGTCCAGCGTCACCAGCTCGTCGCGCATCTTGCACAGGTGCTCATACGACGCATCCAGCTTGGCATTCTCCTCGGGCAGGCCCTGGGGCACCTCGAAGTGGGCACCGTCCTTGTCCATGGTAGTCTTCATGGCCATCATGATGTGGTCGTACTTGTCAGTCTTCACATACGTGCCGACGGGGAAGCGGAAAGGCTCACCGCCCATGGCGGCGCGAATCATCTCCACCGACAGATAGGCAGGGCTCTGGAACGAGCTGCGTCCGCGAAGCTCGATAATCTTGGCACCACCCTTGGTGACGTCGACCTTCATCTGCTCCCACTCTTCCTCGGGGAACTCGGCAGTGCCGATGATGTCGGTCAGCTTGCGACCGGCTATCTCCACGTGGCTGCCAAAGACGGCCATCTGCTCACCGTGGCCGCCGTAGGTGGCGCAACCGGTAATCTCGCTCTGCATGACGCCGAACTTCTTGGCCAGTGCCGACTGCAGGCGCGTCGTGTCCAGACCGGCCAGCGTAGTTACCTGTCCGGGCTTCAGACCGCTGTACAGCAGCGTCACCAGACCGGTGAGGTCAGCGGGGTTGAAGATGATGACTACGTGCTTCACGTCGGGGCAGTACTTCTTGATGTTCTGACCCAGCTCCTCGGCTATCTTGCAGTTGCCGGCCAACAGGTCCTCGCGGGTCATACCGGCCTTACGGGGGGCTCCGCCCGACGAAATAATGTATTTGGCACCACGGAAAGCCTCCTCGGCATTCGTGGTAGCCACAATCTTCACCTTATCGAAGCCGCTCTGGCGCATCTCCTCGGCAACACCCTCGGGTGAGAAAACATCATAGAGACAAATCTCGCTGGTCAGACCCATCATCAGGGCTGTCTGAGCCATGTTGGAACCAATCATGCCGGCAGCACCGACAATGGTCAGCTTTTCATTTGTTAAGAATGCCATAATAATTTACGTTTTACAAATTTGCATTGATACTTCTGCCGACAAAGTTACGAAATAAATATGAAACGAAGCCTGCGATTTGCAAATTATTATGTTATTTAATCTGAAAAGACGCGGCTTTGCCAACTCTGTATAGCAAAAAATGTCAACTCAGCGTCATTTTTCGTGCCTTTTCCGGCGGCGGTTTACGATTATTTTGTACCTTTGCACTACTTTATCAGAACTAACAGAAAGCTAAAAAAGATGAAGAACAAACTCCTGCTTATCATGCTTGCCGCCCTCGTCGGGCTGACGGCACGTGGCCAGATAATGGACCCGGTACACTTCACCTCACAACTGAAAATGCTCGGCGGCGAGGAGGCTGAAATCATATTCAGCGCCACGGTCGACGACGGCTGGCATGTCTACTCCACCGATATGGGCGACGACGGCCCCGTCTCCGCCACGTTCAATGCAGTGAAGATGGACGGCGCCGAGCCCGTGGGCAAGCTGAAACCACGTGGAAAGGTCATCAAGGAGTACGACAAGATGTTCGGCATGGAGCTGCGGTTCTTCGAGCATCAGGCTGCCTTCGTACAGAAAATCCGCTTCACGAAGCCCCGGTACACCATCGACTGCTACTTGGAATACGGTGCCTGCAACGACGAGATGTGCATGCCGCCCTCGCAGGTGGAACTGAAGAAAAGCGGCCAGGCACCGCAATATGCCGGTATGGAGGAGGCTCCGAAGGAGGAGCCCGCAGCGCAGGACACGGCCTTGGCCCCGCCCATTGCCAAATCCGACTCAGCCGCCCTCGCACAGCCCGCCACGGAGGATGCCCTGTGGCAGCCTGTCATCCACGAGCTGCAAGCCTTCGACGGCGAGAGCCATTCGGCTGAGAACCTGGCACTATGGATGATATTCCTCGAAGGATTGCTCGGCGGACTGCTGGCGCTCTTCACGCCCTGCGTGTGGCCCATCATCCCGATGACCGTCTCCTTCTTCCTCAAGAGAAACAAGGAACGCGCGAAGGCCATCCGCGAAGCCACCACCTACGGACTGAGCATCGTTGTCATCTACGTGCTGCTGGGACTGGCGGTCACGCTGCTCTTCGGGGCCAGCGCGCTGAACGCCTTGGCCACGAACGCCGTGTTCAACATCTTCTTCTGCCTGCTGCTGGTGGTCTTCGCCGCCTCGTTCTTCGGCGCCTTCGAGCTGACGCTGCCTGCGTCGTGGTCCAGCAAGATTGACGCCAAGTCGGAGTCTACCACCGGTCTGCTCAGCATTTTCCTCATGGCCTTCACGCTGGTATTGGTGTCCTTCTCCTGCACGGGTCCTATCATCGGCTTCCTGCTGGTGGCCGTCTCCACACAGGGCAGCATCGTGTCGCCCACCGTCGGCATGCTGGGCTTCGCCATAGCGCTGGCCATTCCCTTCACACTGTTTGCCATGTTCCCCTCGCTGCTGAAGTCGGCACCGAAGTCGGGCGGCTGGATGAACGTCGTCAAGGTGGTGCTCGGATTCATTGAGCTGGCCTTCGCGCTGAAGTTCCTGAGCGTGGCCGACCTTGCCTATGGCTGGCACATCCTCGACCGCGAGGTGTTCCTTGCCCTGTGGATAGTCATCTTCGGACTGATGGGGGCCTACCTCTTAGGATGGATTCGCTTCCCGCACGACGATGACGACCGCCGCACCAACGTGCCGCAGTTCTTCCTGGCCATGGCCTCGCTGGCCTTCACCGTGTATATGATTCCGGGCCTTTGGGGAGCACCGCTGAAAGCCATCTCGGCCTTTGCCCCGCCTATGAACACGCAGGACTTCAACCTGCAGAAGACTGTCACCGAGCCGCAGTTCCGCGACTATGAGCAGGCCATGGCGGCAGCCCGTGCCGCCGGCAAGCCCGTCATGATTGACTTCACGGGCTTCGGCTGCGTCAACTGCCGTAAGATGGAGGCTGCCGTATGGAGCGACCCACAGGTGGCCGACCTGCTGAACAACCGCTACGTACTCGTCTCGCTCTACGTCGACGACAAGACGCCATTGGCCGAGCCGGTCGTCGTGACCGAGAACGGCCAGCAGCGCACGCTGCGAACCGTCGGCGACAAGTGGAGCTATCTGCAGCGTACCAAGTTCGGTGCCAACGCGCAGCCTTTCTATGTGTTGCTCGACAATGACGGACATCCCTTGGCAGGCAGCCGTGCCTACGACGAGGACGTCGCCGCATACGTCGGCTTCCTGCAACAGGGTCTGCGAAAATATCAGGAAAGATAATACCCCCCGCCGTCACGCCAGCAGGTGGTACGTGCCGCCGGCCAACGGCCTGACGACACCCTTCATCTCCAATGAGAAGAGGAGTGCCGCGAGCTGGCTGACGGGTATGTCGCTACGCACGCTCAGCTGGTTCAGCTGCTGGTCGTTGACTTGCAGCAGCAGGTCGGCGACGCGCCGCTCGTCGGCCGTCAGGTCGGGAAAGAGCTGGCGTTCGACGGGCTTGGCTGTGGCCGTCTGCCAGCCCATGGCCTCGACGAAGTCGTCCGCCGAGGTGATGAGGGCTGCGGTATTGTTGCGAATCAGCTTGTTGCAGCCCTCGCTATATGGCATGCCGACGGCACCGGGGAAGGCGAACACGTCGCGCCCATACTCCTGTGCCACACGGCAGGTGATGAGCCCGCCGCCCTTATAGGCACTCTCTACGAGCACCGTGGCGTCGCTGACACCGGCCACGATGCGGTTGCGCTGCCGGAAATTGTTGGGCAGCGCCTGCGTCTGACTCATATATTCTGTCAGCAGACCGCCCTGCCGCAGCATCCTAACAGCCGTGTCGCGGTGGGCCTGCGGATATATCTGGTCCAGTCCGTGGGCCAGCACGCCAACCGTCTCATAACCTTGTTCCAAGGCGTTGCGGTGGGCACAGACGTCGATGCCGTAGGCCAGGCCGCTGACGATGAGCACCTGCGGACATAACTCGCGCAGCCTGCCAATGAAGCGGCGCAGCAAGTCCTGGCCGTAGGTGGTGCAGTGGCGGGTGCCTACGATGTCGACGACATAGCGCTGGTTGAAGTCTGCGCTGCCTTTGTAGTAGAGCACGACGGGGGCGTCGGGACAGCTGCGCAGCCGGTGCGGGTAGCTGTCGTCGTTCAGCGTCAGCGCACGGATGCCGCCTTTCGCCATGAAGTCCATCTCGGCAGCAGCACGGCGCAGGGCGTCGTCCCACTGCTGCAAGGCCGCGCACAACCGGCGGGGAGCCTGCGGCAGCACGTCGCCGAGGTCGTTGCGGTGCTCATAGACGGCCTGTCCGCTGCCCAGCGTGCTGTATAGCTGCAGGGCTACGGCCTGGCTGATGCCCGACAGGCGGCTCAGCGCCATGGTATAGTAGATTTCTTCTTGCTGCATCGTATGTATTGCTTTTGTGTCTCCTACAGGTAGGGGGCAAAGGCTTCGTCGTAGGCCTCGCTGCCTGCGAGGCGCCCGTTGACGAGGCATACCAGCGTGATGTCGCCATGGAAGCAGAGCACCTCGTCGGAGGCACGGAAGATGTCCTGATGGAAGACGTACTTGATGCCTTGCTTCTCCAACCACAGGCGCGAGATGAATTCGTCGTCGCAGCGCAGCGGACTCTTGAACTGTAGCGTCATGCGCGCCACCACGGCGTCAATGCCCCGCTCGTGCATGTCGGCAAAACTAAGCCCGCACTGCTTGAGGAACAGGTGGCGCGTATGCTCCGTATAGTGCAGATAGTTGGCGTTGTTCACTATCCCTTCTATGTCGCACTCGTAGTCGCGCACCTCCATCCTCGTCTCAAAAACGTATTTTCCCATTTCTCCTATCTATAGTTTAACTTTCTGATTAGTCAATAAATCGTAAATAGTACATAGTCAAATAGTAAATTAATTAGCGCGAAGCGCGCAAATACTCATACCCGATGCGGCATCGCAGACAGTCGCGGCGGTCGCAGTATTCGCGCTTCAGCTGGATAAGTGCCTGCGAGTCGCCGGCTGTCGCCACCTCCAAGCCGCACTCCTGCCACATGCGGATGATGTGGTTGCGCTCCGCCTGCAGCTGTTCCAAGAAGTCGAAGGCGCGGTCGCACAGCTCCTCACGCATGCTGTGACGACCGTATGCAAAGAGCATGGGCACGCAGGTGTTGATGATAAGCAGGTTGATGCTCGACGGCGACAGGCGCTTCGTCGTGCGGATGCTCTCCGAGCCAAACGTGTAGTGCGTCTCCCAGTAGGGTGTCACCTGCGTCTGCAGCATGTCGGCCAGCGTCACCATGTCACGGCATTCCACCAGCGCCGACAGCGATGCCCGCCGACTGTAGTAGAGGCTGGCCAGCTGCGCAATGCGGATATGCGGGAAGTTCTGCGGGCGCAGCCGCAGGAAGCGCCAGCGGTTGGCATCCATGGGCGTCAGCGAGAACTTATGTGCCAGATACTGGTATTCGTTACGCAGCCGCGCAAAATAGCCCTCGTTCAGCGCCGTCTCTTGGTAGCGCTCAGGGATGGCCGCCGTCTCCAGCAGCCCGGCCTGCCCCATGAAGACGGCTTCTATCTGGAACAAGTCGTCGCGGTGCTTGCCGACGGCCTGCAACGGAATGTGGCGCGCCCACTCCTCGAAGGCGTCGCCATTGATGCCAAAGCCATAGTTGCGGGCCAGCGTCGCGAAGAAGGCATCCTCCCACGAGCCTCCGGCCTGTGCCGCACGCTCGCCGATGGCCACCGTCTTCTGCTCCAGCCGCTCCGTCTGCAGGGCAGCCATCCACGCATGGATGGTAAGCCGCGTCAGCGAGGGGATGATGCGGTAGCAGGGCGGATAGCTGTCGGTGCGCAGCAGCTCGGCATAGTTAGCAGTTACTGACGGGGGAACCGTCAGACACAGTTGCGGCACGAAGTTACCCTCCAGCGTCTGCACGTCACGGTCGGCCACGCCCACCACGTGCAGCACCACATTATTATAATGCGCATCCTTCTGGTGGCCGTGCTGGTACCAGTCGCTCGCCCGGTCGTGAATCTCCACGTTGCCCACCCATAGCGTGCCGTCTATCTTCACCTTCGCATTGAAGAAGTCCGGCCCGCTGTTACGGTTGTGCAGCCCCGGGTCTATCACCTCCACCCGTCGACCGTCCGTAGTCTGCAAGCCCTCCATGGGCCACATCTTGTGTTTCCAGCAGTAGTGTAGCAGTTGTTCCATCCTTGCAAAAAAGTATTATCTCCAAATTGGCTCGCTATCCCATCCGTTTACAAACCCCCACTTTGAAGGATTCACCTTAGGGTATTTTTCAAACAAAACCTTCAAATGCTCCTTTACATGATTGTCCGGCCTTACAGCATTACACAAATAGAGCATGTTCGTTATAGTGAAGTATGGGGCTTTCTTCTGGTTTTGAGAAAGTTCTGCTTTTATCCATGGACCCCGCATGGACTTTGGTTTGACAGGCGTCTTAGTCAATCGAAAATTCCAAAGACGGGAATGATGGGCAATAATGTTACGGAATACAGAAATACTCTCGAACCAGTTAGACAAGTCGCTACTGAAATTCATTCCGAATTCATTGGCTATGGAAGATTTTTCAGGTAATTGGTGTTTAAGGTTTTTATATATCTTGGATAATGTACCAAAAGTTGCCATCTCAAAAATCACCCATGCCTCAGGATGGTCACCTTCCAACTCACAGTCAATCCAATTATGACTCTCACGAAACTCAATGGCAACACGGTCTTTACTCCTATTAAACTCTTTCTTCAAATCCAAAATATGCTCAACAAACAAGTCCTTATTCTCAAAAAGAGAATTATCAAGATACCAAAGACTGCCTTTACTGTCCGAAAGATGGTTTATCATCTTGGTACGCAAGGCTATTTCAATACCCTCTACGGCTTCAAACAGGACGAGTCGCATGTCACGGTCAAAATCATAGCGCTGAATAGCCAATAAAAAGTCTGAACCAGGTAAGAAATCCTCGTCAGTGTCAAAGTCTCGCATATCCCACCAATATGGCTTCAGTCTGAAATAGCTTATTTTACTCAAGAGGTCGCAAGCGAAAACTTCGTCAAGTGACATACCCCTCTTTTTCAAAGATGCCACCTGTTCTGCTATAGACAGTGATTTTTGATTTTCCATGAATAAAAAAAATGACCCGCCAGCAGTTCTTGTGGTATGCACGGCGGGGACTCTTATCGGTAATCGGAGCAGTGCTCCAAGATTTTCTGCTGCAAAGTTAACTATTTTATTTGAAACTACCAAACTTTTCTGTTATTTTTTGACTCAACGTTGCTAACAGCAATGTATAGCAATGTTGTCAACAACGACAACAGCAGCTACAGTCATTACGGCCATAGCTGCTGTTGTAAGAATAAATATCATGCTTATTCGTCGTCGTCAGCGTCGTCGAACCAGCCGCGACGGGCATCCATTGATGAAGATTGCTGTGTCGGGTCAAACTTCACGTCGGGCGAGGCTGCAAGGAATGCGCTCACCGTAATCTTATGTGCCTCCAAAGAGGGCTTGCTATATATCTTTTTCATTTTGTTTTATTCTCTTTTATTAGTGTTCTACTTTTTCTTGTTGTCTAAGGAATTAAGGATTAAAAGGAGATTTTCGAGTTCCTTGTCTCCTAAACTCCTTAGACATTATTCAATCCTTATTTAATCACGACCTTAAGCTAAAGCTTGAGCTCGTTCACGCTCGATAAAGCATGAGCAAGCTCTGCTTTATTCTCACTTAATCACGACCTTACGACCATTCACGATATACAGGCCCTTAGTTGGATTCATCACGCGCTGGCCATTGAGGTTGTAAACTTCACTATTTACTTTTTCACTATTCATTAGCGAAGCGCTGATGCCCGTCGACTCATCCTCAAACACGATGCTGAAGTTACGAGCCAGTACGGTGCCGCTGCTTACCTCGAAGTAAGCCTTGTTGGCAGAGAATGCATCACCATTATAGGTCACGAACGTGTCACCGCTCAGCACATAGTACGTATTGCTACCCTTTTCTACGGTCTCACCGCTGGCATTCGTAGTACCCTTCAGATTGTTGTTCGACAGGGCGGCAACACTGGAGGCAGGACACAGATAAGCCTTGGCCGAAGCCTCGCCATAGAGCAGCACACCAGCACCGGCAGGCACCTTGCCATCAGCAATCTTTGTGCAGGTAATCTTTGCATTGTCCACGTCAAGTGTAGCGGTGTAAGCATCTGCACCAACAATCTCAACATCAGAACCGTAGCTGAATGTTCCATAACCGCTTGTGTTCAGAGTAACGGAGGGCAGAGGCTCGACCTTAACGGCGTAGATATACAAACCAGTTGATGAACTGCTATTGTAAATATAAATATCTCCATCCTCTTCTTCCGTATAGGCACAAGAAACAATCTTTGGATTATTGTTACCACCAGTTTCTGATACTAAGACATCACCACTTTCTGACTTCTCGCCTACTTTTACTGTTGTAGTTCGTCCGTTACCATTTGCTGTATAAACAGAAATCTTGCTATAAGGAACGACCTTAATATGTAATTGAGGTATTCCATTTGATTTTGTATTCAAATAATACGAATAACTACTTCCGTCATCAAAAGTCTTTGCCGCAGCACTGCTTCTGGTAATGCTTGTATTTGTGATGACTTCCATGTTATCGACAATTTTTGTGGAACTGATTCCACTCCATTCTGATGCACCAAATGTCCACGTCTTACTCGTAACCGCCGTAATTCCCGTAGCAGCGACCTCCTCTACCGTAATCGTATAGCTTGCAGTATTGTCCTTATAGGTGTCATTGCCGGCTAAGGTTGCGGTGATGGTTGCTGTACCCGCTGTACCTGTCAGAGTAACGACACCGGTAGAGGCATCAACAGTTGCCACGTCGGTATTATTACTTGCATAAGTAACGTTGGAAGCAATAGTGCTGGTCACGTTATCTTCACCTGCCATTGCAGTCAGGGTGGGAGCAACAAAGTCGTCAGTCGTCTCGGTAGTCACCGTAGTTGTTCCACCGCTGAAAGCAAAACTCGTCAAATCAGTCTTGCCATTATCCGCAACAAATTCTATCTTATACAACTGAAGATAGCTGTTGTCTGAGCCAAGGGTTACCTCACCAGCAACGACCTCAAAACTTTCAGTACGCTTAGTAGTTCCATCAGCCTCAACGGTACCAGTCTGTGTAGTATTGTCATTCTTCACTGTAATATAGCGGTTTTTATTGCTTGAACTGGTATTCGCGAAAGTAACGGTCACAGTACCAGCAACGCTTGTTGTGAAGCTGATTTCCCCCAAACGGAATGCACCATTTGAGAGCATATTTGGGCTGCTCTTTACTACCAACGCAGAGGCATCGAAGCCTTCGCCAAAGGTAAACTCATCATAGTTAGCATAAACCGTCGCAGAGCTAATCGAAGAGCGGTCAGAGCCGCTGACTTTAGCCCAGTCCCATTCAATGTCGCCACTAACGGTTGTCTGCGACGTTAAGGATGCCATAGCACGGTAGTTGACGGGAATAGTCACCACCTGCTCATCTATTGTTGCCGTGATATTTACATCGGTAGCTGCCACATCTGTGCCAGGACCTGTATAGCTGACGGTGAAAGTTGTTGATGACAGCGTGCCACCTTCAGGGATGGTAATCTGGGTTGGTGAAACAGACAGTGTACCCGAAACACTGGGAATCGTGAAGTTGTAAGTACCTGCTGTCAGGTTCTCACCACTGAGTTGGAATGTACCTGTTGCTGTTGGTGTAAATGGTGCTGGGGCAGACTTCAAGGTCAGTTTGTTGTCTGGAACTGAAACATTGAACGTGGGATTAGTGTTCTGTTCTGTAAGTTCTACCTTGACGTAAAGAAGCCCCGTCTCTTTGTCATTAGTTATCGCCAATCCATTGGTAGCAGGAACATCTGTAAACACGAACACTTTAACTTTGTCTGTTGAGTTCTCTGTCATTGTATAGCTGACATCAGTTCCGCCGATGGTGATAGTAGCACCACTTGCAGTATGAGCTACAGATTGTCCACCAAGTTTGAATTTATTTGTTCCATTGCTGGCAGTCGACTGCACAATAGTAATGTCTGACTTAACAGCAGTGGTAAACGTAATACTACTACTGCTGTTAATCTTCAATCCTGCAGTGTAGGTTTTCCCTCCGTAGGTTCCTGTGTACTTAGTGTTGAAGCCGCCACCAGTATTCAGCGTAAAGAAATTGTCTGTGTTGGTAGCTGTCACATCGTTAGCACTTTCCAAAGAAACGGCATACGTTGCATATACCGTAGCCCACGCCCCGCTGCACACCGCCAGCAGTAGCGTCAATAAAGTAAATAGTTTTTGTTTCATGTTTGTTTTTGTTTGAAATTTAGTTAGTATTATCTTGTCGCAGAGAGTCTTACCGCATGTAAGCACTCCCGTTATTTTGCAAAATTCGCGGGCAAAGATAATAATATTTTGGGAAACCACCAAGTTTTTAGAAAGAAATTATCAGAAATTACGGCCACATTTGTAGCTTTTATGGCCTCCCCGCGAACATTTAATATAATTTGTGGATGGAGAAACTTATTAATTTCACTCCTTAGTGTCCTTGTATCACGAAAAAAAGCATCCGAGTCTGAGCAGTAGCCAGCCCCCGGATGTGAATGCCAAGGAACTGCGACAGGATGATAGTTGTTAACGTTGCAAACGTTACGAAGAAGTTTGATTTCTCAATACAAGAAACCGAAGGCCCAGAGAGGAATTTTCCTTTCATAGGCCGATTCGATGTCATCGGCAGCCACAAAAGAATGTTCCTGCCCGGCCAATTGGCTGAAACCTTTGTCCTCACCGCCAACCTCAACCACTATGTTCCTATCGATGCGGAAATCACCCTTCTTGTAGCCTGCATACTCCACTTTGTGGCCTGCCGATGCCAGCTGGTTGGCAAAGAATGTTTCTCTTACTGTGCCAATCTCTGGCCTCTGCGGACAGAGAGCATAGAGCAAATTAGAGTTGTCCAGATACATCTTGTCTGGCTTCTGCAAATCAGTAATCCTCATCAGGTCAGTAAACAGACGGCGGATAAGGCTGGCCTCCTCCAAATAACTCATATACTTCAGAACCGTAGTGCGCATAATGCCTGTGGCTTTGGACAGTTTGGCAATATCCACTTCGTATGGAGTCATCTGTGAAATGACTTGCAGCAGGGCCTTCACTTTACGGGTGTTGCCCACTTCCATATTGCGGTGCTTAGTCAGTTCCACGTCGATGGTATAGTTGACCACACCCTCCACTTTGTCGTAGTACTCCGGCTTCTCCTCAAAGAAAAACGGATAGTAGCCATATTGCAGATAACGGCTGAAATGTTCCAACGGGTGACATTGAGCACACACATCTATGCAGAACTTCGCTGGCCTTTCCAGCAGTTGGTCCAGCAGTATGGGCTCAAAGTCCAGGCCTACGTCAAGACGCAGGAACTCACGCAACGACAGCCCCGGCATGTCATGCACGATAAGGCGACGGGACAGGTCTGCCTGCCCGTCATTAATCTGTATGAGCGACGAGCCGCTGACCACTATATGCAGATGAGCATATAGGTCGTAGACCTCCTTTATCTCACGGCTCCATCCCGGATATTTGTGCACTTCGTCGATAAACAGCCACTGGCCACCCCTCTTTACAAATTTCTCTGCCACCTCCAATAGAGTATGAGTAGTGAAATAGTTGGTGTCAGCAGAACAATAGAGCACATGACGGTCGCCTGGCTCAAAATGGCTCTTGATGTATTGCTTCATGAGTGTTGATTTGCCAACGCCCTTCGGTCCTCTGATGGCAATCAACCGCGAATTCCAGTGAATCCGTTGCATGATATTGCGCACATACTCCATCGATACCGTGGAGATTGCAGCATCGTGGCGTTCAAAAAGTCTTTCCATATCCCTTATGCCAATTCAATGCATGTTCTCTCTAAAGAACATTTTCTTATCAAAAGTGTTCTCCGTAAAATACACTTTCTTCACAAAAGTGCTTTCTTTAAAATACACCTTGTGGCTGCAAAGGTAGAAAGAAAAAACCGAACCGCCAAGCGATTCGGAAATATTTTTTCAGTGAAAATCTGAGCTGTATAGACTTACGGTGAAGCTTTTTCATCCTTCCATCCTTCCAACCTGCACCAATTCCCAGTTTTCATTACAAAAAAAAGATGGTATTTAGCGCTGCTAAGTACCATGTTTACGTGTGTTAAATGCCATACTTTTCATTCAAAAGTGCCATAGTTATGAGTCGTAAGTACTATGTTTGTGGAAGCAAAGAGCTTGGTTTGCGGAAGTTTGCACCGTGCAAACGGAGTGTTTGGAGCCTCCAAACGCCTTGAATGGAGGCTCCAAACTCCGGGAATGCTTAGTCCTCTTCGTCGTCGAAGAAGCCTTGACGACCAAGAAGCTTGCCACTACTGCTCAATTCTCCTTTTGTTTCTATAGAGGCGGCTATTAGCGATACCGTCTCAATGCGGATTTCCTGTACATCAGGAATGATATATGTCTTTTTCATCTTGCTTTTCTATTTTTAATTGGTTTTCTTTTTGTCTAAGGATTTTAAGGATTTAAAGGATTTTTCACTATTCAGCGAATTGTCACGAGCCTCTTTTTTTGAAACAAATTCCCGCAAATTATCACTAATTCTATCCACAAATTATCATAAATATTTGTTGAGCAGGCCACTTTGGTGGCCGTAATTTGTGCCAATTCGTGCCAATTTGTTTTTGAAGACATAATTCATGCGTATTCGCTGAATAGTTACGATTTTTTTATTCCTTTATTTCACGACCACCTTGCGACCGTTCACGATGTACAGGCCCTTGACGGGATTCATCACGCGCTGACCGTTGAGGTTGTAAACTTCACCATTCACTCTTTCACTGTTCATTAGCGAAGCGCTGATACCCGTCGACTCGTCGTCGAAGCTAAATGCCATAAAGCGGGCGCCAGAGCCGGAAGAAGGAGCGGGCAGGTAGACACGGCCTGCACCCAGCGAACCACGGTTGTACTTATAGAAACCAATTCCGTCTTCATCATCGGCCAATACATAAACTCCGTTACCCGTTGTATTGGTACTGATTTGCAGCAGGTTGCCTACAGGCTCATCGGCACTGTCGATAATGGTCAGCGTGTGGTCACCCTCAGCACCTTGCAGCAGATAAGGAGTATTGGCTTTGACGCTGCTAACCTCCGTCAGTTTTGCAGATGTCTCGTCGTTTTCTGTGACAATGTAAGCCTTGACACCTTCTGGCAGCGACACGTCTTTGGAAGAAATCAGCGTACGCCAACCCGCATCAGTAATGCTAATATCAAACTCCGTAGCTTCGTTGAGACGATAAATGTAGGGCTTCGCCATATCAGATGTTGACAAATAGCATGAAACTAAAGTTCCATTAAAGCGAACTTCATTATGTGTATACTCCCCTTGGAATACGACAGTGGCAGCACTCCCACTTTCCGCAATTTCAATTGTAGCTTTTGCATTATCGTTCTTTGTTGCTTGTGTCTTCAGATGATTACTGCCATTGGATGCTGCATAAAGATAGCCTGCTCCTGTATTAAAATACCAGCCATCAGCATCACCTTCCAAAGTAATCTCTTGAACACTGCTGCCAATGCTTGAAATTGCCTTATCGCTCACAGTTACAGAAGCAGTTCCTCGGTTGTTACCATTCTGAGTTGTTGACATTGCATAACCAGTGCCGTTTGTTGTTGTATTTACAAAAATTATCTTGTCGCCAGCACTCAACGTAGAAGCATCTGTCACCAATGAATATCCATTGCCAATTCCATTGCCTTCATAAGTGGCTGCCGGGGTGTTGCAGGTTACCCAAACGTTCACGTTGTCACTGACCGATTTATAAGTGTCGGACTCTGCA
Organism: Prevotella sp.; assembly: GCA_017459445.1. Lineage (GTDB taxonomy): Bacteria > Bacteroidota > Bacteroidia > Bacteroidales > Bacteroidaceae > Prevotella. The sequence continues at coordinate 12,414 of JAFUDJ010000029.1, read as the reverse complement.
ATGGAGATTGTGATGACGGCCTTGCCCAAAGAAAGCGTCTTCAGCTTGTCACCTACAACGGCTACTATCTCAGGATGGTCGGAAGTAACCGTTACGCCACCTGTTACGTCTGTAGCGCTATAGAGGTCTGCTATATCCAGTTCCGTGGTCACGTCCACATTCTCATAATTTACCTTTGTGAGGGTAAGGATGTTCACCTTTTTATTCACGGTCAGCGTAAACGTCGCACTACCGGCTTTGTACTCATCGTTTTGTGCCGACGTGGCAGTAATAGTTGCGGTTCCTGCAACATTCTTGCAAGTGATGGTTCCGTCGGCAGCTACTGTTGCCACATCAGTATTGTCTGAGGCGTAGGTTACAGCAAGGTTGTTAGGATTGCTGAAAGTAGGAGCAGTGAAAGTGTCGTCAATGGTAATGGTTCTGCTCGTCGGAGAGTAGGAAAGTCCGGCTGCCTGACGGGCAACGGTTATCGTATAAGACACCTCATCAGCCGCAAAGCTGTCGTTGCCTGCGAATGTCGCTGTAATCTTTGCCGTTCCTTCTTCCTTGATAGTCACGGCACCCGTTGTGGCGTTAACCTCTGCAACTTCTGTGTTGTTAGAAGCATAGCTCACCGTCAGGTTGTTCGGGTTCGTCAGCTCTGGTGTTGCGAATGTTGCATTAGGATGAGTGTTGTACGATGCCGTTGCATAAGCGAGGCCGGCAGCCTTCTTACCATTCAGAGAGTAGATGTAGTTTCCTGCGGAGATTTCCACCGCTCCATTATATTTCTGGAATGGTCCATAGATAACAACATTGTCACCTACTGCTAAATCATCATTGCTGGTAAAGGCGTTATTACCCAGATTCTTACCATTGTAGACAAGAATTTGTTTTGTGGTTGTTCCGTCTTCTGAAATATAGTATCTCTTGTAATTATCTGAATAGACGCCATTTGTGTTATAGAAGCTAACAATTTTGCCTGTTACGTAATACTTTTCAGTTGTAGCCGATGAGCTCGTAAACGCATTAATGATGTCGTAAGCCTCTGTGGCTGTATAAGGTCTTTCCAGACTTCCGTCGTTCTCGTCACTATTGATAACGGTTAACGTGTAAGTATTGGAAGAAGGCTGATATTCGTCTTCAACGCCGGCATAATTTGCTGTTATCGTTGTGCTCCCCTTGCCAACAAGTGTTACAACACCTGTAGAGGTTCCAATGGTAGCAACAGCTTCGTTACTGGAATTCCATGTTACTACAGCGCCTTCAATAGCTTCGTTTGAGTCATCTTTGACCGTTGCGACAAGTGTTCCAGCAGTTGTGCCGGCAGCAACATCCGTATTTGTAATACCAGAAGCGTCAATAGTTAATGTAGTTGCTTCGCCAGAAGCTGTTCCTGCTTCAAGCTTTATCTTGCCCAAACCGACATTACCGCTTCCCTTTGTAACATAAGTCCACCTTATGTATTGAGTTCCATTTGGAAATTCGCTTTCTTCAATAGTATAGGTTTTATTAGAAGTCGGAATGTCTGTAGTTCCTTTGTATGTCTTTAATACAGAAAAATCGCTTCCATTAGAGGATGTGCTAACAGTAAAGGTATTATTTGCATTTGCGGTTCCGTTTAGTTTTATTGTGAAAGACAATTTTCCTGGTTTCCCTGTAAAATACAATGTAGCATAGTCACCTGCATTGTCAAACTTCATTTTAGGAGAACTCGAATAATTATCTCCTAATCCACTATGCGTGAAACCTGTCACATTAGACGGCTTACCACCATCATACTCGAATGGCAAAGTAGCTTGCGCCCACGCACTTCCGCTGCCTGCTACGAGGGCGCATAGCAGGAGCATGCATTTAAGTAAAAATAGTTTTTTCATAATGTTTAAAATTTAGTTAATACTGTCAATCAATTCTTTTCCTGTGGGGTCGTTTTCCCCTGCGGCGGCCTTTGCCTGTCGTTGTGGGCAGAGGCGGTATGCTCTGCCACGGCCTGCCTTCATAAACTGGTTTGCAAAGTTAGAAATAATTTGGCGAACAGCCAAACAATATAGGAAAAAATTGGAATCCTTTATCTTTTTTCTTCAAAAAAGTTTGGCCAACCCGAATAAAATCAGTACCTTTGCACCACCAGAACCCGCCAAGCCTCTCCGCTCGACCTCAGTCGCTTGCCAATGCAAGAAGGATGCTCAAATGTGCGGGTCGTTTTTTTTTATACTATGAGCAACAGAATCCCCTTCCAGAAACCGTACACCAGTGCACACGACCTTGTCAGGCTCTTGCAGTCAAGAGGCTTGACTGTTACAGATACAGCAAAGGCAGAGAGTTACCTTGAATATATAGGCTATTACCGTCTGTCTGCCTATATGTATCCTTTATTGCAGATGCCAAAGGAGCAACACCGTTATAAACCGAGCGCAACGTTTAGCCAAGTGATGATGCTCTATCGTTTCGACAAGAAACTTCGCCTGCTCATCTTTAATGAGATAGAAAAAATAGAGGTGGCTGTGCGAAGTGCGATTGTCAATATCGGAAGTGACATGACTGGCAATCCTTTCTGGATGACAGATGGCAGCAATTTCATTGATACAGGAAAGTTTCGCCGTACTATGGACTTGATAGATGCCGAACTTCACCGCTCACGCGAAGATTTCATTGTCCACTTCAAGCAGACCTATTCTGATGCCTACCCTCCAGCCTGGATATTGGCAGAGGTCTTGCCCTTCGGTGTCGTTACCAACATTTTTAGCAATATCAAGGTCGCCCGAATCAAGAAAAGTATTGCTCGGAGATTTGGTTTGCAGGTGGCACCTTTTGAATCGTGGCTTACCATTATAACCCTAACCCGTAATTCCTGCTGTCACCATGCCCGTGTATGGAACAAGCAGAATACTATTCGTCCCATGCTCCCCAATCGCATAGCAGGCAGTTGGATAACTCGGCCCACCGACACGCTTCGGATTTACTTTGACCTTTGCATCATCAAGTATTTCCTGAACATCATTTCGCCTAATAACGACATGAAAACTAAAATTGATGTACTTCTGTCCGCTTACCCATCCATTGACACTAATGCAATGGGGTTTCCCAATGGATGGGAGGAAGAACCGCTGTGGCAATGATTCTCAGTAACTATTCAGCAAATCACCACGAACCTCTTTTTTGAGACAAATTTCCACTCTAAGTTTGCAGTGGGAATTTGTTTCTGAAAGCGAGTGGGAGATAGAGGGATAGGCTAATCCGCAATTCTATAGGCAAAGCTGTTGGAGGCGGTCAGGGGCGAAGAGCTGCTGGGCGACGTCCTGCAGCTGCTGCGCCGTGACGGCGTCAATCTGTGCAAGCAGCTCGTCGATGCTACGCTCACGGCCATAGTGCAGGAAGTGCTTGGCGGAGTCGAGGGCGAACTGTTCGCGGTTGTCGCAGGCAATGGTGAGCTGTCCCTTCAGCTGGCGCTTGGCAGCGGCGAGCTGGCGGGTGCCGAGCGGATGCTGCATGACGCGGTCGAGCTCGCGCCGCACAAGGTGCAGGCAGCGCTTCACGTCGTGGTGGTCGCAGCCGAAGTACACCGTCCAGCATCCCGTGTCGCTATAGGTTGCCGTGGTGCTCTCCACGGTATATACCAATCCGTGGCGCTCGCGCAGCGACAGGTTGAGACGTGCGTTCATGCCCGGCCCGCCCAGCAGGTTGTTGAGCAGGAAGAGCGGCATGCGGCGCGCGTCGTCGTAGCCGAAGGTGCGGCAGCCAAGCATGACATGCGCCTGATGGTGCGCCGCTTCAAGGCGGGCGGCAGGGGGACAGGCGACGGCGGGCATGGCTTCGTCAGCACTGGGCGCCCCGCTACGGGCGCCATAGCCCTCGAAAGCCTCCAAGCGGCGCACCAGCTGCGTGAAGCTGATGTCGCCATAGGCGAAGAACACGGCGCGGCCGGGGCGGTAGTGGCGGGCCGTGAAGCGCCGGGCATGGTCGGCGGTGAAGCGGCTGACGCCCTCGCGCGTACCTAATATATTATGTCCGAGGGGATGTCCTTGGAACAGCAGGTTCTCGAACTCGTCGTAGATGAGTTCGGCCGGCGAGTCGTTATAGCTCTCTATCTCATCGCAGATGACGTCGACCTCATGGGCTATCTCCTGCTGCGGATACACGCTGCAGAAGACGATGTCGGCCAGCAGGTCGACGGCCCTCGTGAAGTGCTCGCGCTGGATGGCAGCATAGTAGACAGTGTCCTCCTTGTTGGTGAAGGCGTTGAGGTCGCCGCCGACGCTCTCCAGGCAGTTCAGGATTTGCAGCGCCGAGCGGCGGCGCGTTCCCTTGAAGGTGACGTGCTCGCAGAAGTGTGCCACGCCCTCCTCGCCGGGCGCCTCGTGGCGCGAGCCGGCAGCGACGGCGATGCCGCAGTAGACGACGGGCGACGTGGCGGGAATATGGATGACGCGCATTCCGCACGACAGTGTTGCGATGTTATAGGATGTCTTCATCGTTTCTCTTTTTCAATAGGTGACATAGGGTTCCAGACGGCTGATGGCCTCCGGCGGGAAGTCGCGGAGAAGCCGCAGCTCGCTGATGCTGGTCAGCGGACCGTGCAGCCGACGGTAGTCGACGATGGCCTTGGCCTGATGGTAGTTGATGTAGGGATGGCGGCGCAGCTGCTGCAGGGAGAGCCGGTTGACGTTAAGGCGCTCGGGAGCGGGACGGTCTATGACGAAATACTGCTTGGCGTCAGACGGGAAGTTGTCGATTTCGTCCAGCTGGTCGACGCTGACATAGCCGCCCAGCCACTGTCCGTAGCGCACAATTTCGCGGGCGTAGTAGCTGCCGATGCCCGGCACCCGCTTCAGCTGCGTGGTGTCGGCAGTGTTGAGAACCACGTGTGCGCCGGGCTGTAGCTTGACGGGGTGCTGCACCGTGTCGCGCTCATAGCGCGGCCGCTCGCCGACGAGGGTGGCGGCAGGCAGGTAGTCGGGCGATATGCGGATATAAGGCTCCAGCCGGCGATAGTCCTTGACGGTGAGTCCATAGAGGCGGGCAAAGTCTTCCTTACGGCGGTAGATGCCGCCGTGGGCGCGGTATTTATAGATGTTGCGCACCTGCCAGGGCTGCAGGCCGAGGCGCAGCAGCTGTGTGGAGTCGGCGGTGTTAGGGTCGAAGGGGAAGGATTCCGGGGCACGAGGGGGAGTGGGCTGATAAGGCTTATAGGGTTTATAAGCCTCATGGTCCCCATAGACCCCATTAGACCCATTAGACCCATAGACCCCATTAGACCCATTAGACCCATTAGCCTCATGCCCCCAGAAGGCCGGAAGGCCGCTGAGGTAAAGGCCCGCCAAGGCCACGACGGCGACGACTGCCACGGAGAGCGCTATGCGACGGTCGTTACGGTTCATAGGAGGCCGAACTGGTGGAGGAAGATGCAGAGGATAGCCAGCGGACAGACGTACTTGACCAGGAAGATATAGAGGTGGAAGAAGCGCCCGCGCAGCTCGCCCCAGTTGGTGAACTCGTCGCGTACCACCTTATGCGGCACGCGCCAACCCAGGAAGAGGCAGGTGAGGAAGCCGCCGAGCGGCAGCAGAATCTGCCCGGTGAGGAAGTCGAACCAGTCGAACAGCGAGCGCCCGAAGCACGACAGGCCGTCGACAGCGCCTAACGACAGCGAGCAGAAGGCTCCCATGACGGCCGTCATCACCGACACGATGAGGGCGGCGCGGCGGCGCGTGGTGTGCAGGTCTTCCTGAATGAACGCCGTGCATACCTCGTGGAGCGACATCAGCGACGTGATGGCGGCCAGCGTCAGCAGTAGGAAGAAGAGCACCGAGACGACATAGCCCACCACGGGCACGGCAGCAAAGGCCTGCGAGAAGACGTTGGGCAGCGTGATATAGATGAGCGACGGCCCGCTGTCGGGGCTGATGCCCACGGAGAATGCCGCCGGGAAAATCATGAGTCCGGCAAGGATGGCTATCATGCTGTCGATGATGACAATGTGCGTGGCCGACTTGCCCAGGTCGGTAGAGCGGGAGAAATAGCTGGCATAGGTGCAGAGGCAGCCCATGCCGATGCTCAGCGAATAGAAGGCCTGCCCCATGGCGCCAAGGAAGACGTCGCCCGTCACCTTCGAGAAGTCGGGCCGGAACAGGAACTCGACGCCCCGCCAGGCATCGGGCAGCAGGCACGAGGCCACGACAATGATGATGAGCAACAGGAAGAGCACGGGCATCATGAGCTTGGAGGCGCGCTCAATGCCGTCGCGGACGCCGTGCTCTATAATGATATAACTGATGACCATGATGACCAGCACCCACAGCAGGGGCTTCACAGGGTGGGTGGTGAATTCGGCAAAATAGCTCTGGACATAGGCGGGGTCGCCGTTGAGGTGGCCTGCCAGTGAGGCCCAGATATACTGCAGGCACCAGCCGCTGACGACGACATAGTAGCCCATGATGAGGAAACCCGTCAGCAGTCCCAAATAGCCGATGAGTCCCCATGGCGAACCGTCGGCCAGCGTGCGGAAGGCCCGGGCGGAGTTGGCCTGTCCGTGACGGCCGATAATGAACTCGTTGAGCATGCAGGGTATACCCAGCAGCAACACACACAACAGATAGATGATGATGAAGACGGCACCGCCGTTCTCACCCGTCATATAGGGAAAGCGCCACACGTTGCCCAGCCCGACGGCAGAGCCTGCCGTGGCCAGTATCACGCCTAAGCGGCTGCCAAAACTTGCCCGTTCGGTAATATTATTTGTCATAGCGCTTGCAAAAGTACGAAATAAAATAGGAAATAAGAAATAAAAAATGAAAATTATTTATTACCTTTGCATGCAAATTTGAAAGCAAACATGACAAAAACCACTCGTTTTATAAGGAGATACCCGCTGTCACTGCTGTGCATCGTGCTGATAGCCGTCCTGTCGCTGACCCCCTTTTTCCCTGAGACGCCGCTGGACGGCGTCGAGTTCATCGACAAATGGACACACCTGGTGATGTACGGCGGCACGTGCAGCGTCATCTGGTGGGAGCATCTGCGGGCCCATGCCGTGCCCGACTACCGCCGCCTGCTGCTCTTTGCCGTCGCCGGCATGGTGGCACTCGGCGGACTGATGGAGCTGATGCAGGCCTATTGCACGACAACACGGTCGGGCGAATGGCTCGACTTCCTGGCCGACAGCCTCGGCGTGCTGGCGGGGACGCTGGTGGGACTGGTGCTGACTAAGATACGCTGAGCGTGCGCACCTCCACACCGTCGTAGGTCTGGATGGTCAGCTGCACACTGTCGGGACGCTCTTCGGGCAGCAGGATGCTGATGTAGTGGCGGTTGGTATAATACTGCGGCGCGTCGCCCTGGTCGTGGAGCAGGCGGTAGCAGGCGGTATGTGTGCCGTCGGCGTTCTGTCGAACCTCGTCGCATACCAGCCCGATGATGTGCACGCCCTCCTTGCCGGCCTCGTCGCGACCGTTCTTCAGCAGCAGTCCTACGTTGATGTACTTCTTGCTGCGCGACAGCCAAATGCTCTCAAAGCCGACCGGGTCCTGCGGCATGCACTCAAACTCTTCCGGCGCAGTGGGTATCAGCGTAGGCACAAGGCTTAGCTGCAGTACCTGGGCACTCCCCTCCTCCACCTTATTATAATATATAACGGTGCGGTAAGTGGTGTCGGCTGTCGCTATCCACGCTGCCGACAGGGGAGTGGAGAGGCGGTAGCTGTCGCCGTCGTCGGTGACGAAGCTGACGGCCTGCTTATTGGCATCGGTGGACAGCTCGGAGAAGTCGGAATGCATGGCCGAGTACGGCCCCTCGCCCTTGTCGTAGTTGTCGGTCGTACAAGAAGCCAGCGCTACGACCAACAACATACTGTAAATGATAACAACTGTTTTACCCATTCTTCACTCTTCACTTTTCACTATTCACTCTTATCCAGTTCCTTGCCGGGTTGGCATACATGGTCAGCATGCGCTCGCGCAAGTAGGCCTCGTCCTTGTCGGCAATCTTGATTTTAGCCAACTGCCCTTGCAGGTACTGCTCGAAGCGCTCCTTGTCCTCTCGGGTGTACTGGTCGGCATACTGCTGATTGCCGTTAAGTTCGTCGAGGGCGATATAGTTGCAGGGATACAGGCAGTAGTTACGATGCAGTTCGCTGTCGATGCGCTGACTGAGCGCAGCGAAAAACTCCTTGCGGGGCAGGTCCTTGAGCTCGTCTATCCAGGTGTTGACAGGACGGGCGCAACAATAGCGGACTCGGCCTTTGTAGCCGAAGATGCCCGTCTTCATGTTGTCAAGGTCGTCTTGGCGGCTCTTCTTGAACGCGGGGTTGTCGCGCTTTTGCTGGAACTCCTGCGCCTTGAGGTAGTCGCAGGGGTCGAACTCATAGCTGATGGTGAGGGGGACGATGTTCAGTTCGCGGAGGCTGTCAGCGGCCGAGTCGCTGACCACACTGGGCCCGCCCATGGCCAGCATCTTGAGGACGCTGTCCTGAGTGCGGTCGTCACTGTCCTTGGCGCGTCCCTCGCGCTGGGCTATCCAGATGTTTTCCCGTTTCCGGGTGACGGCATAGTGGATGTAACGGCTCATCAGCTGTGAAGAGCGCATCATCTCGTGGGCCGTCAAGCCGCGACGCACGGTAAAGGCCTTGTTCATACGCACCAGCCGCTTAATCCAGGGATAGATGAGCAGGTTGTCGCCGATGCCTATCTCCACGGTAGTGGGATAGTGGTTCTTGTACAACAGGACATCAAGGAATGCCGAGTCGAGCACAATGTCACGGTGATTTGACAAGAAGGTATAGCGCTCTGAGGCTTTGGGACGCAGCTGGCGGTCGTCGAATGTGCAACCGTCAGTATGCTTGCGAATGATGTGCCATACGATAGGCTTCATAAAGCGCAACTGGAAGTCGAGCGGTGTCTTCACACCTATAAAGCCCAGCTTCAGCAGACCATTGCGCACACCCTTGGGCAGCCAAGGAACGAAGCCCTTTAGCATCCGTGAGAACTGGCGGTCGTTCAACAGGTCGTTGAAGGCCTGCTTCATCTCCGACGGCTCATACGGCCTTATCTCGTCGAACTCTTTGATGTCGTATTCTTCCATAGCGGTAGCAATCACTGTTCACTATTCACTGTTCACTATTCATGAGGCATCGCCCGCTTTAGAACTGGTTCTCCACGATGTCGGCCAGCACGTCCTTCATTTCCAGTCCGGCAGCCCGTACCTGTTGCGGGATGAAGCTGGTAGGTGTCATGCCGGGCGTAGTGTTCACCTCCAGCATGGAGATGCGGCCCTGCGGGGATACGATATAGTCGATGCGGATAATGCCGTTGCAGTGGAGGATGTCGTAGATATGACTGGTGATTTCGCGGACACGGCGGGCGATGCCCTCCGGGATGCGGGCGGGGGTAATCTCCTGCACCTGACCGTTGTACTTGGCGTCGTAGTCGAAGAACTCGTTGCTGGTGACGACCTCGGTAATGGGGAAGATGACGCTCTTCTCATGCGTCTTATAGATGCCGACGGTGATTTCCGTACCCTCCAAGTACTGCTCGACCATAATCTCCGGGCTCTCCAGCATAGCCTTGCGGATGGCGGGAGCCAGCTGGTCCTTGTTCTTAACCTTCGACACGCCGAACGAGCTGCCGTCGGTGGCCGGCTTCACGAAGCACGGCATGCCGATGCGCCGCTCTATCTCGTCGTCGCTGACCAGCTGTTCATAGCCCTGACGGATGAGCAGCGAGTCGGCCACGGCCACGCCATAGCCGCGCAGATACTGGTTGAGCACGAACTTGTCGAACGTCATGGCTTCCACCAGTACGCCACTGGTGGAATAGGGAATGTCGACAAGGTCAAAATACCCCTGCAGGATACCGTTCTCACCCGGTGTGCCGTGGATGGTGATGTAGGCATAGTCGAAGAGCCGCGCCTTGCCGTTCTCTACAAAGGAGAAGTCGTTACGGTCAATCTTGGCCGTCGTGCCGTCGGGCAGCTCGACATGCCAGTCCTGCCCCTTGATGTCTACGATGTACACCTTATAGCGTTCCTTGTCGAAGAAGGAATAAAGTCCTTGTGCGGAGCGCAATGACACGTCGTGCTCCGAAGAGTCGCCACCACAGACGATGGCAATGTTGCGTTTTAGTTGTTTCATTTATTCTTTTTCTTTTTTCGATGTTTCGATGTTTCGATATTCCGATATTTCGATTCCTCGATGCTTCGATATTTCGAGATTCCGAGATTTCGAGATTCCGAGATTTCGAGATTTTGATGTTCCGTTATTTTGATGTTCCGATGGCTCGCTGATAATTTCTCCACTTTTCTATAAGAGCCGCCATGTCAGCAGGCAGGGTGCTGGTGAAGTCGAGCTGTTCGTGGGTCGTGGGGTGCACGAAGCCCAGCGTCCGGGCATGCAGTGCCTGGCGCGGACACAGTTTGAAACAGTTCTGGATATAGGCTTTATACGACGCCGTGCGCTCGCCACGCAGGATTTCCATGCCGCCGTACCGCTCGTCGGCAAACAGCGGGTGGCCGATATGCTTCATGTGGGCACGTATCTGATGGGTTCGTCCCGTCTCCAAGCGGCATTCCACCAGCGTGGTATAGCCATAGCGCTCCACGACGCGGTAGTGGGTGACGGCCGACTTGCCCGTATCGGAGCCCGGCGGGAATACCGCCATGCGCTGCCGGTCGCGGGGGTCGCGGCCAATATTGCCTTCGATGCGCCCGCCATCCTCGGTGAAGTTGCCCCACACCAAGGCTAAGTAGCTGCGGTGCGTGTCGTGGTTGAAGAACTGCGCCCCCAGCTCCATCTTGGCTTCGGGGGTCTTGGCGATGACCAGCAGACCGCTGGTGTCCTTGTCGATGCGGTGGATAAGGCCCACCGACGGGTCGTTAGGGTCATAGGCAGGCAGGTTGCGCAGATGCCACGCCACGGCGTTGACCAGCGTTCCGTGGAAGTTGCCCACGCCGGGGTGTACCACCAGCCCTGCCGGTTTGTTGACGACCATCAGCTGGTCGTCCTCGTAGACCACATCGAGGGGAATGTCCTCGGCCTCTATCTTGGTGTCGTAGTGCGGACGGTCGAGCATCAGCGTGACGACATCGCCCGGACGTACCTTGTAGTTGCTCTTCACGGGGGTGCCGTTGACCTGTATGAAACCTGCGTCGGCAGCCTTCTGGATACGGCTGCGCGACGAGTGCGGCACATGCTCCGACATGTATTTGTCAATACGTACCGCCTCCTGGCCTCGGTCCACCTCCAAGCGCAGATGTTCATAGAGTTGTCCGTCGCCCGACTCCTCTTCCATCAACTCTATATCGTCCAAATCATCCACCCCAATACTTATTTTTTAATTCAACTTTCTGAAGTTTCTAATTTTTTTCATCGTTCTTCCACTTCCACGAACTCATCAACCTCACTCTCCTGGGTAGCGTCATACGTAGGGTCGGCATACTCGACATCCTCAGTGTCGTCGTAGGCACCCTTGCCGACCAACAGGGTCAGCGGGTACTCAATGGACACCTGGTCGCCGTTCGACACGCGCCGGCCACGACAGATGATGCCATACACCCAGTCCTTCTCGCCCTCTACCTGCTGGGCAGGCAGCAGACGGAAGCCCATGGCCGTCAACTTGGCCTCGGCCTCGCGGACACTGCTGTTGTCGACAATGTCGGGAATGGCAAAGGTCGGCGACGAAGGCGAGTTGACCGTCACATAGACGACATGGCCCTGCTTCACCTTCTGCCCGCTGTTAGGCATCTGGGCAAGGATGCTGTTGGCTGGCTGCCTCTTGTTGTAGCCGGAGTCGCTCACCTCTATGCGCAGGCCGGCCTCCTCCAACAACAGGTAGGCCTTGTCGTAGCTCATACCCTTCAGTTGCGGCACCACGATGCCCTCGCCATGGTGTGTATACAGGTCCAGCCCGAACTTAACGGCCACACATAGCAACACGACCACGGCGGCCATGGCTGCCAGATGCAGCACCAGATAGCTGCTGAACACCTTGCGGAAGATAACTTTTACGTCCATCTGTGATGAGAATATTGTGATTCGATAGCAAAAGTACAAAGAATTATCGACACAACAAAAAAAATTGGATATATTTATTAAAAATACACCCAATTCCTATCGCCGAGTTAAGGGATTTTACTTTCCGTGATGCTCGTCAGATACAGTTAACTTCTTACGGCCCTTGGCGCGGCGGGAAGCCAGTACGCGACGACCATTCTTAGTTGCCATACGCTCGCGGAAACCATGCTTGTTCACGCGGCGGCGGTTGTGCGGCTGAAATGTTCTTTTCATAGTTCTATTGTGTTTTTATTATTATGATTCGGAGTTTCGGGCTGCAAAATTACATAATTATTTCTAATTGTGCAAGTTTCAGCGCAAATTTTTCTCTTTTCACTTTTGTGTTTTCACTTTTTTTCGTACCTTTGCACCCGCTTAACGACATATCACATAAT
>JAFUDJ010000028.1 GCA_017459445.1 Prevotella sp. | reverse complement strand
TATTTACGATGGCGTTTCTTGTGAAGTGTGGAGGATGTGGAAGAAGAAATATAAACTTTCGTATAAAGGAAAACATTTAGCCTTGGGGATAAATAATTTCCTATAAGGGAAAGTTGCAAATTATTCCTCCACATCTTCCACACCTTACCACGGGTCAGAAAGGTAATTCTGTGAAAAGCATGGCCCAATCGGATAGTGAAAAGGCATTGGCCTAATCGGGTAGCACTTCTGTCTTGAAAAATATTCGTCAAATAGTCTTAAAAAAGCAGGAAATAGTTGCCGGAAATTTGCTGGTATTCTTTTTTTTCGTAACTTTGCCAACAAGTTGGCGAAGTTGTAAATCGTAAAAGGTAAATTCCAAAATGGTAAATGTCTATGATTGGTAAGTGGATAGGAGGCATACTTGGATTCATGAGCGGCGGACCGCTCGGCGCACTGGCGGGCATCGTGCTCGGCGGCGTGGTGGACACTATGCTCGATGCTGTCAACACCCCTGAGACGCAGGGCACCTTCGACGGGCAGAGCGGCTTCCAGTCGCACACATACGGCAGCAGCCGCCAACCCTACGATGCGGGACAGCGCAACAGTTTCCTCTTTTCTATGCTTGTGCTGGCATCGTACGTCATCAAGGCCGACGGCAAGGTGATGCACTCCGAGATGGAACTTGTGCGCAACACGCTGCGCCAGAACTTCGGCGAGGCGGCATGTCAGGAGGGCGACGCCATATTGCGCCGTCTCTTTGAGCAGCAGAAGCGCACAGGCAGCGCCCAGTTCCGGCAGACGGTGATGCAGTGCTGCCAGCAGATAGCCCGCAACATGGACCGCGCGCAGCGGTTGCAGTTGCTGAACTTCCTCGTCCTCATAGCGCAGGCCGACGGCAGGGTGGACCCCACGGAGGTGACGGCCATGAAGGAGTGCGCCGCGTGGATGCAGATGCCTGCCGACGAGGTCGACGCCATGATGGGCCTGGGCAAGGACGACCTGGCATCGGCTTATCAGGTGCTGGGTGTAGCGCCCGACGCCACCGATGACGAGGTGAAGCGCGCCTACCGCAAGCTGGCCTTGGAACACCATCCCGACAAGGTGGCAGCTCTGGGCGAGGACGTCAGGCGAGCCGCCGAGAAGAAGTTTCAGGAAATCAACCAAGCCAAGGAGCGCGTCTGGAAGGCGCGGGGACTATGAAGCAGCCGCCCATCATCGTGCCCGAGGGACTGCACGAAGTGCTGCTGCATGCCTGCTGCGCTCCCTGCTCGTCGGCCATCGTGGAATGGCTGCTGGCGCACGGCCTGCATCCTACCATCTACTACTTCAACCCCAACATCTTCCCGCGCCGCGAGTATGACATCCGCAAGGAGGAAAGCAAACGCCACGCCGCCCTGTTAGGCATACCCTGGATTGACGGTGACTACAGCCACGACGCATGGCGGCAGGCCGTCGTCGGGCTGGAAGGCGAGCCCGAGCGCGGACGGCGCTGCGAGCTATGCTTCACTCAGCGCCTTACGGCAACGGCACACAAGGCCCGCGAGCTGGGCATACGCCACTTCGCCACCACGCTTGCATCGTCGCGATGGAAAAGCCTGGAGCAGATTGAGCGTGCCGGGCACCGGGCGGAACAAGCCGTCGGGGGAACCGTCTTCTGGGCGCAGAACTGGCGCAAGGGCGGCTTGCAGGAGCGCCGCAACCAGCTGCTGCGCGAATATGCCTTCTACAACCAGCAGTACTGCGGCTGCGAGTTCTCCGTACAACGCTGACGATTTGCCGCTTCCCATTTTTTTTAGCGGCTGCGCTTCTTTCTCTTTTTATTCCGCTGCTTGCTGCCGAAGAGGTCGCGCAGGCCGTTGAAGTCTTTCTTCATGATAAGGCCGATGCCCTGCGTGTTAAGACTGGAGCGGGTGAAGTAGCGGTCGTTGGTCTGGTTGTACACCTTCAGCGCCAGGTTGCCGTTGGGCATCAGCAGGTAGCGGATGTCGAAGTCGCCGATGAACGACGGGTTAGCCGTCGTGGCATTGTCGCGGTAGCCGAACTGCCCGTTGATGAGCAGCCGGTTGTTAAGCAGCCGCCCCGTGATGATGCCCTCGTATTCGGCGTTGTTCCACCCCTCGTCGCCCGTTGAGATGTTGGCGCCGAAGTTCCAGTTGTTGCTCTTGATGACGCTGTTCAGTACATTGTTGATTTGTCCGCTCAGCGTCCCCGACAGCAGGCTCTGCATGGCCAGCGACGTCTTGCTCTGCCCGCCCTCGGAGGCCTCGGTAGCGTTGTTGGCTCCCTGCGGGTAGAAGCGCCCTACGGCCAAGAGGTAGACCACCTGCTGGTTCATCTCCTCCTCGCCGTTGATGATGGAGCGCACCATCTGCTGCTCGTCGCTGTTGACGTTGGGCATCTCCAAGTCGAAGTCGACAATGGGCTGGCGCGGCTGGCCGGTGATGTTCATCAGGCAGTTCACGCGAACGGTATTCGCGAACGAGCGCCCCACGTTCAGGTCGCTGAGCGACACGCCGTTCACCGTGTGCTGTGCCTGCAGGTTGAGCGTGGCGTCGTAGGGGTCGCCGCCGAAGGTGATGGTGCCTCCCTCGCGGAACACAAAGTTCTTCTTGATGATGTCCTGGATGGTGATGCCGTAGGTGCCCTCGGCAACGCGGTATGTGCCGTTCATGGTGAAGCCCCCCTTGTTATAGTAGGTGGCCTGCAGGTCGCCCGTGCCGCGCAGCGTGATATAGTCGTTGGTGCGCGGGTCCATGAGCAGGCGGATGGAGGCCGCCGGCGTGGTATTGATTTTCAGACGCAGCGTCAGGTCGGAGCGGGGCGCCCACCTCATGCCCTCCCGGGGGGATGGACTTGACATGCCGGCCGCCTCGTTGTCAGCAACTGTAGCAAGGCCTTGCGCCTCACTGTCAGCCGCTGTGGCGGACCTTGGTTCCGTGCCGTGCCCCCACTCAATATACTCCTGCTCGCCGCTCACCTCGGTAGCCGCAGCATTGTAGACGAAGACGGAATTGGCCAAGGGGGTGACGTCGGCCTCGATGGCGACGCTGCCCTCGCGGCCGTGGATGCCTATGGTGCCATTGGCGAACACGGTGCCGTAGAAAGTGTCCTGGCCGAAGTCGCGGAAGTCGTAGGCCAGGAGTTCCTGTGCGTCGACATAGATGTCGAAGGTAAGCTTGGTCAGGTCCTCGTGGTGAATGCCGCCCGTGACGATGCCCTGCTTGCCGTAGGCGTCGTAGACGGGGCACGAGACGAACGTGATTTCGTTGTGTGTCAGGTGCAGCGAGTCGTCGCGCAGCTCATAGTCGCACCCCAGCGTGCTGACGTGCATGCGGCCGTTGAGCACCAGGTCGCCCGTCAGGTTGATGGCGTCCAACGGACCGGCCAGTCGCACGGCTCCCTCGACGTGTCCCTCAACACTGCTCATGAAACTCTGCGTGAAGGAGTGGGCAAAGTCGAGATGGGTGCCTGCGGCGCGGATGCCGAGGTCGATGTAGTCACGCTTGGGCGATACGTAGCCGTCGACATAGGTCATGGCGTCAGGGCCGTCGTCGCAGGTGGCGTGGATGTCTATCTGCTCTGCCTCCTTGTTCCACACCACGTCGGCGCTGAGCGTGCCCATGCGACCGTGCTCGAACTGGAAACCGCTGACGCTCAGGCGCGCGTCGGCCTCCAGATTGCCGAACACCTGGCGCACGCTGCCGCTGCCTGTGGCCAGGCCGTTGAAGTCGACGGCATCGAAGCCCACCAGGTCGAGCACGTATTCGATGTCGATGTCGCGCAGACGGACGGCTATCGAGTCGCTGCTGTTGGCCGATGCCGTGCCGTCGAGCGTCAGGAACTGCTCGCCGTGGCGGATGGCAAAGCCGCTGACGTCTACATGCTCCTTATGGTAGGTGATGCGGCAGGGCGCTATCGTCCATTGCGAGTTGTTGATGTTCATGTGCGACGACGCTATGTCAACGTGCGTCACCTGATGGCCGTCGGGAAAATGGCCGAAGGTGGCCTTGGCCGTGACGTTGCCGCTCATGCTCGCCTCGGCATGGTTGTCCCAGAGCAGCGTAGCCGTCAGCTGGTTGTCGTAGACGCTGCCCATGGCCTGTAGGCTCAGGGCGCCGCCGTCGGCGTCCACCTTGTCGGCGCTCACCTCGTATTGCAGCGTGTGGAGCGGCGATAGGATACTCAGGCGCCCCTTTGCGTAGCACCCGTCACGGTAGCTGAACGACGGGGCAAGGCACTCGACGACTATCTGGTCGTTCCCGTCGCTGACCATTCCCTGCAGCCGTACGGGCTCGGTGAGATGGAGGGGAACCTGCAGCAGGTGCTCTATCCAGTCGGACTTGCGGATGTTGGCGTTGACGGTGAAGTTGTTGTGCGTGGAAGCGTTCATCCGTGGAAGGCCCGACAGCGTCGGCAGCCGCTCGGCCACGAAGTTGGTGATGCTCTGCACGAGCGTCTGATAGTCGAACTCGCCCCTGATGGCAGCATCGCCGAAGTCGCTGTCCATGCTGGCGTAGTGGATGCCGTGCTCAAAGCCCGAGGCTATATGCAGCCGCTGCAGCTGGTAGTGCTGCGAGGGCGACGCCAGGGTGAGGTCGCCGATGTCGATATACCCCACGGCATCGTTGGGGCTGGTGCCGCTGAAGTCGGCATGCAGCGTGGCCGAGAAACGCGCGTCGTCCCACTTGTCGGTCAGGTGGATGGCCTTGGGCGACAGGTCGTGTACCGCAGCCGTCAGCTTGACTTGCCTTGCAGCGCCGACCTGGCTCACGGCCCCCTCGACGCTGAAGCCGATGTTAGGGTCGTCAATGCTCAGCATACCGTGGATGTCGCTGGGACTGTAAAGACCCTTGACGTCGATATTGTGGTAGCTATAGCCGTTATAGTCCAACTGTTGCAGCTGGCCGTCGGCATGCACCTCCGCGAGGCCGCTGGCAGGCCACGCCCCGTTGAAGGCTACCCGGGCGGCCAGCATGCCAAAGCCGGCGTCGTCGAGAAACCGCTGCAAGTCGAACCCTTGCGTGTCGATGCTGCCGCTGAAAGCCCGCTGCCCGTCCATGGAGAACTCCAGCGATACGTTGCCCGCGTCGCTGCTCAGCTGGCTGCGCGTAGCTATCTCGCTCAGGCCGCGCCCGCTGGCCGTACCCGTCAGATGGATGTTGCCAAGACGTACCACGGGCTCCGGCACCTCCACCCGCATCCCCTGCAGGTTGGTGGAGATGAAGTCGACGGTCTTGGCCGAGAGTGCCAGGTCGTGAATGTCGACCCACCACGACGGGTTGCTCTGTCGCAATGCATTGACGTGGCCGCCCAGGTCGATGCCGATGTCGCCAGTGGTGGAGCTGACCGACAAGGCTGGGACGTCAAGCGTCTCGCCCTGCCCGTGGAAGGTCGAGGAAAGGGAGAGCGTGCTATTGAAGGTCTCGAGCGACGGCAACAGGCAGGACAGGTCGGAGAGAGTGACGGTAGAGGACTTGATGCTGCCCGAATAGGCCAGCGACGGCGTGACGAAATGGTCGCCACGGAAACGATAGGTGGCCCGGATGTCGCCTAACTGGAAGTCCGTGCCGGGCAGGCGTAGCAGGAAGTCCTCAAGCTTGCAGCAGGAACGCCCGCCCTCAAAGCGGAATGACAGGCGGTTGAGCTGCAGGCCCGACTTCTCCTTGCACGAGAGGCGCTTAACATTGAGGTTCAGCGAATCTTCGGTCAGCACTTTCAGGATGAGGTGGGTGCTGAAGTCTGTCACATGCAAATGGCTGGGATTCAGCTGCTGCGGCGTCTCAGCAGCGTCACGCTGGTCGTACCTGATGCTGGAGCGACGTACTATGAGCGAGTTGATGCGCAGGTCGAGTGGGGCAGAGCCGGTCGTGTCGCGCGAGGCCAGCGAGTCGAGGACAAACTGGAAGTTCGTCGGGCTGTCAGCACGCTCACGGTACAGGGTGGACTGCATGCCGAACAGCTGCGCCGTGGATATGGACACCTTGCCGTCAAACAGAGGTAACAGGTCGATATGCACCGACAAGCGGCGCGCTTGCAGCATGGGTTCCCCCTGCTGGTCCCTGACGTCGACATGGTAGAGGGTGAGATGGCCGGGAAGACCGTACTCAAGCCGCTCAATGCGCACGCTGGTGCCCAGCTTGCCGGCCAGCAACCCAGCCACACGCTGTGCCGCATACTCCTGTACGGCAGGGATGCTGAAGGCGAGGAAAAACACGATGTACAGACCGAGAATGGTCCATAGCGTGATATTGAATATATATTTTAGTATCTTCAAAACTGACAGTCAGAGATTGCAAAACTTTTTGTCCTATCGGAATTTTGCCACAAAATTACATCAAAAAGTTGTGATACAGGAATATTTCGCCCTGTTTTTGTTCTTCGTATGGCTTTTTTTTAGTAATTTTGCACCAATCATATAGAGAAAACAGTTCAATTTCATTAACTAATAATGGCAAATGTAATCAAGTTACGCAAAGGCTTGGACATTAACCTTCAAGGCAAAGCTGAGGAGAAAATCATCCAGCTGAAGTCGAACGGACGGTATGCACTGGTGCCCGATGACTTCGAGGGTGTTACTCCGAAAGTGGTCGTCAAAGAGGGTGACAAGGTCAAGGCCGGGGATGCTCTGTTCATTAACAAGCAGTATCCCGAAGTGAAGTTTGCCTCACCCGTCAGCGGGACAGTGACCGCTGTGGCGCGTGGCGAACGTAGAAAAGTGCTCTGCATTCAGGTGGAAGCCGATGCTCAGCAAGAGTATGTGGACTATGGCAAGAAGGACGTTACCCGGATGGATGGTCAGCAGGTGGTTGATGCGCTGTTAGAGGCTGGTATCTTCGGATATATCAATCAGTTGCCTTATGCCGTATCAACCAACCCTTCTGTACTGCCTAAGGCAATTTTTGTGTCGGCTTTGCGCGACAAGCCTTTGGCCAGTAGCTTCGAGTTCGAGGCAAAGGGTCAGGAGCAGGACTTCCAGACGGGTCTCACAGCGTTGTCGAAGATAGCCAAGACCTATCTGGGCTGTGGCATGCATTCCAGCTTTGAGAACTACAAGGACGTCGAGGCCACGGTGTTTGACGGTCCCTGTCCTGCAGGCAATGTAGGGGTTCAGGTGAACCATCTCGACCCCGTCAACAAGGGCGAGGTGGTATGGACCATCGGCGACCCGACGGTCGTGCTGTTCATTGGGCGCCTCTTTAACACGGGCAAGGTGAACCTGACCCGTCGCGTGGCCCTCTGCGGCAGCGAGGTGAAGGCTCCCGCCTATGTTGACATGCTGGTGGGTGAGGAGCTCTCGACGCTTCTGAGCAACAGCTACGATGCCTCGCACAGCGTGCGCATCATCAATGGTAATGTGCTGACGGGCAAGGTCACTACCAAGGACGGCTACTTGGGTGCTCATAGCTCTGAGATAACCGTCATCCCCGAGGGCGACGACGCTGACGAGATGTTGGGTTGGATACTGCCCCGCTTGAAGCAGTTCTCCGTCAACCGCAGCTACTTCTCATGGCTGCTGGGCAATAAGCGCTACGCACTCGATGCCCGCATCAAGGGTGGTGAGCGCCACATGATTATGAGTGGTGAGTACGACCGCGTACTGCCGATGGACATCTATGGTGAATACCTTATCAAGGCCATCATCGCAGGCGACATCGACCGTCAGGAGGCTCTGGGTATCTATGAGGTAAGCCCCGAGGACTTTGCCCTGGCCGAGTTTGTCGACTCGTCGAAACTGGAGTTGCAGCGCATCGTGCGTGAAGGTCTGAACATTTTACGTAAAGAAAACGCATAATATTTTATATGAAACAAATTAGCACAAATTGGCACAAATTCAAGACCACAAATTGGCACAAATTATTAAACACATCGAATAAGTATTTGTTGTAATTTGTGGATAGAATTAGTGGTAATTAGTGATAATTAGTTTCCCCAAAAGAAAAAGACTATGAGTTTTTTAAGGAATTATTTAAATAAGGTGAAGCCGAACTTCGAGGAGGGTGGCAAATTGCATGCCTTCCGCTCCGTGTTCGACGGCTTCGAGACGTTCCTTTACGTCCCCAACGAGACTTCGAAGACGGGTGTCAACATCCACGACGCCATCGACTCGAAGCGTATTATGAGTATGGTGGTTATCGCCCTGATGCCCGCTATGCTGTTTGGCATGTATAACATCGGCTATCAGAACTATCTGGCTGCCGGTACACTGGCTACTGCAGGCTTCTTTGAAATCTTCTGCTACGGTTTCCTGGCCGTGCTGCCCAAGATTCTGGTGAGCTATATCGTCGGTCTGGGCATCGAATTCATCTGGGCTCAGTGGAAGGGTGAGGAAATTCAGGAGGGCTACCTTGTTTCGGGTATCCTTATTCCGCTGATTGTTCCCATCGGCTGTCCGCTGTGGATGCTGGCTCTGGCTTGCGCATTCTCGGTCATCTTCTGCAAGGAGATTTTCGGCGGCACGGGCATGAACCTGTTCAATCCCGCCATCGCAGCCCGTATGTTCCTGTTCTTCGCTTATCCTTCAAAGATGACGGGTGATACCGTTTGGGTGGCTCAGAGCAGCATTTTCGGTCTGGGTAACGACCTGCCCGACGGCTTCACTGCTGCTACACCGCTTGGACAGCTGGCACAGAACATCACTCCCGATGCTTCTATCCTTGATATGGCCCTTGGATTCATCCCTGGTTCTATCGGTGAAACATCGCTTGTCGCTATTGCTATCGGTGCTGCTATCCTGCTTTGGACTGGCATTGCTTCATGGCGCACCATGCTGAGCGTCTTCGTGGGAGGCGGTCTTATGGCTATCATCTTCGAGCAGACGGGCCAGTCGATGGTTTGGTGGCATCACTTCGTACTGGGTGGCTTCGCCTTTGGTGCCGTTTTCATGGCTACCGACCCTGTCACCTCGTGCCGCACCAATACGGGTAAGTTCATCTATGGCTTCATCATCGGTGCCATGGCCGTCATCATCCGTGTGCGCAATGCCGGCTACCCCGAGGGTATGATGCTTGCC
>JAFUDJ010000027.1 GCA_017459445.1 Prevotella sp. | reverse complement strand
CTCACTATCAATAAGGGCCGAGGCTATGTTCCCGCCGATGAGAATCGCGAGTTCTGCACCGATGTCAATGTGATAGCTATTGACTCAATCTACACCCCAATCCGCAACGTCAAGTACAGCGTTGAGCCGTATCGTGTCGAGCAGAAGACCGACTACGACAAGCTCGTGCTGGAGGTGACGACGGATGGTTCCATACACCCGAAGGATGCCTTGAAGGAGGCAGCCAAAATCCTCATCTACCACTTCATGCTCTTCTCCGACGAGAAGATAACCTTAGAGACCAGTGATGTCGAGGGTAATCAGGAGTTTGATGAGGAAGTCCTGCACATGCGCCAGTTGCTGAAGACCAAGTTGGTTGACATGAACCTTTCAGTTCGTGCCCTCAACTGTCTGAAGGCTGCTGATGTCGAGACACTTGGCGACCTCGTTCAGTACAACAAGACTGACCTCTTGAAGTTCCGCAACTTCGGTAAGAAATCGCTCACGGAGCTTGATGATTTGCTCGAGAGTCTGAATCTGTCGTTTGGAACCGATATTTCAAAGTATAAACTTGATAAAGAGTAAAAAACAAAAATGAGACACGGAAGAAAATTCAATCATCTGGGCCGTACTGCTGACCATCGCCGTGCCATGCTTGCCAACATGGCCATCTCGTTGATTATGCACAAAAGAATCACTACGACCCTCGCCAAGGCAAAGGCACTCAAGAAATATGTTGAGCCGCTCATCACGCGCTCCAAGGACGACAGCACCAACAGCCGCCGCGTTGTGTTCAGCTATCTGCAGAACAAGGAGGCGCTGAAGGAGCTCTTCGGCCCTGTAGCCCAGAAGGTGGGTGACCGTCCTGGTGGCTACACCCGCATCATCAAGCTTGGCAGCCGTCAGGGCGACGCCGCTGACATTGCTTTCATCGAGCTTGTCGACTTCGATGAGAACATGCTCAAGGCTCCCAAGGCCGAGAAGAAGACCCGCCGTTCGCGCAAGTCTGCTCCCAAGGCTGAGGCACCTGTAGCCGAGGCTCCTGCTGCTGAGGCTCCCGCTGAAGAAGCCAAGGCCGAGTAGTTTCTTGGAGATGATAATCTAATCATAATGACATAGGCTTTGTACCATTCGTACAAGGCCTATGTTTTTTTCAAGAAAAGGATTGAGCCTTGTTGTGGAGGGGAATGGAAGACCCGAAAAATCGTTACTCCCTGAAGTCAGATGGCTTAGCCCCCAAGTTGGTTTGCACGTAACGGCTGAAATGCGAGAGCGACGAGAAACCGAACATGTCGCTAATGTCGGTGAACGACAAGTTGCGGTTGCGCAGCAATCTGCTGATGTCGAGCGATGCATAACGCGTTATCCAGAATGCTGCAGGCAGACCGCTGACCTTCTTTGATACCTCTGAGAGGTACTTGGTAGTGACACACAGCTGGTCGGCATAGTAGCTTATTTCGCGGTTTTTGCGGAAGTCGCCACGCTCCAGCATGTCAATGAACTGCTCCATTAACAGGTGTTGCTGCGATGTGATTTTGTCGGCTCCATAAAGCTTGGCGTGGAAGTCGAAGAAGTCGATAATCATGCACTCCACGGCGTTCATCAAGGCGTCGTGGCGGAAGCTGTGCTCCGTCTGTGCCACCCTCCGCATTACGGCATCGAAGTTCTGCTTGCACACCTCTTGCTGTTCTGGCTTCAGTTTCATAATGGGGTTTTGGAACAATGACAGCTGGCCGCGCATGCCATAGTTGCTCTGCGGTGTGGAAATTTCGATAAACTGTTGCGTCACGTATATTACATCCACCTTGAAGTCCTCGCTTTCCTGCAGGTTCTTCACCAAGTCGCCCCTTCGGGGGATAATCATGCAGTTGCCCGTCTCAAAGCGGAACCTTTGCCCGTTATAATCGAAAGTGCAGTACCCGCCATAGCAGTAGGCATGGCAGAGATAGTCGGCAAACGCCACCTCACCAATTCGCTTCAGCGTGTGGTCTACAATAATATGTTGAATGACATCCATATTCCAATTCAAAAGTCCGCAAGTGTTGGAATCCCAACTTCTTGCGGACTTTGTCGGGTGATCCGCTTGGGGCTCGAACCCAAGACCCCAACATTAAAAGTGTTGTGCTCTACCAACTGAGCTAGCGGATCTCCGTTGCTTTGAAAAGCGGCTGCAAAGTTACGATGTTTTTTTGAAACAGCCAAATTTCTTGGGTTGTTTTTTTTTATTTGCGCCTTAATCGGCGGTATTTTCTGCGGCTTTGTCGCTTTTTGCCTTTTCCTCCTCGGCAATGGCTTTTTGGTAGCAATGGCGGCAGAGCGGTTCGTATTCCTGCGTCTCTCCCAGCAGTACGCGCTTGTCGTTCTGTACGGTACGGTGGCTGACATAGGCCAGGCTGCCGCATTTGACGCAGATGGCATGCACCTTGGTGACGTCGTCGGCAATGGCACAGAGTGCCGGCATGGGGCCGAAGGGGATGCCCCGGAAGTCCATGTCCAATCCGGCAATAATGACGCGGACGCCACGATAGGCCAGTTCATTGCACACGTCAACCAGCCCCATGTCGAAGAACTGCGCCTCGTCAATGCCCACGACGTCAATGTCGCTCGACAGCAGCAGAATGCTGGCCGACGAGTCGAGTGGGGTGGAGGGGATGGCATGATGGTCGTGGCTCACCACCTCCTCGTCGCTGTAGCGGGTGTCAATGGCCGGTTTGAATATTTCAACCTTCTGCTTGGCGAACTGTGCACGGCGCAGACGGCGGATGAGTTCCTCGGTTTTGCCTGAGAACATCGAGCCGCACACTACCTCTATTCTGCCCGGGCGGCGTGCCTCGCCCGACGATGGATATGTAATCATGGTGCAAAGATAATAAAAAAATAAAAAATAACAAATGAGAAATAAAAATTATTCGTACCTTTGTCACCGAAATGGGCATATTATACATCGTACCCACACCAGTGGGAAATATGGAGGACATGACGCTTCGTGCCATCAGGATTCTGAAAGAGGCTGATGTCGTGCTGGCCGAGGATACCCGTACTTCGGGCATTCTGCTGAAGCATTTCCAGATACAGCAGCACCTTCTGTCCCATCATAAGTTCAATGAACACGGCACGTCGGCAGCCATTGTGGAGCGGCTGAAAGCAGGACAAACGGTGGCTCTCGTCAGCGACGCCGGCACGCCGGGCATCAGCGACCCCGGTTTTTTCCTAGTGCGTGAGGCCGTCAGGGCAGGCGTTGAGGTGCAGACCTTGCCGGGAGCCACGGCCTTTGTGCCCGCCTTGGTGTCGAGCGGACTGCCTTGCGACCGTTTCTGTTTTGAAGGCTTTCTGCCCCAGAAGAAGGGTCGCCAGTCGAAGATAGCGTCTCTGCGCGACGAAGAGCGCACAATGGTGTTCTATGAATCCCCCTACCGCGTGCTGAAAACACTCCAGCAGTTTGCTGAAGTCTTTGGCTCGGAGCGCCCGGTTAGCGTGTGCCGTGAGATTTCCAAGGTCCATGAAGAAAGTGTTCGCGGCACGTTAGCGGAGGCCATAGCCCATTTCACGGACCATGAGCCACGAGGCGAGTTTGTTATCGTGGTGGGCGGAAAAACAAAAGACGAGAAACTATGACAAAGAAACTACTATACCTGACATTGGCCCTACTGTCCCTGACGGCCTGTAAGCAACAGGGCAACGATGCGAAAGACGTAGCCCTGATACAACAGCGCGACTCGCTGAACCGCATCATCACCCAGAAAGATAACGAAATTGACGACATGATGTCCACCATGAACGATGTCGTGGAGGGCTTCCGTGCCATCAACGAGGCCGAGGACCGTGTCATCGTGGCCCGTATGGAAGAGTCCGGGTCGTCGTCGGAGCGTATCCGGGAGAATATGCAGTTCATTCAGGAGACGATGCAGCAGAATCGTGAACTGATTAACAAGCTGCGCAACCAGTTACGCCAAAGCTCAGTGAAGGGTGAACAGCTGCGCCGTGCCTTGGACAACCTCAACCGCCAGATGGAGGAAAAAGACGCCCAGCTGGCTCAGCTGCGGGCAGAACTGGAGGCCAAGGATGTGCAGATAGGCGAACTGAATACGCAGGTTACCAATCTGTCGCAGGATGTCACCACGCTGACGGAGGAGACCACCCAGAAGTCACAGACCATTGCCAATCAGGACAAACAGCTCAATACGGCCTGGTTCGTCTATGGCACCAAGCGCGAGCTGAAAGCGCAGCATATCCTGGAGAACGGAAAGTTGCTCCATTCCAACTTCAACCGCGACTATTTCACGAAGATAGACATCCGCGTCGACAAGGAAGTGCGCTTGTACAGCCGTTCCGCCAAGGTGCTGACGGCCCATCCCGCCTCCAGCTATACCCTGGAGCAGGATGCCAACAAGCAGTATATTCTGCGCATTACCAACCCCCAGTTGTTCTGGTCGGCCAGCAAGTACCTTGTCGTCTTGGTGAAATAAATGACGGTTTGCGAGCCTTTTCTTGCTTTTTCTCGCCATTTTGGTATAAAAACAAAAGAAAAAGTTAAAAAGTGAGTGAAAATGCTCCTTTTTTATAATTTTATTTGTTTTTTACAGATGAAAGCAGTATCTTTGCAGGACTTTTAATTTGCATGCATGCGCCATTATCCCAAAAAGTGGGCGCTTGTGTGTGTTGAGTATATTTAATATAGAACAGGTACGATAATAATAAATAATAAAAAAATAGAGAAGTGTTTATGGAAAAAAGACTAACGATGTTTCTCACCTGTCTGTTGCTGAGCACCGTCATGGCCTTTGCTCAGAACAAGATTACAGGTACAGTCTTTGAAGACAACGGTGAGCCCTGTATAGGTGCCACGGTTATGATTCAAGGTACCAAACAAGGAACAAAGACCGACTTGGACGGCAACTTCACGATTACGGTGCCGGCGGGGAAAAAGCTTGTGATAAGCTATGTCGGTATGGTTACCCAGACGGTGAAGGCCCAGAATGGGATGAAAGTTACCATGGAATCAGACTCTCACACCCTGGGCGATGTCGTCGTAACGGGTATGCAGAAGATGGATAAGCGCCTGTTTACGGGTGCAACGACAAAGATTGACGCCGAAAAGTCAAAGCTTGACGGTGTGGCCGACGTTACCCGTGCTTTGGAAGGTCGTGCGGCCGGTGTCTCGGTGCAGAATGTGTCAAGTACGTTCGGTACGGCCCCAAAAATCAAGGTGCGTGGTGCAACATCCATCTATGGCTCGTCCAGCCCGCTGTGGGTGGTCGACGGTGTCATTATGGAGGATGCTGTAAACGTCAGTTCTGATGACCTTTCTTCCGGTGATGCCCAGACGCTGATTGCCAATGCCATCGCAGGTTTGAATGCCGATGACATTGAGTCGTTCCAAGTGCTGAAGGACGGTTCTGCCACCAGTATCTACGGTGCTCGTGCCATGGCCGGTGTGGTGGTTGTCACCACTAAGCGAGGCCGTGTAGGTCACAGTGCCATCAACTATACCGGTGAGTTTACCTATCGCTTGAAGCCCAGCTATAAGGAATACAATATCTGTAACTCACAGGAGCAGATGGGTATTTATAAGGAGATGGCCGCCAAGGGCTGGCTGGAGTTCTCCGCCTTGGCTTACGGTTCGAGCAGCGGTCTGTATGGTAAGATGTACAACCTTATCCAGCAGTATGACGAGACTAACGGCCAGTTTGGCCTCCCCTATACCGATGCAGCCATGAATGCCTACCTGCAACAGGCTGAGTTCCGTAATACCGACTGGTTCGACCTGCTGTTCAACAATAATATCGTGCAGAACCACTCTGTCAGTATCAGCAGCGGTACCGAGAAAGCCAACCTCTATGCTTCGTTGTCGGCTATGGTAGACCCAGGTTGGTCGAAAGCCAGTGAGGTGCAGCGCTATACGGCCAACATGAATGCCTCGTTCAACCTCTCCAAACAGCTTACGCTGACTTTGCGTACCAATGCCAGCTATCGTAAGCAGAAGGCTCCCGGTACGCTGAACCAATCGACAGACGTAGTGAGCGGTGCCGTCAGTCGTGACTTCGATATCAACCCGTTCAGCTTTGCCCTGAACACCGCTCGTACGCTGGACCCCAACCAGACCTACAAGCGCAATTATGCCGACTTCAATATTTTCCACGAGCTGGGAAATAACTATATTGATATTGATGTGATGGATGTCAAGTTCCAGGGTGAAGTTTCCTACAAGCCCATCCGTGGCTTGGAAATCAACCTGTTGGGTTCTTACCGTGTCAACAGGTCGAACCGCGACCATAATATCATGAACACCTCCAATCAGGCTGAGGCTTATCGTGCCGGTGTGGACGACCCGAATGTGATGTACAACAACATCTATCTGTACACCGACCCCGACAAACCCAACTCTCTGCCTATGTCAGTGATGCCTACTGGCGGTATTTGGATTGAGAACCAGAACAAGGTGCAGCAGTTAGACTTCCGTGGAACTGTCAACTACAACAAGGTATGGAACGATACCCATATCCTGAACGTCCTGGTAGGTATGGAGGCCAACCGTGCTGACTACTATGCATCTGAGAATCAGGTCTATGGAATGGACTATGAGCGCAGCCGACTGGTCACCATTACCCCTGAGTTTTTCAAGCAGGCCAAGGAGGAAGGCTCTACACTTAATTCGCGTGCCAGCTCATGGAACCGCCGCATGGCTTACATGGCCAATATTAACTACTCATATAAGGGACGCTACCAGCTGAACCTGACGGGCCGCTATGACGGAACCAACCAGCTTGGTAAGGCCACCAGCTCGCGCTGGCTGCCGACGTGGAACGTCAGTGCTTCGTGGAATGCCCATGAGGAGCCTTGGTTCCAGAAATGGATGCAGAAAACCGGTGGCAAAATGTCGCATGGAACCATCCGTCTGAGCTATTCGCTGACAGGTGAACAGACCACGGCTTCCAATGCCTATCCTATCTATTATCCCTCCATTATCTGGCGTCCGCAGAGCGACCAGCAGGAGACGGGCATGGAGCTTGTCCAGCTGGGTAACTCTGACTTGACGTTCGAGAAGAAATACGAGTTCAACTTAGGCGTTGACTTGGGATTCTTCAACAACCGCATTAATCTGGTCAGCGACTTCTATTGGCGCAAGAACAAGGACTTGATGGGTTATATGAATACCAACGGTTATGGCGGTGAGTTGCGCAAGTTTGCCAACGTGGCAGCCATGGACTCTCACGGTATGGAGTTCACCCTGTCAACCCGCAATATCATTACACAGGACTGGCAGTGGAATACTGACCTGACCTTCTCCTACAACAAGACCAAGATTACTGACCTGCTGTCTACCAGTCGTGTCATCGACTTGGTAGGCGTTGGCGGCTATGCCCGTGTCGGTTATGACCACCGTGCCCTGTTCTCAATTCCCTTTGCCGGTCTGAACGACGAGGGTATTCCCCAGATTATCAATGAGAATGGCGAGGTGACCACTACCGATATTAACTTCCAGGAGCACGACCTGTTGGACTTCCTGAAGTATGAAGGCCCTACGGAGCCTGCCTATACCGGCGGTCTGAACAATACGATTAGCTGGAAGAACTGGCGTCTGAACATCTTCTTTACCTATTCTTTCGGCAACAAGATTCGTCTTGACCCGGTATTCTCCTATGCTTATAGCGACCAGTCGGCTATGCCGAAGGAGTTCAAGAACCGTTGGGTAGTGCCCGGCGATGAGCATATCACCGATATTCCTGCCATTGCTTCGGTTGCACAGTATTACAACAACCGTTATCTGAGCTACGCCTACAATTCCTATAACTATTCCTCGGCACGTGTTGCCGACGGCGGTTTCATCCGTCTGAAGGACATCTCGCTGACCTACGACTTCAGTCCGAAACTCATTCGCAAGATAGGTCTTAGCTCTGCTTCACTGAAGCTCGATGCTACTAATCTGTGGTTGGTCTATTCCGACAAGAAACTCAACGGTCAAGACCCGGAGTTTGTTAACTCAGGTGGTGTGGCTCAGCCTCTCTCCAAGCAGTTCACGTTTACGGTACGCTTAGGAATCTAATTGAGAATTGATAATTGAAAATGGAGAATTATGACGATGAAAAAGTATATATTACAGATTAGTTCGGTCTTTGCTGCCGCTCTCATGCTGACGGCATGCAGCGATTTCCTTGACAAGATACCCGACGAGCGTACGGAACTATTAACAGAAGACAATATAGTCGATTTGTTGAAGGGTTCCTATCCTGCCACCAATTACCAGTATGTCTGTGAGTTGTCAAGCGACAATATGATTGACAATAATGCTCCCCATCTGCCTTCTGGCCCTTGGGACAAGCAGGTGGAGAACCATTATAACTATGCCTCCAGTTCCCGCTGGACGGATGAAATGTTCCGCTTTGAGCCTGCAGAGTCGGCTACTATCAATGATGGAGAGTCACCCGGTCGTATTTGGAGCCAGTGGTATAGCACAATAGCTGCTGCTAATGCTGCACTTGAGGCCATCGACAATTTGGCTGCCAAGCAGGGAATTACCGACAGAAAGGACTATGACCAGTTGCCTGCCCGTCTGCGTGCCACGTATGCAGAAGCACTATTGCTTCGTTCCTATACTCACTTCGTTTTGGCCAACATCTTTAGTCAGGCATACAAGAACGAAGCTCGTAGTTCACAGGAAATCTGCCTGCCTTACGTTACTGAGACGGAGACACAGCTGATTAAGAACTATGAGCGTCTGAACGTTGCAGAGTTTTATAAACATGTCATTGAAGATATGGAAGAAGGCTTGCGCTATGTCAGCGACAGCTATTATGATACTCCTAAGTATCACTTCAACACCTTGGCTGCCCATGCCTTTGCTGCCCGTGTCTATCTGTTCCATCACGATTGGGAGAAAGTTATAGAGCATGCCAATGTCGTTTTGGGTGAGATAGGCGACGAGTCTACCTTACAGCGTATGTCAATGGATTATTCCATATTCGCAGACTGCGCTTCTTCTGATGACTATGGCAAACAGTGGCAACACCCTGACTTGAACAATAATCTGATGCTGTTAGTCACCTATAGTACCTATTCCCGTATCATTTTCGGATACCGTTACAGTGTAGCCGGTGAAGCCGCACAAAATGCGATGCACCTTTATACCATCAGTGAGTTGTGGCCCAATTATTATGGCAACCCTATTGCTTTTGTCAGCGGAATGTTGTTCAGCAATTCACAGCATGACTATGGATTCTATTCTTGTAAAATCAACGAGGAATTCGAGATGACAGACAAGATAGCCCAAACAGGTTATCCCCATCAGGTAATCCGTGTCTTTACGGCTATGGATTTGTTGTTGGAGCGTGCTGAGGCTAATATCATGCTGGGCAATCTGACTGATGCCGGTCACGACTTGAAAGCCTATTGGAATAACTCCCTCAATTCTTTCTCTGACCGCGACAAGAAGTCATATTCTGTTGAGGGTTCTGCTGACCTGGTTGGTTCGCCCAAAGTCAAGCTGTTGACAGACGACTTATTGGTGAAAGCCTTTACCAATGGTACTACAGATAAGACGAAGCGCAACAACTGTTTTGACGATTGGGACTTTATCACTACAAACATCTCTTCAGATATTGTCATCTCACCAGAGGCCGTTCCCTTTATGAACTGTCTGAACTCTTTCCGCCGCTTCGAGCATAACTTCGAGGGAATCCGTTTCTTCGACCTTAAGCGCTGGGGCATGGAGTGGACTCACTACTTCGGACCTGATAAAGAGGTGTATACGCTGACTGGCGATGATGTGCGTCGTGCCGTTGAAGCTCCTTGGGAGGCACGTGCCAACGGTGCCGGTTCCTCTCGTGTAGAACTTGCCCCCGCTCCCAGTGCAGCCCGCTTGGAAATGCGCCTGCCCCGTCCGGATGAATTTGAGAAAAAGAATTAATTAGATAACAGTATATGTATACGATGATGAAAAATAGATTCACAGTACTGATGATGCTGGCTCTGGCAATGGTGCTCCAGCTGGCATCGTGTAAGGACGATGAGTTCACGGCTACCATTTTCGATACCAACGACTATCCGTTGGACCGCACCCAGTATACCTTCCCCTTGGACTCCTTTGTGAAGGCGAACTTCTTGGAACCTTACAATATGAAGTTCATCTACCGCATGGAGTATACGGGTTCGGATAAGGACAAGAACCTGACTCCTGCTTCTTATGATAACAGTTGCAAGCTGGCGGTGTTGACTAAGTACCTGTGGCACGATGTCTATAAGCAGGCCGCAGCTGATAAGGAGGTGTTTCTGAAAAAATATAGCCCCCGCATTATTCATGTCATCGGCTCCAAGAACCTCAATACCTCGTCAGGTACAGAGACGCTTGGTGTCACCGAGGGTGGTACGAAGGTTACGCTCTATCGCGTGAATCTTCTTGACCCAGGCGACATTGACAACATGAACGAGTATTTCTTTGAGACCATGCACCATGAGTTTGGTCATATTTTGGACAACAACAAGTTGCACCCTACCACGTTCAACTTGCTGAGCAACGGTCTGTACAACTCTTCTTCTTGGAACGAGACTCCTGATTCCGTAGCTGCCTCGCAAGGTTTTGTCACTCCTTATGCCTCGATGTCCTACACCGAGGACTGGGTAGAGACTTTCGGTCGTTACATCACCCGCGACTCTGTGGCGTGGAAGCGAATGCTGGAGACTGCTGAATATGAATGGGAACTGATTGACCTGCCGGATTTCAATAAGGATGACGACATCGACGAAAAAGACTATGATGCGATGTTGAAGAGTACCTATGCGATTGACATTGATACTATCGGCTATTTGAAAGTCGACGAGTCTGGTAATGACAAGCACAAGATTTACCGTCGTATGTGCGAACGTGACCAGAACGACAATGTCGTTAACTACCAATCAGACCTCAGCACCAAGGCATTGTATGGTGATACTGATGAACAGGTGGAAAGACAAGTCTATTCCCAGAGTGGTGATGCCGTACTCAGTGCTACGTATACAGCCAGTGCCGCCACCTATTGCCTGTCTTATGAAAAGTATGATGCTTTTGACGTGTCGAAATTCGACGAGCTTCAGATTTTGCTGCCCCGTCCAACAGTTGGCAGCTGGAAGGTGAGCTATCGCTTGGACAACGGTAAGAAGCAGACTGTGGACTTTGGCACCGCCTCCTCCTTTATCCTCAACCTCAGGGGGTATTCCGAGCTTCACGACTTGAAGATTATCGCAGACAAGGGTGCTAATGCCTCAGAGCCTATTTCAAGTACTAATCAGGCTGTTATCAGCATTGACAGACTCAATTTCGTAAAGTACCAGCCTAAGTGGACTCCCAATGCCGTCGGTGCTCGTCAGGTGATTGAGCAGAAAGTGGAATTTGTGCGTGAGTATATGAAGACTCAGTACGGAATCGACCTTGACGAACTCCGCGACATGATACAAAGCCGCCAGTTCCTGAAAGGCCCGGACGGTCGTTATCTCACCGAGACTTACTACAATCCGGCTACATTCCGAACTGAGGAGCGCCAGCTGAATGCTATTACCCACGTCGACCCGGAGACTGGCAAGTCGGTGCTGGACGACCTGCTCTATGAACTTGAGAAGATTAAGAAGTTTCAGATTGTTAAATAAAATATAAGGAGGACTACACAATATGACGAAAAGATTTTTTCCTGTTGCTTTCCTCTTGCTGACAGCACTTGGATTTGTAGGCTGTTCCAATGAAGAGGAAGACCTTTTCGACCACTCGGCAGCAGAGAGACTCAATGCCATCAGCAACACCTATACCCAGCGTCTTGCCGACAGCAAGGGAGGATGGGTCTTGGAGTACTATCCCTATACCAACAATGAAGACATGCTGACGGGGGGCGGCTATCTCATTATGAATCGCTTCCACGACAATGGAGCCGTTTATACGCTGATGAAAAACTCCCTGACTAATAACAAGATAATGGAGGATTCCACTGCTTTCGAGGTTATTACCGATATGGGACCGGTGCTTACCTATAATACTTATAATAAGAATTTAGGCTTGTTTGCTGACCCCACTGATATTCCCAGCACTGACTCCGACGAGTCCGGCAAGGGATTCCAGGGTGATTATGAGTTTGTCATGGTCGACGTTCCTGAAAACGGTGACCACATTATGCTCAAGGGTAAGAAGCGCGGTCTTTACGAGCGCCTTTCCCGTGTTCCCGAAGGCACGGACTTTGAAGAGTACCTTGACGATATAGAGCAGTTCAGAACCAGCCATTTTGTTACAGATGCTCCTTGGGAACTGGTCATGAACGAAGGTGGAACGCGCTATAACATGAACTGGATGTACCGTGGCTATGCGACGGTCTATCCTGAAGGTAAAGACTCTGTTGCCTATGGATGGCAGGAGCCGTTCCTTGTCACGAAGTATAACGACAAGTATCATCTGCGTTTCAAGGATACGCTGATGGTTGACGGTCATCAGATGGAGCAGGAGTTCGTCTATAGTGTCGAGGACGACAAGTTCTATGGTGTGCTTAACAGCGAAAACACTATTGAGGGCTATCCCTCCGACCAGTTCTTTGCCCTGACTCTTGACAATTCGCATTATTGGGACACATCCGTCACTGGTGAGTATTCCGATAAGCTGAAGGACTATTTTGACAAACTTGTTGAAGGCTACGCAAGTATGGTCGACTCAAAGGACAAGCAGAAGCGCCACTATTCCTTTGTCGGTATTTCGCTGAACAAAGGCACACAGAAGGTTGACGGGCAGAATGTCAAGGTTGACTGCTGGAATGTTGTCTATAAGCAGCCCAGTAAGTCGGGCAATGCCATGGCAAGTTTCGTCTTTGACACCTCTTTTGCAGAAGAAGGTGGCAAGGTTACATTTACGTATCGGGAGCCTTTGGATGCTGCTTCCGGGAATATGGCTACACTGTTTGATGGAGCACCGGGAAATCTGATAGCGTTCCTTAGTCGTACGTACTTCATATCCGCCGCTGATTCCAATTTTAATTTGCGCCGTCTTAAGCTTGTTGCTGAAGACGACCCGGAAGTATGGTTTATAATCAATTATTAATTCAAATATCGAAAACAATGAAAAAGTTTCTTTTATTGATGTCCGCAGCACTGTTTGTCAGTGTGACGGTCAGTGCACAGCTGCAACAGCGTGCAACCAAGGTCCCTGTAAACCAGAGAACGATTGAAAAGCAAATTGCGCCCAAAGTAGCCAAGGAGCAGGGTGCAGTTGCTATGAAAGCTCCCAGGAGGTCATTCTACGATGCTATGTACTATGCCCGTCCTTATGGTACTTTCTATAACACATTCACTAATAGTGGAAGCAGTTATAACTATCTGGTTTTTCCTAACTTCACTAATCTTACTTACCTGAATATGACCAATGGCTCAAATCGTGCTGAGACCCAGTGGTTTTTTGAAGGCTCTAACGGCTCTGAGAATGTGGCGGAAGGTAATGAGAACAACGATTTGGAAGAGTGGTACGCCATTCCTTCAGGGCGTTTATATTATCTACCCATTCTCAAATGGGGTAATGCTACTTTCACTATTGGCGAAGATTACAATTTTGCACAGGTCGGTTGCATCAGCACTGATGACATTATGGATATGACCAAATGGGACACGGTGCAAGGCCATACTTATACAGGCTATGATGATGACTCATACGGCTTTGGTACTGGTGTTAGAACTTTCGACTTTGATGGTGACGGCGAGGAAGAGAGTGTCTTCAGCGACGGTATCGTTGAGTATTTCGACAAGCCGGCCAGCCCTCTGTATCTCACTAAGATAATTCTTCCTGTACTTAGTAGTAATCAGGATAACCTTGCAGATGCTTTTGCCGGAAAGGAGCTGCACGCCCAGATTATCAAGGCTGGCTTCGATGAAAATTATCGGCCTGTCCTGACTGACGAGGTGTTAGCCGACATGACAATTACCTCTGATGATATTACAGACTCTTATAATTTTACTGACGGTGGTTCCTATGGCTATGTTGATATTGTCAATAAAACTCTGGACGATTTCGGTTTTGAAAGTGAGGAACCCCTCGTTATTAACGACATGTTTGCTTTAGTCATTACCGGCTGGGGACAGGAAGGTGTTGATTTGGGCCTTTTCTTTGGCAATGCAGCTGCAGCTTCCTACGACTATGTCATGGGTATACCTACCTATGAAATGTATTACGACGAAGCCACAGGCGATTACAAAGGCCAGTTATTTTCTTATGGTACGACACCAACAGGTGCAACGGTTTGTTATAATGCCTATATATTACTGGAAGGTATGTTCGACGTTGCTTACATTTCTGAGGAATTCGAGGAGTTTGTCGCACCTGTTGAGGGCGGCATCATTGAGACCAAGGCTGAATTCTTGGAGGATGAAGACGACCCCGCGTCAGCTTATCATCAGAATGCTATTGAAGTCTATTCCACCATGCCTTGGTTCTCCACAGAGGAAGGTCAGGAAGAAGAAGCAAACTATTACCTGGTACCTGCCAATGAGGAGGATGAGGTTCCTGATTGGCTTTCTCTGACGGGTTTCACAGACCAGTATTATGAGAGTTATATGATTAACATACTGCAACTGACGGCAGAGCCTCTTCCGTCTGATATTACGGGACGTTACTGCCAGCTGAAAATTGTCAGCGACCGTGGTGCAGAGAGTGCTGTTATTACCATTGTCCAGGGCGATGCCGTGGTTCCCGACGCAGCAGTCAACGCCGTCAAATTTGATGGCAAGGGTCAGGGTGAGGCTCTCTACAACCTCAATGGCCAGCGCGTAGGCAAGGACTTCAAGGGTCTTGTCATCAAGAACGGCAAGAAGTATGTTGTGAAGTAGGCATTTCGCCGGCGTCGGCGTGTGCGATTAGCTCCACGCTATTCATAACCATTATGTTTACGCCTCGTAAGTATGATATTTACGGGGCGTAAACATATTGTTTTTGTAAGCTAAGTATGGCACTTACGGAGCATAAACATCATGTTTTGCAGAATATTATTTGGTGTTTTCAATTATTATCGCTATCTTTGCGGCAGATAATGAACATAATGCTATGAAGTATAGAAGTTTTTTGTTGATGGTACTGCTCGCAGTGGCATGTGCCATGCAGGCTGTTCCTGCCATGCCGGGAGCAGTGAAGATTCAGCAGCCTGACGGCAGCTATGTGACTATCCGCCTGCACGGCGACGAGTGGTGCCACTTCCAGACGACCGACGACGGCTACTCGGTGGTACGGGACAGCCGTGGATTCTATGTCTATGCACAGCTGAAGGACGGGCGTCTGGAAGCCACGGCGCAGGTAGCTCACGACGTTGCCGACCGTACGGCAGAGGAACTGTCGTTCCTGTCGGGTGTCGAGAAGCACCAGGCTCCGCAGATGACTGCTGCCAAAGCCCGCATGAAGAAGGCTATGCAGGCGCGTCAGGCCGATGCGCTGGCCGCTCCGAACAAGACCGTGAAGTATGAGAACTTCAAGGGCTTGATAATTCTGGCTGAGTTCAACGACAAGCAGTTCTCGCGTACCGACTACAAGGAGCTCATCACCGACATGGTGAACAAGGAGGGCTATACGGGCTATACCGATGAGAACAACCGCTGGCAGAGCTATACCGGCAGTGTGCGCGACTATTTCTCGGACAACTCCAACGGCAAGTTCGCCCCCCAGTTCGACGTGGTGGGACCTTATACCATCAACTATAGCCAGTACGATGCCAAAGGCACGGATAATGCCAACGCTTTGGTGACGGCAGCGGTCAATGCCGCCGATGCCGACGTCAACTACAAGGACTACGACCGCGATGGCGACGGTTTTGTCGACCTGGTGTATGTCATCTTTGCCGGCAATGGCTCCAACTACGGTGTTGACGACCGCCTGTTCTGGCCGCACCGTGCTGCTGTCTACAATCCGAACTACACAAGCTATTACATCCGAAAGGACAATGTCAATATTTTCGACTATGCGGCCTCCGTGGAGATGTATTCCTATACGTACTACGGCTACTGGCGTCATCAACTTGAGGGTATCGGCACTATCTGCCATGAGTTCAGCCATGTGCTGGGCCTGCCCGACTTCTATGATACCGACTATACGCAGAGTGGTGGCGAGAGCGACCATCCGGGTGAGTGGTCGGTGATGGCTGGCGGCAACTATCTGAATGCCGGCCGCACACCTGTCGGCTATTCGCTGTATGAGCGCAGCGCCGTAGGCTTCATGGACGAACCGCAGAAGATAACCGCCGAGGGTAGCTATACGCTCAATCCGCTGGCTACCAATTTCGAGGGTTATCGCATTGACTCCCCTGTCGACAAGGAGTACTTCCTGCTTGAGAACCGCCAGGCTTCTGCCTTTAAATGGGACCGCTATATGCCGGGTAGCGGCATGCTGGTACACCGTGTGGACAAGACGAACGAAACGGTGTGGAGTATTGAGAGCAGTGGCGGCAACCGTGTCAATGCCAATCCGAAGCATAACTACTACGAAGTTGTGAGAGCCGGTGGCGGCCAGGGTGACGCCAGTGCGCTGGCTTCCGACTTGTTCCCCGGAACTTATAATATCACTGCCCTGCATAATACCACGGAACCGGCCAATCTCAAGACATGGTCCGGCAGAAGTACGAAGTGGGGCCTGACAAATATTAAGATGGCAAACGGCGTCGTAACCTTTGACATTACCAACACCCTTGAGCTGAAGAGCCTGTCGCTGCCTACCGAGATGACCATTGGCGTCGGCGTGACGAGGCAGCTTACTCCTGTCGTAGAGCCGGACTTTGCCGAGTATGTCCTTGCATGGTGGGCGCCATCGCCCGAAATAGCTACCGTCGACAGTGAGGGCCGGGTGACGGGCGTAAGCCCCGGCACATGCCAGATTCTCGTTTCCAGTTCCACGGGTTTGCTGTCCAATCCCTGCACGGTAACGGTTGTGGAAGTGCCGATGTACAGCGTAGCCGACTTTAAGAATTTGGATACCGACGAGGAGCAGCTTCTTAGGTTCGACAATGCCGAAGTGCTCTATGTCAAGGGCACCGACAGCTATATCCGCGATGCCACGGGTCCCATCGTGCTTAACAATATGTCGTTGGGACTGAAGCGTAACGATATCGTCAACGGTACCGTCTTTGCCCTGCCCAGCTATAGCAATATGATGCCTGTTGCTGTAGGCAGCAGTTCTACCGCAGCCGATGCCTTGACGATTACCGCCGGTCCTACGGTACAGCCCCGCGAGGTGCGCCTTAGCCAGCTGACGCCGGCCGACTATGGCGACTATGTGCTGGTAAAGGGTGTGAAAATGGTTAGGGAGAGCGGTGTGTGGGCCGTCGAAGGCGACAGCCGTGCCCGTGTCTTTAACAAGTTGCAGGTATCCGGCATTAGCCTCTCCGACTATGACGGCAAGTATTTCGACATACCCGCCATCTATGGCACCGATGTGCTGAGCGGTGCTATCATCAACGAGCTTTATATGCTGGGAACCCCCGTAGAGTCTGAGCCTGCCGGCATCAGCGAGATACGTATGGACGTCAGGAAAGACGGCCGCTTCTACAATCTGCAGGGTCAGCGTGTGGAGCGTCCTGCCCATGGCCTCTACATCGTCAATGGCAAGAAGGTCGTGGTGAAGTGAAAATTAAGGAATTGAAGGATTAAAGAATTAAGGAATTAAGGATTGAAGAATTAAGAAATTAAGGATTTAAGATAAAGGATTAAAAAGGCTCATCGCTTTTGGCGAAAGAAGTCCTGCATTAGCTGGCGGCATTCTTCCTCAAGGATGCCGCCAGTTACTGTGCATCGGGCATGCAGGGCGCGCGGAGCATAGTCGCTATAGCCCCGTTTCTCGTCGCGGCAGCCATAGACCACACGGCTCGTCTGACTCCAACCGATGGCCCCGGCACACATGATGCACGGCTCCACGGTGACATACAGGGTGCAGTCGGTGAGGTACTTGCCGCCCAGCTCGTTAGCCGCCTGCGTGATGGCCTGCATCTCGGCATGTGCCGTCACGTCGTTCAGCGTCTCCGTCAGGTTGTGCGCCCGGGCTATCACCCTGTCTTGGCATACCACGACGGCACCGATGGGTATCTCGCCCTCGTCAAAGGCCTGCTGTGCTTCGGCCAGGGCCATCCGCATATATTTCTCGTCTTGATTTTGGGGGGTGTTCATTGGCTTTTTTTTTCGATGTTTCGATGTTTCGAAGTTTCGAAATTTCGAAATTTCGAGATTTCGATTTCCCGAGGTTTCGAGATTTCGATTTTTCGAGGCTCCGGTGTTCCGATGTTTTGCGTTACAGGATGTTTAGGGTTCCGTTGCATGCCGGATAGCCGCTGCAGCTCCAAAACTCCTTGCCGGAGTTGATGCCCTTTTTGGCCATGCGCTTGAGCATTGGCTTCCCGCATAGCGGACAGGCGGGGGCGTTGGCTTGGATGCTTTGCTGTTGTCTGAAGGACAGGCGCTCGGCAGTGAGGGCTTCCGTGAAGCCTCCTTCCTCTTTGAAGGTCTCTAACAGATGCTCTATCTGCCGGCGTAGCATCATGATGAGGCGGTTGCAGAGAATAATGAGGCAGTTGGCTGCCGTCAGCGAATCGCCGCTGTTGAGCCATGCGTCGAACTTGTGCTTTTGGGCGAGGATATGGATGCTGCTCAGGTGCAGGACGTCCTCTTTATAGGTAGGACGATCCAGTTGGATACTGTTGATGGCGTTATATTCTGGTGTCTTTGTCGACCAGGGCGTGCTCTCGTATCGCAACAGCCAGTTGATGTAGTCGTTGGAAAGCTCTGCAAGACTGGCTCGTGCCACGTCGACCAGCTTCATCTCCGTCTCCCGTGAAGTGGAATGGCGGGAAC
Organism: Prevotella sp.; assembly: GCA_017459445.1. GTDB lineage: Bacteria > Bacteroidota > Bacteroidia > Bacteroidales > Bacteroidaceae > Prevotella. The sequence continues at coordinate 14,504 of JAFUDJ010000027.1, read as the reverse complement.
TTCCTTCAGCGATGTTGGCCGGCACCGACCGTGCGGCCATGGTCATCTGGTCGAAGAGCCTTCCGCACGGGTCGTTGGAGTGGTCCAGGTAGCGGATGCAGAAGTCCTGCGTGGCCAGCTGTATCACGTTGGCAAGTACCCATGTGTCGAGCCAGTAGTGCTTGAAGATTGCGATTTCCATTGTTTTTTTGTTTTTTTTGTTTTTTTGTTGTTATTTCGAGGTTTCGAGATTTCGATGTTCCGATTTTTCGAAATTTCGAAACTTCGATGTTTCGATTTTCCGAAATTTCGAGCTTTCGAGGTTCCGGGATTTCCCGAGCTTTCGAGAGATTTTCCGGCTCAGCCATAACTGACTTCCTTAAAGGCGTAGCGGCGTTGTTGGCCGTTGTCGTCGCAAAGTATCAGGTGGCCGTCGGGCTCTACAGTCACTAATTCTGCCATAAAAGCACCGTTCTTATCGGCGTACGGATAGAAACCGCGACGACGATAGAGCTTGCTCAGGTACGACTCTCGGATGTCCTGGCCCAAAAGCCTTTGAAAGGCATGCAGGATGTCGTGGAGCAGTTGTTTGCGGTCGGTCTCATGTTCGCATATCTGCCATAGTGATACGGGATTTGGCGCATCACTATGAAATACGCGCTGGTTGACATTCAGGCCGACTCCAATGATGCTGTCCTTGATGACATTGCCATGAAGTGTATGTTCTATCAGTATACCGGCAATTTTCCTGTCGCGCCAATAGATGTCGTTGGGCCATTTGATGCTCAGGTCGCCTATATACAGTCCAAGTGCCTCGCAGATGGCCAGTGAAATCGCCATCGAGATATCAAATTGTCGGGCGGCAGCCATGTTTTCCGGGTGAATCAGTATGGAGAATGTTAGGTTCTTGCCCCGCTCCGACTCCCATTTATTCATGGCGCAGCCACGCCCTGCCGTCTGATAGTCCGCATATACGCAGACCATCTGCCCCTGCTGGTCAGTCTCCCGCAGCCACCGGTTGGTGGAGTCCGTTTCGTCGATGTGTATGATTGTCCAATCTGCCATAAGTGCTCAATCCGCTCTTTTCCGCAAAAGTAAGCATTATTTCTCAAATATCCAAAGGTTTCCATAAATTATCACCCGTCAGATATTTTTTTTGTGTTGCTTGCAACATTGTGATTTTTTTCTTATCTTTGCCGAAGAATTGGAGTTTTAGGGGCGTCGGGGCATTGAGCGCCGGGGCATTGAGCGCCGGGGTATCGAAATATCGAAATTTCGAATTTTCGAGTTTTCGAGCTTTCGAAATTTCGATTCAACGAGGCGGCGAATCATCAAGGCTGCGAGACATCGAAATCTCGAAACGTCGGAATATCGAAACATTGAAAAATAACGAATAATAAGAAAACGATTATGGCAAGATTTAAAAGAATTCTTCTGAAGTTGTCGGGCGAGAGCCTGATGGGAAAACAGGGCTATGGCATCGACCCGGAGCGCCTGAGTGACTATGCACGCCAGATTAAGGAAGTGAGCGAGATGGGCGTCCAGATTGGCATCGTCATCGGTGGCGGCAACATCTTCCGTGGGTTGAGCGGCTCGCAGAAAGGCTTCGACCGCGTGAAGGGCGACCAGATGGGTATGTGCGCCACGGTCATCAACTCGCTGGCGCTCTCGTCGGCCTTGGGTGCCGTGGGTGTCAAGAACCGCGTCATGACGGCCATCCGCATGGAGCCCATCGGCGAGTTCTATACTAAGTGGAAAGCCATTGAGGCCATGGAGCAGGGCTATGTCTGCATCTTCTCGGCAGGCACCGGCTCCCCTTATTTCACCACCGATACGGGCAGCTCGCTGCGCGGTATTGAGATTGAGGCCGACGTCATGCTGAAGGGTACCCGTGTGGACGGCGTCTATACCGCCGACCCGGAGAAGGACCCGACGGCCACGAAGTTCGACGCCATTACTTATAAAGAGGTACTCGCGCGCGGCCTGAAGGTCATGGACCTGACCGCTATCTGCATGTGTCAGGACAACAACTTGCCTATCTATGTGTTCAATATGGATGTCGTCGGCAACTTAAAGAAGGTGATGGACGGCGAGGAGATAGGCACGCTGGTGCATAATTAAGTGAAAAGTGAAGAGCGAAAAGTGAAAAATTTGCTGCCACCATCATTGTCCGGTAGAAATTTTCATTTTTCACTCTTCACCTTTCACTTCGACGAAGTCGGTGTATTCACCGTCGGAGTCATCGAAAATCTTCCTGTTTTCGCGCTCCTGATGGTTTTGGTCGATGATGGTCTCACCCGTTGCCGTTGACGTGTAGCGGGTGGTTTCTTCTGTTTCGTTGCCCGTATGGGTCTTGTGGGTGGTATGGCTTTTGCGCGTCCCTTGGGCGTCGTGTGTCCGGTATTGGCGCCGTTGCCGGCCGGTCTCCTGCCGGAACCGGAATTCCTGCTGGTCGGCCATCTGCTGTGCCGTGTCGCGCAGCTTGCGGATGGTGCGTATGATGAATCCCCCTGTCAGCAAGAGGATGAGTACGATGACCAGGAAGATAAAGACGAAGATGCTTAGTAGTGCCTTCATATACAGGGGGATGAGCTATAGGATTATTTCTTGGTGATTGCCGACAGCACGATGTACCACGCTATGATGGCTGCCAGTCCGCTGATGCCTAACAGCAGCAGCAGGGGGATGCACGTCAGCAGGAAGAGGTATTTTACTTCGTTGCCCTTCCATCCCCATGTCTTGAACTTCAGGGCAAACATCGGAATCTCGCTCACCAGCAGCCAGCAGCTGACGAAGAGTCCCGCAAACACGGCATAATATAAATAAGGTGATGAGAGCAGCCAGTCGCCGGCACCCACTAACAATGCTCCCCAGAACAGGGCGTTGGCCGGCGTCGGCAGGCCGATGAAGCCCATGGCCTGCCGCTCGTCCAAGTTGAACTTGGCCAGCCGCAGTGCCGAGAAGGCCGCCATGATGAATGCCGCGTAGGCCAGATAGTGCCACGGCAGATACTGTATGCCGCTCTTCAGGAAGTCGAAGAGAATGGCCGATGGTGCAAAGCCGAAGGTGATGTCGTCGGCCAGCGAGTCCAGTTCTTTGCCGATGGGCGACGAAACGCCGAGCAGGCGTGCCGACATGCCGTCGAAGAAGTCGAAGACGGCTCCGATGACGATAAATAGCAGTGCCGTGTCCCACACGCCGCAAAGCGCCCAGTAGGTGGCTATGCAGCCCGATATAAGGTTCAGGCAAGTGATGGTATTAGGGATGTGTTTCTTAATCATTAGACTTTGGATATTGAACATTGGCCGTTAGGTTAGCTTTGCGATGACCGTCTGGTCGCCGGTGGTAGGCTGGTCCATGGTGACACAGGCGCGGGCAGTCAGCGGCAGATAGACGTCGACGCGCGAGCCCAGCTTGATGAATCCCAGGTGTTCGTCGATGTAGCATTCCTCGTCTTCCTTGGCGTATGTCACGATGCGGCGCGCCACGGCACCGGCTATCTGCCTCACCAGCACCTCCTGTCCGTCGGGCGTCTCTATCATGATGTCGGCGTGTTCGTTCTCTTCGCTGGCCTTGGGCAGCCATGCCTTGTGGTAGTTGCCGTTGAAGTGCTTCACAAACTTCACCTTGCCGTCCACGGGGAACCAGTTGGCGTGCACGTTCCATGGGCTCATGAAGATGCTAATCATGAGCCGTTTGTCGTGGAAGTACGTGTTCTCGTCGGCTTCCTCCACCACGACAATCTTTCCGTCGGCAGGCGCCACAATCAGTTTCTCCGTGTCGCCGTTGAAGTAGCGGATAGGGCAGCGGTAGAAGTTAAGGGCAACTATCCATACCGTGCCGAACACGGCGATGAAGGCCCAGAAAGGAAACTTGTTGTCAATGAAAGTCCACAGCAGCGTGCCGACGACGCCCAAGGCCACCATGCCAAGGGTCAGTTCGTTGGTGCCTTCGCGGTGTATTCTTATCTTTTTCAGTTTCTTAATGCGTTTTCCCATACAGTTTTTTTCAAAAGGTTTCAGTTAACCGTTCCAACATGCAAAGGTACATAATAATTATGAATTATGAAACTTTAGTTCCTTGAAATCAATTAATAATTATAAAATTTTTTGGTATTCTCACCTTTTCGGCGTAACTTTACGCCTCAAAACCGGAAAAATACGCTATTATGGAAGATTTCGTACATCTTCATGTACACACTTACTACTCGATACTGGACGGCCAGTCGAGCATCAAACGGCTGGTAGACAAGGCCATAGACAACGGCATGCGCGGCATGGCCGTCACCGACCATGGCGACATGTTCGGCATCAAGGAGTTCCACGACTATGTCAACGGTGTCAACAAAGGCCGCAAGAAAGCCGGCCAGGAGCCCTTCGTCCCCATCTTCGGCTGCGAGATGTATGTGTCGCGCCATGGCTCCAAGTCGCTGCGGCGTGGCAAGGAAGACCAGAGCGGCTATCACCTCATCGTGCTGGCCAAGAACTATCAGGGCTACAAGAACCTCATCAAGCTGGTCAGCCGCTCATGGGTCGACGGCTACTACATGCGGCCCCGTACCGACCGCGAGGATTTGGAGCAGTTCCACGAGGGCCTTATCGTGTGCTCGGCCTGCATAGCCGGCGAGGTGCCCAAGAAGATATTGAACGGCGACATAGCCGGAGCCCGCGAGGCCATCGAGTGGTATCACCGCGTATTCGGCGACGACTATTACCTGGAGTTGCAGCGCCACGAGGTCAAGGACCCCGCCATCCGCGCCAACCGCGAGACGTTCCCCTTGCAGCAGCAAGCCAACAAAGTGATTATCGAGCTGGCCCGTGAGTATGGCATCAAGCTCGTCTGCACCAACGATGCCCACTTCGTAGACCAGGAGAATGCCGAGGCCCACGACCATCTGCTCTGCCTGGCTACCGCCAAGGACCTTGACGACCCGACGCGCATGCTCTACTCCAAGCAGGAGTGGTTCAAGACGCGCGAGGAGATGAACGAGGTCTTCGCCGATGTCCCCGAGGCCCTTAGCAACACGCTGGAGATACTCAACAAGGTCGAAATCTACAGCATCGACCACGACCCCATCATGCCCTTCTTTCCCATTCCCGAGTCGTTTGGCACCGAGGAGCAGTGGCGGCAGAAGTTCACCGAGGAGCAGCTTTACGAGGAATTCACCCGCGACGAGAACGGAGAGAACCCGCTGCCGCGCGAGGAAGGCGAGAAGAAAATCAAGAAGCTGGGCGGCTACGACAAGCTGTACCGCATCAAGTTCGAGGCCGACTATCTGGCGAAGCTGGCCTATCAGGGGGCGCACCGGCTCTATGGAGCCGGAAAATCCGGGGAATCCGGACAATCCGGTGATTCCGGCCAATCCGGAGCGCCCGGAAATTCCAGCCTCCCCCAGGAAGTCGAGGACCGCATCCGCTTCGAGCTGCACATCATGAAGACCATGGGTTTCCCCGGCTACTTCCTCATCGTGCAGGACTTTATCAACTCCGCCCGCGACGAGCTGGGCGTCATGGTGGGGCCGGGGCGTGGCTCGGCTGCCGGCTCCGTGGTGGCCTATTGCTTGGGCATCACGAAGATAGACCCGCTGAAGTACGACCTGCTGTTCGAGCGTTTCCTGAACCCCGACCGTATCTCGCTGCCCGATATCGACACCGACTTCGACGACGACGGGCGCGGCCGCGTGCTGAAATGGGTGGAGGACAAGTACGGCCATGAGAACTGTGCGCACATCATTACCTACGCCACCATGGCCACCAAGAACTCCATCAAGGACGTGGCGCGCGTCGAGAAGGTGCCGCTGCCCGTCTCCAACGCCCTGTGTAAGGCCATCCCCGACCGCCTGCCCGACGGCATGAAGATGAACCTGCCCAATGCCATCAAGTGTACGCCGGAGCTGCGCGACGCCGAGGCCAGCAACGACCCCGCCCTGCGCAACACCATCAAGTACGCCAAGATGCTGGAGGGCACCGTGCGCGGCACGGGCATCCATGCCTGCGGCTTCATCATCTGCCGCGACCCTATCAGCGACTGGGTGCCCGTCAGCACGGCCGACGACCCCGACTTCAAGGACCAGAAGACCAACTGCACGCAGTACGACGGCCACGTCATTGAGTCGACGGGGCTCATCAAAATGGACTTCCTCGGCCTGAAGACGCTGTCGGAAATGAAGGAGGCCTGTGCCGTCATCAAGCAGACGCGCGGCATCGACCTCGACCTTGATACCATCCCCATCGACGACCCCAAGACCTTCGAACTCTACCAGCAGGGGCGCACTATCGGCACCTTCCAGTTCGAATCGAACGGCATGCAGAAGTATCTCCGCGAGCTGCATCCCACGGTCTTCGAGGACCTCATTGCCATGAACGCCCTCTACCGGCCCGGTCCTATGGACTACATTCCCTCGTTCATTGCCCGCAAGAACGGCAAGGAGGAAATCAAGTACGACATCCCCTGCATGGAAAAGTACCTGAAGGACACCTACGGCATCACCGTCTACCAGGAGCAGGTGATGCTCCTGTCGCGCCAGCTGGCCGACTTCACCCGTGGCGAGAGCGACGCGCTGCGTAAGGCGATGGGTAAGAAGAAGAAGGACATTGTAGACGCCATGAAGCCCAAATTCATCGACGGCGGCAAGAGAAATGGCCACGACCCGCAGGTCTTGGAGAAAATCTGGGCCGACTGGGAGAAGTTCGCCTCATACGCCTTTAACAAGTCGCACGCCGCCTGCTACTCATGGGTGGCCTATCAGACGGCCTACCTCAAGGCCAACTACCCGGCTGAGTTCATGGCCGCCATCATGTCGAGGCGCCGCGACCAGATAACGGAAATCACCAAGCTCATGGACGAGTGCAAGCAGATGGGCATTGACACGCTGGGGCCCGACGTCAACGAGTCGTACCAGAAGTTCGGCGTCAACAAAAAGGGCGAAATCCGCTTCGGCCTGGCCGGCATCAAGGGGCTGGGCGACGGTGCGGCACAGGCCATCATCGACGAGCGCGAGAAGAACGGTCCGTACAAGAACATCTTCGACTTCGTGCAGCGCATCTCCTTCAGCCAGGTCAACCGCAAAGCCATCGAGGTGCTGGTGCTCAGCGGCGGCTTCGACTCGTTCGGCATCCGCCGCGAGGACTTCTTCGCGCAGAATGCCAAGGGCGACGCCTTCATCGACACCATCATGCGCTACGGCCAGACCTATCAGCTGGAGCAGCAGCAGGCGCAGAACTCGCTCTTCGGCGGCTTCGGCGACATCGAGATACAGACACCGCCGCTGCCGAAGAGCGACATCCGCTGGAGCGACATCGAGCGCCTTAACAAGGAGCGCGAGCTGGTAGGCATCTACTTGTCGGCTCATCCGTTGGACGAATACAAAATCGTGCTCGACAACCTCTGCAACACCCGGTGTGACGAATTGGCAGACGTCAACAAGCTGAAGGACCGCGAGGACGTCATCATCGGCGGCATCGTGACAGGCGTGCGCACCCGCTTCGACAAGCGGGGACAGCCCTGCGGATTCGTCATGCTGGAAGACTTTGACGGCTCCGGCGAGCTGGCGCTCTTCGGAGAGGTCTGGGGGCGCTGGAGCGGCATGTTCGCCGAGGGCGCCTCGGTGTACATCACGGCCAAGGTGCAGCCGCGCTTCCAGCATAGCGACATCATGCAGCTGAAGGTGCAGAACATCGAGTACCTGCAGACCGTCAAGCAGAAAGCCATCGACCGCATCACCATCTCGCTGACCACCGACCTCCTGGACGACCAGGTGGTGACCGAGCTGGGCGAGCTGATTGACACCTACCCGGGGGATACGAAGCTCTTCTTCCAGCTGCACGACACCATGGGCAAGCACCACGTGCTGTTGCGCAGCGCCACGAAAACCATCGACGTGAGGCACCCGCTGATACAATACATTGAGCAGACGCCGGCACTGGACTATAAAATCAATTAGCAAGTGACCGGCCCGACAAGCCCACGGCTGATTCGCCGGCTTGCCACGGCGCGGAAAAAAGTGGCACGATGTTTGTAGGAGCTTCAATGGATAGAACCGAGAATTAGTAATAATAGCAAACCGTTTAATTGTAAAACTGTCAACATGGAATTAACAATCACAAGCGAGAACTTTGAGAGCCTGAAGAATGGCGAACAGCCGTTAGTAGTCGATTTCTGGGCAACGTGGTGCGGCCCCTGCCGCATGATGGCTCCCGTCATTGCCGAGCTGGCCGAGGAATACGACGGCCGCATTGCCGTTGGCAAGTGCGATGTCGAGGAGTGCGAGGAACTGGCCGTGGAGTTTGGCATCCGCAACATCCCCACCATCCTCTTCTTCAAGGGCGGACAGGTGGTCGACAAGATGGTCGGCGCACAGCCTAAAGCCAAGCTGCAGGAGAAGTTTGAGAGCCTGCTGTAAGCGGGCTCCCGGGCGCGATTTACCTTACTTTGAAGCCTCCGGACCTTCGGTTCGGTGGCTTCTTTGTGTCGGGAGCTTCCGACTTTTATGTCATTTCGTGCGCACTTTTATGGCACTTTGAGCGGACTTTTATGTCAAACAGCGCGGACTTTTGACATAAAACTTGGAGCTAAATGGCATAAAAGTCCGCTCAAAGTGCCATAAAAGCGTGCACAAAGTGGCATAAAACCCGGACGGGAGTGACGGCAAAGATGACAAAAAGGCACGGTGTGCGTCTTTCTAATAGCTATAAATAATAAGGTAAAAGCATGAAAGCAATCACACTTTTGCAGCCGCAGAAGATAGTCTTCGGCACGGGCTGCATCCGGACTTTGGTAGAAGATTACAAACTGTTGGGCCTGAAGCGCCTCCTGGTGCTGACGGCGCCGCCCATCCGCCCGCTTATCGACGAGGCCGTCGGCCTGCTGACCGGGCAGGGAACGGCAGTGGAGGTGGTGCAGGACATCGTGGCGGAGCCGACGGTGGCCGACTTTAAGCGCATTCTGGAAGCGGCCCGGCTGTTCGGCGCCGACAGCGTCGTGGGCGTGGGTGGCGGCAGCGTGCTCGACGTAACGAAGCTGGTGGCGGCATTCCTCAATAGCGACCAACAGGTGGAGGACTGCTTCGGCACGGGCTTCATCCGCCGGCGCGGCCTCTGGTTTGCCTGTCTGCCGACGACGGCGGGAACGGGCAGCGAGGTGTCGCCCAACGCCATCCTGCTCGACGAGCGCGACCATCTGAAGAAGGGTATCGTAAGCCCTTACCTCATAGCCGACGTTGCCTACGTAGACCCGCAGCTGACTTGGACCGTACCCGCCAAGGTGACGGCCGACACGGGCATGGACGCACTGACGCACTGCATCGAGGCGTATACGAACAAGTTTGCACATCCCGCCGTTGACATCTATGCCCTGCAGGGCATCCGTCTCATAGCGGCCAACTTGGAGCGAGCCGTGCGCGACGGCAAGGATGTGGAGGCGCGTGAGGCCCTCGCCCTGGGCTCTTTGTACGGCGGACTGTGCCTCGGCCCCGTGAATACGGCTGCCGTCCATGCCCTGTCGTACCCGTTGGGTGGCGAGTTCCATATCCCCCACGGGCTCTCGAACGCCATCCTGCTGCCCGGCGTGATGAAGTTCAACCGGCCCGCAAACCTGAAGCGCTATGCCGAAGTGGCCGTGGCGTTAGGCTGCGAACCCGGCCGTGACGACAACGAGACGGCACAGCGCGGCGTAGACTTCATCTACAGGCTGGCCGACGCCGTCGGCATTCCCAAGAAACTGACGGACCTCGGCATTCCGCAGACTGCCGTCGACGGCATGGCGCGTGCCGCCATGCAGGTGCAGCGGCTGCTGAAGAACAACCCCCGCGAGGTGACCGAGCAGGACGCCCGCGATATTTACATTAGTCTTTATTAGCCCGAAGTTTCGACATTTCGATATTTCGAAGCCTCGAAGCCTCGAAGCATCGAAATTTCGAAATTTCGAAATCTCGAAATCTCGAAACCTCGAAAAATCGAAATAACGAAATGTCGAAACCTCGAAATAACGCCCCCGCCCCCAAAAAATAACGAAAAAAAACAAGCAATGAAACCAATATTAGCCATCACCATGGGCGACCCCGCAGGCATAGGACCTGAGATTACGGTGCGCGCCCTGAACCGCAAAGAGACTTACGAGAAATGCCGACCCGTCGTTACCGGCGACGCAGAGATACTGTGCCAAGCAGTTCGGCTGCTTGGCCTTGACCTCCAGGTGAACGCCATCCAGAGCGTCAAGGAGGCCCGCTTCGAGCACGGAACCATTGACGTCATCGACCTCCACTGCGTCGACCTGTCTACGTTCCGCTTCGGCGAGGTGCAGGCGCAGTGCGGCAATGCGGCATTCCAGTACATCAAGAAGGCCATAGAACTGGCCATGGCCGACGAGGTGGACGGCACCGTCACGGCTCCGCTCAACAAGGAGGCGCTGAACCTGGCTGGCCACCACTACGACGGGCATACCGAGATTTATGCGACGTTCACGAACACGAAGAAGTACGCCATGATGCTGGCCGACGAGAACATACGCGTTATCCATGTCTCCACTCATGTGCCGCTGCGCAAGGCCTGCGACCTGGTGAAGAAGGCGCGCGTCATAGAGTGCGTGGAGCTGATTGACGACGCGTGCCGCCAGTTCGGCATCGAGCGGCCCCACATCGGCGTGGCCGGCCTGAACCCGCACTCCAGCGAGAACGGCATGTTCGGCTACGAGGAGGCGCAGGAAATCACGCCGGCCATCGAGGAACTGCGCCAGCGCGGCTTCAACGTGGACGGACCCGTGCCGCCCGACTCGGTATTCGCCAAGGCGAAATGCGGCCAGTTCGACGGCGTCGTGGCCATGTACCACGACCAGGGGCATATCCCCCTGAAGGTGTGCGCCTTCAACTGGAACAAGGAAACGGGCAAGATGGAGTCGGCTTCCGGCGTCAACATCACGCTCGGGCTGCCCATCATCCGCGTCTCGGTGGACCACGGCACAGCCTTCGACGTCGCCGGAAAGGGCATCGCCAACGACTCGGCCATGACGCTCAGCATTGACTATGCCACCCGCATGGCCATCTACCGGAAAGCGAAAAATGGGAAGTGAGGATATGGAAAAACAGTGCTGCGCATGATTGTTATTGCTGACGACATCACGGGGGCTGCCGAAATAGCGGGCATAGCCCACAGCCACGGCTTGCACGTTCGCCTCGTCTGTGGCGGCGAGGCGGGTTGCGACGCGGAAGAGGACGGGGCGGATGCCGTCACCGTCGTGGCCACCGACACGCGCTCCATGACCGAGGAGGAGGCCGTGGCGGAGACGCGGCGGCTGGTCGGCGCGCCGCATCCCGTGATATTCAAGAAGACTGACTCGGCCCTGCGCGGACATGTCGTGGCCGAGCTGACGGCGCTGATGGAGGCCACGGGCTACCGGCGCGCCGTCTATCTGCCGGCCAACCCGTCGAAAGGGCGCATCATCCGCGACGGCGTCTACTACATTCGGGAGGCCGGCGGCAAGGGACTGCCGGCGAGGGAGGTGCCTATCCATGAGACGGCTTTCAGCTATGACCCGGAGTTCCCGGCGCGGACGGCCGTCCTGAAGGAGCGCTTCCCTGATGCCGGGGCGCAGGGTATCGTCATGCCGGACGCGGTGTGCGACGAGGATATTGCCCGCGTCGTGGCGCAATACAACGACGGACAGACGCTCTTTGCCGGCGCTGCGGCGCTTTTTACGGCTTTCATACTGGCTCCGGCCCCGACGACGCCTCCCTCTACACTCATTCTTTGCGGCAGCACGCAGAGCAGGACCCTTGACCTCGGAATACCCGTAGCACCCATGCCGCGCGCCATCTATGACGGTGCCGACGACCTCAGCCTATGGGACGTAACGGCCTATGATGACGCCCACAGCCTTATCCTGTCCATCCCCCATACGCACCGGACGGGTAGGGAAGTGGCCGTCCACTTGCGGACGGTGATGGCCCGCATGGCGCGTCAACTCGTCGCGAAGCATCGCCCGGAGCAGCTTATCATTGAGGGGGGCGCCACGGCATGGGGGACGTTGCAGGCCCTTGGGTGGACGGATTTCACCATTGTGCGGCAGGTGGCACCGGGCGTCGTGCAGATGCGTGCGCGCTGCGGCACCCTGGTCACGCTGAAACCGGGCAGCTATCCGTGGGGTGGACTGTTCACCATGTGAACGGCCGTCCTAATCTTTGTTACATGGCGGGCAGACATAGAAAAAGGGGAAACTATCTTCTCAGACGGTTTCCCCTTCGAGGAAAATGATAAATATAGATTAAAATTACTAGTTGTGTGCGAGTGCAAAGGTACGAAATGTTTTATGTTCTCAAAATATTTTCAGGAAGAAATTACTTGGATTTCACATTTTTTAATCAAACAAGCCTATTTTTCGTCCATTTGTTCCCCGTTTTTAACCGTTTATTCACAATTTAGGACACTTTGATACTCCCCCGGAGTGCTCAGAATCCGCTCGGCCTCATGGATGGTTTTATCGGTCCGGAGCCCTACCTGCAGCTGACCGGCCTGATAGTAATAGGCCGAGACGATGTCTTGTTCGAGCATCTGCTGGATTTCCTCGCGGTGGACATCCAGGTCGCGGGCAACGTCATGATGGTCTATTTTCGCCTTTAGCGCATCGAACTCCTCGCGCGCTTCCTCGTAGTAGCCTTCAAACTTGGCGGCCTTGACCAGCTCCTCATACTGCTTTTTGCTGACCTGGTCGTAGGTGAAGCCGGCCTTGATGACGCGCTGCTTGAACTCCTCATAGTCGGCATCGGTGAGCTGGAAGGCGTCGGCGGAGGAGATGGACGGGTGCTTGGCAATATAGTCCTGGACGTAGTCGAAGACTACTTCCGTGGAGTCAAGACGGCTCAGGTAGAGGGTGATGTTGGCCATGGTGTCGGGCTTGACTTCGATGTCGGGCTTGATGCCTTCCTTCATCTTGATGCCGCGACCGCTGGGCAGGAAGTAGCGCGAGGTGGTAAGCTTGAGGTTTGAGTTGTAGGGCAGGTCGACATTCGGAATCTGGACAAGGCCCTTTCCGTACGTGCGCGTACCTATTATTATACCGCGCTTGAGGTCTTGCAGGGCACCGCAGGTAATCTCGGAGGCTGAGGCCGTCTCGCCGTTCACCAGCACGGCAATGGGCATCACCGTGTCTATGGGCTCCATGCGTGTCTTATACTCGTTGTTGGCGCGCTTCAGCTTGCCTTTCGTCTCTACGATGCGGACACCCTTGGGTACCCACATGTTCAGAATGTCGACGCACTCGGCCAGCGAACCGCCGCCGTTGCCGCGCAGGTCGAGTATGAGTTTGTCGGCGCCTTGCTTCTTCAAGTCGAGGAACGCCAGCCGCATGGCCTTGGCCGGCTCGCCGGTGAACGTGCTTAGGTTGATGTAGCCGATGCCGTTGGGACGCATGCCGTAGTAGGTTATCTCCGGCAACTTGATGCTGCGGCGCGTAATCTTGAAACTCATGGTCTTCCCCGTTGACGGGCGCTGCACCTTCAGGATGAAGCTCGTGCCGGCCTCACCACGCAGATGGCTGCTCACGAAGGCGGTGTTCTTGTCGGTCGTCACCGTGTCGTCAATCTGCAGGATGATGTCGCCGCGCTTCAAACCGACTTCGGCTGCAGGCATTCCTTCGTAAGGCTCCTCGATGACGACGCGCTTCAGGCGCTGGTGATAGCGTATCAAGGCGCCGATACCGGCATACTTGCCGGTCAGCATCGTCTTCAGCTCTTTCTGCTTCTCCTCGGGATAGTACTCCGTGTAAGGGTCAAGCGAGGCAAGCATCGCGTCGATGCCCTTCCCGATAACCACGCCGGCATCCAGCGTGTCGACATACATCATGTCCAAATTCCGGTATAAGGCGTTGAAAATCTCTAAGTTCTTGGCCACTTCAAGGTTATGGTTCTTGACGTCCTGGGCTGCTGACATTAGAGGGAAAAAGACTATAAGGAGCATGGAAAAAGCACGTCTGACGCATGCTTTTGACCATATATTCACCATTGCACTATTCATTGTTTCTTGCATTTGTTAAACCGTAGAAGGGGGCTTTGTTGTTATTTTTCTTGTATTTATTAAACCGTAGAAGGGGGCTTTGTTACTGTTAGTGCCTGCAAAATTACAAAAAATTACCGTTCCAATGAATTTTTTTCATAAAAAGTTTGCGAGATTCGAAAAAAACACTTACCTTTGCACCCGCAATCGAATAAACGAGCGCACATCTGCTTCAGTAGCTCAGTTGGTTAGAGCACCTGACTGTTAATCAGGGGGTCGTTGGTTCAAGCCCATCCTGAAGCGCAAAAATCAAAATCGCTGCATAGCATTGAAAAACAAGGAGTTAGAGAAAATCTGACTCCTTTTTGTTTTCTACAATATTTCAAAGTTGCACCCAATTTTGGCTCAGCGGATTTACCCGGTTGGTAATTGCTTGAGCTAATTAAGAATAAAGTGTGGCCAACCTGTACATAAAGAACTTGATGTCCCCTACACCTCTGAACTGCGTTCTGAAAGCCTTGATTTTGGCATTGAATGATTCTG
>JAFUDJ010000026.1 GCA_017459445.1 Prevotella sp. | reverse complement strand
CGCTCCTGCATTTGTAAGAAGCCCAGCATTAGTGACAAGGCCAAATGAAAGGAGATACTTTTTGTCCCATTCTTGGCTGGTACGCTTTTTGAACGTGTTGGCCAAAATCGTGAAAGAATAGTCTTCAACTTTATAATCCGTGTGAAGGGAATCAAAAGTTTTATTAGAACCTTTCAGTACCAAACGTACCATCTGTTCTGCCGTGGCAGGAAGACTTTCATCACCGACACGAACAAAGGCTATACGCTGACCATCCCCAACGTAGTAATATGGGGTATAATGCCCTGCATTGACTTTGAGTTGCAAGATGTGCAGACCATCTATATCATGGGGAATCATCTCCACCTCCGGCAGGGGATCCATGTAATCACGAATCTTACTACTGATAGCTTCGCAAACATGCTGTACATCATCGAGTCCTTTGACAATGCCATCATTATCAATGCCGAAGAAAAGGGAACCACCCAAGCCATTGGCAAAAGCGCTTACGCTCTTCAACCAACTCTTAGGTTTCTTTTCTTCAAGCATCACCTTGAAGTCGTATGCTGTACATTCAGCTATCAGAGTCTTTAATTCCATTTTATATGAAATCTCTTTTTACCTTGCAAAGGTACTTATTTTTATCGAAAGTCGAGCATTTATTTAGCGTTTCGCGCGTAATTTAAGCAAATTTTGTCTAAAACAAGGCTGTGGTATAACAAAAAGAAACGATTTATGCTGAAAAATGACTACCTTTGTACCCGCGAATCAGATAATTGGCGAATATGACAACGAACAAGCACTTTAATTCCTACAAGGAGGGGCTGGACCTGGAGTTCCTGCGAGAGTACTGCATGGAACACGGGGAGCGGCGCGTGATGGAGCGCGGCGAGACGCTGGAGGAGGCGGGCGAGCCGGCACAGTGGGTGGCGTTCGTGGAGCGGGGATGCTTCAAGTACATGGTGCATAACGACGAGGAGGGCAAGGACTACTGCACGGGCTTCGCCTTCGAGGGCGAGTTCGTGGCCGACTTCCCCTATTGCCTCGATGGTGACGTTTCGGAGGTGAGCATTGAGGCGGATATGCCGTGCGAGGTGCGCGTCATCAGCGGACAGGAGCTGCAGGCACTGTTCGACAACGACCCGAAGATGGCGAAGATGGACGTGAAGATCCTGAAGAACCTGTTCAAGATGGTCTATGGGCGCGACCTCGACCACTACCGCTACACCGCCCGCAGCCGCTACCGTCGGCTCATCGACCGCTGTCCTCAGGTGGTGCAGATGCTCTCGTTGAAGGACATCGCCTCGTTCCTCAACATTACGCCCAGCTATCTGAGCACACTCCGCAAGGGGCTCACCTTCGGCAAAGAGAAATAACACACCTTTTTGGCTCAAATCATCACGGTTTGAGCCATTTTTTTTAGATTTTTCTTTAACTAGTTTTAGAGTTGCACCCTCGGCGACCTGTTTTCGGGCTTCGCCGAGTTGTTTTTTACGCTTTTTTTTGTTATTTTGTAGGCAAAAAACTGCAAAATCATGAGCGTATGAAACAAAAAACACATTATTCTGAGGCCCTGGCCTATCTGCGCGACTACTGTCTGCGCCATGGTCGGGCTATGCACTTCTCGCATGGCGACATCTTTGAGGCCGAGGGAGCCGCCGCCCGTCTCTTTGGCTACATTGAGAGCGGAAGTTTCCATTACCTTGTCCGAAATTACGAAGGTGGCGAGAGTACTGTCCAGACCGTCGCTGCGGGCGACCTTGTGGGCAACTATCCCTACTGTCTCGATGGCGATGCCGCTCCTGTCACCATCCGTGCCGACAAGTCCTGCACCGTCTATGTCGTCGATGGTGCAGACCTCAATGAGCACTACCGCCAGAGTCAGGAAGCGGATCGAATCGGCCGCGACTACATGGCCTACCGCTTAGAGCAAGTCAGGTCACGCATCATAGCACGTTACCAGCAGAAAGGAGGGATAGAGGTAACGGATATTTAACATTTTTTATGGGTAAACTTTCGGGGTGTTTTGTGTTATATAGGCAGAACGACCAAAAGTGAAGACTTATGAACAAGGAACATACAAATGAGCTTGAGTTTGCTCAGATCGAGAAACGGCTGCGTCCACGGCTGATGCTGATGGGCCGCGAATTCTTCGGTTCGGACACCGAGGCCGAGGAGGTGGTGCAAGAGACGTGGCTCCGGGCATGGAACGTGCGCGGCAGGGTGGAACTCACCGATGCCTACATCCTGCGCATCGCCCGTAATGTCTGCGTCAACATGTGGCGCGGACATCGGACGCAAGTGGAGTTGGTGGACGAAGATAGCACCGCCATCACCGAGGTCACACCGCAAGAAGAGGCCGAGGAGCGCGAAAACTCTGAGTGGTTGCAGTCGCGCCTCCAGCGTCTGCCTCAGGCCGAACGCGAGGTGTGGCAGATGTTCTACGACGAAGGGCTGACCGTCGATGAGATTGCCGAAGCACGAGGCATCACCGTGGGCACCGTCCGCAAGACCATCTCCAACGTTCGTAGCATTTTGCGAACCGAGTTGCGCCGTCGTTTCTTCACGCCTCGTCAACTCATGTCCATCATCATATTCGCCCTTGCCCTTGGTCTTGCCGTGGCATCCGCTCTCAATCCGAATGGCGTCGTGCGCGGAGCCATAGAGCACGTATTAGGAATACCCGAAGACACCACCATCTATGAATTCGATGAAGTAGAGGTCATGCCGTCCTATCCGGGTGATACAGAAGCCCTATGGACTTTCATGAAACAGAATCTGCATTATCCCGAGAGTGCCGAGGCCGACAACATTCAAGGCCGTGTCGTTGTGCAGTTTGTTGTAGAGAAAGATGGAAGCTTGACAGGCTTTAAGATTCTGTATTCACGTGATGCTCGTCTCAATGAAGAAGCTTTGCGCATACTCCGAATCATGCCACACTGGCAACCAGCTCAACTGAATGGCCGTCCCGTGCGTAGCCATTTCTGTATCCCTGTAGTGTTCCTCCTGAAGTAAGAGCAAGCTTAAAAAAACAGTTAAGTTAGTAAACGAGTAGTACCCCTGGAGGCCGCAGCGATGCTCCCTCCAGTTTCCAGCGAAACAAAACAAACGAACTACGATATGTATAGAACACTCATCACAACCATCCTCGCCCTCGCGGCATTGACGGCCAACGGCCAGAAGACCGTCATCGAGGGCACCGTGCTCGACGCGCAGGGCAAGACCGTGGAGGCTTACGTCACCGTGGCCCCGAAGGGCACGGGCAATATCCTGGGCTTTGCCGACACCGACAGTAAAGGACACTACAAGCTGGAGTTCACCACACAGGCCGACTCCGTGACCGTCACCGCCTCGGGCTTGGCCATCGGCAATCAAGTGAAAATCGTAGCGAACCGTTCGCAGCGGGTCGATTTCCGCGTCCGTGAGAAGACCGTGCAGCTGAAGGAGGTCAGCGTCCGTGCGCAGAAGATTCGGCAGAATGGCGACACGCTGAACTACCTCGTCGGCGCCTACCAGCAGCAGGGCGACCGTGTCATCGGCGACGTGCTGAAGCGTATGCCCGGCATCGAGGTGGCCGACAACGGCGGCATCAAGTACAACGGCAAAAGCATCAAGAAATTCTACGTCGAGGAGATGGACCTGCTGCAAGGCCGCTACGGACTGGCCACCAACAACATCAACGCCAGCGACGTGGCCACCGTGCAGGTCTTGGAGAACCACCAGCCCGTGAAGATGCTTCAAGGCAAGGAACTCACAGACGACGTGGCCATCAACTTGAAGCTGAAGGACTCGGCCAAGGGAACGGTCGCCGTCAACACCATGCTGGGCGGTGGCATCCAGTGGGCGGGCGGCTGGCACATCGGTAGCCGACCGTTGGACGACGGCCAGACCGTTATCGGCCAAAACCCGCTTTGGACTGCCGAGGTCGTGGGCATGTACTTTGCCAAGCGTCGCCAGAACATGACGCTGTATAAAGGCAACAACACGGGCGACGACGTGTCGAAGGAACTCACGCAGCACTACTCCAGCATCAACAGCGTCAGCCTCTATCCCTTCTGCCCCACGGGCACCGTCATGCCTACCGGCTCCGGCCTGCCGCAGAAGCGCACCTTCGACAACCACAGCCACATCCTGACCATGAATCACCTGGAGAAGCCCAACAAGGACACCGAACTGGGTCTGAACATCGCCTACCACAACGACCGCATCCGTCGCGAGGGCAGCAGCGTGGGCGACCGCTTCCTGAGCGACGACAGCCGCCTGCTCACCACCGAGACCATGACCAGCGAGACGAAGGTGAACAACCTCAACGTACAGGCCCGCTACAACTGGAACGCACAGAACGGATTCGTGGCCGACGTGCTGAAGTTCGACACCAACTGGAACAGCGACCGCGTGGACGGACAGCTCTCTTCCGAGCGCACAGGCACTGCCCCCATGAATTACGGCAACAACCGCGTCCGCCAGCACTTCGACCGCCCGCAACTCACCGTGTCGAACACCTTCAACACCATCCGCAACATCGGCAAGAACACCTTCGACCTCCACTTCTCCGCTGGTTATTCCCATCGTCCCAACACCCTCACCGTGGGCATCGACTCGCTGCTGCAAGGCACTCAGACCGCCTACTCGCAGGACGTGAACTCCCACCACATTGCCGGACGCTTCAATACCAGTTACGGCATCCGCGTGGCCGATGTGTTCCGCTTCAATTATGGCATCAGCGCCTCGGCCAACCTCCACGGCATCAAGACCGACCTCGATGGCTTCACGCCCCCTGCCGAGCACAATCAACTCAGCAACGACCTTTGGTACAACACCTACTGTCTCGCCCTCGGCCAGAGTTATAAGTACGAGACGCCCGACCTCGACATCACCCTCGGTCTGCCCCTCGAACTCTACACTCAGACCCTCGACGATAAGATCAGGAAGGACAAGCACGGCTACACCCACCTGCTCTTCTTCCCCTCGCTCTCCGTGAACTGGACCATTACCCGCGACCTCTGGCTCAATGGCGGTGCCAGCTACTCGAAGACCGTGGGCGACCCGGGCGGCATCTACAGCGGCTACATCATGTCTAACTACCGTGCCTTCCAGCGCAGCTACGTCGAACAACTGTCTGAGACCAAGAACTACGGGGCCAACGTCGGCCTGCGCTACCGCAGTGCCATCCGCGCCCTCTTCGCCAACATCGGCTTCAACTACCGTCGCACCCACGACAACCAGATCTACGGCTACAACTACGAGGGAGCCACCAGCGTCGTGCAGGCTGTCAACCAGCCCACCACCGCCAGCAACTACAGCGTCAGCGGCGAGGCCAGTAAAGGCTTCGATTTCCTGCGCTCCACCATCCGCGTCTTCGGCAGTTACAGCCTCTCTGAGAGCGAGCGTCTCATCAGCCAGAGCCTCTACCAGTACCATGCCCAGGGACTCAGTTTCGGCGGCAGTCTCTCGTTCAGCCCCTTCGAGTGGATAGGCATCGTCTATAGCAGCGGCTTCAGCCAGAGCCGCAGCTACACCGAGGGCCGCCGCGAACAGGCGACCACCGTGCGCAGCAACACCCAGCGCCTCTCCATGAGCGTCTATCCCACCAAGACCCTCACCCTGACCCTCGCCGCCGAGGACAACTACAACAACCTGACCGACAAGAACCGCCATGCCTGGTTCGGCGATGCCACCGCCAAGCTCAAGCTGAAGCACATCGACCTGGAACTGCAGCTCAACAACCTCTTCGACCAGCGGCAGTACACCCGCGTCAACTACAGCGGCCTCGACATCTATACCAACACCTCGCAGCTGCGTCCCCGCAACATCATCGGAACTATAAGATTCAAACTATTGTAAAATTATAAATCATCAACATCATGAACAAGAGAATCATCACCATCATCATCGCCCTCGCCGCAGTGTACAGCGGGGCAAACGCCCAGTGGAAACAGGGCGAAGTGCCACCGGCAAATACGCGGCAGACGAAAGCAACCATCATTGACACGGCGCAAGTGACCATCTACTACGCCTTCAACGCCACGAACGTAAAGGACGAGAAGACGTATATCGACCTCGGCTGGTTGCTTGTCGGCAAACGCTACACGAAATACGCCAGCTACTTTCTGGCGCATACCGATTCCACATACCGCGATGTCGTGAAGAAATATGCTCATGGCGGTGGTGTTCCCAGGCAGAGCAACGGCGGAAAGTTTCCGTCGCTGTGGTCAGAGTACCAGTACGACGAAATCTTCATCAAAGACAACAAACTGACGGAATACGCTGTCATGCCCATGGCGATGGTGCGCGACAACTGCCAGTACACCGAGGCTTATCCCTTGCAGCAGTGGGCATTGAAGGATGAACAGCAGACCGTCTGCGGCTACCGCTGCCAGAAGGCCACCTGCCGCTGGCGGGGCCGCGACTATGTGGCATGGTTCACGGCAGAAATCCCCGTTCGTTGTGGCCCGTGGAAGTTCGGCGGATTGCCGGGGCTGATTATGAAGGTCAGCGACACCAAGGGTGAATACACATTTGAGTGCGTACAGGTGGAGCGCCGCAAGCGTCCCATCAAGCAGTACGACTTCCGCTCATTCAAGACGGTGAAGCGTGACTACATGCTGAAGCTACAGAAGAAAATCAACATCAACTGGACTACCGTGCTCTATGGCGGCAGGGTCACTTCACTTGAAGGAAACAACTTCCCCGACAAGCCTTACAGTCCGATGGAATTAGAATAAACAGACATCGGTTCTGCAAGATTTTGTGTTGGTAGGCGGTAATTCGCAATAGATATTGTACCTTTGCATGCTGTATGAAATCAGCAGAAGAAATCCTACAGTCGATACTGCTTCCAGATGATCCCAATTGGAAAGTAACAGATGTTGT
>JAFUDJ010000025.1 GCA_017459445.1 Prevotella sp. | reverse complement strand
CAGGCCGTCGCGGGCCGTACCGTTCAGGCGCTGCTGCACCGATTCCTTGGCCATCATATAGTTGACGGTGATGTGCTTGCCCACTTCGCGGGCGAAGTCAAGGAAGGTGAAGTCCTTCATCCAGTCGTAGTTGTTGACCATGACGGCAGCATTGGCTTCCTTCGACTCAAAATCGAGGAACTTGGCCACCTGACGCTTGATGCACTCCTGGTTGTGGCGCAGCGTCTCGTCGTTCAGCAGGTTGCGCTCCTGCGACTTGCCCGAGGGGTCGCCAATCATGCCGGTGGCACCGCCGACGAGGATGACGGGACGGTGGCCGCAGCGTTGCAGGTGGCGCAGCATCATGATACCGCAGAGATGGCCGATGTGCAGGGAGTCGGCTGTGGGGTCGGTGCCTAAATAGGCCGTTACCATTTCGCGCTGGAGCAGCTCTTCGGTGCCGGGCATCATCTGTGCCAGCATGCCGCGCCAGCGTAGTTCTTCTACAAAGTTCTTCATCGAATGTTATTTTTATGTGGTATGTTTGTTCTGTTATCTTCCAGCCAGTTTTCGGCCTGCAAAGTTACGAATTATTTCTGAATCGGCAAATTTTACGCCTTCTTTTGTCGCCTGTCGGCAGCGGGAACCTTGCATTTCGTGCCGATAATTGAAAAATAATGTGTATCTTTGCACCATGATTATCAACGATAAGACTTGGGAGTTCGTCGGCCGGCATGCCGGCGACGACGTTCGGAAGCTGGCTCTGCAGGGGGCGAAGGACGCCGGTGTGGACCTGCCCATGGCCCTCCAGCAGATAGCGGGGCGGCAGGCGGCGCGGCGAAAACTGCCGACATGGGCGGCGACGGAAGGCATCCTCTATCCCCCGCACCTGAATATGGAGCAGTGCTCCTCGGAGCAGACGGCCTGCTACAAGGCCCGGCTGCTTGATGGCAAATACACTGGCGGCAGATATGTCGACCTGACGGGCGGCTTCGGCGTTGACTTCTACTGGATGGCGGAGGCCATTGCCCGCCACCCGTCATCAGCCACCTGCCACCTATTATATTATATAGAGCAGGACGAGGAACTCTGTGCCCTTGCCGAGCATAACTTCCGCCTGCTGGGCCTCGCCTGCTCCGTTTGCCGGGGCGACGCCTCGGCTTACCTGGCGGGTATGGAGCCCGCCGCCGTCGTCTACCTTGACCCGGCCCGCCGCAATGCCGGCGGCAACCGCACCTACGGCATCGCCGACTGCACGCCCAACGTGCTGGAGCTGCTGCCGCTCCTAAGCGAGAAAGCCGGCTGTGTCATCCTGAAGCTGTCGCCGATGCTTGACTGGCGCAAGGCTGTCAGCGACCTGAATGGCCCTGCTGACGGCGAGCCGTCGCCGCTCCGCGTCAGCGAGGTGCACATTGTCAGCGTCGGCAACGAGTGCAAAGAACTGCTGATAGTGCTGGAAAAGGGTGCGCCACGGCCCCTGCGCCTTTGCTGCGTTAACGATGAAAGCACCTTCGAGGTGGCGTTGAGCATGCAAAGCACAAGTCCGAACGGTGCGAACTATGAGTCCGAACGGTGCGGACTTTCATTCCGAACCGTGCGGACTCTTCCGGCGAATTATCTCTACGAGCCGAATGCCAGCATCATGAAGGCCGGCTGCTTCGGGGAATTGTGCCGGCGATACCCCATCAGGGCGGTCGCGGCTAACTCGCATCTCTTCCTGTCTTCCGTTGAAATCGGCGATTTTCCGGGGCGCAAGTTTCAGATTTCGGCCATTTCATCGATGAACAGAAAGGAACTGAACCTGGTACTTTCCCCGTTGAAATCGGCCAATATAGCCGTTCGCAACTTCCCCATGACCGCCGAACAGCTGCGGCGGAAGCTGAAAATGAAGGACGGCGGCGACCATTTTATCTTTGCCACGACGCTGGCCGACGGGCAGCATAGTTTGTTTATTTGCCGTAAAATAGGTTAAATATTTGGGCGTTTCATGCTTTTTCGCTAACTTTGCACTTCATTAAAAAATGCAGGAGACCATGTCATCAGTAGAGATTCGGACAGTTACCACCAGGCGGGAGCTCGATGCCTTCATCCAGTTTCATTACGACCTGTACCGTGGCAACGAGTATGATGCCCCCAACCTGTACAGCGACGAGCTGCACACGCTGAGGAAGGACCGCAACGCCGCTTTCGAGTTCTGCGAGGCCGAATACTTTCTGGCTTATCGTGAAGGGCGCGTGGTGGGGCGCATAGCCGGCATCATCAACCAGCGTGCCAACGAGGCCTGGCAGCGCAAGAGCGTGCGCTTCGGGTGGATTGATTTCGTGGACGACATGGAGGTGAGCCGAGCCCTGCTGGATGCCGTGGCTGAATGGGGCCGCAGCAAGGGCATGACGGAGCTGGTAGGGCCGCTGGGATTTACCGACATGGACCCCGAGGGCATGCTCATCGAGGGCTTCGACCAGCTGGGCACCATGGCCACCATCTACAACTATCCCTACTATCCGAAGCACATGGAACAGCTGGGGGGCTTTGAGAAAGACAACGACTACGTGGAGTACAAGCTTATCGTCCCCAAGGACGGCATGCCGGAGAAATACAAGAAGGTGGCCGAGCTGGTGATGAAGCGTTACAACCTGCACCCCATGCACCCCAAGCGCAGCCAGGTGTTCGGCAAGGAACAGTACGGGCGGAAGGTGCTCGACGTCGTCAACAAGTCGTTCGGCAGCCTCTATGGCTACTCGCAGATGACGGAGCGCCAGATAGACGAATACCTGAAGATGTACTTCCCCTTGCTCGACATGGACATGCTCTGCCTCATCGAAGACTGGAACACGCCCGACCACGACGTCATCGGCATCGGCATCAGCATCACCTCCATGACGCGCGCCCTGCAGAAATGCCGCAACGGCCGGCTGTGGCCCTTCGGCTGGTGGCACTGCCTGCGCGCCCTGAAGTTCCACAAGGCCGAGTGTCTGGACCTGATGCTTGTCGGCGTGCTGCCTGAGTATCAGCAGAAAGGCGTCAACGCCCTGCTTTTCTACGACCTCATTCCGTGGTACCAGAAATATGGCTTCAAGTGGGGTGAGACAAACGTAGAGATGGAAACCAACGAGAAGGTGCAGTCGCAGTGGCAGTATCTGGAGCACATACAGCACAAGAGAAGAAGATGTTATAAGAAAAGCTTATGAATGAAGATAACAACATCATCGAACAAAATCAACAAGTAGAGTACAACGATGACAACATCCGGCACCTGTCGGATATGGAGCACGTACGTACCCGTCCCGGTATGTACATCGGCAGGCTGGGCGACGGGTCGCTGCCTGAGGACGGTATCTACGTGTTGTTGAAGGAAATCATCGACAACTCCATTGACGAGTTCAAGATGAAGGCTGGCGACCGTCTGGAAATCAACATCGACGACAACCTGCGCGTCAGCGTCCGCGACTACGGGCGCGGCATCCCGCAGGGCAAGCTCATCGAAGCCGTCTCGGTGCTGAACACGGGTGGCAAGTACGATTCGAAGGCGTTCAAGAAGTCGGTGGGCCTGAACGGCGTCGGCGTCAAGGCCGTCAATGCGCTGAGTACGCACTTCGAGGTGGCCAGCTTCCGCGACGGCAAGGTGCGCCGGGCCACCTTTGAACGTGGCGAACTGCAGAGCGACACCACCGAGCCTACACAGGATGAGAACGGCACATACATCTTCTTCGAGCCTGACGCCACGCTATTCCAGAACTACCAGTTCCACGACGAAATCGTGGAGAACATGCTGCGCAACTACACCTACCTGAACACGGGGCTGACCATCATGTACAACGGGCGTCGCATCCTGAGCCGGCACGGCTTGCAGGACCTGCTGAAGGACCGCATGACCAACGATGCCCTCTATCCCATTATCCACTTGCAGGGCGACGACATCGAGGTGGCCTTCACCCATGCCAACCAGTATGGTGAGGAGTACTACTCGTTCGTCAACGGTCAGCATACCACGCAGGGCGGTACACACCAGAGCGCCTTCAAAGAGCATATTGCCAAGACCATCAAGGAATTCTTCGGCAAATACGAGTATGGCGACATCCGCACGGGCATCGTGGCCGCCATCGCCATCAACGTCGAGGAGCCCGTCTTTGAGAGCCAGACGAAAATCAAGCTGGGCTCCACGCAGATGGCTCCCGACGGCGAGAGCATCAATAAATATGTGGGCGATTTCATCAAGCAGCAGGTCGACAACTACCTGCATATCCATCAGGACGTCGCCGAGGTCATCGAAAACAAGGTCAAGGAGACGGAACGCGAGCGCAAGGCCATGGCCGGCGTGACGAAGCTGGCCCGTGAGCGCGCCAAGAAGGCCAACCTGCACAACCGCAAGCTGCGCGACTGCCGCATCCACTTCAGCGATGCCAAGAATGAGCGCAAGGAGGAGTCGTGCATCTTCATCACGGAGGGCGACTCGGCCAGCGGCAGCATCACCAAGAGCCGCGACGTCAACACGCAGGCGGTCTTCTCGCTGCGCGGAAAACCGCTCAACTCGTTCGGCCTCACTAAGAAAGTGGTATACGAGAACGAGGAGTTCAATCTGCTGCAAGCCGCCCTCGACATCGAGGAAGGCCTGGACACGCTCAGGTATAACAAGGTCATCGTAGCCACCGATGCCGATGTCGACGGCATGCACATCCGCCTGCTCATCATCACGTTCTTCCTCCAGTTCTTCCCTGAGCTCATCAAGAAGGGGCATGTCTACGTCCTGCAGACGCCGCTGTTCCGTGTGCGTAACCGTCGTACGAAGATACGCAACAAGGAGATGCGCGAGGACGGCAAGAAGGGCGACTTCGTGGTCAGATACTGCTATAGCGAGGAAGAGCGCATACGGGCTATCCAGGACTTAGGACCCGACCCGGAAATCACCCGTTTCAAGGGTCTTGGCGAGATTTCACCGGATGAATTCGCCGGTTTCATCGGTCCTGACATCCGCTTGGAGCAGGTGACTCTCCACAAGAACGACCAGGTGCAGAAGCTCTTGGAATACTACATGGGCAAGAACACCATGGAACGCCAGAACTTCATCATCGACAACCTTGTCATTGAGGAAGACCGCCCGGAGGAAGACGAGGGATGACGGCACGGAGTGCCTAATGAAAAGTGAAGAGTGAAATGTGAGAAATGAAGGGTGAAAAGTGAATAATGAATAAAAGGAACAAAGAGCTATGAACAGGAGTTTTAAGGGTATGACGGACAAAAGGATAGTGCTTTTAATAGCATTATTCACTATTCACTGTTCTTTATTCGTTAGCCCTGTCAGGGCGCAGATGCGGGTGAACATGAGCGCTGATTCTCCGCTGCGCAAGTTGCAGATAGCTGAGGTGTCGGTGAATAACCTTTACGTCGACAGCGTTGACGAGCATAAGTTAGTCGAGGATGCCATACGCGGCATGCTGGAAAAGCTGGACCCGCACAGCAGCTACCTCACGGCCAAGGAAGTGAAGCAGGCCAACGAACCGCTACAGGGCAACTTCGAGGGTATCGGCGTGCAGTTTAACATGGCTGAGGATACGCTGCTCGTCATCCAGCCCGTTACCAACGGGCCGTCGGAGAAGGCCGGCATCCTGGCCGGCGACCGCATCGTCTATGTCAACGACACGACGATAGCAGGTGTGAAAATGCCGAGAGAGGAAATCATGCGGCGGCTGCGCGGCCCCAAGGGTACGCATGTCAATCTGGGCATTGTGCGCCGCGACATCCAGGACACGCTGTACTTTGACATCGTGCGCGACAAGATTCCCGTCCGCTCCGTCGATGCCGCCTATATGCTGCGCAAGCATGTAGGGTACATCCGCATTGGCAGCTTCGGGGCCACCACGCACGAGGAGTTTTGCGAGAAGCTGAAGAAACTCAAGAAGCAGGGCATGAAGTCGCTCGTGCTTGACCTTCAGGGCAATGGCGGCGGCTACATGCAGGCTGCCGTCCAGATAGCCAACGAGTTTCTGGAGGCCGGCGACATGGTGGTATAC
Source organism: Prevotella sp. (assembly GCA_017459445.1). Lineage (GTDB taxonomy): Bacteria > Bacteroidota > Bacteroidia > Bacteroidales > Bacteroidaceae > Prevotella. The sequence continues at coordinate 17,976 of JAFUDJ010000025.1, read as the reverse complement.
ACCAAGGGCCGGCGCACGCCAAGCATGGAATACAGGGCCGAGGGTAACGGCCTGTTTACCAAGGGGGAGGTCGTCGTGCTTGTCGACAGCTATACGGCCTCGGCGGCAGAGATAGTCTCCGGAGCCATCCAGGACCACGACCGAGGACTCATCGTCGGACGGCGCACCTTTGGCAAGGGACTCGTGCAACGCCCTCTCGACTTGCCTGACGGCTCGATGATTCGCCTCACCATAGCCCACTACTACACCCCTTCCGGGCGCTGCATACAGAAGCCATACGAGAAAGGAAAGCAGAAAGACTATGCCGAGGACATGATGCACCGCCTGAAGAGCGGCGAGCTGATGTCGGCCGACAGTGTCCATTTCGCTGACTCGCTGAAGTACTATACGCTCAAGCAGCATCGCGTCGTCTATGGCGGCGGTGGTATCATGCCCGACGAATTCGTGCCGCTCGACACTATGAAGTACACCCGCTTCCATCGCCAGCTTGCTGCCAAGAACATCATCATCACCTCTAACCTGCGCTATGTCGACCAGCACCGCAAGGAACTTAACCAGGAATATAAGAGCTTCAGCGACTTCCGCGACCGCTACGAGGTGCCCCAGACGCTCATCGACGCCATCCTTGCCGAGGCAGAGAAGCAGAACGTCAAGCCCAAGGACGACGACGAACTGCAACTCACGCTGCCCTACCTGCGCCAGCAGCTGAAGGCACTGGTGGCCCGCGACCTGTGGGAGACGGACGACTATTTCGCCGTCATGAACGAGTCGAACGACATCGTGATGCGGGCTCTGGAACTGATAAAATAACCAAGAAACACGATACTGCCATGCGAACATTCCTCATTTCAGCGTTAGCGGGCTTGCTGCTTATCACCACGGGGTGTGCGAAGAAGGCTCCCCATTATATAATAGGTGTATCGCAGTGCTCGCAAGATATCTGGCGTGAAAAGCAGAATGCCGAGCTGCGTATGGGAGCCTATCTGCAAGACAATGTGGAACTGCGCTTTGCCGCCGCCTACGACAGCGATGAGCGGCAGGTGCAACAGATAGACAGTCTGATAGCCAGCGGCATCGACCTGCTCATTGTTGCCCCTAACCAGGTGCAGACCATCTCGCCGGCCATCGACCGGGCCTACGACAGCGGCATCCCCGTCATCGTCTTCGAGCGTAAGACCAACTCCCGGAAGTACACCGCCTTCATGTCGGCCGACAATTACGAGATGGGACGGGTGATGGGCAACTTCATAGCCAGTCAGCTCCACGGCAGCGGTAGCGTGCTTGAGGTAAAAGGACTGAAAGGCTCGTCGCCTGCCATCGAGCGCCATAACGGCTTTACCGATGCGCTCAGCGCCTATCCCGGCATTCACATTTTGGACACGCTGCAAGGCGACTGGACAGAACAATCGGCAGAAGAGGCCGTCGGCCAGTGGCTGCAGGCTCATCCGCAGGAGCGTGTCGATTTTGTCTTCGGACAAAACGACCGCATGGCCATGGGTGCCCGCAAGGCATTAGCCCACGCAACGTCACAAGCTGGCAAGGAGAACAGCCACCACTCATCGCCCGCCACCCGTTACTGCGGCATCGACGGTCTGCCTGATGCCAACGGCGGCATCCGGCTGGTTCGCGACTCGGTTCTCATGGCTTCCTACATCTATCCCACCCATGGCGACCAGCTGCTTCAGTTGGCTGTCGACATACTTGACGGCAAGCCTTATCAGAAGGAGGTACGCCTGATGTCGGCCTTGGTCACCCACGACAATGCCAATGTGCTGCTGATGCAAAGCGAGGTAATGATGCGCCAGGCCAAATACCTGGACCGTCTCCACGAGAAGGCTGACAGCTACCTTGACGAGCTGGACACGCAGCACACCATCACCCTGCTGGCCATCGGCGTTATCGTACTGCTCATCATAGCCATCGTGTTCTTCTACCGCTATCATATCAGCATGCTGGCACTGCACCGTGAGCGTGAGTTCAACAGCTTGTGGAACCTGAAACCGGAAGACTTGCCGGAAACTCCTGAACCCGTGGAACCGGCTGCTCCTGCCGAGCCAGAAGAGCCCGCCAAAGACGATGCCACCCTCAGCCCGCCAGAGGGCGTTGCCGCGTCATTTTTCATCACCCGTTTCAAGGAGGCTGTCGAAAAACGGCTGTCGGACAGCGACCTTAGCGTGGAGGATTTGGCCGCCGACATGAATCTGAGCCGAGTACAGCTGTACCGCAAGGTCAAGTCCATCACCGGCTCCACGCCTGTCGACTTGCTGCGCACTGCCCGCCTGAACCGTGGCTATCAGCTGTTGCTGACCACTGATATGACGGTCAGCGAGATAGCTTATCAGGTAGGCTTCACGGCACCCAGCTACTTTACCCGGTGCTTCAAGGAGAAATACGGAAAGCTGCCCGGTGAAGTGAGGAATTAGGGCAGACAAGGCACTCAAAAAATCGTTCAATGTCTAACAAAAATGTTGCATTGAACGATTTTTTTATTCCCATGAAACATCTTTTCCACCCCGTACGCGCAAAGTCCCTTATCTTTGCAGCAGCTTTTTTTAATTACTAACCAATAATAATGCAAATGAAACAGACATTTGAGCATTCCCGCCAAACGGGAAGCGGCGTAAGCCTAAGGGCTTTCATGCTGACGATGCTCCTGTTGGCGAGTTCTGTTGTAATGTACGCGCAACAGGAGATTTCAGGAACAGTGACTGATGCCATGGGACCCGTCATCGGAGCTACAGTCATGGAGAAAGGTACGTCGAACGGCACCGTGACCGATTTCGACGGCAATTTCAAGTTGAAGGTGGAGGCTGGCAAGACGCTTGTCTTCTCCTACATCGGCTACAAGACCATCGAACTGCCTGCCCAGAACGGTATGCAGGTCATGATGGAAGACGACGCCCAGACCTTGAACGAGGTCGTGGTTGTCGGTTACCAGACTGTCCGCAAGGCCGACTTGACAGGTGCTGTTGGCGTCATGGACCTGAAGAAACCCAAGTCTGAAGGTTCAAACAACATCGTCAACTCTCTGCAGGGTCGCATTCCCGGTGTTAACGTCATCACCGACCCCGCTCCAGGCGGCGGCAGTTCCAGCATCCAGATTCGTGGTGTCAGCAACTTCAACGGCAACAACGCCCCGCTTTATGTCATCGACGGCGTGGCTACCACGGAGAACCTGAATTCTCTGAACCCTGCTGACATCGAGTCTATCCAAGTGCTGAAGGACGCCTCGTCGGCCTCTATTTACGGTTCACGCGCCGCCAATGGTGTCGTCATTATCACCACCAAATCTGGTAAGGGCGGCAAATTGAGTGTCAACGTGGGCTATACAGCCAGCGCACAGTTCGTTGCCAAGAAAATAGACATGCTCAATGCCAACCAGTTCGGCACGCTGTACTATCAGGCTATGGCAAACAGCAATCAGTCTGCATTCAACCCCAACTACACCTACGATTCTGCAGGCAATGCATACCTCAACCAGTATGTAGCCGGTCACGAGGGCGAGGCAGGCTATGAGCTTCATGATACTAACTGGCAGGACCAGATGTACAACACTGCATGGACACATAACCTCAATGCCTCTGTAAGCAATTCGGGTGAAAAGGGTTCCATGATGCTCTCTGGCAACTACATCACCCAGAACGGTGTGGCCAAGTATAGCAAGTATAAGCGTTATACCATCCGCCTCAATTCCACCTACAACATCTCAAAATACGTGACAGTAGGCGAAAACCTCATGGTGGCACGCTGGAATAACAACATAGGCGGCTTCGGTGGCGACGCCGGCGTAGCAGGCAATACGCTGCGCCAGTTTGCAGGTATGCCGGTGATGCAGAGCGACGGTTCATACAGCGTAGCCAAGCTCATCAGCGGGTCAGACACGTCCAACCCCATGGAGGACGTGTACAACGCACGTGAGAACGACAGCGAGTCGTGGCGCATCTTCGGCAACGGATACATCGAGGTAAAGCCCGTCAAGGGTCTTTCGCTGAAGAGCAACTTCGGTTATGACCACTTACAGTTTGAAAACGACAACCTCAACCGTACTACCTATGCCAATACCATTGCTTCTGTTTATCGTGCATTCGGCAAGGGCGACACGTGGACATGGACCAATACAGCCAACTATTTAGGCACCTTCGGCCAGCACACCATCAACGGCCTGTTGGGTGTTGAGGCTATCAACTATGACTACAGCAACTTCGACGCTACGCGCAAGAACTACCTCAACGAGAACTACAACTATATGGTAATCGGTGCCGGAACGGGCGAGCAGTCAAATGGTGGCGGAAAGGCTTCCTGGGGACTCTTCTCACTCTTCGGCAAGCTCGACTACAACTATGCTGACCGCTATCTCTTCTCTGTAACGCTGCGTTACGATAAGACGTCCCGTCTTGGAAAGAGCAACAATGCCGGTACCTTCCCCGCCTTCTCAGGCGCCTGGCGCATTACAGAGGAGAAGTTCTGGAAGAAGAATCCCATACTCACAGACATGAAGCTTCGTCTGGCATGGGGACAGAACGGTAATTCCGAGATAGGCAACTATGCTACCTATACCACCTACTCCACCTCTAACATCGCCGGCTACGACCTTGCCGGCGCAGGCACAAAGTACAATGAAGGCTTAGCAGTAAGCAACAAAGGTACAGAGGGCCTGAAGTGGGAGACGACATCACAGTTCAACGTAGGTCTCGACACACGTTGGTTGGATGGTGCTATTGGCTTCAGCACAGACTTCTATGTCAAGTCCACCAAGGACATGCTGACACAGCCTCCGGTAATCTCAGCGTCAGGTCCCAATGCCAAACAGTGGCGTAACACCGGTAGCATGCGCAACGTAGGTATTGAGGCAACTGTTGACTATCGTTCACCGTCGTATGGCGATTTCTCATGGGACGGCTCTTTCAATATTGCACACTATAAGAACAAGGTGACTAAGCTCAACGATGCCCAGACCACCATCGGTGGCGATATCCGCCTGATAGAAGGCCAGCCCATGGGCGTTTACTACGGATATGTCTGCGACGGAATCTTCCAGAACAAGGAGCAGGTGGCCAACCATGCCACCCAGGCAGGTGCTGAGCCCGGTCGTCTCGTCTTCCGTGACATCAACGGTGATGGTAAGATTACCGATGATGACCGTTGCATCATAGGCGACCCTAACCCAGACCTGTCGTTGAGCCTTAACCTCGACCTGAAGTGGAAGAACTTCACGCTCGCCATGTTCTTTACCGGCGAATTCGGTTTCGACGTGGTAAACAGCATGAAGCACCTCACCGACTTCTTCTCTTACGGTAATGCCTTCAACAACCGTGGTGCCTCCACACTCGGTGCCTGGACACCAACCAATACCGGTGCTTCTGTGCCTGCAGTGTCTGTTGTCGACAATAACAATGAGTCACGCTTCTCTACTTACTACATTGAGGATGGTTCTTACTTCAAGATGAAGTACATCAAGATAGGCTATGACGTGCCTGCGTCTATCTGTAACAAGCTCTGCATGAACAGCATCAATATCTTTGCGCAGCTTGAGAATGTCTTTACTCTTACGAAGTATAAGGGACTGGACCCGGAACTCGGTGCCGGCGAGTACGGCGCACGTATTGACAACGGTCCGTACCCGCGCAGCCGCACGTTCTCTATGGGCATCAATATTTCTCTCTAACTCACAAACAATCATTCTAAATACCTGATTTCTATGCAAACCAAATTTAAATCAGTCATCAGAACGGCCCTCTGCACACTGCCTTTGTTCGGTATTGCTACGGGCATGACAACATCCTGCTCAGACCTGCTCGATAAGCAGCCTTATGGTGCTCTGATAGCAGAACAAATGACAGAGGAAAATGCCACACAGCTGATGACATCAGCCTATGCTGGATTATACTCACACTATTTTGGCAACAACGAGGCCTTCGCAGGCCCCTCTACCAACTGGATTTTCGACGTGCGCTCAGATGACGCCCTGAAGGGTGGCGGTGCTACCTCCATGGAGGAAAACATTCACCAGCTGGAGATGTCTAACCTGACCAGCGACAATGTGTCTTGTTTCAATAAGTGGCAGAATAACCTCTACGCCCTGGCTTGTACCAACAGCGCATTGCAGGCTTTGCTGGATGCCAACAATGAAAGCTTCAAGGGTCTGGTTGCCGAGATGCAGTTCCTTCGCTGCTTCTACTATTTTGACCTGTTGAAGATTTTCAAGTATCTGCCTTACCTCGATGAGAACAGTGATGCTGGCGAGGTGCGCAACGATGAGTTCTCACAGGTGGAGATTTACGACAAGCTCCTGCCCCTGCTTGAGGCTGCCTACAACGACCTGCCTGAGACACAGGCTTCTGCGGGTCGTGCTACCAAGTATGCCGCAGCTGCTCTGTTGGCCAAGATGTATGCCCAGCGCCCCGGTACCACCAACTGGGCGAAGGTAGAAGAGTGGGCAGGCAAGGTGGTCAAGTCTGGTCAGTATGAGGTGTACGAGTACAGCAATGACATCGCCAAGATAGCATACAACAACAAGAAGGAGTCAATCTTTGCCATGCAGTGCTCTACTGCCAACAGCCATGCCTTCGTGAACTGGGCTAACATGCTTAACTGTACATGGTCAGAGGGTAACCTCTATGGCAATGGCGACGACTTCTTCCTCGCCTCACAAGACCTGGTAAACTGCTACCGTACCGATGAGGTGACAGGTCTGCCCCTGCTTGACGATGCAGAGCGCTATGCCAAGGGCGATGTAGGCGTGTCACTCGACTACACCGTTGACCCGCGTCTGGACTGCACAGTAGGACGCATTGGCATGCCGTGGAAGTCACCTGACGGCTATACGCAAATCTACAACGAGAACTGGGTCCGCGCCATGGATATCTATGGTGAGTACTCTGGCAAGAAGTTTGTGGAGGAGCCCTCCAAGAGCGGTAAGGAAGTACCCTGGGGGTTCAGCGAGCTGAACTTCATCTTCCTGCGCTATTCCGACATCCTGCTGCTGCACGCTGAAGCACTGATAGAGCTGGGCAGTGACCTTGCTACTGCCAACGCTGAAATCAACCAGGTACGCCAGAAGGCAGAGCGCACATTGCAGGCCGAGACCACTAATATGCCTATCGACATCGACTCGTGGAAGCAGGCATACAGAGTTGGTCAATATCCTCTTGACGCCAAGTGGACACAGGACTATGCCCGCCGTGCTGTGCGCATGGAGCGCCGTCTGGAGCTCGCTATGGAGGGCGGTCGCTGGTTTGACCTCGTGCGTTGGGGTATAGCTGAGCAGGCCATGAACTCTTACTACAGCCGCGAGTCTAAGAATCACTCCTATCTGCAGGGCGCCAATGTCTCAGCAGACGAGCTGTATCTTCCTGTGCCTCTTACTGAAATCACCAATTCCAATGGCAAGTACGTTGCTAAGGGAAAAGAAAATTAAATCATATCCAATAATCAAATTAAAATAAACAATCCTATGAAACGATATTTTTTTCTGGCAATTGCAGCCATCGTGGCTCTTGCCTTCACAGTTACATCATGTAGCGATGTAGAGTTGGAGAATGCTCCCTACTCAGAGCCTGTATCTAATCTTCAGTACACGCTGTCAAAGAAGAATGTGACCATCACATGGAATGCTCCTTCCGGCGCCGATGAGGTAGCTGTCTTCCTGGACAATACGCAGAAGGCCACCCTGCCTGTCAGCACCACATCATACACTTTTGAGAATCTTGCTGACGGCGAGGAGCACGTACTCACCGTGAAGGCCATCTACAAGAGTGCCGGACGACTCTCAGAGGGCGTAAGCCTCACCGTGCAGTTGGAGTCAAAGACAAAGGCTGCCTTCCTGCTGCCTACAGGCGTCAGCGCATATACAGCCCTGCCCGACGATGACGAGGTGGCTGCCGGTGAATACTTCCAGAACAACTTCGTGGCCAGCGACAAGGGCCAGTTCATCCATGTCAGCGATATTGCCGGTATTGACATTGAGGTCATTCCCGTGATATGGGTGATGGTCGACCGCGTAGGTATCGGCGCGGGTGCTGACAGGCTGCCGTTCACCGCTGCCGAGCAGAATGTGCTGAAGGACTTCGTGCAGAAAGGTGGTAACCTCTACCTCACCAACCACGCTACCCAGCTGGCCCACGGCATCGGCCGTATCGCATTCAATGTGACATGCTTCGGCGACGGCACCGGTGGAGAACACGGCGACATCTGGAGCGTCAACCCCGTGCTGGGCAGTGGCATGGGTACACCGTACAACCGCTCTGAACATGCTATCTTCACAGGCATCGCCCAGGAGAACTATAACGGTTGGGCTCAGAAGACCATCGCCCTGCTGGGTCCTGGCACACACGAGGACCACAACTGTTTCTGGATTCCTGCCGACTGCGGTCAGAACTATGGCGGCAATGGTGATGTGACGACCGTACCTAACTTCGAGGAGGCCAACACGGCTGAGATTCTTGGCGGTTGGGGCCAGGTGACCGACTACTGCGTAGGTGGCATCATTGAGTTCAAGCCTACTGACATTTATAAGGGCACGGTGCTCATCAACGGTTTTGCTGCTTACGAGTGGCATCAGGATACGCCAGCTAATGGTCAGCCCAAGAATGTTTATCAGAACAACATTGAGAAGCTGACGACCAATGCGCTCAACTATCTGAAGTAAACACAAGTCAGAAACCCTAAAAAAACTACTATGAAACGGATCCTATTCATAGTGTCTGCTCTGGTGTCTGCAGCGACGGCTGCAGATGCCCAGAGTATTTACTTCCCTCTTGACGGCCATGTCAACGAGGCTGTAACCTCAGCTCAAGGTACGATGAACGGTGTACGGACACTGCCTTATGCTGACGGAGTAAAAAACAAGGCGGTACGTTTTGACGGCTATTCCAACTACGTCAGTGCTTCGCCCTCATACGCAGGTGTGACACCAGCCAGCATGACGTTCTCTTTGTGGTGTGCCCCGGAGACCTATCCCATGATGAATGCCAACGAGGCAGAACTGACGCCTTCCTACGCCATGATAGCCGGCAACTATGATGCGACGGCCAATACCGGCATTGGAATAGAGCTGTCGTCGCAGGGCGGCTATCGGGTAACCTTCGGCAACGGCTCGCGTTCAGGCAGCTTTGCTGTCAGCGGCGATGCCGTGGAGCTGGGCAAGTGGAACAACATCGTGGTGACGATGAACGCTGCCGACCGCCAGATAGTCATCTACCGTAATGGCATAGAGAGGCATCATGCATCCATTCCCGGTACCGCACAGATGGGGTCTGCACCGTTCCTGATAGGCAAGGACCGCAAGACCTTGATGAGCGGCATGTTCAACCTGAATACTTTCAACGGACTGATTGACGAGGTGCGTATCGACAACGGCGTCAAGACGGCTGCGACCATTGCCGGCGAGTATGCCGCCGCCGAGGCTCCTGGCATCAGTGCCATCGGCGTCTGCTCGCTGCTGGGCGACGACATGCTGCGTCCCACGTTCCATGGTCAGCCTGCCAAGGGGTGGACCAACGAGACCCATGGCATGATTTGGTATAACGGCAAGTATCATGTCTTTTTCCAGAAGAACGGCAACGGTCCCTATATGGCCCGTCTGCACTGGGGACACATCACTTCTACTGACCTTATCAGCTGGCAGGAAGAGTCAGTGGCCATTGCCCCGGGTGCCAACGTTAATGGTCTGGAAGCTCACGACGGCAAGGGATGCTGGAGTGGTGCCGTCTTCCAGGACGGAGCTTTCAATGACGGCAAGCCCACCATTATATATACCGGTGTGTCTAATGCCAAGGCCTACATCTGGATGGCCGCCCCCAAGGACGACAATCTCGTAGAGTGGGAGAAGCAGGGCGTCATCATCGAGAGCGCCGGCAATCCCTGTACGCCAGCCTGCTCTGACGACTTCCGCGACCCATATTTCTTTACGGCCGGCGGTAACAAGTACATCATCGTGGGCTCCAGCAATACGGCAAAGGTCGGTACCTGTGTACTGTATAAATATAACGGCACGAAGTGGGAATATCAGGGACTCTTCTTCTCCGGCACATCACAGGCAGCACATGGCCGCTTCTGGGAAATGCCTAACGTCACGCCACTTGCCGATGGCAAGTATCTCTTCACCTGCACACCACTGGATATATCCGGCGGAGTGCACACCCTCTGCTGGGTAGGCACTATTGGTGCTGACGGCAAGTTTACACCTGACCAGCAGGCGGCACAGCCCCTCGAGATGGCAGGCGTGTCGAGGGAGGGCTACGGACTGCTCTCGCCCACCATCTATCAGAAGGACGGCAAGACACTGATGCTGGGTATCGTGCCCGACAAGCTGCCTACGCAGAACAACTACGACATGGGCTGGGCACACCTCTACTCGCTGCCCCGCGAACTGTCGCTTGATGCCAGCGACCGACTGGTGCAGCGCCCCTACAGCGGACTGACGGCCATGCGCACCATGACGACGGCCACCGTCAACGAGACGCTGCTGGGCACGAAGGCGCTGGTTAGCGGACGGCAGATAGAGCTGCTGGGCGAGTTTACGCCTACGACGGGCACCTGCGGATTCCGCTTCCTGAAGAATGCCTCGCTGACCTACGACGCCGGCAGCAAGCGGCTGACGCTCGACCTGACAGGTCTTAGCCGCACGGTTAACGATGCAGGCGTTTATGACGGCATTTACGAGGCAACGCTCACGGAACCCCTCTCCAAACTCCACGTCTTCCTCGACGGCAGCATCGCCGACTTCTTTGTCAACGACAAGTGGGCCTACAGCGTACGCCTGTTCCCCACCGATGCCGCACAGGTCGAGGCAGAAGTCTTTGCCACCGCATCGACACAGGCCACGGTCAGTGCCTGGGTGCTTGAGGCCAGCAACAACATTACGGGAATCAGGGAGGTTGTGAATTCTCAATTCTTAATCCCCGATTCTCAATTTGTCTACGACCTGCAAGGTCGTCGGCTGACTGCTAAGCCTCAGCATGGCCTCTATATCATGAATGGCAATAAGTATGTTGCTCGTTGATTCTCTCTTTGTCCTTTGCATGGCCGTATAAAAAGTTCGCACAGGATTCTACCACTGCAAAAACAAAAAATACTTTCACCTTCACACGCTACCAGGAAAGCCCTTTTTACAAGGGCTTTCCGAGAGGGCGACGCCCCGTGAGAGGCTTCAAAAACGTTCACGTATCCTTCACACCCGAGCGAGAGAGGGTTTCTGAAGCGGCTGTGAAGAATCGGTGAAGGTTTTTTGGGGGGTAAAACGTGCCGAAGCCCCTTTCTACAGGGGAGATGTGAAGGTGACGGTTAATTTTCTTTTCCCGCGCGATGCGCGCCCGCGCGTACATTAATGTTCGCGCAAGTGATGCCTGTTTCCACCCTAAACGATGAACAGATGCGGAAAAACGCTCAGCGTTTTTCCGCAAACGGTGAGCGTTTTTCTGCAAACGGTGAGCGTTTTGTCACAGACAGGCATCCTTTTGCGCATGATTGATGCTCGCTTAGTGATTGATAGCCTCACTTTCGGAGGATTCCTTGTATCAAACTTCAGCCAATAAGCCCTGGCATCCTTCGAGTACATCACGCCATGTGGCCTCAAAGTCGCCCGTATACCAAGGGTCGGCCACGTCGCCGGGTCGGCGGGTGAAGTCCATCATCAGGTGTATCTTGCCTTCCGGGTCGCTGCCGCAGATGCGCAGGATGTTGCGGATGTTCCATGTGTCCATGCCGATGATGAGGTCGAAGCGCCCGTAGTCGCCCCGCGTCATCTGCCGTGCTGTCTTGCCCTTGCACGAAATGCCGTGCTCGGCCAGTTTGCGCCTGGCGGGCGGATATACCTCATTGCCAATCTCCTCGGTCGACGTGGCTGCCGACTCGATGTAAAAGTCGTCTTCGCGTCCGGCCTTGCTGACCAGCTCTTTCATCACGAACTCAGCCATAGGGCTGCGGCAGATGTTGCCGTGGCAGACAAACAGTATTCTTTTCATATCAGTTCTATCATTGAAAAAATCAGGAAATTGCCTGGTTGCGGGTGTTGGCTATCTTGTCGACGTTCATGCTGCGGGCGCTGGCATCGAAGATGTCCTTGTAGAGGCCGCCTTGACGGTATACCTCGGTGGGGGTGCCGCTTTGCACGACGCGGCCTTGCTCAAGCACGTATATTTGGTCGGCGTCGATAATCTGTCCGATGTTATGGGAGATGATGATGACCGTGCGGCCGCGCTTGATGGCGTCGATGCTGGACTTGATTTGCTCGGTGGCGATAGCGTCGAGCGAGGCCGTCGGCTCGTCGAGGAAGATGATGGGCGGATTCTTGATGAACATGCGGGCTATGGCGACACGCTGCTGCTGACCACCGCTGAGCTGCAGGGCGCTGGTCTCGAACTGCTGCGGCAGCTGCATGACTTGGTCGTAGAGATAGGCCTGGCGGGCAGCACGGACGACATCGTCGTGGGTGGCCGAGGGACAGCCATAGCGGATGTTCTCCTCGATGGTGCCGTCGAAGATGTGGTTCTTCTGCAAGACCAGTCCTACGTTCTCGCGCAGCCAGCGGGTGTCCCACTGCTTTAGCTCCACGCCGTCCAGCCGGATGCTGCCGCAGTCGGGGTGGTAGAACTTGTCGAGCAGGTTGACGATGGTGCTCTTACCCGCCCCGCTGAGTCCGACGAGGGCGGTAATCTTGCCGGGCTCGATGTGCATCGACACGTGGTGCAGCGCCTTGGTGCCGTTGGAGTAGGTGAAGTCGACATCCTGTAACAGGAAGTCGCCCTTCACCGCTGCGGGCCGGTGCTGGCCGGTGTCCTCCACCTCGTCGTCGGCATGCAGGATGCCGAAGAAGCCTTCGGCGTAGATGAGCGCGTCGTTCATGTCGTCGTAGATGCGGTGCAGCTGGCGGATGGGGGCGCTGACGTTGGCGAAAAGCATGACGTGGTACATGATTTTACCGATGGTCATGCCGGGATAGTCGATGAGTACGAGATAGGCCGTCAGGATGATGATGAGCACGGTGCCTATCTGCTCCAAGAAGCTCTTCAGACCGTTGAACAGGTAGGCCTGCTTGCGCGTGTTCAGCTGCAGGTCGGTCATGTTGCGCTGCACGGCGGCCTGCCGCTGAGCCTCTATCTGTTCGCGGTTGAACGACTTGATGACGGTGATGCTCTCGATGATGTTCAGAATGCCTTGGCTGACGGCCTGATGACCGCCGAAGATGCCGCGCCGGCCACCCTTCATGTGGCTGGCTTGCACGTAGGTGACATAGAAATATATAGGTACGATGCACAACGCCACCAGCCCCACATAGACGTTGGCCATGAACATGAGCACCAAGGCCAGGATGGCACTGGTGAAGAGGGGCAGAATTTCGATGAAGAAGTTGTTGACCGTGTTCGAGAGGCTCATGATGCCCCGGTCGATGCGCGACTGCAGCTTGCCCGTCTCGTTGCCCTCGGAGGTGAAGAAGGCCATGCGGAACGACAGCATGCGCTCGACCACCTGCAGTGACAGGTCGCGGCTGACGAGGATGCGCATCCGCTCGCCGTAGTAGCGTTGGCAGAAGGTGACCACGGCGGCCACCACCTCCTTGCCCAGCAGGATGAGGCTGATGACCGTCAGAATGCGCACGGCGCTGCCCCATGAGAAACCGCCCGGCTGCTGAATGAGTGCATTGATGGCGTCGACCGTCCGGTCGAGCACCACGGCATTGACCTGTGCCATGAGCGAACCCACCAGTGTCAGCACCAGCGTCACCACCACCAGCCAGCGGTAGGGCTTGACAAACGGCAGGATGTTCTGCAGTAGTTTCCAGATGTTCATGCGGCAAAGGTACGAAATAAGTGGGAAAAATGAAAAAGGAAACGCCGTTTTCTTTTATGACTCTCAGATATTCTTGATAGCGTCTTTGATTTGGGATACGTTGCTGCGTGACACGGGAATGCTGTCGTGGCAGTGCTTGATGATGAGCTGCATGCTGCCGGACTTGGCGACGATTTGCTCCACTTGGGCAAGGTTGACGAGGAAGGCTCGGTGGCAACGGACAATCATCGGGTAGCTGTGAAGGTCGTCTTCCGTCTGCTTGGAGGTGGCACGAAGCATGTCCGTACGAACCTGTCCGTCGCGAAGATGGCATACCTTTACATAGTTGCCGACCGTCTCGATAAAGAGCAGGTCGCCTATGTTCAGCGTGATTTTCTCACTCGTCGTTCCTGAGAGGGTAACCGATTTCGAGGGCTGTTCATCAAGGGCTTCTTGGGGCTTATTCATAGCAGCTTCGAGGGATTGCACCCTTGATTCTGCTTGCGTAGCCTTCAGCCGGTCGTTCAGCAGACGCGTCTCTTCCAACTCTGTTGCCAGATAGCGGCTGCGGAACTTGAAGCGCCAATACAGACCGATGGCAAAGGAAATAAAGGCCATGATGGCGAGTGTCTCGAAGTAGTTGCTCCACGAGAGTTGATTGGCAGGCACACGGTCGCTCAGCACGAAATGGCGGTAAAGACAAATCATCAGCGAGACGAGTGGGGTATTGATGAGCTGGAACCACAGGTTGCGGCGAATGATGTAGTCCACGCCCTGTTCGTACGACCGGGGCATCCTGGCAAGAAATCGCAAAATGGCTTCTGTCAGGAAACAGACACCAAAGCCCAGCACCCATATCAGGAACAGGTGGACGCAGGCCTCCCACCGCCATGCCCCCAAACCAAAGGGCTTGAACACACCGAGTGCCAACACCGCAAAGCCCACGCTGATGGCCCTGACGCGAATTGTTTCTTTGTGATTCTTATCCATAGTGGTTTACAAAGACAGTGCAAGCCGAATGCAATCGAGCTTGCTCGGATTGCTGAGGCGCAGCCTGTCTTCGCAAAATTTTTTGCAAAGGTAGCAAATATAAGTGAAACAACAGCCATTCGTCACAAAAACGTGCAGAATATCCCAAAAATTTGTGAGAAATGCAACTATAGCATACTTTTGCAGCGTCAAAACATCGAACATAAAAAGCAAAGAAATGAAATGAAAAGATTAGTATTTTGGTCAATAGCATTAGTGATTGCCTTGTTTCTGTCGATGACAGTCAAGGCACAGACAAACGATAGTATATCAACAGACACGACGCTGTGGTTTAACCAGACACAGCAACTTGGTGAAGTGGTGGTGAAGAACCGACTACCGAAGACCCGCGTAAAGGGCGACGCCATGCGTACCACCGTGGCAGGTTCTATATTGGAGAAGGCTGGTACGGTGAGCGACGCACTGGGAAGGATTCCGTCCGTGAAAGCAGAGCGTGACGGTAGTGTTGAGGTGACGGGCCGTGGTGCTGCCGAGGTGTATATCAATGGACGGCGGGTACAGGACCTGAAGGAACTCTCGCGTCTGCGCTCCGACCAGATACAGCACGTCGACGTGGTGCAGAACCCTGGTGCCCGCTATGCCGCCTCGACGAAGGCCGTGGTGCGCATTACGCTGAAGAAGGCGCAGGGCGAGGGCCTGAGTTTTCAGGACTATGTGGACGGCATGTACCAGTATGGTCAAACGCTGACCAACAACCTTGACGTGAACTACCGTACGGGTGGTCTCGACATCACTGCCTCGCTGTGGGCCGGACGCTATGGACACGCCAAGTCGCTGCAAGAGAATGAGCTGACCTATTATATAGGTTCCGACCGCTATGAAGGTCGCAGCACACAAGACTCGAAGAAGGTATGGAAAGGCTGGTCGCCACAACTGCAGGTGAACTATATGGCCAACGAGAACCACAGCTTCGGTACATTCTATAAGTTCGACCGTCATCCTGATGGCGACCACTCCGGTCCGTTCTTTACCGACAACTACAAGAATGGTGAGTATATAGAGCGTTCTGAGAGCTACATCAGCGGCAATGACTCGTTTCGCAAGCACATCTTCAATGCTTACTACAACGGTCGTGTCGGTAAGCTGGCAATAGACTGGAACCTTGACGGACTTTTCGACCACACCAATGACAACAACAAGACCAGCGAGGTGCTGACAACCGCTGTTAGTGTGTCCAGCGGTTTGGCCGCTGGGTCTTCCCGCACCATCGAGAACACCACCAGGAGCAGCAATAATTTCTGGGCAACAAAACTCATGCTGAGCTATCCCGTATGGAAGGGCAACCTGTCGGTAGGTGGCGAATACAGCCACAATCACCGTACTGACGCCTATTCGTTTGCTTCTGCCGAGATGCTGCCAGTCAAGGCTACCGACACAGAAATCAACGAGTCGGCAACAGCAGGGTTCGTTGAGTATGGCCGCAGTTTTGGTAAGCTGTATGTGCAGGCAGGCTTACGCTATGAAAACCTTACGAATGACTATTACGACTTCGGTGTACGCCAGGATGAGATGTGTCGCAGCTACGGCGACTGGTTCCCTACGGCTTCGCTCTCCATGCCTATAGGACAGGTGCAGCTGTCGCTCTCCTACCGTCAGGACATCCAGCGTCCGAACTACAGCAACCTGACAAGTTCCACGGTATATATCAACCGCTATACCTACCAGAGCGGCAACCCCTATCTGAAGCCTACCTATACGCACAGCCTCGTCTTCAATGCCGCCTATCAGTGGATGAACCTGAACGTGAACTTCTCACGTACGAAAGATAATGTGACGATGGCCACAGAACCCTACCCCGGCGTCAGCGACCCGCTGGTAAGCCTCATACGCCCCATCAACGGTGGTAACGACTACAACCGACTGACCATCAGTCCGTCGCTGCGCCCGACAATAGGCCGCTGGCACCCGATGTGGACCGTCAATGTGCTGATGCAGAACTATAAGGCCCCGACGGCCAAGGGTACCACCATCACGCTTGACCACCCGTTTGCCAGTTTCGTATGGAACAACGATGTGGAACTGTCTCACGGCCTGCGCCTGAATGCCATGCTCCTGTTAAGCAGCAAGGGCGACTACGACAACATGCGCATCAGACGTCATCAGTTCAACATGAACCTTGGCGTACAATATGATGTCAACCTGCACCGTTCAGGGCAGTTGAATATCGACCTGCGCTGCTACGATTTGTTCGAGACCAACAAGAGCAACGTGATGATATACGGTATGCGCGACATCACCTCCGTCAATCCCGCACGTCGCTGCTTCCTGCTCGACTTTACGTGGAAGTTCAACGAGGCCCGCTCTAAGTATCGCGGCTCTGGCGCCGGCGACAAGCAGAAGGCCAGAATGTAGTTAATTGACAATTTCGCCCGCTTTCGCCTAAATATATATAAAAAGGTGGGGGCAGGTGCGCGGAATTACAAATAAAATGCGTACCTTTGCATCCGAAACGTTTCATACATCATAATTATGGTAGACTTAAAGAACCCGAAGTGGGAGGTTTTCCAAATCAGCGACATGCCGAAACGCGAACCGAAGCCAGGGCAGAAGGTTCGCTGTGGCATTTACCGCGTCAAACCCGGCAGCCCCCCGCCCAAGTATAAGCAACATAGCACTGTATCCATTTCTAAGGAGATATTCGATGGGCACCTACAGGCAGGAGTATACCGTATTGGCTAATTCCATCGTCACCAACGCCATTGTGGTGCCGATGGACGCAGAGGTGAAGGCTGGAGAACAACCTTCACTCTATTTGTAAAATCAAACAATAGACAATCCCCATGCCCCCGCTCACCCTCCCATATCACCCCGCTCTACATCGCCGCCTGTCTCTCGGTAGTTGGAGCAGTAGCACTATTACGGTTCTTTTTCTTGTGTTGCTCTTCGTGTCTTGCACGGACAGTTCATCGGACTGGCAGACTTTGCGAGAGGAGGCCAATGAATTGTACAACGGTCAGCAGTATCAGGAGGCTCTTGACGCGTATGAGATGGCCTTGTCGAAAGCACAAGGGAATGACAGGCTGCAGCTGCGGCAGGACATCATCGACTGCCATCAGGCGCTGGGCAACCAGACAAAGGTACGCGAGCTGCTGAAGACCCAATTGGAGGAGGCTCATGCTGCCGGCGACATTCAGATGGAGGCGGAGGCCATGAATACAT
>JAFUDJ010000024.1 GCA_017459445.1 Prevotella sp. | reverse complement strand
TGTCCAAATGTGTCCAAAGTGTGCCACGCGAGGACATCGTTTAACAATCCAATGGTGTCCAACGTGTGCCAGTCGGAGACATTGAGTGAGCATGTGCCAACGTTGGGATTTTCCCAAACGTACAAATAACGTACAAAAATGAGCGAAAAAAATATCATCAACGATTAACGCTGATGATATTGCGAGTGTGAAATTGCTTGAAAATAAACGATTTAGTCATATCGAGTAATATCGAGTGATGACCGTTAATCGTATTCTATTTTCCCACGCAGAAGTGGGAGAAGATGTTGTTGAGAGTTTCCTGGGGGGTGATTTGACCGCCAGTGATTTCTGCGAGAATGTCGAGGACTTGACGGAGGTCTTCGCTTAAAAGGTCGCTAGAGAGACCGATTCCTAGGGCGTTGATGACGCGGAGGAGGCTGGCGTGGGCACGCTGGAGGGCGTCGTAGTGGCGGGCGTTGGTGACGATGACGTCATTTTCTGAGTAGGTGGGGATGGCAGCGATGAGCTGTTGTTTGAGCGTGTCTAGGCCAATGCCGTATTTGGCTTGGAAATCTTCGGTTTTGTTTTCGATGCGAATGACGGTCTGGTCGTCACGGACTTCGATGTCAGGGTAGGGGATGCCGGGCTCGGTCATCATAAGGATGATGCGGGCGCGCTGGGCAGCAGCGATAGAGCGTTCAATGCCCATTTGCTCAATTTGGTCGGAGGTGTGGCGGATGCCTGCGGTGTCGATGAAGCGGAAGGTGACGCCGCCGAGGTTGATGGTATCTTCAATGGCGTCGCGGGTGGTGCCTTGGATGTCAGAGACGATGGCGCGTTCCTCACCAAGGAGGGCATTGAGGAGGGTTGACTTGCCCACGTTGGGGGCGCCGACGATGGCTACGGGGATGCCATTCTTGAGGGCGTTGCCGGTCTCGAAGGAATGGGCGAGATGGCTGATGTGGGCTTCGATGGTCTGGGCAAGCTGTAATAGTTCTGTGCGGTCAGCAAACTCGAGGTCTTCGTGGTCAGAGAAGTCGAGCTCAAGTTCGAGCAGGGAGGTGAGCTTGAGCAGGTGGTCGCGGAGTTGAGACAGCTCGGTGCTGATGCCACCGCGCAGCTGGCTCATGGCCAGACGATGGGAGGCTTGATTGGTGCTGGCAATGAGGTCGGCAACGGCCTCTGCCTGCGAGAGGTCCATCTTGCCGTTGAGGTAAGCACGTTGAGTGAACTCGCCAGGAAGGGCCATGCGGCAGCCGTGCTGCACCAACAATTCTAACACCTTATTTAATATATAGTGAGAACCGTGGCAACTAATCTCTACACTGTCTTCGCCTGTGTAGCTATGAGGGGCACGGAAAACGCTGACCATCACTTCGTCGATGACCTCAAAGCCATCCTTGATATGGGCGTAGTGAAGGGAACGGACTGCGGTACTACCGCAGTCTACTGAACAGAGGGCGCTGACGGCTGAGAAGGCGGCGGGGCCAGAGACCCTGATGATGCCGAGGGCACCACCAGGGGCTGTAGCCAGTGCGCAAATGGTGTCGATAGAATTGATAATTGACAATTGATAATTAAATTCGGTCGAGAACTTTCTGAATGAGGGTATCTATGGAGTTTTTGTACTCGGTGTTCATCTTCTGAGCGTAGCGGTTGGCAATGACCATACAGCAGGTCATTGCATGGTGGCCAAGCAGGGAGGCAAGACCAGCGAGTGCGGAGGACTCCATCTCGAAGTTACAGATTTTCATGCCGTCGTATTCGAACGACTCAATCTTTTCGTTCTGATGCGGGTCGGCAATGTCGGCGCGAAGCTGACGTCCCTGTGGACCGTAGAAGCCACCGCAGGCTACGGTATAGCCTCGTACCATGTCGTCGCCGGCAATCTGCTCGATGAGTTCTTGGTCAGCCACGGCCACGTAGGGAGCACCCTTGATGGGGTCCCACTGCATGTGTTCGGTGAATGCCCGTTCCATGGGGATGTCGCATACGACGTTTCGCCCTGCGTAGTAGTTCAGCAAACCGTCGAAGCCGATGCTCTTGACCGAGGCGATGAAGGTGCCTGTAGGTGTATAGGGTTGCAAACCGCCGCAGGTGCCGATGCGTACCATGGTCAGTGTGCGGTGCTCGTCGCGCTCTTCACGAGTCTGGTAGTCAACATTGGCCAGCGTGTCGAGCTCGTTGACCACGATGTCGATGTTGTCGCAGCCGATGCCGTGCGACTGGCAGGTGATGCGTTTGCCCTGATAGGTACCGGTGATGGTATGAAACTCACGGCTGGAGACTTCGCATTCTTGGGTGTCGAAGTGGGCCGCTACAGTATTTACACGTGCAGGGTCGCCGACAAGAATCACTTTGTCGGCCAGCTGCTCAGGCTTCAGATGCAGGTGGAAGCATGAGCCGTCGTTGTTGATAATCAGCTCTGATTCAGGAAAATGTCTTTTTGCCATAGTATTATTTTTTAGTTAGAAATTGATGCTCTTGGTTGCGGATGGCCTTTTCAAGCTGGCGGATGCTATCCGCAAGCTCTTCCTGTCGCCGTTCATCATCCGCCAACTCCCTCCGTAGCCCGATACGCTTTTTTTTATTGGAAGTGGCATATTGCTGCCTGGCATTGTCAAGTGTCTGG
Source organism: Prevotella sp. (assembly GCA_017459445.1). GTDB lineage: Bacteria > Bacteroidota > Bacteroidia > Bacteroidales > Bacteroidaceae > Prevotella. The sequence goes on along the minus strand of JAFUDJ010000024.1, from coordinate 52,302 downwards.
TTGAGTTTCGCCAGTTGTGCGCGCATGCTGACCAGCTGTCTATAGCGTTGCACGTTGCCGGGATTCTGGAAGTCGGACAGATGATAGTAGATGGTCGTATCGTTGATGACAAACGTGAAGTCGTGGCCTTTCACCTGTTGCCGTTTGCGGTCGGAGGTCATTTGCAGGCGGGCCATGGCCTGACTGACTTGCAGCGAGTCGTCCCATGTCATGCTGATGCTTTCAATGCGTGAAAAAGCCGCAATCTGCTCTGGGGTGTATTCGTCTGGGGAGTAAGTCTGCCGAATCTCGGACGGCACAAACACATAGACACAGACCGTGTCTTGCGGCTGCCGTCGGTCAGTGGCGAAAAAGCCCAAACGGCTGTATTCGTCGATGACAAACATATAGTCGTTTGCCTCCGAGTTGAATGGCATGCCGATATTGACAGGCGTCAGGAAACGTCCGGCGTCTTTGTCGTAAGTGCTGGTATAGATGTCGTAGCCTCCCAACCCGTCGCCGCCTTCCGCAGCAAAGTAGAACGTTTCTCCGTCGCCCATCATAAAGGGGTAGTTGGAACGCCGGAACTGACCTTGGTCATTGATGCCGCGAAGGCGTGTCGGTGCGGTCCATTGTCCGGCAATGTTCTCGCTGTGGTATATGCTGACGCAGCTGTCGTTATCGTGTTTAGCCATATACCGGTGGTTCCCTATTTCGTTGGTAAAGCCATAGGTGTCAGAACGTTGCCTTGAGGGACAAGACTCTTGGACAAGACCAATCGTCCCCACCTCCGGATTGAGGGTATAGCTGTTAAGAAACGCGCGTTTGCCGACGACAAAACTGTCGATGAATACGACACGCGCCGTGTTAGCCGTCATGTGCTCCAGTTTCTCCTGCCTGGCCAGTTCCTCGGGCGAAGGCTCCGGCTGTCGTACCTTATGACGCTTTTGTGCTTTGGCGGCAAATACCGTAAGCACCATGATGAGTATGATGGCGAGTGTTCGTGTCTTCATTATTCAGCAAAGATACGAAATTCTGATTATGAATAATGAATAATGAATGCTGAATTAATATAATTTAATACTCCAAAAGTTTTTCCTCAGTTTCCAAGGCATTCCAAATGCTATAGCGCGCCTCGGGATTGTGGCGCTCCATGTAGCTGAACAGCTCACGCGCTGTTGCGCGGTTGGTGTCGTTTTCGTAGGGGCATCGTTTCAGCTGTTTCTCATAGTGGTGGACTTCTGCATAGGCGCGGATGTCGGCCTCTTGGCAGAGGCAGAGAGGGCGGATGATGGTCAGCGGCATCTTGCGCATGCGCAGCTTAGCAGGCATGGTGCTGAAGCGGCCTTGGAACGTGAGGTTCATCAGGGCTGTATGAATGATGTCGTCCTGATGGTGGCCGAGGGCGATTTTGGTGCAGCCGTGCTGTTGGGCAATGTTGAAGAGCTGCTTGCGGCGCTGCCAGGAGCAAAGGAAGCAGGGAGGCTTGGGCTTGGAAGACCGAGGCGATGCCTCGGTGTACTGAACAGGAGATGAGATGGGGGTGGACATGGCAGAGGCGGACGCGATGGGGGCGGACATGGCAGAGGTGGGGGCGGACATGGTAGAGACGGACGAGATGGGGGCGGAATCGAAGCGGGTGGTAACGATGTGGAGGGGGATGCCGAGCTGGTCGCAGAACCGTTGGAGGTAGGTGGTGTCGGTCTCGTAGTGGATGTTCTCAGCCCCGGGGGCAGAGTGTGGCGTAGCGAACTCCATGCGGACGTGCAGGGCTTCGACGCTGAAGCGTGGCTTCAAGATGCGGGAGCGGCGGGCAAGGAACTCCAGCAGTAGCAGTGAGTCCTTGCCGCCAGACAAACCGACGAGGATGCGGTCATCCTCGTCAATGAGCAGGTATTGTCCCAGCGCCTTGTTAAACTGTTTCCAGAGTCGGTCGTCAAGCGTCATTGTGGGGTGGAGCTGTTGTGGCTGTACCACAGCCACATACTGAACTATTTCATAAAGACCAGATAGACGGCGCAGATGATGAGCAGGAAAGCCAGAATGTGGTTCCAGTGCAGGTGAGTGCCCTGAAACATGATGTTGGCAATGATGCAGAACACGGCCAGCGAGATGCACTCCTGAATGACCTTCAGCTGGATGAGGTTGAAGGGGCCGCCGTTCTCTACGAATCCCAACCGGTTGGCCGGTACCTGACAGCAGTACTCGAAGAAGGCGATGCACCACGAGAACACGATGACGCCGAATAGCGGCCAGTTGCTGCTGGTGCCTGACTCCTGCAGTTTCAAATGTCCATACCAAGCAAGCGTCATAAAGACGTTGCTTAGTATGAGCAGTATGATGGTATAAAGTCCGTTCATAAACGATTCTTTGCGACCAAGTCGCAAAGCACACTATTTGTTTTGTAAATACTGGTCCATGTTCTGGGCGGCACGGCGGCCGTCGCCCATGGCAAGGATAACAGTGGCACCGCCACGCACGATGTCGCCGCCGGCGAAGATTTCCGAGCGTGCCGACTGCATGCCTTCATTGACCACAATGGTGTTCTTACGGCCCAGCTCCAGTCCTTCGATGCTCTTGGGAACCAGCGGATTGGGCGATACGCCGACAGCCACGATGACTTGGTCGACATCGAGTGTCACCGTCTTGCCCTCGACGGGAACGGGTGAACGGCGGCCGGAGGCATCGGGTTCTCCGAGTTCCATCACCTGGAGTACGGCCTGCTTGACAGCACCCTGTTCGTCGGCAATGTACTCAATGGGGTTGTGCAGTGTTAGGAAGTCGATGCCCTCCTCCTTGGCATGCTTCACTTCTTCCAGTCGGGCTGGCATCTCCTGTTCCGAGCGGCGGTATACCAATGTGACGTTGCCCCCTAAGCGCTTGGCCGTGCGGCAAGAGTCCATGGCGGTGTTGCCGCCACCTACCACGAGCACGTTCTTGCCCAGATTGATAGGTGTGTCGGTTGTCGGGTTGGCAGCATCCATCAGGTTGACGCGAGTCAGATATTCGTTCGACGACATGATGTTGATGGCGTTCTCTCCGGGAATGCCCATGAAGTTAGGAAGACCGGCGCCAGAGCCGACGAATATTCCCTTGAAGCCTTGCGTCTCAAGTGTCTCAATGCTAATGGTTTTGCCAACAATGACGTCTGTCTGGAAGTGGACGCCCATCTTGGCGAGGTTCTCAATCTCGACATCAACAATCTTGTTGGGCAGACGGAACTCAGGAATGCCGTACTTCAGCACACCGCCGATTTCATGCAGTGCCTCGAAGACATACACATCGTAGCCCTTCTTCACCATGTCGCCAGCAAACGACAGACCAGCGGGACCTGAACCTACTACGGCAATCTTGATACCGTTGGCAGGAGCAATTTCGGGTAACGAAATATTGCCGCTCTCGCGCTCGAAGTCGGCGGCGAAACGCTCCAGATAGCCGATGGCTACGGCGGGCTCGTTCATCTTCAGGTGGATACACTTACTTTCGCATTGCTTCTCCTGCGGACAGACACGACCGCAGACAGCGGGTAGGGCAGAGGTGTCCTTCAGCACCTTGGCAGCAGCGAGGAACTGGCCGCGCTCGATGTTTTTGACGAACGACGGGATGTTGATATTGACGGGACAACCCTCAACACAGGTAGGCTTTGCGCAGTCGAGACAGCGCTTGGCCTCAGTCATGGCCATCTCCTTCGTCAGGCCGATGTTCACCTCCTCTGTGCGCGTGGTGGCACGGTATATGGGGTCGAGCTCGGGCATGACGACACGCTCGATGGCCGTGCGCTCCTTGGGCTTCATGGAAGCACGGAGAGCCTTACGCCAGTCGGCATCGCGGTCGGTCAGAATGTCGATGGTGTCGTTAGTGGGGTCGTCGTCCATGACGATGTCGGTAGTGGGGGTGCTGGTGACCGAATCGCCAGCCACAGTGGCGAGGTGCTCCTCGTAGTGGGCCAGTTCTTCCTGCTCCTCGCGCTTGAAGGTGTTCATGCGCTTGAACATTTCGTCCCAGTCGACCAATGCTCCGTCGAACTCAGGACCGTCGATGCAGACGAACTTCGTCTTGCCGCCGATGGTCAGTCGGCAGGCGCCGCACATGCCCGTGCCGTCGACCATAATAGTGTTCAGCGAGACTTCGCAGGGAATGCCGTGCTTCTGCGCTGTGAGGTTCGAGAACTTCATCATGATGGGAGGACCGATGGCGAAAATCTGGTCGACATGCTCCTGTTCAATGAACTTCTCTATGCCGACGGTGACGACGCCTTTCTCGCCGTACGAGCCGTCGTCGGTCATGATGATGACCTCATCACTGCTTTCGCGCACCTTGTCTTCTAATATAATAAGGTCTTTGCTTCGCCCAGCCATCACGCTAAGCACACGGTTGCCCTTGGCCTTCAGCGCCTGGATAATGGGCAGCATGGGAGCTACGCCGAGTCCGCCGCCGGCACAAACCACCGTGCCGTATTTCTCGATGCGGGTGGGATTGCCCAAAGGACCTACGACGTCGGCCACGAAGTCGCCTTCGCCGAGTGCACACAGCTTCTTCGACGACAGTCCAACCATCTGTACCACCAGCGTAATGGTGCCTCGGTCGATGTCAGCACCGGCAATGGTCAGCGGCATGCGCTCGCCCTTCTTGTCAACACGCACGATGACGAAGTTGCCCGCCTTGCGGCTCTTGGCAATCAGCGGCGCCTCTATCTCAAAGAGAAAAACCTTCTCCGAGAATTGTTCTTTCCTTACGATTTTGTTCATAATCCAATGGTTTGCTTACTTTTGATTGCAAAGGTACTAAATCTAAATCAAAGTGCAAAGGAAAAGCCTGTTTTCTTTTTCTTTATGGTTCATCATGAAGAAAAAGTGCAGCATCATTCCAAATGCCACACCTTTTCTTTTTTGATTGTGCGAATGGTTCATGCAGCGAAGGCCGCATGCCATAGCTGTCTTACACAATACCCTGGCTCATCATGGCACTGGCCACCTTCATGAAACCGGCCACGTTGGCTCCCTTCACATAGTTGATGTAGCCGTCGGCCTGTGTGCCATACTTCACGCAGTTCTCGTGGATGTCGTTCATGATGCGCTTCAGATAGTCGTCAACCTCCTTGGCCGTCCACGACAGACGCTCCGAGTTCTGCGACATCTCCAGGCCGCTGACCGACACACCGCCGGCGTTAGAAGCCTTACCGGGAGCATAGAGCAGCTTGTTGTCCTGGAAAATCTTGATGGCCTCGGGCAGTGAAGGCATGTTGGCACCCTCAGCTACAGCGATGACACCGTTGTCAACCAGCGCCTGAGCCTGCTCGCCGTTAATCTCGTTCTGCGTAGCGCAGGGCAGGGCGATGTCGGCCTTCTCGTGCCAGGGACGCTCGCCAGCCACGTATTTGGCGTTGGGATATTCCTCAGCATACTCCTTGATACGTCCGCGCTCGATGTTCTTCAGCTCTTTCACATATTCCAGCTTCTCCTGAGTGATGCCGTCCGGGTCGTAGATGTAACCGTCAGAGTCTGAGAGCGTCATGGGGATGGCACCCAGCTGGATGCACTTCTCAGTAGCATATTGTGCCACGTTTCCTGAACCGGAAATCAGCACCTTCTTACCCTTGATGTCAATGTTGCGGGTCTGCAGCATGCTGTTCAGGAAGTAGACGCAGCCATAGCCCGTAGCCTCGGGACGGATGAGTGAACCGCCGAAGGGGATGCCCTTACCCGTCAGCACGCCCTGGAACTGGTGGGTCAGTTTCTTATACTGTCCGAACAGATAGCCAACCTCACGGCCACCGACGCCGATGTCACCGGCGGGTACGTCCTCGTCCGGACCAATGACACGGTACAGTTCGTTCATGAATGCCTGGCAGAAGCGCATCACCTCAGCGTCGCTCTTGCCACGGGGCGAGAAGTCAGAGCCACCCTTGGCACCGCCCATCGGCAGTGTGGTCAGCGAGTTCTTGAAAGTCTGCTCGAAGGCGAGGAACTTCAGGATACCCAAGTTCACCGACTTGTGGTAACGCAGACCGCCTTTGTACGGGCCAATGGCGTTGTTGTGCTGGATGCGGTAGCCCATATTGGTCTGCACCTTGCCCTGGTCGTCCACCCAAGTGATGCGGAACTCACAGACACGGTCGGGAATGCAAAGACGCTCGATGAGGTTTGCCTTCTCGAACTCAGGATGCTTGTTGTACTCTTCTTCGATGGTGGGAAGAACTTGGCTCACGGCCTGGATGTACTCTGGCTCATTGGGGAATCTCTGTTTCAAATCCTCTACAACTTTTGCTGCATTCATAATCTTTTTCTTTAAATGTTTGACTAATTACTCTTTGTTTTTGTTTTTCTGGTTGCAAAATTAAAGCAAAAATGACTAAAAACAAAACAAATTGTCGGAAAAACAACGTAAACGCTTGCGTTTTGTCGCTTTATTGATTTAAATCAAGGAAAAGTGACACTAAAAGCGCGCTTATCTTCAAAAAATGCCGCCACTGATGCTTTTTTGCTTGGCGATGGCATGCTTTTCGGCAAAATAATTGTATCTTTGCACCACGAATGTAATTTTTTTCATGCTTATGAAAGTAACAGCCATTGTGGGCCGCAATGCCAGTGGCAAGACCCAATACATTGACCGGTTGCGTAAGCGGATGGCCTCCGACCGGGTGCGTTACATCGCTTTCTCCGACTCGTACGGGCCTAACGTGGACGGCCAGTACTACCTTCAGTTGCGCTGGAACCAGCACGACATCGACCATGAGACCCCGACGGCAGGTGAGCTGCTGGAGCATAGCTTCCTGCTGACGGGCGATGACACGGTCGAACGCCGCCGGTTGCAGCGCCATCTGTATGCCTTGTTCCATTTGGACGGCCTGCTCGACAAATACATCATCACGCTGTCAAGCGGCGAGTTGCGCAAATTCCAGCTCACGAAGACGCTGTTCTCTGACCCTCAGCTGCTCATCATGGATAATCCCTTCATAGGCTTGGATGCCGAGACGCGCGACCAGTTGAAGCAATTACTTCTGACGCTGGCCACGGAGCGCGACATGGAGGTGATGCTGGTGTTGGCCAAGACCGACGACATTCCCGATTTCGTCACCGAGGTTGTCGAGCTTCGTCAAGGCGAGCCGCAGCCCCCTTGCAGCCGTGCGGAATATGACCGCCGGCAGTCTCCCGTCCCGCCGCACGTGCTGACTCAGACCCGCCGCGAAGCCATCCTGTCGCTGCCTGTCTCCAGTGGCGACTACGTCTGTCAGCGGGTAGTCGATATGCACGGCGTTACTATTAGATATGGTACGCGTACTATATTAAATAGTTTGGACTGGACGGTGATGAACGGCGAGCGGTGGGCGCTTACCGGACAGAACGGCAGCGGCAAGTCGACGCTGCTCTCCCTGATATGTGCCGACAATCCCCAGGCCTACGCCTGCGACATCACCCTGTTCGACCGCCCGCGAGGCTCTGGTGAGACCATCTGGGACATCAAACGCCACATAGGCTATGTGTCGCCCGAGATGCACCGCTCCTACCGCCGCAACCTTCCCGCCATCCGCATCGTGGCCAGCGGCATGATGGACTCCGTGGGACTCTATGCCGTTCCCCGCGCCCAGGACTATGACCGCTGCCGCTGGTGGCTCGACATCTTTGGCATCGGACACCTGGCCGACCGTCCCTTCCTGCAGTTGTCGAGTGGCGAACAGCGGCTGGTGCTGCTGGCACGTGCCTTTGTCAAGGACCCGCAGCTGCTGATTCTCGACGAGCCGCTGCACGGTCTCGACCTCTGGAACCGCCGATTGGTCAAGGACGTGATTGAGACATTTTGTCAGCGTCCCGGCAAAACACTCATCATGGTGACCCACTACGAGGAGGAACTGCCAGCTGTCATTACTCGCCGCAAGGCTTTGGCACGGTGTTTGTAAGATAGACGTCAGTGGTAACCCATATCAAGCATATACCATAAGTCGTAAATTGTCAAATCGTCAAATCGTTTATTATAGTGACCAGTCAATTCTCATCCAAGGTATCTGAGATTCTTGCCTACTCACGCGAGGAAGCCGCCCGGCTGGCCAGTCAGAGCGTGGCGCCTGAGCATCTGCTGTTAGGGCTGTTGCGCATGAAGAATGGCCCGGTGCTCGACGTATTCCGCCGTCTGGACGTCAACCTCCAGTCGGTGAAGACGGAACTGGAAAGCCGCGTGCGCGAAGATGAAATCGGAATCCCCATCTATACCCATCAATTAGTGTTAAACGAAAAAGCCAGCAACATTCTCAAACTGGCCGTCTTGGAGGCACGCTTGCAGCGTACCACCCGTGTTGAAGAGCAGCACCTGCTGTTAGCCATCCTGCACGATGCGGCCGAGAATGGTGCCAAGCATGTATTAGAACTGAACAATATGAATTATGAAGACGTGCTGACACTGCTCAGCGTAAAGAATGGTATCGGCCTGCCCGAGGAGGACTACGAGGAGGAAGAATCCTCTGATGCTGCCTCCGGACACGCCTCATCCGGCAATACACAGACCACGACCCAGACCAAGCAGACGAAGTCGAAGACCCCCGTGCTCGACAATTTCGGCACCGACCTGACGCGCTACGCCGCCGAAGGCAAGCTCGACCCCTGCGTAGGCCGTGAGCGGGAGATACAGCGGGTGGTGGAAATCCTGGGCCGCCGCAAGAAGAACAACCCCATACTTATCGGCGAACCCGGCGTGGGCAAGAGCGCCATCGTTGAAGGACTTGCCCAGCTCATAGCCGCCCATCACTGCTCACCGACGCTGTTCAACAAGCGGGTTGTGACGCTTGACATGACGGGCGTCGTGGCCGGTACGAAGTATCGCGGCCAGTTTGAGGAACGCATGAAGATGCTGGTCAAGGAGCTGGAGCAGAATCCCGACATCATTATCTTCGTCGACGAGATTCACACCCTGATAGGGGCCGGCTCGGCTGCTGGCACGATGGATGCCGCCAACATCCTGAAACCGGCCCTGGCCCGTGGCACCATCCAGTGCATCGGCGCCACCACGCTCGACGAATACCGCAACTCGATAGAGAAGGACGGAGCGCTGGAACGCCGTTTCCAGAAGGTACAGGTAGAGCAGACCACCAATGATGAGACGCTCGAAATCCTGCATAACCTCCGCGACCGCTATGAGCAGCACCACCATGTCAGCTATACCGACGAGGCCTTGGAGGCGTGTGTCAAATTGACAGACCGTTACGTCAACGACCGCTTCATGCCCGACAAGGCCATCGACGCCATGGACGAAGTCGGTTCGCGGGTGCATCTGCAAAACGCCAACATTCCCCCTGAGATTGCCGAGATGGAGAAGGAAATCAAGCATGTCAAGGAGAAAAAGCAGCAGGCCGTCGGCAATCAGAACTTTGAACTGGCTGCCGGCTACCGCGACCGCCAGACGGAACTGGAGCGCGAGCTGCAGGAAATGAACAGGAAATGGCTCAGTGGCGAGGTCGACGTGCACCAGACGGTGACTGCCGAGCAGGTGGCCGACGTGGTGTCTATGATGACCGGTGTGCCTGTTCAGCGCATGGCCCAGGAGGAAGGCATCCGCCTGAAAGGCATGAGTCAGGAGCTGAAGTCGCAGGTTATCGCCCAGGACAAGGCCATCGACAAGATGGTGCGCGCCATCCAGCGCAACCGTGTCGGCCTGAAAGACCCCAACCATCCCATAGGTGCCTTTATGTTCCTGGGCCCGACGGGTGTCGGCAAGACCTATCTGGCCAAGAAGCTGGCCGAGTTCATGTTCGGTTCTGCCGACGCGCTCATCCGTGTCGACATGTCCGAATACACCGAGTCCTTCAATGTCTCGCGCCTTATTGGTGCTCCTCCGGGCTATGTGGGCTATGAGGAGGGAGGCCAGCTTACGGAGCGTGTGCGCCGTCATCCCTATAGCATCGTTCTGCTTGACGAGATAGAAAAGGCCCATGGCAATGTCTTCAACCTCCTGCTTCAGGTCTTGGACGAGGGTCGTCTAACCGACGGCAACGGTCGTTTTGTCGACTTCCGCAATACGGTCATCATCATGACCTCGAATGCCGGCACGCGCCAGCTCAAGGACTTTGGGCGCGGCGTGGGCTTCAATGCCGCCAACACGTCGGCGCTCGCCATGGGCGAGCAGGACAAGGAGCATGCGCGGCAGATTGTGCAGAAGGCGCTCTCGAAGCAATTCTCGCCCGAGTTCCTCAACCGCCTCGACGAAATCATCACCTTCGACCAGCTTGACCTCCAGGCCATCAAGCAGATTATCGACATCGAGCTGCGCGGCCTCTTCAAGCGTATCGGCGAATTAGGCTATCAGGTTGACCTGAGCGACGAGGCCAAGCAGTTCGTAGCCGAGAAGGGCTACGACGTACAGTACGGTGCCCGCCCGCTGAAGCGTGCCATCCAGACGTATATCGAGGACGGCATTTCCGAGCTGATAGTCAATGGCGAGCTTCCTGACGGCAGCACGATACACATTGCCAAGATGCCGGAAAAAGAAGAGCTATCCTTCACCGTGTGAGGATAGCCCGTAGAAAGTTTATTTGATTTGTTCGGCAATATACTGCGCCAGTTCTTCGCCCCGAAGGCCTCGACGCAGTATTTTTCCGTGCCTGTCGACGACGATGGTGTGCGGGATGCTGGTCACGTTGAACTGCCGTGCGGCAGCATTGTCCCAGCCCTGCAGGTCGCTCATCTGCGGCCAGGGTATGCCGAGTTTGGCGATGGCCTGCACCCATGCCTCCTGTTCTGAGTCGAGTGATATGCCTACGATGCCCAGTCCACGGTCTTTGTAGTGGTTGTACAGTTCAATCATGAACGGCATTTCCTGCCGGCAGGGTGCGCACCACGATGCCCAGAAGTCGATGATGGTCACCTCGTTCTGGCCAATCAGTTCCATGATGTGTTGCTCTGAGCCGTCCGGCGCCGTCTGGCTGAAGTCGCTGATGACGGCTCCCTCGGCTGTTGCCGCTGCCGACTTCAGCATTGCCTCCATCTCGCGGATGGCGGGGCGGTTGCGCATTTCCTTCGGCAGCATGCCGATGAAGCGGCTGCGCTGTTCGTTGCTGATAAGCTCCTCGGGGTAGTAGGTCAGCAGGAAGTATCCGAACTCATTGTCGATGTTACGCTCCACGGTGCTTACCACGATGCCGGCGAAGCGGCTGTTCAGCTCGTCGATGCGCTTCATGCCTTTCTGCTGTTCCTCCTCGTTGCCCGTCTTGCCGTAGACGTGTTCGGCGATGGCGTTGATTTCCTTGCCGATGACCATCACCGAGTCGTTCAGCCGCTGCCACTCGTTGTTCGTCTTCGTTCCGCCCACCCGGCTGTTGCCCGGCGTCTCGGAGAGTGCGATGCTGATGTCGCCCGGCTCCAGGAAGAACGGAATGTTGACCTCGTTGCGCAGGGCGCTGTACAGCATGGCCAGCCTGACGGAGTCCGTCTCTCCCTCCAGTGTGAACTTGCCGTCGTGTACGACGACGGTGTCGCTCGGCGTGCCGTTCTCCAAGTCCGTGGTCAGCAGCAGCGTGTCGCCCTCGGCCAGTCCTTCTGCCGTTCCGCTGATTTTGTACGTGTTCGACTGGCATGCTGCCAAGATAGTCAGCACGCTAAACAATATACTGGTCCGAAATGCTTTCATTGTTGATGACTCTTCGTATGGTTTCTGCAAACATGTCTGCCACGCTGAGCTGCTTGACCTTGCTGCAGCGCTGGAAGTCGTAGGGTATGGAGTCGGTGAAGACGATTTCCTCTAACGCCGACTGCTGCACACGGTCGCTGGCCGGTCCGCTCATGACGCAGTGCGAGGCGCAGGCCCGTACCGTCCTGGCGCCGGCTTCCTTCATGATGTCGGCAGCCTTGGTGATGGTGCCTGCCGTGTCCACCATATCGTCGACGATGACGACATTCTTGTCCTTGACGTCGCCGATGATTTGCATCGACGCCACCACGTTGGCGCGGGCGCGCGTCTTGTTGCAGAGCACCAGCGGGCAGCCGAGGTACTTGGCGTAGGTGTTGGCGCGCTTCGAGCCGCCGACGTCGGGCGATGCGATGACCAGGTCGTCGAGCTTCAGGCTCTGCAGGTAGGGCAGGATGACGCCCGATGCATACAGGTGGTCGACGGGGACGTTGAAGAATCCCTGTATCTGGTCGGCATGCAGGTCCATGGTGATGACGCGGTTCACGCCGACAGCCGACAGCAGGTCGGCCACCATCTTGGCTCCGATGCTGACGCGCGGCTTGTCCTTGCGGTCCTGGCGTGCCCATCCGAAGTAGGGGATGACGGCATTGATGGTGCGTGCCGAGGCGCGCTTGGCGGCATCAATCATCAGCAGCAGCTCCATCAGGTTGTCGCTGTTGGGGAACGTGCTCTGTACAAGGAAGATGTCGCGTCCACGGATGCTTTCTTCGTACGATACGGCAAACTCGCCGTCTGAGAACTTCGTAATCAGAAGCTCGCCCAGCGGGCAATGCAGACTTTGGCAGATTTTCTCTGCGAGGTACTTCGTGGCGGTGCCTGAGAACACCATGTAGTTCTTGTTCATTGCTATGATGATAATTGTTTTTTTAGAAGACTTATGAAGCTTTGCTGGCTTTAGCCGACGGCTTTGCGCAACTTGCTGAAATGGTCGATGAGAGCCTGGTAGTCCAGTTCCTGATGGATGTTGAAGCGGTTCCAGAGGTCGCCGCTGACCACGATGCCTCCGAAGCCGAGGTCCTTGGCGGCCTTCACCGTGTCGATGTTCATGCCGCCGAGGGCGTAGACATGGCGGTCGATGAGTCCGCGCCGTGCCGCCTCCTTCAGCTCGTCCATGGTGAACGTGGCCTTCCGGTCAGGCTCCGTCTGGCTGTCGAAGATGTATTTCAGGAACACGTAGTCGGCATGCCGCTTGGCCTCCTTGAGCTGGTCGAGGTGCGTGCAGGTGCGGCTGACGTGGCCCTTGTAGCGTGCCGGCGGCGGTGTCGTCTCGTCGTCGATGTGTATGCCCTTCAGCTTGTATTCCTCCTTCAGGTAGAAGTTGCCGTGGACGGTGGTCTTGGCGCAGATGTCCTCCGACAGGAGGGTCAGCAGGCGCTCCGAGTACATGGGCGACGAGCCTGGCTTGTACAGGTGCAGGTTGTCCAGTCCCTCGTCGAACAGCGACGTGAGTATCTTGTCTTCCTCCACGAAGAACGTGGGTTGGGTCATTACTGCCAGTTTCATTGCTTTATGACAACTGCTCGTTGGCGATGGGTGCTAATCAGTTGGCCGACTCGAATTCCTTCAGGAAGCGGACGTCGTTCTCCGAGAACATGCGGAGGTCGCTCACCTGGTACTTCAGGTTGGTGATGCGCTCCACGCCCATGCCGAAGGCATAGCCGCTGTACTCCTTGCTGTCGATGCCGCACTGCTCGAGCACGTTGGGGTCTACCATGCCGCAGCCCAGTATTTCCACCCAGCCGGTGTGCTTGCAGAAGCCGCATCCCTCGCCGCCGCAGATGAAGCACGAGATGTCCATCTCGGCCGACGGCTCCGTGAAGGGGAAGTACGAGGGGCGCAGGCGTATCTTCGTGTCGGCTCCGAACATCTCGCGTGCGAAGCTCAGCAGCACCTGTTTAAGGTCGGTGAAGCTCACGTTCTTGTCTATATAGAGGCCCTCCACCTGGTGGAAGAAGCAGTGGGCGCGGGCCGTGATGGCCTCGTTGCGGTACACGCGGCCCGGGCAGATGACGCGGATGGGCGCCGTCAGCTTGCCGTCCTCGGTGTGCATCTGCTCCATGACGCGGGCCTGTACGCTCGACGTGTGCGAGCGCAGCAGGATGTTCTTGGTCACGTCGTTCGGGTGCTGGCTGACGAAGAAGGTGTCCTGCATGTCGCGGGCGGGGTGGTCGGCGGCAAAGTTCATGCGGGTGAACACGTGCAGGTCGTCTTCCACCTCCGGGCCGTCGGCCAGCACGAAGCCCATGCGCGAGAAGATGTCGATGATTTCGTTCGTCACGATGGTCAGCGGGTGGCGCGTGCCGAGCTTGACGGGGTAGGGGGTGCGCGTCAGGTCGACGGCCTCGTCGTCGCCTTCCTGCGTGGCACACTCCTCGCGGAGCTGGCTGATGCGCTCCTGTGCGAGCTGCTTCAGCTCGTTGATTTTCATACCCACCGTCTTCTTCTCGTCGGCAGCGACGCTGCGGAAGTCGTTCATCAGCGCGGTTATCTCTCCCTTGCGGCTCAGGTACTTCAGCCGGAGCTGCTCCACCTCTTCGGCGTTCTTGGCACTCAGTGTCTGTACTTCTTTCAGAAGTTGGTCTATCTTATCAAGTATCATAATCAAAAGATGTGTTATGGATGAATTTTGATGCAAAGGTAGAAAATATTTATGAATTATGAATTATAAATTGTGAAATATTTGTAACTTTGCACCAAATTTGGGAGAATACGTGATTTTTGTGTCAACTGATGAGACCCTATCTGATAATCCTCTTGGCCGTCCTGCTCATGACGGCAGCGTGCGGAGGCAACAGGACAGCCCCGCTGGCTGACGACGAGCAGGCCGATTCCGTCATGCCGGCCGATACGGCAGCCGCCGACTCGCTGGCCGACGCCCTGGAGGAGATGCCCATGCCCAAGGCCGCCGACGAGCTCTTCGACGACTTTATCTTTAACTTTGCCGCCAACAGCCGCCTGCAGCGGCAGCGCATTGCCTTCCCGTTGCCGCAGTACGGCGAGGACGGCGAGGCCGTCCGTCTGCGCCGTTCCGACTGGCACATGGACTATTTCTTCATGCCGCAGGGCTTCTACACCATGCTGTTCGACAGCGAGCAGCACATGGAGGCAGCCAAGGACACGGCCGTCAGCCACGTCGAGGTGGAGCGGATTGCCTTTGACGACGGTCGCGTGACGAAGTACGTCTTCGACCGCATCAAGGGCCTGTGGATGATGACTGCCGTGCACCGCATGCCGATGGCGCAGTCGCTCAACGCCTCGTTCCTCGACTTCTACCACCGCTTTGCCAGCGACAGCACCTTCCAGGCGCACAGCCTGGCGGAGACCGTCGCCTTTGTCGGCCCCGACCCTGACGACGACTTCAGCGAGATGGAGGGCGTCATCAGCCCCGACAGCTGGGAGGCCTTCGCACCGGAGCTGCCGTCGGACGTCATCTATAACATCGTCTACGGCAAGCCCGAAGAGGAGGGCGACAGCAAGGTCTTCGTCCTGCGCGGCATTGCCAACGGCTTCGAGGTGCAGATGACGTTCCGCCGCAAGGGCGGCAAGTGGAAACTTACCAAGCTGATTACTTAAAGTATGAGAGACGCAAAAGACTACAACCTTCTGAAACATAACACGTTCGGCATCGACGCGAAGTGCAGCCGCTTTCTGGAGTATGCCTCCGAGGAGGAGGCGCAGCAGGCGGCCCGCCTCGTGCAGGGAGCGCCGTACATGATAGTGGGCAGCGGCAGCAACCTGCTCCTCACGCGCGACTTCAACGGCACGGTGCTTCACTCCGCCGTCAAGGGCATCGAGCCGCTGGGCGAAGGCCGCGTGCGCTGCGGCAGCGGCGAGCTGTGGGACGACGTGGTGGCCTGGTGCGTCGGCCACCGTCTCTACGGCGCCGAGAACCTCTCGCTCATACCCGGCGAGGTGGGGGCGTCGGCCGTGCAGAACATCGGGGCCTACGGCGTCGAGGTGAAGGACCTCATTGAGAGCGTCGAGGCCGTCGACATCACTACGGGCCGGCAGTGCCTTATCAGCGCCGGCGAGTGCGCCTACGGCTATCGCGACAGCCGCTTCAAGCACGAGTGGAAGAACCGCTTCCTCATCACCCGCGTCACCTACCGCCTGTCGCTCACCGAACGGCTGAACACCGCCTACGGCAACATAGCCGCCGAGCTGGAGCGGCGCGCCATCTTGCAGCCTACCGCCGAGCAGCTGCGCCAGGTCATCATCGACATCCGGCGCGCCAAGCTCCCCGACCCGCAGGTGACGGGCAACGCCGGCAGCTTCTTCATGAACCCCGTCGTCAGCCGCAGCCACTTCGAGCAGCTGCTGGCCGACTATCCCGACATGCCCCACTATTATATTAATAAGGAACGCGAGAAGATTCCCGCTGCATGGCTCATCGACCAGTGCGGATGGCGGGGACGCGCGCTGGGGCGTGCCGGCGTGCACGACCGACAGGCCCTCGTGCTCGTCAACCGTGGCGGTGCCACGGGCGACGACATCGTAGCCCTCTGCCGCGCCATCCAGCGCGACGTGCTCGCGAAATTCGGCATAGCCATCCACCCTGAAGTGAATATAGTATGAAACTGACCTTCCTTGGCACGGGGACATCGTGCGGCGTGCCTACCATCGGATGCCGCTGCCACACCTGCACCAGTCCCGACGCCCACGACAAACGACTGCGCTGCTCGGCGCTGCTTGAGACCGAGCGCACGCGGCTGCTCATCGACTGCGGGCCCGACTTCCGCCAGCAAATCATGCCGCAGCCCTTCCGCCGCATCGACGGCATCCTCATCACCCATGCCCACTACGACCACATGGGCGGCATGGACGACGTGCGGCCCTACTGCCAGTTTGGCGAAATCAATGTCTATGCCGACCCCATAGCGCGGCAGGGCATGCTCCACATGCTGCCCTATTGCTTTGCCGAGCACCGCTACCCCGGCGTGCCCGCCATCCAGCTGCACGAAATCCATCCCCATGAGGCGTTCCGCATCGGCGACTTCGACATCATGCCCATCCAGGTGATGCACCACGACCTGCCCATCCTCGGCTTCCGCATCGGACCGCTCTGCTACATCACCGACATGAAGACCATAGCCGATGAAGAAATACCTTACGTCATGGGTTGCGACACACTGGTAGTCAACGCCTTACGCATCAAGGAACACCACTCGCACCAGTCGCTCGACGACGCCGTGCTCTTTGCCCGTCGCGTCGGAGCCCGCCGCACCTGGCTCATCCATTCCAGCCACGACATCGGGCGCCATGCCGAGGTCAACGCCCAGCTGCCTCCCGACATCCAGCTGGCCTACGACGGCCAGGTGCTCCACGTTTGAACCCTGCAAACCTGTCGTTTGCGCCCTGCAAACACCATACTTGCGCCGTGCAAACAATATGCTTTCACAGCCGCGCGGAAAGGTGTGGGTTTTTTGTTTCGTTTGTTTATTTATATATATATTATTATATAAATAAACAAACGAACGGAAAATTCCTTTCCGATTCCGCCAAATTCCGTCAAAAAAACTTGCGTGATTTAGATAAAATGCGTATCTTTGCAGGAAATTACAGACAATCAATTTATTAACTAAAAACAAACTGTATGAAGAGAATTTTTACTAAAGTGATGATGCTGGCCCTCATGCTCGTGAGCGGCGTCGCATCAGTGTCGGCTCTGGAAACGTACGACTTCCAAGAGCTGTGTATGAAGCTCGGTAAGGGCGGCCCATGGGCTGTCAACGACGGCGGCGATGCCGGATTTACTGTCAATGACAAGGCGATGAACTATCTTGGCGACTACACTGAGCAGGGATTTGAGTGGAACAAGCGCTTTGCCTTCGAGTATGTTGAAGCAGATACCCCAAACAACAAGATGTGTGTCCGCAACAAGAGCAACAAGAAGGATGCTAACTGCGGCTTGTTCTCTTGGGATGCAACACACTATTTCTCCGTCCTCGACCTGAAAGCAGGCGACAAGGTAACCATCACCTGCCTCGCTGGCACGACTACCCTGGTATCTGACAACGTGGAAGGCATTGACGCCGGTACGGAGTTTGGAAAGGTGGCCACCACTTATACTATTGCCAGCGGTGACCGTCTGGACATCCAGTTCGCCAAAGCTACCCTCGTCTCGAAGATTGAGATTGAGCCTTACGGCGTGGAGACTGTTCCCGTGATTACCGTGACTCCGCAGACCTTGAAGCTCATCCCCGGCGCTACTGCCAAGCTGACGGCCAACGTTTCACCCGCCGCTGAGACGACATGGACGAGCAGCGACGAGGCTGTGGCTACCGTTGCCGCTGACGGCACCGTGACCGCCTTGGCTGCCGGCGAGGCTACCATCACCAATAAGTGGGCATCTACCGTGTCTGACGCTACCGCCGAGGCATCCTGTGTCATCACCGTGGCTGCCGTAGACCTGAGCGCATACACGGTTGTCAAGGCTTACGACTTCACCACCATGGGCGACGTAACGCTGGAGCTTCAGAGCGAAGCTGCCGGTGCTATCTGGAATGACGCCAATGCTAAGAACAACAATGTGTTCTTCTGCACCAACGAGGGTCTGGAGCAGATTGCCGTGCAGGCTGCCGTTGCCAGCAATAAGGGCTGGAGCATTGTTGACGGACAGGGACTCTTCCTCGCTGCAGGTGCTGGCCGCTGCGCCGCTGTCGGTGGCATCAAGGCCGGTCAGATTGTGGAGTTCATCTACACTGGTAACGGCTTCTATACCCGTTCCGACGACGACGGTATCGAGAAGGAAGCCCTCAACGAGGGTGTCGGCCGCGCCATCTATCTCGCACAAGAGGACGGTATGATTGGCTTCGAGCTCATCAAGGGCAACGCCGTACAGCAGATTAACGTCTACGAACTTCCTGCTGTTGAGACCAAGACTGTTACCTTCATCAACGATGCAAACTGGGAGAAAGTCTATGTCTGGGCTTGGAATGAAACCGAGAACTTCACCGGCGGCAGCTGGCCAGGCGTAGAAATCACTCCTGTTGATGGTGTCTACACATGGAGCACTACAGGCAATCCTACACAGATTATTTTCAGCAATAACGGTAATCCTCAGACCGCTGACCTCGACTTTGAGGATGGCGCTACCTATAATTCTCAGGGTAAGGTGGAGGTTGAGCCCGAGCCCGTTACCACTTGGACGATTGCTGGTACAGAGGCCCTGATGGGTAGCGCATGGGATACTACTGATGAAGCTAACGACATGGTTTCTGAGGACAATGTGACCTTCACGCTGGTTAAGGAGAATGTCGCTCTGTACAAGGGTGAATATGAATACAAGGTAGCTAAGAACCATGGTTGGGAGGTTAACTATCCTGAGGACGTGAATGGTCAGAATACCAATGCCATTCTGACTATTGAAAAGGATGGCTACTACACCGTAACCTTTACTTTCGTCAACGATGAGACGCACGCCCTGAGCGCTGTTGCCGAGAAGACTGGCGACATTCCTTCTGCGGAGCCTGTCTACTATCTGGTTGGTAACATGAACAACTGGACTCAATCCGCAGATTACGTGCTGACTCTGAATGAGGCAGCTGAAGGCGTAGAGTACATGATTACGCTCGACTTGGAGGCCGATGCAGCATTCAAGGTTAATAGGACTCTTGGTAATGAAACCATTTGGTATCCTGGTGACGGTGCCGCTAACTGCACCGTTAATACCGCAGGCCAATACACTGTTTACTTCCGTCCGAATGCTGACGGTGGCGAAGACTGGTACTATAACGTCCTCAATCCCGTGCGCATTGGTGAGTCCACCGGCATCAACGCCATCCAGGCAGAGAAGCTGAACGGCGTCGTCGTCTACAACCTGAACGGCCAGCGTGTGCTGAACGCCCAGAAGGGTCTGTACATCGTCAATGGCCGTATGGTCGTCGTGAAGTAAGAAACGCTGCGTCAAGCACGCGACAGAAGAAAAAAGTGGGCGTAAGTGATACGACTTACGCCTATTTTTTGTACCTTTGCCAACAGTTATGGAAAGACGCAACATTTGCATATTCACGGGAGCACGGCCAAACTTTGTGAAGGTGGCTCCCATTATCCGCGCCATCGGCAGGACGGAGGCGGCCGACTACCGGCTGGTGTATGCCGGACGGGAAGACGACCCGACGCTGGAAGGCAGCCTGTTCGACGACCTGCAGATGCCGCATCCCGACGTCTGTCTGGGCGTGGACTGCGAGAACCTGAACGAGCTGACGGGCAGGGTGATGACCGAGTTTGAACGCTATCTCGACGAGCATGCCACCGACACCGTCATCGTCGTCGACGACCTGGCATCGACCATGGCCGCCGCCATCGTCACCAAGAAGCGCGGCCTGCGGCTGGCACACCTCGTGGCCGGCACGCGGTCGTTTGACATCCGCATGCCGAAGGAGATTAACCGGCTGGTCATCGACGGCCTGAGCGACCTGCTGTTTACCGCCGGAGTGGCGCAGAGCAGCATCGCCACCCGCGAAGGTGCCGAGACGCACAAGATATATATGGTGGGCAACATCCTGATGGACTCGCTGCGCTACAGCCACGACCGCTGGACGCGCCCGGCCTGCATAGACGGCATGGCGGACGGCGACTACTTAGTGTTCACGCTGAACCGCAGGGCGCTGATGGACGACGAGGACAACCTGCGCAGCATGCTGAAGGCCGTCTGCGAGGCGGCAGGCGGCAAAACGGTGGTGGCACCGCTGCGCGGACGCGCCGCACAGTTAGTGGCGCGGCTGCAAGAGGAGACGCCGGGCACCGAAGACGTGCTGCGCGTGGTGGCGCCCCTGTCGTATCTGGACTTCGGCTACCTGACGGCACATGCCGCCGGCATCATCACCGACTCCGGCAACGTGGCCGAGGAGGCTACCTTCAACCACGTGCCCTGCATCACGCTGAACAGCTATACCGAGCACATCGAGACCGTGAAGCAAGGCACGAACGTGCTGGTGGGCGAGGATGCCGACCGCCTGAAGACGGCCGTGGAGGACATGGTGGCCGGACGCTGGAAAGCGTCGTCGCTGCCCGACCGATGGGACGGGCGCACGGCGGAGCGCATCGTGAGAATACTCACCGAATAGGGCGACCGGACATAAAAACGGCGCATTTATTTTGTAGTGTGCTATTTTATTTGTAATTTTGCAACCGCAATGGGAAAGGGAACGGAGTGAGAATCCCCGACTGTCCCGCAGCTGTAAGCGGCCTTTGACGGAGCGAACACGATGTCACTGATATTATTGGGAAGACGTTCGCTGCCGGGCCGTAAGTCAGAATACCTGCCCATTTGCTTCAATCGCCTTAGGGGCCTCTGGGGTTAGGCCGCAAGGCGGAATACGTGTATTATTATATAAGTCAGGAGACTTATGTCGGGAGACACGGGTCTCCTTTTCTTGTGTACATGCCCAAACGAAACTCCCCCGCAATACCACAGGCATTGCGGGGGAGGCTTGCGTCATCAGGAATGACGGTGAGCGTGGAATCGCTTACTTCACCATTACCTTGCGCACGGTGCCGTCGGCCTGGCGCACGATGTTCAGACCGCGCTGCAGCTGCTGCACCTGACGACCGTTGAGGTCGAAGATTTGCGTCGTGCCGCCCTGCTTCGTAGTGGGAAGGCTGACGGCAGTAGTGGTATCGTCGTCGAAGCGCACCTTCATGTTGTCGAAGGCGAAGTAGGTGGGCTGGTTGGCGTAGCCGTAGCTGGCGTCGTTGGAGTCCATGGTGAACATCAGGCCGTCGACCTCGCCTAATGCGGTCAGGTCGATGGTGGTCCAGTCCTCAAGGAACTGGCCGGCACGGGCAATGTCGATGGTCAAGGAGGTCTTGGCCTCGTCGCCCTGCATGCCGTGGATGGTCAGCGTCAGATAGTCGTCAGCGCCGGTGAGGGCGTGAGCATAGCCGTTGCCGTTCTTGGCCGTTGCCAGCTGATAGAGCGTGGGGGCAATCATCATCGACTCTATGACGTGCAGCTTACCGTCCATGATGGAGAGCGTGGTCTGCGGGTTGTAGGGCGAGATGGTGCTATTGCTGTTGCAGTAGACCACGGCGAAGTTCTGCGAGCCGTTGCTGGCAGGCACGGCCAGCTGGTGGGTGTCGTCGCCATGGGTCAGGTCGGCGTCGACATAGTTGGAGATGGCGATGCCGCCAGCCCAGAAGCAACCGTCCATGTAGGCGTTGGTCAGCTCGCTGTAGACCTCGGTGTTGCCCTCGTCGTACCAGTAATAGAGGATGTCGCCCTCGTCTTCGTCGAAGCCTTGGGGATAGAGCATGGGACCATTGTACTGTGGGTCGTCGATGAGCGACGACCAGTCAAGCTTGCCGGCGTAGTTCTCTGTGGTTCCCTTGTAGTCGGCATCCTCGAAGGTCAGCGTGCGGATGCCTTCCTCTTCTGTGGCGGGCACATTGACCTTGACAGCGACAGTCGGCACGCGGCCGAAGACGGCACTCTGTGAGATAGCGGTGAAGTTAGGAGCGCGGCCTGTCAGCTTCGACGTGGCGCGATGGTTGCCTACGGGGTCGCCGAAGCCGCTGATGCCCAGCACGCCGTCGGTCAGCTCAATGGTGGCCTCGGTCCATTCCTCGGGCACGGTGAAGGTGACGGCCTGTGCGGTAGCGGTAGAGCCCATCGTGTACTGGTTCTTCTTGCCGTCCTTCACGGTGATGCCTTCGGTGGCCTGCTTGTAAGAGAGACCGGCGGAGAAGTTGTGGATGCCGGCCAGCTTGCCTGCGGGATGGTAGAGACCCGTGTACTGCACGGTGACTTCGTCGCCAAGGTTCACGCTCTCGACGCTCTCGCCATTCACGAGGATGTCGCGGTGGCAGGGCTTCGCGGTGATAACCTGATAGAGGCTCTGGCCGGCGGCATTGGTCAGACGGACTATGTTACGGCCCTGGGTGAGGTGCAGGGTGTAGCTGCCGTCCTCGTTCTTGGTCACGCCCTCAGCCGAGAAGCCGGCGTAGGAAGCGGCATGCTGGCCGATGACGGGACGGGCCAGCGTGACCTGGTCGGCGCCTTCGGGGGTGAAGGTGTAGTCGAAGCCGTCCTCGCTGTCGAGGTAGTAGAGCACGTCGAACTCAGCATCGAGGTTCTCCATCGAGAGCTTGGTGTCGATGGGATTGCCGCCGCCCCATGGCGTGACGGTGGTCAGGTAGTCCTTGTTGATGATGATGTTGGGCTTGATGTCGGCAGCCTGCTCGCCCACGGTGACGACGAAGGCACCGGTGTTCTCAGGCCAGATGGCGCTCCAGTCGGCACCGCCCGTGAAGTCTTTCTTCGTGGCACCGCTGTAGGTGTTGAGGTGTATGGCGTCGTAGGTGACGAGCACGATGGCGGTGCCCGTGCCTACGGCCGTGAGCAGTTCGTCGTCAATCTTCACCACGGAGTCGTCGGCCTGACCGTCCAGATTGACCACGGTGAAGTGGTAGTCGGGCTCGATGAAGTAGTTGGTGGTGATGCCGTCGACGAGTTCCCAGTTGCGCAGGGGCAGCAGGTCGTAGGTGTCGCCGGCGCCGCTGAGCTGCAGGTGTCCGGCGGCGTTGATGTTCAGGAAGATGTCGCCGACGTTGTAGCCGCCGTTCGATGTCACGTCATGGTCAATAAACTGCGGGTCCTTGGCCGTCAGGTCGGCATCGGTGAAGCTGAGCGCGGGGCGCTTCGCCTCGTCGCCGCTCATGGTGAAGATGCCGGCGTTGGTCAGCTTGCCGGGGGCCGAGACGCGGTAGTTGTACTGCTGCTTGTCGGCCAGGCGGAAGGTGTAGACCTTGCTGTCGCCCTGGGTGGTGACGCTCTGCGGCTCCACGGCCTTGAACTTCACGTAGTGGGCAGTCTTCGTGCCAAGGAAAAACGCAGCGTCGGCAGGGACGGTCACGTCGTAGAGGTAGCTCATGGGGGCCTCGGCCTGGATGGTGGCGTTGAAGCTTACCGTGCCGGTGTAGGTCGTGGACAGGTAGCCTTCGGCCAGATGGGCCTCGGAGGGAATGAGGTCGACGTAGTAGGTGTCGCCGTTCTTCACCATGAACATCTTGTGTCCGTTGGTGTATTCGCCCATGGTGGTGTTCACGAGGTTGCCCTCCTTGTCGGTGGCACGCAGGGTGAGGGTGTAGTCGGTGCCATACTCCCACTCCTTGTTCTTTACGTTAATTTCCGGCGAGAAGACGCTGAAGGTGGTGTGGTCGGCATCCACGTCGAGCTGGAGCGTGCCGCTAACAGTCTCGCCGTCGGCGGCAGCGCCGGTCAGCAGATAGGAGCCGTCGGCCAGGTCGAAGGTGTACTTGTTGCCGCTGGCGGCCTCGCCGATGGTCACGGCCTCGTTGGTTGCCATGTTCACCAGCGACTTGATGACTTTGCTCTTCGCATTCATGGTCACCACCACTTCGGCTGCATAGGTGCTGCCGGCCGTGAGCAGTGACATAGTCATAAGACTTAGTAGAAATCTTTTCATGTGATGATTGAAATTTAAATGAATAATATTAGGTTAAAACTCTCGATGCTGTCTGGTCAGTAAACGACCTTGCGGCCTTCCTGGATATAGAGGCGGCCACGCTGCGGCGTGAGCACGCGGCGGCCGTGCAGGTCATAGTATTTGCTGTCTGCGGCCGGCTGGCTTACGATTGTCCGGATGCCGCTGAAGTGCTGACCGTCGGGGGGCAGGGCAAGGAAGTGGCCGGGATTGACATAGACCTTGTACTTGCCTAACTGGCGACCGTCGGGCGACCACTGGTACAGGTAGCCGGCGCCCTCGAACGAACCGGCGTCGGTGCCGTAGAGATAGCCCGTATAGGGATTCACGTAGATGCCGTAGGGCTGGCTCATCTGGTCGTAGTCTTTCTGCAGGTCGCCGGGCAGTGCGGCGGTGATGCCCTGCTTTCCGCCGGAGGCCATGGCCGTCTCGGGGTCGATGGTGAGGTAGTTGACTTCGTACTCTCCGCTGAGGTAGGAGAATCCAGAGCCGACGACGAGGAATTTTCCGTCGCGCGTCGTGCAGTTATAGGTTGCCGCCTTCTCGATGCGCAGGAAGCAGTCGGCAGCAGCGGGAGTGCCCGTCGTGACATGCTGGAGGGCTTTCCGGCAGTCGAAGACGAAGCAGGCCGCCGGCGTCTCGTAGTAGTCGCCGGACGAGTTGATAAGCAGATAGCGCCCATGCTGTGACAGCTTGCCGTAGAGGTTGACTTGATGCAGGTCGACGGCTCCGACCACCTGCATGCTCTCGGCATTGACAATGCTCACGGTGGTCTCGAAGTCGTGGCTCTCCTGCAAGGCATAACCGCCGGTGTTGGCGATGAAGAGGTGGCCGTCATAGAGGGCGATGCCCTCCGGCTCGTAGCCTACCTCCGTGGCGGCAACGACCTTAAAGGTGGTGATGTCGATTTTCGCCACATAGCCCCGCTCGAAGTACTTGGTGCCTGTTGTGGTGCCGCACTCGTGGCCGTAGCTGGTGACGTAGACGTAGCGGCCGTCGCTGCACAGCTTGCGGTTGTTGGGAATATCCTCCGTGGCTGCCTCGGCCTTGCCGTCGGGGCGGATGAACTGCACGATGTTCGACCAGTTAAGGGCAATGGCAATCAGGTTGTCGTTGACCTGGATGATGTCGTTGGGCGTGTCGCCAAGCTTGGAGCCGTTCTTGTCGCGGAACCACTGGTTGCTGACGACGCTGCCGTTCTCGAAGTAGGACAGCCGGCCGTTGTCGGTCTGCCACAGGCCCTCGTTGACGACGATGAGCCGTTCCTGTGCCGATGCGGGGCCATACAGGAAGCAGCAAAGGATGAATAGAATGAGGTGTCTTGTTCTGTGTGTCATATTCCGAATGTTAATGTCAGTTTGTAGTTACGGCCCGGCAGGGGATAGCGGGGCAGGTGCTCGTATTGCTCGTCGAGCACGTCGATGACCTCCAGACAGAAGCCTACGCTGGTCTTGCCGACGGGCTGGCTGTACGACAGCTTCATGTCTATATTGTTATAAGGTGTAAGGATGTCCTCGGGGTCGGCATAGCTCCACATGCGTTCGCCGACGTGCATGTAGCTGGTGGTGAGCTGCAGGCGGCGCCACTGCACGATGCCCGTCAGGGTGTAGCTGAGGCGCGGCGAGTAGCAGATGGGCTTGTCGTAGGTGTCTTCGTCGTCGGGGTCGGTGCGGTTGAGGTCGTTCTGCCACGTCATGGAGCTGAGCATGGAGAAGGCCCAGGGGCCTGTGGCGTAGCGGACCGACGCCGTGGCGTTGAGTCCCCGGCAGAAGGTGTAGCCGTAGTTCATCATCGACCAGGAGTAGGTGCCTTTCAGCGGCAGGCAGACGATGCGGTTCTCTATCTTGTTCTGATAGACATCGGCCTGCAGGTCGATACTGACGGTAGGCCGGGATGGGCTATAGCCCCTGCTCTTCGACCAGTGCCACTCGACGCCGAAGTTAAGCTGCTTGGTGTATTCGGGCTGCAGGTTGCGGTTGCCCACCTGCGTATAGTAGAGGTCGTTGAGGGTAGGGGCGCGGAAAATCTTCTTGTACCAGGCCCTGAACGTGACGCCGTAGAGCGTGTAGGCCAGGGAAACGGCGGGCGTCCAGCGGTCCAGCGGGTCTGCAGCGCCCACATGGGCGAAGGTGAAGTCGTGGTAGTGCTGGTGGAGCATGGACACGGCGGCCTGCACGCCCCGGTAGTTCATCTGGGCGGCGAAGACTTCCTTCTGGTCCAAGCGGAACACATTGTCGAAGCGCTTCAGGTCGGCGCGCAGTTTACTGTAGCGCACGTCGTAGCTGGTTGACAGCGACAGCCACGACCACGGCATGTAGCCATAGCACACGGCGGCATAGACGTCTTCCTGACGGTAGTGGTTGTTGACGCGCGCCGTGTTCTGGTTCTCGGGATAGTCGGTGCAATAGCGCAGATATTCGTTCGTGTACTTGGCGTTGACCTTGACACGGTGATGCTGCAAGAACTCCTTCTGGTAGGACGCCTGAATGAAGAAGTCGCGGTCCCATTCGCGTCCGACGTTGATGTATTTGTCGCTCAGGCGGCGCACGATGCCGCCGGGGCAGCCACGCTCGGAGTCGTAATAATAGATGTGTGAGGAAAAGCCTCCCTTGAACAAGGCGGCTTCGACGCGCCCGTAGCGGATGTCGCTGTTGGCCCGCCGGCCTATGGTGTCTTCGTAGACGGACTGGTAGCGGAACGGATAGTCGCCGCGCGACTTCGTCCATTCGGCATCGAGGAAGCCGCTCCAGCCCCGCCATGCAAACTGGGCATTGGCCTTGGCCATCCACGTGGTGAACGACGCGCGCCGCAGCTGTACGGACAGCGAGTCCTTCGTGGGGCGGCGGGTGCGCAGATAGACGGTGGCACCGGAGGCGTATTCCGACGCCGACTGGCAGTTGTCGAGCTTGTTGGCATTGTATAGCGACACGGACTCCATCGACGAGAGGGAGAACTTGCCCAGGTCCACGGTGCCGTTTTGCGCGTTGGTGATGCGTATGCCGTCGATATAGACACCGACATGCTGGGCACCCATGGAGCGGACATTGATGGTCTTCAAACCGCCGAGTCCGCCGAAGTCCTTGATTTGCACACCGGCAAAATACTTCAAGGCATCGGCCACGGAGGTCGTCGACAATGCCTGGAGGTCGGCGCCGCGCATGGTCTGGGCTGTTGCCAGCGGGCGTTTGCCGTAAACTTCTACCTCGCCTATGTGCTGTAGAGAGTCAACACTGCCCTGTGCTGCCAAAGACAAGGCGGCACAGAGCAGTGGAATGAGCGTGATACTTCTGTTGTGTTTCAATGTTGTAACTTAAAATTGTTCTTCCTCTTCTTCCTCCTCTTCGTCCCAGGTGTTGGAATATCGGCGGGAATAGACTCCATCAGGGTCGGTTACAGGGTTGCCACTCCTGTCGATAGGAAGAGATTCGGTGCTTGTTCCCAGCAGCAGGACGTCGGCATGGATGTCGACGACTGCTGTCTGGGGCTTGTTATATTTCTTCTTTGTCATAATAATAACGGGTTTTCTAAGTGTTTATTTTACTACTACTACCTTGCCGTCCATAATATAGAGGCCACGGCCAGGCTGCTGTACACGGCGGCCGGAGAGGTCGAAGACTTGGGCGTCGCCTGCGGAGCGCTGCGTGTAGGTGATGCCCGTGGTGGTGTTGTCGGCAAAGCCGAAGAACGAGCGGGCCAGACCGTCGGTGAGTGTCAGGTATGCCTTGTACTTGGCTATCTCAAGACCTTCGGCAGCACGGCGGAAACCGGGGGTGTCGTCGCTGTTCTTGGAGAGCACGTAGGTGTTGGTGCCCTCGACGGTATAGCTGGCTGAGGCGGTGCCGGTCAGCAGGTTGCCGCTCACGTCGTCGGTAGCCTCGTCGATGGTCTGCGGGTTATACGTTCCGGCATCGCCTTTCAGCACGATGCCCGTGCCGGCAGGTACCTTCTCCACGGGTTGCAGCAGCAGATTGTCGTTGGCCTCGGTGGCAATGAAAGCCTGAACACCGGCATTGGTGAAGTCGAGGTCGCGCGGCCAGCTGAACGTGGCGTAGCCAAGGTCGCTGACCGTTACGTCAATCTCCGTATCGAAAGGCAACTCAGCATCGTCGAACCGGTATTCGTTGATGGCTGCGTCGTTGAGTATCTGGCGTTTCAGCACTATCTGCTGTCGGCCCGTGCTTATCTGGTCGGAAGCCACGAGGGTCATGTCAAGTACATCGCCGCTCGCGCTTTGGAACTCGCCATTACGTGGGTGGTCTACTATAATGGTGTAGTGGTCACCGTTGAGGTTGCCTTCGGCTGTATGGCCGTTTCTGTTGTTAGTCATGGCAGCCACGACATCAAGGTATAGGCCATCAGCATCTTCCTTGATGCTGACGCCTTCCGGCAAATAGACATCCACTTGGAAGCCGATGTACTTGCGCGTTCCGTCAAGATGGAGCGTCACGACTTTCTCTTCGCCTGCGGCAATGGTGAATGGCTCGACGGTAAAGCTGTCGGCCAAGGCACTGCCCGTTGCTGCCAAGGAGGCAGCAACAAGCAGATTTCTCAATATATTCTGTTTCATAATTCGTTATTGGATTATTCGTTTGATTCGTTCAATTCGTTGTCGGAAGAAAATCATTCGTTGTTACCAAGGATGATGTTTTTAATCTTCGACAGGTCGGTGACGTTCACCTCGCCGTCGCCGTTCATGTCGGCCTGCTTCTTGATGAACGTGGCAGGCGTGTTGCCCAGGATGAAGCTGCGCGTCAGACTGACATCGGTGACGTTCACTTCGCCGTCGCCATTCACATCGCCAGCAAGCGGGGCAAAGCCGTTGAAGTTGTCGAGGCAGAAGTAGAGGGGAACCACCTGACCGTATGTGTTGCCACGCGAGCCCTGGACGCTGAACTTCACCTTCTTGACGGTGCCCAGCGACGAGAGGTCTACCCACTGCCAATCCTTCAGGTAGAAGTGTTCGGCGTCGTTGGCAGAGCGATAGTCGGCCAGATAGACCTTAATCTCATTGGTTTGGTGGTCGTCCTTGTCGAAGCCTTCGATGTGTACGTAGCACCAGTCACCTGTGCGGAAGCCTTCACCCTTGGCAACGGGCTGGCCGTCGCCACCGGTAACGCCCTCGTTGAACGCGTCGCCATTCTCATAGTAGTCGACGTTGTAGGCAGAGTTGGTGATGTAGAAGCCGCGCAGCTGCGTGCCGTCGGCGGTGCCAAGCACCTCCACCATCGTGTTGTCGAAGCTGATGGCAAAGGTCTCAGAGCCATAGCCGCCGCCCACAGCGTTGTGGTACTGGCCGAGAACGTAGCTCTCAAACTCTGTCGAGGTGCTGTTGCTCACGGAGAAGCCTGTCCACGACTTGTATTCCGGCGTGTAGTTGTTGGTGAAAGAGAAACCGCCGCTGGTGAATGTACCTTGCAGCTCATCCTCGCCCCAGTTGTCGCCGATGGCATGAACGAGGCCGGGACCGCACCAGTAGCCGTCGTCGGTCAGCGGGTAGTGGGTCTCGAAGTCGGCCATCAGACCTACCTCGCCAGCCACGATACGCACAGAGGCTGTAGCCTCGCGGGCCTGCTTGTCCTTCAGAATGACGATGTAGTCGGTCGTAACGGTAGGCGTGACCGCTAAGGTCAGCGGCTCACTGGGCAGCTCAGTGAGCGTCTCTTCCTTCAGCACCGTGCCGTCGGCCTGCTTCCAAGTGAGCTGGTAGGGAGCCTTACCCTCTGCGAGCAGTAGCGTCAGGGTGTTACCGTCAGCGCTCAAGTCAATGGTCGGGGCATTGGTAGGCAGTTCCTGAGTGGTGAAGGTGGTGCTGTAGACCTCGCTGGTCAGTCCCTTTACGCTCTTCATTACGATATACACGGTGTATTCGTTCTCGGGCGCGCGTTCGGTGATGGTTACGGTAGCCTCAGAGTTTGCCTGGAGGCTTACGGTCTTTCCGTCAGTGATAATCTCCTCTGCTGTCACTTCGTCTTCGATGTCCGCAGTCAGGCAGGTCATTACATAGGCCGTGGCAGCTACGTCAGACTTCAGGCTGATGACAGCGCCCTCATGCGTGATACCGCTTACCTTCGGATAGCCCTCGGCCATCGTGGGAGCCACAGCTGTTGCATCGTACTCGTAGGCACCAATGGAGATGCCCGTGGCGGGACGCTCCTTGCCGATGATGTCGGTGGTGACGTAGCTCAGACTCTGTGCCGTGAGCAGGTCGCCGTCGAGGGTGCCGTTAGGCTCGCATGTGCCCTCGTAGAAGGTCACCTGCTTATTGATGCAGCCCGTTGCACCCGTCTTTTCCACGAAGGTGGCGAAGTTGCCAGTGGTGGAAGAGGCGGCACGGAAGAAGGTTGTGCCGGCGGTGTACATCACGTTGTTCTGGAAGTTGAATTTTTCCGTTCCCAGGTTGCCGTCGTTATAGAGGTTCACGGCATAGCCGCTGGTCTCATTCTGGATGATGTTGTTCACCACGTTCACGTTGCCGTAGCCGTCGCTCAATGCAGAAGAGGGCCAGAATGTGGCTCCGCCGTTGGTGCCCGTCATGCGGAGTGTGTTGTGGGCGATATTGGTATTCTTTATCTTACCGCCACTGAACTTCAGCGCACTGCAGCTGGCATTGGCAGAAGCCAAGTTGACGACGTTGTTGGCTATGATGGCGGGAGCATCGGTCGTTGCCTCCATCTGACGGACGTAGATGGCTGCGAGGGTGTTGGAAGAATTCAGGTTGAAGATGTTGCCTGTTATCTCTGTAGTCTCGGCATATTCATCGCGCACATTGATGTCGATGACGCCATTGCTCATCTTCACATCAGCATTATCAATGATGAAGGTGTTGTTGCGAATCTTGGCACCCAACTCGTCGTAGGAATACAGCATGAAGCGCCCGTTGTTCTTGAAGGTGTTGCCCTCAATGATACCGCCGACTTCTTTCGGGAGAGCAACAGTGCTGGTACCACCCATATACACGCCGTACTTACCGCCTTCAAGCAGACAGTTCTTTACGGTGAGGTAGTCGTTGTTCTTGTTCTCCTCGTCGATGATGGTATGGCCTACGAGGGCAGGACCGTCGCCGGAAGTGGAGGCATAGATATCTGTATGCAGGTAGCAGTTGTCGATGGTGGCATGACGGCTCTCGTCCTTAATCATCACCACGGCCTTGTAGTTGAGGTCGGTGGTAGTGACTTCGAGGTTCTTCAGCGTCACGTAGTTAGCCTGATAGAGTGTCACCACACCGTAGTCCTTCTTGTGCTGGTCGTCGCTGTAGCCAGCGGTGGAGTAGTTGTTATGGTAAATCTTCACGTCGCGCTGTCCGCTCTCACTCTCGACGGTAAGCGTGTTCACGCTGCCCATGCCCTTGATGTAGGGGATGCGCACCTTCTCGGCATATTCGCCGGCCTTGATTTTCAGCGTGACGGGGCCTTCCATGCCCAGCGTGCCGAAGTCGTCAATAGCGCCTTGGATGGTGGCATAGTCGCCGCCTTCACCCACGGTGTAAGTGCCGCTCTTACCGTTGGCCACGGTGATGGTGGCGGTGGCGGGAGTGGTGACGTCAATGGCAGAACCGTTGACCACAGTGCTTGTCAGGGTGGCAGTAGCCGTCTGGCCTACCTCGGCGGTGGTCTTCACGTCGTAGGTCAGCCAGAAGTAATAGGTGCCGCTCTGTGTGATTTCGTATGAATCGCTGAAGGCCTCGTTGGCGGAGAAAGTAGTCGTGGTACCCGTCTGGTAGATATGGTAAGCGTCCACGGCCTCGCCGTCGGTGCCGGTGATGTTGAAGGCGTTGATGGTGGCAGGGGTCAGCTCGCCCTTGGCCTCAACCATAATCTTCAGCATCTTCACATCGGTCTGACCCTTCAGCACCTCGCTGACGCTGATGTCCTCGGTAGTTACAGAGGTCACGGCCACGTCGGTCTTCTTGTAGCCCTCGGCCGTGATGGCGAAGTTGGGCTTCGTGTAGCTGCCGGCACCCACGTATTTGATGGTGAGCTTGCCGCCGTCGAAGGCAGCGTCGGTGATGATGGGGTCGAACTTGGCCGAGCTGCCGGTCAGGTCAACAATGAGGTTGTCGTCGTTCACTTCGCTGCCCTTATATATATAAAGATGTGCGGTGTATGCAAACGAGATGCCATTATTAGTTAGCTTGATGCAGTCGGCTTCGCCTGTGGAAGCCAGTGTTACGGTAGCATTTACGCCGTCGGCGCCGTCGCTTTCAGCACCGCCGTCATCGTAGATGGCTACGGTCTTGCCAAGTCCGAGATTGAGTGTGCCGTGGTTGCCAGCGGTCATCAGTATCTGGTTCTTCAGTGTGCGGATGCCTTCGGGGTCGCCAGCGGTGGCGGCCACGTCGGCAGAACCGACGTGCACACTAACAACCTTGGCGTCGATGGCCTGGTTCTCTGCGGCATTCTCGCTGACGTCAGCCTTTACGACAAACGTGTTGTCGCCCTCGGTGAGGGTGACGGCCTCGTCGAAATTGACGGTGACATCGGCAACGGCAGCGGCCTCGCCGAGCTTGGTGTCATTCTGCCAGACGCTGACCTTGGTCAGGTTAGCCTCGGTACCTTTCATGTTCAGCTTCATGCCACTGAGCGAGAGCGCATTCAGGTTGCCCTCTGCCACAACCTTGACGGTAAGCAGCTCCTGGCCGGTAGCACCGATAGAGGCATCGGCAGTTGTTGTCTGTGTAGCCTCAACAGCGGTTACCTCCATGTCTTTCGACAGGTACTCGCTGACGGTGGTCTTGAAGCCTTTGTAGTAGTAGCTGTAGCTAGTCTTGGGATTGAATACAATGGTCAGCGAACCATCGGCAGCTGTGGAACGAATGATTTGGCCAGGACCTACAGACTCCTGACTGTTGTCGTTGAGTTCCCACAGCAGTGTGCCGCTGGTGCTCTGTCCGGCGTAAATCTTAAAGGTTGACTTCGTGCCGTAGTTGCTGGAGCTATACTGCACATTGAACTCAGAGAAGTCTATCTGGCATACCATGCCATCGTGCTTGGGCACGAAGACATTGATACGGTCGTCGGTACCAGCCTCGCAGTAGCTGCTGTAGCTGCTGGTGGTCTTGGTCTCGAAGGCTATTGAGTTGTTGACGGTCTTTGTCACCGTGCCTTGACTGGCCTGTGAGAGAACGATGTTCTTTACGGTGCGGGTGCCGATGACGGAACCATCGGACACACTCTCGGTCTTGGCTGAACCGTTCACCAGAGCGGTGACGCTGACTGCCTGTGCCTTGACGGTCTGGTCGTTCAGGGCCTCGTCGCTGATGTCGTACTTCAGGGTGAAGACGTTGTCACCCTCGACGAGTGCCTGCGGAGCGGTGAGGGTAATGTCGAAGGCAGAACCTTCGACCACAGTTTCACCCACCTTTGTCGTGCCGAAGTAGAGGGCGGCTTTGTCGATGAGGGCGGCTGTCTCGCCTGCGGTGAAGGTCATCTTCGTCACCTGCATGGCAGGCTCCGTGTTCAGGGCCTTTACGATGATGGTGAGCAAGTCCTGTTCTGCATCACCGGCGGCTAACGTCTCCGTAGAAGCGACGGTAGTAGTGATGCCTGCAAAGTCCATGGGCTGGGGAGTGAAGAGGCTGACGGTGGCCTCGAAGCCATCGGCGTCTGTCGTACTGCTGGCATTGCTATAGAGCACTATGGTCAGTGAACCGTCGTCGGCGGTGGAGCGCACAATGCCTGTCTCGCCTTGTTGCAAAGTCTTGATGAGTTTGGCAGCATTAACCTCTGTGCCGTTGTAGATGCGCAGTTCCTGATTATAAAGTGAGCCGTTCCAAATCTGGTTGACGGTGAAGTCGACCATCACCTTCTTTCCTGCCACACCAGAAAGGAACGTTACCTGTCCGTTGGTATTGGCCTTGATGCCGCCGTCCTTACCACCTTCGTCGTAGAACTGCAGCGGAGTCTCGCCCATGGTAATGGTCTGCGATGTTGCGCTCATGATGACCAGTGCGGGATTCTCAATCACAACACTGGTGCCAGCGGTAAAGGGCGTGACGCCGTCGGTCTTGGCAGCCGTGGTCACCTTCGTTATGTCTACCTGCACCTTGGCGCCCACGGTAGCCGTGCCGAGGATGTCGCCCTTGATGGTGAAGGTGGTGGTGCCGTCGGCAGGGGCCTCGTTGAGCACGAACTTATAGCCCGTGCCATCGGCTTCAACCGTTGCCGACACCTGCTTGTCACCCTTATAAAGTTTCAGGGCTGTGGCGTCTACCACGCCCTCGTTCTTAGTCATGGTGAAGTAGATACCCGTCACATTGTCTGGGTTCATCACGCCTTCTGCCGTGACGTAGGCATTGGCCAGGGCCACGTTCTGCTTCGTGGCGAGTGTGCCGCCGATGCCGTCGTAGTTGCTGCCGGCACCCGTGATGGTCATGTTCTCAAGAGTCACCGTCTTGACGGTGGCCTTCCAACCCTTACAAGTGCTTGCGTATTTGTAGATGAAGCCTACCGCCATGCTTCCGTCAGCCGATGCTGAGACAAACGTCTCATTGGTTGACGTGTAGCGTGTCTTGTCTGAACCGCCCATTGTCTTGAGAATGTCACCGGTAGGCAATGTTGTGCTTGTCGTAACGCCACCGGTTGTCGTTGCCCAAGTGAAAGAGTCATCGGCATCGGGATTGCCGCTGTAGACACTCATGTAGGCAGGGTAGCTAGTCCCGTCAGGATAAATGTCAATCTCCTCAAATGAGATTTGTACAGACTTCCCCACTTCTGCTGGTTGGAAGACGGTGAGGGAGTGCGAATTGTTGGAGCTGGAACTCGAAATGTCGCTACTTCCTTTAAAGTCGTAAAACGTAATCACTTCGTCGGAAGCAACCGTGATGGTTTGTTTTCCGAATTGCAATTGGTTCACCTCACGGTCAGCCCACGCCGTCTTCGGCAGGGCCAGCAGTGCGATGAGCAACAGCAACGCTTGATAAAATCTTTGTTTCATAAGCATGAATAATTATTTGTTAGTGTAAATGTTGATAAACGGAAGAGGGGAGAGTGAAGGCATTTCCACTCTGCATGACAGATAACATACCACAAAGTCTTGAGACTTGACCATCCCATTACTCCATTATTATATATTAATAAGGTGTCGTCTCTACCGGCCTAACCCCAGAGGCATTGAAAGACTATTATGCAAAAGGCAGGTCTTCTGACTTGCCGCCAGGCCTTAACGAACGTCTTCCCAATAATATCAGTGACATGTTGTTCGTTGCCGATACGGCGGTTCACAGCTGCGGGACAGTTGGGGATTCTCACCCCATTCCCTTTTAATCCTTCTTTCGAAGGAACCAATTGCGCGTGCAAAAGTAGTCAAAAAAAACGGAATAACAGATAAATCCTTGGGAATTTTTCAAAAAAATCGTACCTTTGCAGTTAAAAGCAACATAGAAGGGTATGAAGAAGAGTCTTTTCTTACTTCTCACGGTCGTCGTATGGCTGTCGTCATGTGGCAGGCAGACGGCCCGCCAGCAGGAGCAGGGCGACACCGTGAGGTTCCGCTACGCCAAGCGTATTACCGTGGTACGGTACGGTGGATATACGGAGGTGACGCTGGCTAACCCGTGGAAGACGGGCAAGGTGCTGCATCGCTACTTGCTGGTGCCGCGCGGTGAGACGCCTGACGGCATGCCTGCGGGCACTGTAGTGCATGTGCCTTTGCGGCGCTCGGTGGTATTTACCACCGTCCATTGTGCCTTGCTGCAGATGCTTCATCAGGAGCAACACATTGCCGGTGTGGCTGACTTGAAGTACATCAAGGTGCCCTACGTTCACGAGCAGGTGAAGGCGGGGCGCATCATGGATTGTGGCGACGGCATGGCTCCCAACATAGAGAAGATTATCGACCAGCATCCTGACGCCCTGTTCCTGTCGCCCTTTGAGAATTCGGGCGGCTACGGGAAGGTGGAGGAGATTGACATCCCTATCATCGAGTGTGCGGAGTACATGGAGCCTACGCCTCTGGCACGGGCGGAATGGATGCGCTTCTACGGCATGCTGTTTGGCTGCGAGCGCGAGGCCGACAGCCTCTTTGCCGTTGTCGACAGCAGCTATCAGGCACTCTGCAAGGTGGCTGCCACGTCGCGCGTCAGCCGTTCGGTCATGCTGGACAAGGTGACGGGCAGCGTGTGGTATGTGCCGGGCGGAAAGAGCACCATCGGCTGTATGCTGGCCGATGCCGGATGCCGCTATCCGTGGGCTTCCGACGAGCACAGCGGCTCGGTGTCGCTGCCCTTTGAAAGCGTCCTGGAGCGGGCAGGGGAGTGTGACGTATGGCTGTTCCGCTATAGCAGCGACCATGCCATCAGTTATGACGAGCTGTTGGCCGAGCACCACGGCTACAACCGGTTCCGTGCCTTCCGGCAGCAGGAGGCCTATGGTTGCAACGTAGAGCTGTCGCTGTTCTATGAGGAGTCGCCGTTCCGGCCTGACTATCTTCTGGGCGATTTCATCCAGATGCTGCATCCTGACATAACAAATCTGCCGCCCCTGCGTTATTATCAGAAAGTGAAGAAATGAGAAGTGAAAAGGTGTTTCCGCTGTTAGTGCTGGCCATTATCGTGCTCTTCGCCCTCAACATCCTAGTGGGCTCGATACATATCCCGGCGGCTACCGTCGTCAGCATACTGCTGGGCGACGCGGACGTCAAGCCCTCGTGGCAGTATATCGTGATGGAGTCGAGGCTGCCACAGGCCATAACGGCGACACTGGGCGGCGCGGCCCTGGCCGTCAGTGGACTCATGCTGCAGACGGCATTCCGCAATCCGCTGGCCGGCCCCAGCATTTTCGGCATTAACAGCGGGGCAGGCTTGGGCGTGGCGTTGGTCATGCTGCTGCTGGGTGGCAGCATATCGGCAGGCTCTGTCAGCATTTCCGGTTTTATGGCCGTGCTGCTTGCGGCATTTGTCGGAGCCATGGCCGTCATGGCGCTTATCTTCCTCTTTTCCACCGTCGTGCGCAACAATGTCATGCTGCTTATCATCGGCATCATGATAGGCTATATCAGCAATTCCGCCGTCTCTCTGCTCAACTTCTTTGCCACCGACGAAGGCGTGAAGTCGTATATGGTGTGGGGCATGGGGTCGTTCGGCGGAGTGTCCATGCGCATGATGCCGACCTTTGCACTGGTCACACTCGCAGCCCTGGCGGGCAGCATACTGCTCATCAAGCCCCTGAATGCGCTGATGTTAGGCGACCGCTATGCTGAGAACTTAGGTGTCAATATTATGCGTGTCCGTAACCAGCTGCTCATCGTAACAGGGCTGTTGACGGCCGTTGTGACGGCGTTTTGCGGCCCCGTGGCATTCATCGGATTGGCCGTTCCGCACATCACGCGACTGATGCTGTTGACGGATAACCACCGCTCGCTGCTGCCGGCCACCATCCTCATGGGTAGTGTTGTGGCCCTGACGTGTAACCTGTTGTGCGTCTTGCCGGGCGAGAACGGCATCATACCGCTCAATGCCGTCACGCCACTCATAGGCGCCCCCGTCATCATCTACGTTATTACCAAGGGAGGAAACGGCTGATTTTCAGGCAGATGCTACACTGTGCGAGCCGCCGTTCCCGTTCTGGACGATGGGTCGGTGAAGGATGTGAAGAAAAGATTTTTGAAAGATTTTAATAAAAAAGTCGAAAAAAATTTGGTGGTTTCATAAAAAGTCCGTACCTTTGCACTCGCTTAAAAGGAAAGAGGCTCCCTAGCTCAACTGAATAGAGCATCTGACTACGGATCAGAAGGTTGTGGGTTTGAATCCCGCGGGAGTCACAAAAAGCAGCGAAAAAAGACAGGCTTGAAAGGCCTGTCTTTTTTGCGTTTTGTTGTCTCTAAAGCAACTTGGCCAGTCGCTGGCGAAGCTGGTCGGCTTCGCTTTTGCGGATGGCCAGCACGATTTCGCAAGTGTTACCGTAGGTTTGCGAAATGATGCGCGGACTCATGTCCTTGACGATGCGCATGACATCGTTCATCTGCGGATAGGAAAACGAGTAGCGCACGGTGTCCTCTACCTGACGGGTCTCTACGGTAGCATGGGCAATGGCGTCGGCGGCAGCTTCGCGGTAGGCGATGATGAGCCCGCTGGTGCCCAGGTTGACACCGCCATAGTAGCGCACGACGACGATGAGGATGTCAGTCAGCTCGTTCGAGTTGATTTGCCCCAGTATGGGTTTGCCGGCAGTGCTGCTTGGCTCGCCGTCGTCGTTGGCGCGGAAGTCCTTGCGCTCGGCACCCAGCATGTAGGCGTAGCACACGTGTCGGGCATCGTAGTACTTCTTGCGGTACCGGGCAATGAGCTCCTTCACCTGCTCTACGGTGCTGACGGGATGGGCAAAGGCGAGGAACTTACTCCGTTTCTCGGTGTAATATCCCTCGCTTTCGTTTGCTATTGTGCGATACTCGTCGGTCATTTTTTCCGTTATAACGCGATTTCGAGGCTTCGTTATTTCGCGGTTTCATTATTTCGCGGTTTCGTTATTTCGAAATTTCGAAATTTTGAAGTTTCGAGATTACGACGCTTCGAGATTACGACGCTTCGAGATTACGACAGCTTATGGATGACCAAGCCTGAGCGCAGCTTCGGTTCAAACCATGTTGCCTTGGGCGGCATGATTTTCCCTGAGTCGGCAATGTCCATAATCTGCTGCATGGTGACGGGGTATAAGGCCAGTGCGGCCCGCATTTCGCCCGAGTCAACACGGCGCTTCAGCTCGCCAAGGCCGCGCAGACCTCCTACGAAGTCGATGCGCTTCGACGAGCGCAGGTCGCCGATATTGAGAATCTCGTCGAGAATCAGACGGCTTGAGATGTCAACGTCCAGCACGCCTATGGGGTCTGTCTCGTCATAGGTGCCCTCCTTGGCTATGAGGCTGTACCAGTGCTTGTCCAGATAGAGCGAGAATTCGTGCAGGCGTTGGGGCTTGTAGATGTCCGTTCCCTTGTCCTCGACGGTGAAGTTCACCTGCAGGGCGGCAAGGAACTCCTCCGGCGACAACCCGTTCAGGTCTTTTACTACGCGGTTGTAGTCGAGGATGGTGAGCTGCGACGCCTGGAAGCACACGGCCATGAAGTAGTTATACTCCTCGTCGCCACGGTGGTTCGGGTTCTGTCGCTGCTTCTCCTGACCCACCAGTGCTGCGGCAGCCGAGCGATGGTGGCCGTCGGCAATATAGAGCGAGGGCATCTTGGCAAACTCGCGGGTGATGGTTGCGGTGTCCTCGTCATTGTCAATCACCCAGAACTGATGGCGGAAGCCGTCGACGGGGGCGATGAAGTCGTACTCCGGCGCCGTCTTTGCATAGCGCATGATGAGGCTGTTGAGCACCTCGTTGTCAGGATAGGCGAAGAATACCGGCTCGATGTTGGCATTGTTCACGCGGACATGCTTCATGCGGTCTTCTTCCTTGTCACGGCGCGTCAGCTCGTGCTTCTTGATGTTGCCCCGCTGGTAGTCGTCGGTATGGGCACATACCACCAAGCCGTACTGCGTCTTTTCAACCACCCCTGCCCCCTCCTTGGAAAGGAGGGAAGAGGAAGAAGTGATGGTTTGAGCATATATATAATAATGTTCGCGCGCGTCTTGCACCAGCCAGCCCTTGTCTTGGAACTTCTGGAAGTTCTCGGCGGCACGCTCATAGACGCGTGGGTCGTACTCAGAGGTACCTTCGGGAAAGTCTATCTCGGGCTTGATAATGTGGTAAAGGCTTTTCTCGTTGTCGCCGGCTTCGGCGCGGGCCTCCTCACTGTCCAGCACGTCGTACGGACGGCTCTCCACCAGCTCCACCAGCTCCTTCGGTGGGCGAATGCCTTTGAATGGTTTTACGATTGCCATTGTTTTTTCAGAATTTCGTTATTTCGATGTTTCGATGTTTCGATGTTCCGATGTTTCGATATTCCGATTTCCCGAAATTTCGAAATTTCGAAACTTCGAGGATTACAAGTTTTCCTTGATTTTCTCAATCATCTCCTGATACTCGGCATCCGTGAGATACACTTTGCCGGGATTCATCTGGAACGTGCCGCCGTAGTCGGGACCGCCCTCGTATTTAGGAGCCAGATGGAAGTGCAGGTGCGACAGCTTGTCGCTATAGGCACCGTAGTTGATTTTCACAGGGTTGAACGCTTTCTGCATGGCACGGGTCACGCGGGCCACGTCGGCCATGAAGGCGTTGCGGTCTTCGTCCGACAGCTCGTTCAGGTCGTTCACGTGGTCTTTGTAAGCCACGAGACAACGTCCTCGGTAAGTTTGTTCCTTAAACAGGAATGCGCGTGATACGGAGAGTTCGCAAATCTCAATCATCAGCTCATGCAGCGTCTGATTGTTTGTGCAGTAGAGGCACTGTTTGGGGTCGCTTTGCATAGTTTTAAATATGTTTGGTTAATAAAATCAGTCTTCAATGGCAATGTTTTTCTTCACCTTGTCGACATAGGCGTCGATGACGGCAATGGCCACTATGTTCACCACGTCGCGCACGGAAGCTCCGAAGTCGATGAAGTGAATGGGCTTGTTCAGGCCCATCTGGATGGGGCCGATAATCTCTACGTCGGGAGTCAGCATCTGCAGCATCTTATAGCTGGAGCGTGCCGAGGTGAGGTTAGGGAATACGAGTGTGTTGACATCCTTGCCGAAGAGGCGTGTGAAGGGGTATTGCTCGTCGCGAAGCTCGCGGTCGAGGGCAAAGCCCAGCTGCATCTCGCCGTCGATGGGCAGTTGCGGATAGTGCTCCTGCATGAATTCTACAGCGGCTTTCACCTTCTTGGCACCGTCGCTTTGTGATGAGCCGAAGTTGGAGTGGCTAATCATGGCCACGACGGGCTTCTCGTTGAAGAACTTCACCGACTTATTGGCCAGCATGGCAATGTCGATAAGCGTCTCGGTGTCAGGGTTCTCGTTCACCAGTGTGTCGGCAATATAGATGGTGCCCTTAGGCGAATTGATGATATGCATGGCACCGAAGTGCTTGTATTGCGGGCGGATGCCAATGACTTCCTTGACAACCTTGACGGTGTTGGAATATTTGGTGTAAAGGCCCGTAATGAAAGCATCGGCCTCACCCGTCTCGACCATCATCATGCCGAAATAGTTGCGCTCGAACATTTTGTCGTTGGCTTCCTGGAACGTGTAGCCCTCGCGCTGGCGCTTCTCGGTCAGGATTCGGGCATAGCGCTCGCGCCGTTCCTGCTCTGAGGGATGGCGCAGGTTGACAATGTCGATGCCTTCGAGCGACAGGTCAAGTTGCTTGGCCAATTTGGCCAGCACCTCGTCGTTGCCTAAGAGTATGGGTTGGCAGATGCCTTCCGCCTTGGCTTGCACGGCTGCTTTCAGCATCGTGGGATGGATGGCTTCGGCGAAGACGACACGCTGGGGATGGGCCGCAGCCGTGGAGTAGAGTTTCTGGGTGAGCTTCGTTTCCTGCCCCAGCAGTACGGAGAGCGAACGCTTGTATTCCTCCCAGTTGTCGATAGTTCTGCGCGCCACGCCGCTGTCGATGGCAGCCTTGGCTACGGCGGCGCTGACTTCGGCAATAAGGCGGGGGTCGACGGGCTTGGGAATGAAGTAGTCGCGCCCGAAGTGTAGGTTGTTGACTTTGTACACGTCGTTCACCACGTCAGGAACTGGCTGCTTGGCCAAGTCGGCAATGGCATGGACGGCTGCCATCTTCATTTCCTCGTTGATGGCTGTGGCATGGACATCCAAGGCACCACGGAATATATACGGGAAGCCGATGACGTTATTGATTTGGTTGGGATAGTCGGTGCGTCCGGTAGACATCAGTACGTCCGGGCGGGCTGCCATGGCATCCTCGTAGCTGATTTCAGGAACGGGATTGGCCAATGCAAAGATGACAGGGTCCTTGGCCATGGAGCGCACCATGTCTTGCGACAATACGTTGCCTTTGGACAGGCCTACGAAAACGTCGGCACCGCGAATGGCTTCCTCCAGAGTATGGATGTCGGTGCGCTGTGTGGCAAAGAAGCGCTTCTGTTCGTTCAAGTCGGCGCGGCTGGCGGAGATGACACCCTTCGAGTCGAGCATGACAATGTTCTCCTTCTGTGCTCCCAAGGCCATATAGAGCTTGGTGCACGAGATGGCAGCAGCACCGGCTCCGTTGACCACGATGCGTACTTGCCTGATGTCCTTGCCGCATACCTCCAGGGCATTCTTCAATCCGGCTGCCGAGATGATGGCCGTTCCGTGCTGGTCGTCGTGCATGACGGGTATGTCCAGCGTCCGTTTCAGGCGTTCTTCTATATAGAAGCACTCAGGAGCCTTGATGTCTTCCAGATTGATGCCGCCAAAGGTCGGGGCAATGCGCTCCACTGCCTCGCAGAATTTCTCTGGGTCTTTTTCGGCGACCTCGATGTCGAAGACGTCGATACCGCCGTAAATCTTGAACAGCAGACCCTTGCCTTCCATGACAGGCTTGCCGCTCATAGCACCGATGTCGCCCAGGCCGAGCACGGCAGTGCCGTTGGAAATGACGGCTACCAGATTGCCCTTGTCGGTGTAGCGGTAGGCATTGTCAGGATTTTCCTGAATCTCTAAGCACGGATAGGCCACACCAGGCGAGTAAGCCAGCGACAAATCAGTCTGGGTGCGATAGGCTTTGGTGGGTTTTACTTCAATTTTACCAGGGCGGCCGGCCTCGTGATACTGAAGGGCCGCCTCTTTTGAAATCTTTACCATAATGGTGTTCGTTTAGATGTATGATAGCTTTTAATGCCACAAAATTACTAAAAACTTGCGAGATTCTGCTTTTCTTTTTAGTCTTTTTAGTACATTTTCAGGGTGAAGTCGAAAAATACTCCTCTTTTTTGGGTATGTCGGGAGAAATCTGTACCTTTGCCGAATAAAAAACAATACCATGCAGAAAGACTTGAAAGAAGCAACAGCCTATCGGCAACAGTTGCGGAAGCGCATCATGGAAACAGCCCTGAAGGCTTTCATGCAGTACGGCATCCGTGCGGCGAGGATGGCCGGCATTGCCTCCATGCTTGGCATATCGAAGCGTACTCTTTACGAGATTTACGACGACAAGGAGCAACTGCTGTATGAGAGCATCAAGATGTATGACCATCAGCGCAGGCAGCATCTGACCGACTTCGCGGCTGCCAACCACCATGTCATTGACGTCATACTGGAAGTTTACCGCATGAAAGTGGAAGAGTTGCGAACGGTGAATCCAGCGTTTTATACGGATATTCTGAAATATCCGAAGCTGGCTCAGTATATTAGAGATAATAATGAACGTACGCGCGAAGACTTTGTCAGGTTTATGCAGCGTGGGGTGGAGGATGGCTATCTTCGCAAAAGCGTGAACTATGAGCTGATTCCACTGATGTTCGATGCCATCGGGCACTATGTGTTAGACCATGAACTGATACGACAATATAGTATTGAAGAACTTTTCTCCAATCTCTTCCTGGTAGCGCTTCGCGGTCTCTGTACGCAGAAGGGACTGCGAATCATTGACGAGGCAAAACTTTAAAACTCCGTGAACGACAGAGGCATCAGCTGCTTGATGCCGTCCATGATGTAGGTATGGGTCGTGCCGTAAAGCAGTATGCGGACAGGACGCTTGAAACGAGTCTCCGTCTCAATGATGACTTGACGACAGGAACCGCAGGGACTGGCGGGCTCGGCCAGGAATTCACCCTGGGCATTGCGAACCGCAATAGCCAGCATCAGCACTGGCTGGTCGGGGTATTGTGCACCGGCAGCAAAGATAGCCGAGCGCTCGGCGCATAGTCCGGCAGGGAAAGCTGCATTCTCCTGATTACATCCGGGTATGATGACGCCATTCTCCAACAGGATGGCTGCGCCGACGTGGAAATGGGAATAGGGGGCATACGAGTTGTAAGTCGACTCCTTTGCCTTCTCTATGAGTAAGCGTTCTTCGTTGGTTAATTCCGACCAATGGGCAACTTGTACCGTGGATTTTAAGGTTAGTTCTTCCATAATATTCTAATTTTTGTTGCAAATATAATTATTTTTA
The DNA here is from genome assembly GCA_017459445.1 of Prevotella sp. Taxonomy (GTDB): domain Bacteria; phylum Bacteroidota; class Bacteroidia; order Bacteroidales; family Bacteroidaceae; genus Prevotella. The sequence goes on along the minus strand of JAFUDJ010000024.1, from coordinate 8,225 downwards.
TTTATTTTTGCATCAAAATTACTGAGAAAAAATATGAAACGGGCTTTATTTTCGTTATTTTTGCTAAGTTTACTTGCTGTTGGAGCTTCCTCGCAGCGTATATCGAGGAACAAGGCATACCTTGACTACTTTGAGCAGTACAAGGATATTGCCATCGAACAGATGCACCGCTACAGGATTCCTGCCAGCATCACTTTGGCACAAGGAGCATTGGAGTCGGGGGCTGGAAAAAGCGAACTGACCCGTAAGGCCAACAACCATTTCGGCATTAAGTGTCACGGATGGACGGGCCGCAAGAGCTACCATAACGACGACCAGAAAGGGGAATGCTTCAGAGCTTATAGGAATGCGCGCGAGAGCTATGAGGACCACGCCGTGTTCCTGACGACGGGCAAACGCTACAGCCGTCTTTTTGAACTGAAGACCACTGACTATAAGGGATGGGCCCGTGGCCTGAAGGCATGCGGCTATGCCACCAGTCCGGTGTATGCTTCGAAGTTGATTGAGATTATCGAGGTGTATGAACTCTATCGTTACGACCACGCGAAGCGTCATGGAAAGAGTATGTTCGGCAGTGGAACGTATGTCGTAAGAGAATTTAATAAAAACAGCTATGTAATTGCACGTAAAGGAGATACATTCCGGATAATAGCTGGCGAGTTTGATATGTCATACCGCAAACTGGCCCGCTATAATGAGCGTGACAAGCGCGACGTTCTGGAAGAAGGCGAGAAAATATGGCTGAAGAAAAAACGCACCAAAGCCCCCAAGGAATATAAGCACAAACTGCATGTTGTTGCTGCTGGAGAGTCCATGTACAGCATTTCGCAGGAATACGGCATCCGCCTGAAGAACCTGTATAAGATGAACGGCCTGGCGCCTGATTATGCCATCAAGGTTGGCGACCGCCTACGACTCCGATAGCAGCTTGTCGAGAAAGTCGTCAAGGTCCTTGTCAAGGCCGGCCATCAGCTCTTCGTTGATGATGGCCACTTCGTCGTCGACAAGGAACAACTCCTCTAAGTGTTCGTGGTCGTCATTTTCCAGCACGAAGGAGTAAGGCTTCAAGATAGCCATCTGCTCAATCTGCGCCTTGTGTTTCTTCAGCATGGAGCGCAATGCGGTCGTGACATCCTGATAGAACGAGTCGTCCTTGTTGTCTATCCATTGCTCGACAACACAACGGGTGATTTCCTGGTCGTCGTCGTCGAAGGCTGCCAGTTCGCCGGTGTCTTGCGAAACACGAAGATGGATGTCTGTCATGAGGCTGGCCTCTTCTGACGGGGGAAACTTGTCTGCCACTTTGCGCAGGGCGCGTTCCAGCTGTTGCAGGGTCTGTTCTGTTGTCTTCATATAATAGTCAATATAGCTGTTTAGGGTTACAAAAGTAAGAAAAAGATGGGACAATAGCAAATGATTGGCACTTTTTTTCAAAAAACTTTTGATTTATAATTCATATTTCATAAATATTCTGTACCTTTGCAAATGCAAACTGGAGACATCTAATCTCAATGAACAATAAAATATCACATTCGGGGGTTATTGAGAGCATCGAGGACGACTGCGTTCATGTACGCATCGTCCAGACCTCTGCATGTGCAGCCTGCAAGGTGGCCGGCTATTGCAATGCAGCAGAGTCGAAGGAGAAAATGGTCGACGTGTTCTGCAGCAATACTGCGGACTATCGGAAAGGACAGACCGTGACGGTGTGTACCTCCGGCCGTGTGGCTGCCAGTGCCTTGCTATGGGGCTTTGGCATGCCTTTCGTAGTGCTGGTCGCAGTGCTTTTCGCCGTATTGCTTGCAACGGGCAATGAGGGCATGTCGGCGCTGTGCGGACTGGCGGCCTTGCTGCCTTACTATGGTGTCCTGTGGCTCTTCCGTGACCGCATGCGTACACAGCTGGCCTTTACAATAGAATAAGGAATAAATATTAAACTAAAACAAATAACAACAAAGTAACTTTTTATGGATTTCATTTTGATTGCAGTAGCAGTGTTGGGCGCTATCGGACTGATTGCCGCCCTTGTGCTGTTTGTCTTGTCCAAGAAGTTCGCCGTCTTTGAAGACCCCCGCATAGCTCAGGTTACTGAGCAACTGCCGGGTGCCAACTGTGGCGGTTGCGGATTTGCCGGATGTGGCGGCTTGGCTGATGCACTTGTCAAGGGTGCCGATGCCGGCTCCATCGAGGGCCTGCTGTGCCCTGTCGGCGGACAGGAAGTGATGGGAAAGGTGGCCGACCTGTTGGGAATGGCCATTGCCAACGGTGAACCGAAGGTAGCCGTGGTGCGTTGTAATGGAACGTGTGCCCTGCGCCCGAAGATAGCAGAGTACAGCGGCTTGCGTACTTGTGCAGCCATGAATTCGTGCGGTGCCGGCGAGACGGCCTGCGGCTTCGGCTGCCTGGGTTGTGGCGACTGCGTCGCTGCCTGCCAGTTCGACGCCATCCACATGAACCCGGAGACGGGACTGCCTGAGGTTGACGAAGAGCAGTGTGTGGCATGCGGTGCCTGTGTGAAGGCTTGTCCGCGTAACATCATCGAGCTTCGCAAGAAGGGACCGAAGGGTAGGCGAGTCTTTGTGTCGTGTGTCAACAAGGACAAGGGTCCTGTGGCCATGAAGGCTTGTAAGGCTGCCTGCATCGGTTGCGGCAAGTGTGAGAAGGAATGTAAGTTCGGCGCCATCACGATAGAGAACAACGTCAGCTACATTGACCACGAGAAGTGTCGTCTCTGCAAGAAGTGTGTGGCCGTCTGTCCGACCAATGCCATCCACGCCGTCAACTTCCCGGCTCCCAAGCCGAAGCCCGAAACACCGGCTGAAGCCTCGAAGCCCGAAGCTCCTGTGCCCAGCGATTCGGTCGCTGGGATAAATGTTGAACCTGAAGTAAAGAAGGAGGAACAAGCATGAACGTAAGAACATTCCGTATTGGTGGTGTACACCCCGAAGAGAATAAGCTGACCCACGAGGCCAAGACCCAAGTGGCCGCGCTGCCTAAGCAGGCCATCTTCCCGCTGTCGCAGCACATCGGTGCTCCTGCTAAGCCTGTGGTAGCCAAGGGCGACAAGGTGAAGGTGGGTACGATGATTGCTGAAGCGGGCGGTTTCGTTTCCGCTCCTATCTTCTCGTCCGTCAGCGGCACGGTGTTTAAGATTGACACCGCCATCGACGCTACCGGCTATCGCAAGCCCGTTATTATTATTAATGTAGAGGGCGACGAATGGGAGGAGAACATTGACCGCTCCGACAAGTTGGAGACTGTCAAGGCTCATCCCGAGCTGACACCTGAGGAAATTGTCAACCGCATCAAGGCTGCCGGTGTCGTCGGTATGGGTGGTGCCTGTTTCCCCACCTTTATCAAACTGACGCCTCCGCCTACGGCCAAGGCCGAGTGTGTGATTATCAACGCCGTGGAGTGCGAGCCTTACATTACAGCCGACTTCCGCCTGATGATGGAGCACGCTGACGAAATCCTCGTCGGCTTGGAATTGCTGATGAAAGGTGCCAAGGTCACAACGGGCTACATAGGCATAGAGACCAACAAGATGCCCGCCATCGAGCTTTTGACCAAGAAGTGCGCTGAGGTGTTCGGTGCCTCGACGTATCACGTCGAGGTAGTCCCCTTGAAGCAGCGCTACCCGCAGGGCGGTGAGAAGCAGCTGGTTGATGCCGTCATCCGCCGGCAGGTTCCTGCACCTCCCGCTATTCCCGTCAACGTTGGAGCAATCGTTCAGAACGTAGGTACTGCCTACGCTGTGTATGAGGCCGTTATGAAGCGTAAGCCGCTGTTTGAGCGCTATACCACCGTCACGGGCAAGAAGCTACAGAACCCTGGCAATTTCCTCGTTCGCATGGGTACGCCGATGAAGGACCTGATTGATGCTTGCGGCGGTATGCCTGAGGGCGACAATAAACTGCTGGCCGGTGGTCCTATGATGGGTAAGGCGCTGACCTCAACGGAAGTGCCCATCTGCAAGGGAACCAACTCGGTAACTATTATCTCCGGCGAGGAGGCTTTCCGCAAGGAACCCAATCCCTGCATCCGCTGTGCCAAGTGCGTCAGCGCCTGTCCGATGGGTCTTGAGCCTTATCTGCTGGCCAAGCTCGCTGCCGTCAAGAACTGGGAGCGTGCCGAGCACGAGGAAGTAGTCAGCTGTATTGAGTGTGGCTCGTGCCAGTTCACGTGCCCTGCGCACCGTCCGCTGCTCGACAACATCCGTCTTGCCAAGAGTACAGTCATGGGAATCATTAGAAACAGAAACGCTAAGAAATAACAATATGGGAAAATTAATAGTATCACTTTCGCCCCACGCACACGGAACAGACACCGTTGAGCGCAACATGTATGGCGTCATCATCGCCCTGTTGCCGGCACTGCTTGTGTCGTTCTATTTCTTTGGCCTTGGCTCGGCCATTGTCTGTGCTACGAGCGTTGCGGCCTGCGTACTCTTCGAGTGGGCCATCAATAAGTTTATGCTCAAGAACGAGCGCTGTACTATCTGCGACGGCTCTGCCGTGCTGACCGGTCTGTTGCTTGGCTTCAACCTTCCGTCCAACCTCCCCATCTGGATTATCATCATCGGTGCCCTGTTTGCTATCGGCCTGGGTAAGATGCCTTTCGGGGGATTAGGCAATAACCTCTTCAATCCTGCACTCGTGGGACGTGCCGCCCTGTTGGTGGCCTTCCCTGCACAGATGACGACATGGCCGAAGATAGGTCAGCTTGGCAGCTATCTCGACGCTGAGACGGGTGCCACGCCGCTGGCTATCATGAAGCTGGCCATCAAGGCCGGCGATGCCAGCATCCTTGACCAGCTGCCTTCGTCGCTCGACCTCTTCCTGGGCAACCATCCCGACGGTGCCGGTGCCATGGGTGAGATATGTGCGCTGGCGCTGTTGCTTGGCTTTGCCTATATGCTTTGGAAGAAAATCATCACCTGGCATATCCCTGTCAGCATCATCGGCACTGTATTCGTCTTCTCTGGCATCTGCCATCTGCTGAGTCCCGCATACGCCGACCCGTTCTCTGTGATACTCTCCGGAGGTCTGATGCTTGGTGCCATCTTCATGGCTACCGACTATGTCACTTCGCCCATGACGGCCAAGGGTCAGCTTATCTATGGTGTCTGCATCGGCTTCCTGACGGTTGTCATCCGCAACTGGGGTGCCTATCCCGAAGGAATGTCGTTCGCCATTCTGATAATGAACGCCTTTACACCGCTTATTAATACTTACGTGAAACCCAAGCGCTTTGGTGAAGTCCCGGCTTCTAAATAATGAATAATTGAAAGATTGAAGAAATTTGAAAAATTGAAGTAATTATGAAGAAGTTAGAATCATCATTGACAAATATGGTGCTGGTACTCACACTGGTAGCAGTCATCATGGGTGGCATCCTCGCTTTTGTGAACCATCTCACCGAGGGCCCCATCAACGAACAGAAGGAGAAGGCGCTGGCCGACGGTATCAAGGCCGTTATGGTGTGCGACAATTTGGTTGTCGCAAAAACTGACGAAGTGAAGCAGAACGACGAGAAGGGAAAGGAAATGGTGTTCACCATCTATCAGGTGAAGGACGCTCAAGGCAAGGACCTTGGTTCTGCCGTGGAGTCAACCACCGGTGGCTTTGGTGGCGACCTGAAGGTGCTCGTCGGCTTCGACCCTGAGGGTAAGATACTGGGGTACACCCTGCTGGAGCATGCTGAGACGCCGGGCCTTGGTGCCAAGGCCGACAAGTGGTTCCAGAAGGGCGAGAAGGGCGACATCATCGGCAAGTCGCCAGCCGAGCCGCTCACCGTCTCGAAGGACGGCGGCCAGGTGGATGCCATTACGGCCTCGACCATTACCAGCCGCGCTTTCCTGAAAGCTGTCAACAACGCTTATAACGCTTACATGGCTACGCCTGCTGCCGATGCAGAGAGCGGAGCCACGGAACAAGTGAAACATGAATAGTGAAAAGTGAATAGTTTATGAACGCAATACAAATCATCAAAAATGGCATCGTCAAGGAGAACCCGACGTTCGTCTTGATGCTCGGTATGTGTCCTACGCTGGCCACTACCACCTCAGCCCTGAACGGTATGTCGATGGGACTGGCCACCATGGCAGTCCTCATCTGCACCAATGTTGTGATATCGTGCCTGAAGAGTGTGACGCCCGACAAGGTGCGCATCCCCGTATTCATCGTGGTCATTGCCGCTTTCGTCACCATATTGCAGCTCGTCATCAAGGCTTATCTGCCCGACATCGACGCGGCTCTCGGGCTCTTCATCCCGCTGATAGTCGTCAACTGTATCATCCTCGGTCGTGCGGAGGCTTTTGCAGCCAAGAACTCACCCGTAGCCTCGCTGTTCGACGGCATCGGCATCGGCCTTGGCTTCACCATCGGCCTCACCCTGCTTGGCATCTGCCGCGAGATATTAGGCTCCGGTTCAGTCTTCGGCTTTACGCTGTTGCCTGAGACGTACAACATTCTGCTCTTCGTGCTGCCTCCGGGAGCCTTCATCATGCTGGGGTTCCTCATTGCGATTGTGAACAAGTTGCGCAGCAACTCGTAACATCGTAACATCGAAATCTCGAAATCTCGAAACATCGAAATATCGAAACATCGTCATAACGAAATAACGACAATTATATGGAATATATATTGATTTTCATCAGCGCGATATTCGTCAACAATATCATCCTGTCGCAGTTCCTTGGCATCTGCCCGTTCCTTGGCGTATCGAAGAAGATAGATACATCGCTCGGCATGTCGGCCGCCGTGGCTTTCGTGCTCACGCTGGCCACCATCGTGACATGGCTTGTCCAGACCTATGTGCTCAACGCCTTCGGCTTGCAGTATCTGCAGACCATTGCTTTCATCCTGGTCATTGCCGCCTTGGTGCAGGCCGTGGAGATTATCTTGAAGAAGGTGTCGCCCGCACTCTATCAGGCGCTGGGCATCTTCCTGCCGCTCATCACCACCAACTGCGCCGTGCTGGGCGTAGCCATCCTGGTCATTCAGAAGGACTATAACCTGGCACAATCTATCGTCTATGCCTTCTCCACCGCCCTCGGTTTCGGATTGGCACTGACTGTCTTTGCCGGCATGCGTGAGCAGCTGGAGCTCGTGTCCATCCCCAAGGGCATGCGTGGCATGGCCATCGTCATGCTGTCTGCCGGTCTGCTCTCGTTGGCCTTCATGGGCTTCTCGGGCGTTGACGGTGGCCTCCGCGTCCTCTTCGGACTCGACTAAGCCGACAACTTCGCAACCACACATCACATCCGGGTCTGGCTACTGCTCAGACCCGGATGCTTTTTCACCCGTCACCGTAATCCCGGAACCATTTCACGTCTTCGTTGAAGCCGTTAGCCAGCATTGCCAGCATTGCTATGAGTTCTATACAGTTCAGATTTTCACTGAAAAAATATCTCCGAGGATGTGTGTCAAAACACAGATTCACATCTTTTCACAAATCAATTATTCTCATTCATTTCTTTCATGTTTTTTGCTTGAAACGTCACTAATTCGTCTATTATGCTTATTTTCAGTAATTTAATTAGTGACGTTTATTCCGCGAAACAGCACTAAAACAACACTAAACGACACTGAAACAGCACTACTAATGGCAGAATCATGCCATTAATGCCGTCATTTGCACCCACTTTTATGTAATTTCCCATCTACTTTTATGTCACTTCCAGCAGACTTTTATCTTGAATAATCGCAGTAACCATCATGGTTACTGTCCGTAACCGCCATAGTTACTGACTGTAACCGCCATGGTTACTGCTCGTAACCATGATAGATACCGTCGCGTTACTGCCTGATTTCAAGTAAGATAGAAAGAAAACTGAGCCCATTTCGCCCTTTCCTGCTCCTACATTGTATCATCCCCCGTCTTATCAGCCGCCCCGCTTCCCCCTCGCTTTCCCAAATTTTTCTTCCCTTTTCTTTGCCGTCTCACATTCTCTTCGTATTTTTGCAGCGTCACTCTGAAGGATTGCGACGAGTTGCGGTCTGTTTATCAAGAAAGCCTTTTAAACACACATGAATGACATCGCTCTGGAACTGGCGAAACTACATATCCTGACGGGTGCAGATTTCATCCGCAACGCCTACCTATCCATCTTCACCTGCCCCTCGACGGCCAAGGGCGGCCTCATCTCATCCGTGGTGCCCTTCGTCAGCCATCAGGACTCCAGCGAGCACGACGTCAACATCATCGTGACGGAACAAGGCGTC
>JAFUDJ010000023.1 GCA_017459445.1 Prevotella sp. | reverse complement strand
GTGTAGGCATATAGTAGTTTCCTTTATTCTTCGTTTTGGCTTTCCTCCGGTAGCAGATAGTCGCTGGCTTTGGCGGGTGAAATAACGCTATGACCTAACTGGCTTTCCAATTGATTGCGGGCAGCCTTTGCCACGCTGCCACCATCCTTTGCAACCTGTGCCTGCTGGCGGAAGCCGCGAGGGTCACGCTGTTTAGAGAGTTCCGTTGCTGAAGCCTCAGCCAAAATATTGAAGGCTATTTCAAGGTTGGTCATGTTATCGCGTAGGTTCTCTTTCTTTAGGCCTTTGAAATGCTTGTATTGCTTAGTGGTAAAGCCACTCCACTCGCGGGTAATAATATCTGTCAATGAAGCATACTCCAATCCCTCTTTTACGCCAGTACGTTTCCACTCATCTGTCAGTTCCTTGCGCACTTCAATAGACTTGATGCGCTGATTAATCCAAGCGTCGCTGTAGCCTAAACGCTTGTAGTCAATGATGGCCTGGTCGATACTGAGTTCCGGGTCTTGCATCTGGTCTATACGCTGGCTGGCTACCTGTGCCATCCATTGTTTGAAGGGTTCTGCTTTGGGGGACGGAATGGACTGGATAATTCGGAAAAGTTGCTCTGTATCAGCCACATCGGTCAGACGCATCTTACCGTCTGAGGCTTTCATTTTCAACTGGTGACAATTTGTCACCGTTTCGTTTCCTTCTTCCTTCAGCCTTTGCTTTAGTTTATTCCAATACTTACGTGCAGTCAGTGCATCCTTACTTTCAGTAAGAACCCCGCACACATCCACTATCGAGAAATACCATTTCTCTTCTTGGTCGTCCCAAACGGTGCGTACTTTTCGCTGCTCAAACAACTGTAGTGCTTCTTTCTGGCTCATATTTATAGTTTTTATTATTTGTCTATTATATCAGATAGTGAGACCACGAGAGAGTGAAACGCGGCAAACGAATTGTGGCAACGCCGTTGCCACAATTACGGCATTCTCGTAGGCTTGATAAAAGCATCGGCATCGTTTTAACGTGTCATATTGACGCGATTGCTCAATCAATGCAGCCATTCGTTCAAACAATACATTCGTTCTATTCGTTTCTTGTATATCGGTCATTATCTTATTATGTCATTTATTATTCCTCAACATCTTCTTTTCTTCACTCGCCAGTCGGCGCTCGACCTTCTTGACATCCTCTGCTGCAGGCAGGTTCTCTGGAATGATGCCACGCTCAGTCAGCATTTTGCGAACTGCTGCGTTATTATCGACATGTTCCTTGGTGATGGCTGTTTCGCCTTGCAGGTCTTTTGTCTGTACGTTGACACTGGTCATTTCTGCCGCAAAGTCCTTAGCTTTGATGCTGATGGTGGGAAGGAAATCGGCAAGAGGACGGCTTTGGGGCATTCCCATCTTGCGCTTCATCATGTTTGTGCTAAGACGGAAGAGAGCTTGGTCACCTTTGGAGCGTATGACGGCAAAGGTCTGGTCATTGACACCACGTTCATACAATATGCCCGAAAGTTTGCGTTCTGTCTCTTGTAGTTTGGCACGAGCCTTGACACGTTCCACCTCCAAAAGACGTTGCTCTATCAGCTCTGCCCGTCGGGTCTGCACAGCAAAGTATGTCTGGGCAAAGGCTATCTGCGGTTTGCGAGGGTCGCCGTTTTGTGCCACCAAGTAGCAGGCATAGCGGGTAAGCATGACATCATCTACCTGACGTTTTGCGCCACTTCCGACCTCGACCATTTTATTGACGTCAATAAAATGGTCATCGATGTTATTTCCGACATTAACACATGCATCCTTTGCTTTATTAATAACGTTTGTGAAATTCTGCCAAAGACTATATCCCAAGAGCTTCTGCAAATCTCTTGCGCTCCAACACTCCGTATTGTCTATTGTGCAAACAGCATCTTCATAGCTCTTAAAAAGAGCAAATATCTCTTCTTTCTTCATCTATTATTGCATGTTTGTGGTTATTAGACTGCGGACATCTACATCCAAAACATGTGCAATCTCGTTTAACTGCGCAACAGAAGGTTGCGACTTGTTATGACACCATCGCGAAATGGTATGCTCTGTTTTTCCTAATTGCTCTGCCAACCAACGGTTAGTCTTTTCCTGCTCTGCAAGGACTACACGTAGACGGTTCAATGCTTCATTATTTCCAATGTTTGCCATAAAATGTTCAGTATTTGAATGCAAATATACACAAAATATCTGATTCCACATAATTAAAAGAAGAAAAAACTACAGTTTTTCTATATCAGCTCAGAAATAAAAACAAATCGTGATTTGTTTTGTATTTCACTCAACTTTCCGTAACTTTGCGACAATTGTCGCGAAGTTACTTCGTCTCGGCATAAAAAAATAAATGGATTTATTTTGTTCTGCCCTCGACTTTTCGTAACTTTGTCCCCGTCAAAGTAAAATAAAACAAGCGTATTATGAATAGCAAGAAGATGATGAGGACTGTTGGGCGTTGGTTTGGAATGACGTTCATGGCAGCGTGCATAGGACTGGCAGGTGTCGGTTGCACGGGTAATGGTAACACTGAGGGACAACAGCAGCTGGCTGCTGGCGACTCGGCATGCTATGTGTTGGACGAGCAGAATCTGCTGTGTAAGATTTATGCCGAAGAGCCTGAAGAGCGGTTGCGGCTGGCGGTTGGCGAGTGGATGGACGAGCTGTTGGGTGGCTGCTATCCGGGCGACGCCACCGACATCCGGGCACTGGTGGACTTCTACGGCAAGGCCCTCACCGACACGCTGCGCCACGAGCTGAAGGAACTGCCCGAGGGAGTCATTGTGGAATATGAGTTCCGGATGGGAAAGGTGTACGAGACCGACAAGATAGTCAGCTATAGCGTCATGAGGTATCTCAACCTTGGCGGTGCCCATCCGTCGACGGCCCAGATGGGAGCCACGTTCCGCAAAAGCGACGGTCGGCGATTGTCATGGGACATCATACGCCGACCGTTGGAATACCAGTTTAACGAATTACTGAAAAAACACCTGTACACCTATTTCGGTGTCGAGACTGATGAGGAGCTGGAGAAGATGCTGATGGGTGTCGACAACATCTATGACATTCCACTGCCGTACACCCCGCCTTACTTCATGGAAAATGGCGTATGCTTCATCTATCAGCAATACGAGATAGGAGCCTACGCCATGGGCATGCCCAACGACACCATTCCCTATGAAAGCATCCAGCCCTTCCTGACGGAGTGGGCCAAGCGGCTGGTGGTGCCTTAAAAGCAGGCGTCACATTCTTTACAGGCTCGCCATCAGAATCTCCTTGATGTCTTGTTCGGTCAAGGGTACGTAGGCATGTTCAAGGCCTTCGTTGACGGCGATATGGTGTGCCATTTCGTCAATGCGGCTGTCGTCGATGCCCACCTCGCGCAGGTGCATCGGTATGTTGATGCTCTCGAAGAAACGATAGGTGGCGTCGATGGCACGCTCGGCAATTTCCTGCTTGGGCAGCGTGGCGTCGATGCCGAAGACATTGATGCCATACTTGACGAAGCGGTCAAGCGTCTTGTCGCTAAGGATATGCTTCATCCAGCGCGGCGTGATGATGGCCAGACCCTCGCCGTGGGTGATGTCGTAGTAGGCACTCAAGGCGTGCTCAATAGCATGGCAGGGCCAGCCGGAATAGCTGTTGCCTAAGGACAGGATGCCGTTGCAGCCGTAGGTGCAGCAAAGCATCATCTCGGCGCGGGCGGTGTAGTCCTCAGGATTGGCCAGACACTTGCGGGCGTTCTCCATCAGGCTCCGCAGCATCGACTCGCAGAAGCCGTCGTTGAGCAACGTGGAGTCAGCCACGAAGTACTGCTCCATGGTATGATTCATGGCGTCGGCACAGCCGGCAGCGGTCTGTTTCTTCGACACGGAGAAGGTGTACTGCGGTTCGAGGATGGAGCAGACGGGGAACAGCAGCGGGTCCATATAGCCCACCTTGTCGTTCGTCTCGGTGCGGGAGATGACACCGCCGCAGTCGTATTCCGAACCCGTGGCAGCCAGCGTCAGGATGTCGACGATGGGCAGGGCCTTCTTGGCCTTTACCTTATAAGTAATCAGGTCCCAAGGCTCGCCGTCGTAGCAGGCACCGGCAGCAATGGCTTTCGAGCAGTCGAGCACGCTTCCGCCGCCCACAGCAAGGATGACGTCAATCTGCTGTTCCTTGCAGATGCGCACACCTTCCAGCACGCTGGGGTTGTACTTCGGGTTGGGCTGAATGCCGGGGAGCTCAAAAATCTCGACGTTCTCGATTTCCGCCAGGAGTTCCTTCACACGGTCGTAGAGACCAAGCTTTTTAATACTTCCGCCACCGTAGGTCAGCAACACGCGTTTGCCGAGAGGATGCATCACCTCAGGCAGTTTCACAATCGAATCCCGTCCGAAAATCAGGCGGGTCGGGGTCATGTAATCAAAGTTCTGCATTGTTGTTTTAGTTTTTATAGGTTTGTTTCTATCTTGCACGAGCCATGGAGCCACGGGGCTTTACTCGCCATAGCCGAGTTTCTTCAGCCATTTCTCTACACGGCCTTTGCCCTCGCGGACATCGTGACCATAGATGGAGAAGGCGTCGAGGAAGTTTGCCTTCGGATAGGCTTTCTTCAAATCCTTCACACAACTGCCAAGCCCCGACCCCTCATGGGTGGTGAAGGGGATGACGGTCTTGTCGTTCAAGTCGTATTTCTGGAAGAACGTAAACATAACCTGCGGATAGGTGCCCCACCAGACAGGACCACCGACGAAGACGGTATCATACTTCGAGACATCCACGCTGCCCTCGAATGGCGGCAGTTCGCCGTTCTGCTGTTCCTCCTTGGCGAGGTCGCACAGCGGCCGATAGGCCATGCCGTCGTACTTGTGGGTGACGATTTCAAACTGTTCCGCACCCGTTATCTCACTGATGTAGTCGGCTACAATCTTGGTGTTTCCGACTTTGATGTTGCCCACGCTGTAGTTGTCGCCGGCATGAGAGAAGAATACGACAAGGGCCTTGCTGCCGGTCTTGGCAGCCACAGCCTGCGTCCCTTCCGCAGCAAGCTGGTCTGCGTTGGCATCACTCTTTTTGTTTCCGCTGCAAGCCACCGATACCATCAGGGCGGCTACAGCCATCATCCATTTTGCAATTTTCATATCATTCCTGTTTTATGTTTCTTACAGCATGCAAAGGTACGAAAAAAATTCCATACCATAGTTGCACAATTTACGGAAGATTTTATCAAAATTGCGGAAATGGCGCACGGTGGCTTCCTGGAGCGAGTGTGAAGGTTCACACTTGCTCCAGAATGCCACCGATTGTCCTTTTAGAACAGGCGGGCGACGGTCTCTACGTCGCTGCCCTCATAGAAGCGAGGCTCAAAGACGGGGTTGTTTCTGAAATCCGTGAAGCGGAAGAGCTGCAAGGCACAGAACTGGCGGTCGTCGCTGAGGCATACTTCCAAGTGGAAGTGACCGATGGGCGCAGGGCGTGGCGCCCCTTTCTGCTGGATGTCAGCCGCCATCTTGTCGAGCGGCATGTCGAGCAGACGGGCCAGCCGCTCGCCTTCCGTCGGGGAATAGTCCAAGGTCAGCACCTTGACGGGGCTGCCGGTCGGCGTATAGACGGCCTTTTTTGAGAACAATGACTTCTTGATAGTGATATGCTTATATGCAGAGACGGCAGCAGCCATCTCCAAATCCTTTAGACTTGGCATAGTTGTTGTAAGTTTTATAAGTTGGAAAAAATGGTTAATTAGCGTGTGTCCCTAAGGTAAACAACTACTATGCTAACGAATGATGTGCCTCAGTGCTATTACATAATAAAAGGCACGAGGCCGACAGACAGAAGGGCGCCGTCTCCTGGCGCCGCCTGCCGTCGTAAGGGAATTGAAGGCGTTTTACAATATGGTGCCGGACAAGACCGCCCGGACTGGCTGTCCGCTCGGTCTTGGAACCTTGCGTGGGAAGCAGGCGCTGCGGGCGCGAACTGCAGACACGGTAGAGCCCCGTGGCATCCGTCAGCGTGGCTTCATGGTGATGATGCTTCTGGGGAGCCATGAGCGTTGTGGCGGAGGCACGCCCGCACTCCGCCAACTGCCCTGAGAAGCTCTTTTGCTGACAGTTCAATACGACTGTCAGCAAAAGAGCCCCGATGGCTATCAGCATTCTTGCAACATTCACCAAACGTCTCATCATCGCCTATGCCTTGATGTTCGGCTCTTCGAGGCCGATGCCCTTCTTCTTGTCGACGGCTTTCAGGACGAAGCCGAGGAAAAGGGCTGCTACGCCGAGGCAGGCCAGCATGACCAGCGGATAGGTGTAGTCGAGCTCAGTGGCGCTGACGCCCTCAGGGTTGGTCTTGTCGAGCACTTTGCCGATAAGCAGCGGGAAGAGCCACAGACCGATGTTCTGAATCCAGAAGATGAGGGCATAGGCCGAGCCGATGACCTTAGCGTCGACCAGCTTGGGCACTGAAGGCCACAGCGAGGCAGGCACCAGCGAGAACGAGGCGCCGAGCACGAGGATGGTGGCATAGGCTATGACGATGCCGCCGACAGCCGAGCCCTTGAACAGGGGCAGGACGAAGGCAAACGTCAGGTGGCAACCTATAAGCAGCAGCGAACCGAGGATGAGCATTGAGACGGCCTTGCCGTGATGGTCGAGATAGCTGCCGAGGATAGGCGTGATGAGCACGGCCAGCAGCGGGAATACGGCGAAGATGCTCTCTGCCGTCTGGCGCATATAGCCCATATAGCAGTAGGTGATGAGGGCCAGGATGCTGATGGCCAACAGACAGAATCTGTTGGCACTCTTCTTCTGGAAGTTGCTGGCGAAGCCTGCGGCGGCCACGACAAGCATGATGATGTACTGCCAGATGGTGACACTCTCCTGAGCCCAGAACGAACCGGCGTCGGGAGCCGTAAGCGTCAGGTTGCACTGCAGCATGTTAACGGCGTATTTCTGGAAGGGGAAGATGGCCGAATAGTAGAGCACACAGAGCAGGGCCACCAGCCAGAAGCCGCTGTCGCTGAGGATTTTCCCGATGTCGCTGATTTTGAACGGGTCGTCCTTCTCTTCAGCTTCGCCGGTCTGTGCGTCGAGCTTCTGGTCCATGACGAAGTAGACGATGGTCATGATGAGGGCGATACACATGAGCACCACGCCAAAGGCCACCGAACGGCTTACGCTGACCTCGCCGCCGAGGCGTGCGAAGAAGGGCGAGAAAATCATGCACGTGGCGACACCGAGACGGGCCAGCGCCATCTCAGAACCCATGGCGAGCGCCATTTCGCGGCCCTTGAACCACTTCACGATACCACGGCTCACGGTGATGCCGGCCATCTCGCAGCCGCAGCCGAATATCATGAAGCCGCAGGCAGCAAACTTAGCCGAGGCGGGCATGCCCTCGTAGAAAGGCGATACACCCAGCTCGTCGAACAGCGGAATGTAGTTCAGGTTGTTGGTAAACCATGCCTCCAGCCCGCTGCCCATGAAGGCCTCGCTGACGGCATACCACTTGACGATGGCGCCGATAAGCATGACAGCGGCAGAGAGCACGGCCGTGAAGCGCACACCCATCTTGTCGAGGATGATGCCGGCAAAGATGAGGAAGAAAGCGAAGACATTAAGGAAAACCTCCGCGCCCTGCATCGTGCCGAAGGCGGTAGAGTCCCATCCACGGGTTTCCTGCATCAGGTCCTTGATGGGAGAGAGAATGTCCATAAAGATGTATGAACAGAACATGGCGAGTGCCAACAGCAGCAACGCAGTCCACCGCATGGCTGCGCTGTCGCGCAAAGTCTTTTGAATTGCTTGTGTCATTGTTTATATATTTTTTTACTTTTTTACCCTTTTACCTTTATTTCAGCCAACGGTCCAGCCAGTTGAAGAAGGTGCGCTGCCACAGGATGCCGTTCTGGGGCTTCAGCACCCAGTGGTTCTCGTCGGGGAATACGAGGAATTCGGCGGGTATGCCCTTCATGCGTGCCGCGTTGAACGCCTGCATGCCCTGTGTATAGTTGATGCGGTAGTCCTTTTCGCCGTGGATGCAGAGGATGGGCGTGTCCCATTTCTCCACCATCTTGTGCGGTGAGTCGTGGTAAGTCTTCTTGGCGCGGGGCATCTGCGGGCGGTGCCAGTAGGCCTCGTCGTACTCCCAGTTCGAGAACCAGTTCTCTTCCGTCTCCAAGTACATGGCGGCCAGGTTGAAGGCGCCGTCGTGGGCAATGAAGGCCTTGAAGCGCTTCTCGTGGATGCCGGCCAGGTAGTAGACGGAGAATCCGCCGAACGAGGCACCGACGGCCCCCAGACGGTCGCGGTCGACGAAGGGCAGCGAGTCGGCTGCAAAGTCAATGGCCGACAGATAGTCCTTCATGCACTGTCCCGTCCAGTCGCCGCTAATCTGTTCCTTCCACTCCTGTCCGAAGCCGGGCAGCCCGTGGCGGTTGGGAGCCACGACGACATAGCCGTTGGCTGCCATCATCTGGAAGTTCCAGCGATAGCTCCAGAACTGGCTGACAGGGCTTTGCGGCCCCCCTTCGCAGAACAGCAGCGTGGGATATTTCTTTCCTTCTTCGTAGTTGGCAGGCAGCATGACCCATACCAGCTCCTGCTTGCCGTCGGTGGTAGGCACCCAGTACTGCTGCATCTTGCCGAACGTCAGCTGGTCGAGGATGTGCGCATTCTCGTGGGTAAGCTGCCAGATGTCGGCCAGGGCGCTGCCTTGGCGTGCCGCCCCCTTCTTGGACTTGGCGGCAGCGGGAGTGACCAGATAGATGTCGGTAGGTGCCGAAAGGCTCTGACGGGTAGCCAGGATGCGCTTGCCGTCGTTGGCCGGCTGCAGCGAAGTCCAGTCATCCCACGTGTCGGTGAGTTGCGTCACCTCGCCCTTCTGGTTGGCCTTATACATGTTGCAGCAGCCATGCCACACGCTGAGGAAATAGAACTGCGCGTCGGTGGGCTGCACCTTCTTGCCCGTGGCGGGAGCCCAGCAGAAGCTCTCTACGTCGCTTTTCCAGTCCAGGTAGCGCTTCTCGCCCGTCTGCATATCATAGATGCACAGGCGGTTGAGGTCGGCTTCGTAGCCGTCGCGCTCCATCGAGAGCCATGCACAATAGCGCCCGTCGGGCGAGAACTGCGGGTTCTGGTCGTAGCCCACGTTGTTCTTCAGGTTGTCGGGGGCGTTGACGGCCTGCGTTGCCAGCGTGATGGTAGGGTTCACCTCCGGCGCTACGTAGTCGGCAGGCTTGCAGAGGTTCTTCGTCTCGCGCGTACCTATATTATATAAATAGATGTCGGAGTCGGTGGAGATGGAGTATTCCAGTCCCGTCTTCTTGCGGCAGGTGTAGGCGATGCTCTTCGAGTCGGGGCTCCATGCCAGCTGCTCAATGCCGCCGAACGGCTCCATGGGGCACTCGTAAGGCTCGCCCTCGAGGATGTCCGTTCCGTTTATAGCGATGCCATCGCTACTTACCGAACAGAGGAAGGGGTGCTGGATGGACTCCACGTAGTGGTCCCAGTGGCGGTACATCAGGTCGGTGACGCGGCGCCCCGTGGCCTTGGGCAGGTCGTCGGGGTTCTTCTGGATGACCTCATGGAAGGGAATGCTCTTCAGGATGATGACCTTCTGCCGGTCGGGCGAGAACTTGAAGCCCTCCACTTCCCCTTTGGTGTTGGAGAGCTGGCGGCGCTGCGTGCCGTCGGCCTTCATGCTCCACACTTCGCCGCCGCTGATAAAGGCAATGGTCTCGCCGTCCAGCCACGCCGGGTCCGTTTCGTTCTTGCTGCCCGTTGTCAGCAGCTGCTGCCCTGTTCCGTCGGCATTGACGACATAGAGCACCTGATGGCTCTTGTTCTGTTTCACCGAATAGTAGCCCACCTGATAGACCACCCTGCTGCCGTCCGGCGATGCTTCCACGGTGCCGATGCGCCCCATGGCCCACAGCGCCTCAGGTGTCATCATGCGACTGGTCAGCTTGATGTTACTCTTTCCAATGTTCACGTTGTCTTGTGCTTGAAGTTCGCCGGCAGGGAGCATCAGCAACAGTGCCGTGGCGAGGGTCATTATTTTTTTCATAAATCAAGGTTTTGTTCTTATTTTTACTTAGCCGTTATGGGGCATCTTCTTGCGCACGGGGTCGCAGGTGAGGCCGCATCCCAGCTTCTTGAAGATTTTCCGGTCGACCTCGGAGAGCATCACCGTCGAGTGAACCTGGCACCCGCGCAGCCTCGGCAGCTGTGCCAGCGCGCGGCGGCACTGGTCGTCGTCCTTGGAAAGCACGCTGAGGGCCACCAGCACCTCGTCGGTATGCAGGCGCGGGTTCCGCCCGCCAAGGTATTCTATCTTCGTCTTCTGTATCGGCTCGATGAGGCTTTGCGGTATCAGCTTGGCCTCGTGGTCGATGCCTGCCAGATGCTTCGTGGCGTTGAGCAGCAAGGCCGCCGAACAGCCTAAGAGCGGACTGGACTTGGCGGTGATGATGGTGCCGTCTTCCAGCTCCATGGCGGCAGCCGTGTGCTCCGTCAGTTCCTGCTTGGCCTGTGCCGCCACGGTGACGCGTCGGTAGGCCGTGGTGATGCGGGCCTGGTTGAAGAGCATGAGAATCTTGTTCACCTCGCGCTCGTTGTCGGCACCGTCGGCCATTTTGTTGGTGGCGTCGTAGTAGCGGCGTATGATTTCGTCGCGGCTGGCCTGGCAGCACACCTCGTCGTCGGAGATGCAGAAACCCACCATATTGACCCCCATGTCCGTGGGCGACTTGTAGGGATTCTCGCCGTAGATGCCCTCGAACAGGGCGTTGAGCACGGGGAATATTTCGATGTCGCGGTTGTAGTTGACGGCTATCTTGTCGTAGGCTTCCAGGTGGAACGGGTCAATCATGTTGACATCGTTCAGGTCGGCCGTGGCGGCCTCGTAGGCAATGTTGACGGGATGCTTCAGCGGCAGGTTCCACACGGGGAAGGTCTCAAACTTGGCGTAGCCGGCGCGGATGCCGCGCTTGTTCTCGTTGTAGAGCTGGCTCAGGCATACCGCCATCTTGCCGCTGCCGGGGCCCGGGGCGGTGACGATGACCAGCTCGCGCGTGGTCTCCACGTACTCGTTCTTGCCGAAACCCTCGTCGCTGGCTATCACGTCGACATTGTGCGGGTAGCCATCTATCAGATAATGTACATACGCGCGTATGCCCATCCGCTCCAGACGGTGGCGGAACTGGTCGGCGGCATGCTGGCCGTTGTAGTGGGTGATGACGACGGAGCTGACCATGAAGTCGCGCTGCTGGAACTCCTCGCGCAGCCGCAGCACGTCCTCGTCGTAGGTGATGCCAAGGTCGGCACGCACCTTATTCTTCTCTATGTCCTCTGCCGACACCACGATGACGATTTCCAACTGGTCGCGCAGCTGGCCGAACATCCTGAGCTTCGAGTCGGGCTTGAAGCCGGGCAGCACGCGCGAGGCGTGGTGGTCGTCGAACAGTTTGCCCCCTAACTCCAGGTACAACTTGCCGTCGAACTGTGCTATACGCTCGCGGATGTGCTCCGACTGAATACGCAGGTACTTCTCGTTATCAAATCCAATCTTCATAGCTTTTTCAGCGCTTTGTTTCTAACCTGTTTTGATATTTTGCATGCAAAGTTACGCTTTTTTTCTTACCTCTGCAAACAAAAAGCAAAAACAATGCAGCAATTTCTCATCAACGGTCCGCACTTTTATGCCAAACGGCGCAGACTTTTATGTCAAACAGTGCGGACTTTTATGTCAAACAGTGCGGACTTTTGACATAAAACTTGGAGCTAAATGACATAAAAGTCCGCTCGAAATGACATAAAAGTCTGCACGAAGCAAGATAAAAGCCTGACGACTTTTTGGTAAAAAAGTTTGGAGGGTTGGATAATTCTTGCTACCTTTGTGCCAAAACTACTGACAACACCGCGAAAAACCAACGGCATGAGAAGAATACTTGAGCGCATAGCCAACCTCATAGAGCCCCACAGCGAAGGCAAGTCGTCGCAGCTGTACGACTGGATTATGCTGGGAGCCATCGTCATCGGCGTACTGCCGCTGATGTTCCGCACGCAATACCGGCTGTTCTGGTATCTGGACCTGCTGTCGTGCGGATGCTTCATCGTCGACTACCTGCTGCGCTGGATGACCGCCGGCATCCGCAGCAAGCGGTCGGCCTGGAGGAGCATCCTCAGCTATCCCTTCACGCCGATGGCCCTCATCGACCTGCTGTCCATCCTGCCCACCATCAACCTCCTGGCGCCGACGTTCAAGATAGCACGTATCTCGCGACTGCTCAAGATACTCCGCGTGGTCAAGGTCATCCGCTATTTCGAGTCGCTGGAAATCATCATCACCGTCATCCGGAAGCAGCGCCGAATCCTGTACACCGTGCTGTCGCTGGCCCTCTTCTACATGTTCATCACGGCTATGATAATGTTCAACGCCGAGCAAGACATCAACCCGGCGACGGGCGAGTACCTGTTCCGCAACTTCTTCGACGCCTTCTACTGGGCAGCCTGCACGCTGACGACGGTGGGCTACGGCGACCTCTACCCCATCTCCGACCTCGGACGCGTCATCAGCATCATATCCTCCATCGTCGGCATTGCCATCATCGCCCTGCCGTCAGGCGTCATCACCGCCGGCTATCTGGACGAGCTGAAGGAGCGAAAGGAAAACAATAGCGACAATTCATAAGTAACTCATTATTAATAAGTTTTACATATAGTCATTATGCAATACTACAGCACCAACGGTAACGCCCCGCTCGCCGACCTGGAAAAGGCCGTCGTAAAAGGACTGGCAGAAGACCGGGGCCTCTACATGCCCGAAAGAATTGAGAAGCTGCCGAAGGCTTTCTTCGACAACATGCACGAGATGACGTTCCAGGACATTGCCTACAACGTGGCGGCCAACTTCTTTGGCGAGGACGTTGACATGGACGGCCTGCAGGAACTGGTTTATGACACCCTGTCGTTCGACTGCCCCGTGGTGAAGGTGAGCGAGAACATCTACGCGCTGGAGCTGTTCCACGGGCCCACGCTGGCCTTCAAGGACGTCGGAGCGCGCTTCATGGCCCGCCTGCTGCAGTACTTCCTGCGCTACGGCGGCTCAGCAGACCGAGGCGATGCCTCGATGTACCAAACGGAGACGGCAGAAGACCGAGGCGATGCCTCGGTCTGCCAAACGGGGACGGTGAACGTCCTCGTGGCCACCAGCGGCGACACGGGCTCTGCCGTGGCCAACGGCTTCCTCGGCGTGGAGGGTATCCACGTCTATGTGCTCTATCCGAAGGGCAAGGTAAGCCCCATCCAGGAGTGCCAGTTCACCACACTGGGGCAGAATATCACGGCCGTCGAGGTGGACGGCGTGTTCGACGACTGCCAGGCTCTGGTAAAGGCGGCCTTCATGGACGAGGAACTGAACCGCCGCATGCGGCTGACATCGGCCAACTCCATCAACGTGGCCCGATTCCTGCCGCAGGCGTTCTACTACTTCAACGCCGTTGCACGCCTGCAGGAAATGGCAAATGGCAAGTCAGCAGACGGAAAATCCGTAGTGATGTGCGTTCCTTCCGGCAACTTCGGCAACATCTGCTCGGCCCTGTTCGGCCACGAGATGGGACTGCCCGTCAAGCGCTTTATTGCCGCCAACAACGCCAACGACGTGTTCTACCAGTATCTGCAGACAGGCCGCTACGAACCGAAGGCCAGCATACAGACACTGGCCAACGCCATGGACGTGGGCGACCCGTCGAACTTTGCCCGCATCATCAACCTGTACAGCGAGAACGGCAGGCTGACGCCCGAGGAAACGCACCGGCGCATCACCAGTTTCATCAGCGGCGCAACATACAGCGACGAACAGATTAAGGAGACTATGCGCCAATGCTATAGCGAAACGGGCTATGTGCTTGACCCTCACGGCGCTTGCGGATACCGCGCACTGAAGGAATCGCTACAGCCGGGCGAGGTCGGCGTGTTCTGCGAAACGGCCCATCCGGCCAAGTTCAAGGAGAAGGTGGACGACATCCTGGGCATCGACATTGAGATACCCGACCGCCTGCGGGCCTTCATGGAGGGCGAAAAGCAAAGCGTGGCCCTGTCGAAGGACTTCAGCGACTTCAAGCAGTTCCTGCTTAACGAGACTTCGCCCACAGGGCAAGAATGAAGAATTTCGCAAACGTTAACGTCTTAAATAACGTAAAAGTGATACGTATTCAAAAAATTTTCACTAACTTTGCACTCACATAAACAAACTATTTAAATAAGGTATAATTATTATGTTGAAACCGTTAAACAAACATTTTGCTCCTAAGAGCGTGATGCCTGAAAAGGTGATTCAGTTTGGTGAGGGTAACTTCCTCCGTGCGTTCGTTGATTGGATTATCTGGAACATGGACCAGAAGACCAACTTCAATGGTTCTGTCGTCGTCGTGCAGCCCATCGACAAGGGTATGGTAGAGTGGCTTAATGGCCAGGACTGCCTGTACCATGTCAACCTGCAGGGTCGTGAGAACGGCAAGCCCGTGAACACCCTGGAGCGCATCGACGTCATCAGCCGCGCCCTGAACCCCTATTCACAGAACGATGCCTTCATGGCTCTGGCCGACCAGCCCGAGATTCGCTTCGTCATCTCGAACACCACTGAGGCCGGTATCGCTTTCGACCCTGCCTGCAAGCTGGAGGACAAGCCCGCAAGCAGCTATCCCGGCAAGCTCGTCCAGCTGCTGTATCGTCGCTGGCAGACCTTCAATGGCGACCCCACGAAGGGTCTCATCATCTTCCCCTGCGAGCTTATCTTCCTCAATGGCCACGTGCTGAAGGACTGCATCAACAAGTATATCGAACTCTGGCAGCTGCCCGCAGCCTTCAAGAAGTGGTTCGACGAGTCGTGCGGTGTCTACGCTACGCTGGTTGACCGCATCGTACCGGGCTTCCCCCGCAAGGAGATTGCCGAGATTCAGGAGAAGGTTGGCTATCGCGACAACCTCGTCGTACAGGCTGAGAACTTCCACCTGTGGGTCATTGAGGCTCCGAAGGAGGTTGCTCAGGAGTTCCCCGCCGACAAGGCTGGCCTGCACGTGCTGTTCGTTCCCTCAGAGGAGCCCTACCACAAGCGTAAGGTGACGCTGCTCAACGGCCCGCACACCGTGCTTTCTCCCGTTGCCTTCCTGAGCGGCGTCAACATCGTTCGCGACGCCTGCAACCACGAGGTCATCTCGAAGTACATCCACAAAGTACAGTTCGATGAGCTCATGCAGACCCTCGACCTGCCGATGGAAGAGCTGGAGAAGTTTGCCGGCGACGTGCTGGAGCGCTTCGACAACCCGTTCGTCGACCATCAGGTGACGAGCATTATGCTCAACTCGTTCCCCAAGTTCCAGGCTCGCGACCTGCCCGGCGTGAAGACTTACTTGGAGCGCAAGGGCGAGCTGCCTAAGGGCCTCGTGTTCGGTCTCGCAGCCATTATCACCTACTACAAGGGTGGCAAGCGTGCCGACGGCGTGGAGATTGTTCCCAACGACGACCAGAAGATTATGGACCTGCTGAAGGAGCTCTGGGCTACCGGCGACACGCAGAAGGTGGCCGACGGCGTACTCGGTGCAGAGTTCATCTGGCAGGAGGACCTCAATAAGGTAGCCGGCCTGAACGCCATGGTGAAGCAGTTCCTCGACCTGATTCAGGACAAGGGCATGCTGGAGGCCGTGAAGACTATCCTGTAATACAAGACCTATCAACACAAGGGGCGGGAAAAACGCATTTCCGCCCCTTTTTAAACTTTAATTAATAGTCCAACCAGCAATGAACGATAACAAAGTAATGAACCGGGCAGCGGACAACATCCGTATCCTTGCTGCCGCAATGGTTGAGAAAGCCAAGTCGGGACACCCGGGCGGCGCCATGGGCGGTGCTGACTTCATCAACACCCTGTACTCAGAATTCTTAGTGTACGACCCCGAGAACCCCGCATGGGAAGGGCGCGACCGCTTCTTCCTCGACCCAGGCCACATGGCTCCCATGCTGTATTCACAGCTCTGCCTGATAGGGAAATACGAGCTGGAAGACCTGAAAAACCTGCGCCAGTGGGGCAGCGTGACGCCCGGACACCCGGAACGCGAAATCGCACGCGGCATAGAAAACACCAGCGGACCCTTAGGACAGGGACACACCTTCGCCGTGGGTGCCGCCATCGCCGCCAAGTTCCTGAAGGCACGGTTAGGCAACGTCATGAACCAGACCATCTACGCCTACATCAGCGACGGTGGCGTACAGGAGGAGATTTCGCAGGGCGCCGGACGCATAGCCGGCAACCTGGGACTGGACAACCTCATCATGTTCTATGACGCCAACGACATCCAGCTCAGCACCCGTACAGAGGTGGTGACGACAGAGGACACGGCCAAGAAATACGAGGCATGGGGCTGGTACGTACAGAAGATTGACGGCAACGACGTCGACCAGATTCGCGAAGCCATCCGGAAGGCCCAGGCCGAGAAGGAGCGTCCGAGCCTGATTATCGGTCACTGCGTGATGGGCAAGGGCGCCCGCAAGGCCGACGGCTCGTCGTATGAGTGCAACTGCGCTACACACGGTGCCCCGCTTGGCGGCGACAACTTCGTGCAGACGATGAAGAACCTGGGGGCCGACCCCGAGAATCCGTTCCAGATATTCCCCGAGGTGCAGGAACTGTATGCCCGCCGCCGCGAGGAACTGAAGAAGATTGTGGCTGAGCGCTACGCCGAGAAGGCTGAGTGGGCCAAGGGACATCCTGTACAGGCCAAGCAGCTGGAGGAGTGGTTCAGCGGCAAGGCTCCCGTCATCGACTGGACGAAGGTGGAGCAGAAAGCCGGTGCCGCCACCCGTGGCGCAAGCGCCACAGTGCTGAGCGTGCTGGCCGAGCAGGTGCCTAACATGATATGCGCATCGGCTGACCTGTCGAACTCAGACAAGACGGACGGATTCCTGAAAAAGACGCATAACATCGAGCGCGGCGACTTCACCGGTGCCTTCTTCCAGGCCGGCGTGGCTGAGCTGACGATGGCATGCTGCTGCATCGGTATGGCCCTGCACGGCGGCGTCATCCCCGCTTGCGGCACGTTCTTCGTATTCTCCGACTACATGAAGCCCGCTGTCCGCATGGCCGCCCTGATGGAGCTGCCCGTGAAGTTCATCTGGACGCACGACGCTTTCCGCGTGGGCGAGGACGGTCCTACCCACGAACCGGTGGAACAGGAGGCCCAGATTCGTCTGATGGAGAAGCTGAAGAACCACCACGGCAAGAACTCAATGCTCGTGGTTCGTCCTGCCGATGCCGAGGAAACGACGGTATGCTGGCGCATGGCCATGGAGAACACGGAGACGCCGACGGCCCTCATCTTCTCGCGTCAGAACATCGACATGCTGCCCGAAGGCAACGACTATACGCAGGCTATGAAGGGCGCCTACGTCGTGGCTGGCAGCGACGAGGACTACGACGTCATACTCTTGGCAAGCGGTTCTGAGGTATCGACGCTGGAGGCCGGCGCTGCCCTACTCCGCCAGGACGGCGTGAAGGTGCGCGTGGTCAGCGTTCCGTCGGAAGGTCTGTTCCGCTCACAGCCTAAGGAATATCAGCAGCAGGTGCTGCCCGCAGGCAAGAAGAAGTTCGGCATGACAGCCGGTCTGCCCGTGACTCTGGAAGGACTGGTAGGCGCCGACGGCTGCGTCTGGGGCCTGCAGAGCTTCGGTTTCTCCGCTCCCTACAAGGTGCTTGACGAGAAGCTGGGCTACACGGGACAGAACGTCTACGAGCAGGTAAAGGCATTGCTCAAATGAGAGAGATAACGCCTACGAGGCATGACTAATCACCAATAATATAGCAAAATATGGAAGTTAAGACAGTTGGCGTGGCCTGCGACCACGCAGGTTACCCGTTGAAGAAGTATGTTCTCCAGTATCTTGAGGAGCATGGGTATGAATACAAGGACTACGGCACGTGGAGCGATGCCTCCGTCGACTATCCCGACTTTGCCCACGAGTTGGCGCAAGGCATTGAGAATGGCGACGTCTATCCGGGCATTGCCATCTGCGGAAGCGGCGAAGGCATGGTGATGACGCTGAACAAGCATCAGGGTGTGCGCGCCGGACTGGCCTGGATTCCCGATGTGGCACACCTGATTCGCCAGCATAACGACGGCAATGTGCTCGTTATGCCGGGCCGTTTCATCGACAACAAGATGGCCGGAAAAATCATGGATGAGTTCTTTACAGCCTCCTTCGAGGGTGCACGCCACCAGAAGCGTGTCGAAAAGATTGCGCTGAAGTGATGCTTTCTGAAAGAAATATGGATAATGCGAATGTTGCATTATCCATATTTTTTTCTTATAAAACGTAGCAATACGCTTTTTTTATATTCCGAAATTTGGTTTTTCGTCTGCTTTGCACTACCTTTGCACCCCATTATGAAAAAGCTATATATAATAATAGGTGTACTGATACTGTCGCTAACCATGCAGGCACAGGCCAAGGAAACGCCCAATGCACAGCAGGCCCGCCGCATGTTCATGGATACTTACAACATGGTGTACGGCCCGCAGGGGTCGCAGTTGCACTATGCCGTCAACATCATCGGCATCTACAAGACGGAGGGCACGATATGGACGAAACAGAAAAAGAGCAAGTTCAAGGATGAAAAATACATTGCATGGAATGACGACGTGACGTACTACCGCTATGAACGGAAGAAGAATACCGTCACCGTCTATGACGCCCATAGCGACGAACGCGACAAGTATGCCACGAAATTCAAATTCTCGCCCGACAACTATACATACAGCATCAAGGACTCGCAGGAAGGCTACTACATCACCCTGCGCGCCAAGAAGGGCGTCAAGGGCATCAAGGAAGCCCGCTGCCTGCTGGACAAGAAGACCCGCTACCCTGTCAGTGTGCGCATCAAGGTAGGCATATTCCACACCACCATCCGCATATCAAACTTTAAGGTCGTCGGAATATCCGACGACCTTTTCAAGTTTCCCCAGGAGCAATACCGGGGAAGTAAGTTTATTGACAAGCGGTAAGACGGTTACTGCACACCGTCCTCGCGCAGCTTTTGCTGCCATTTCCAAGCCGAGCGCAACACGTCTTCAGTAGGCGTGTCGGCCTTCCATCCCAGTACACGGTTAGCCTTGTCGACATTACCCCATACCTGCTCTATGTCACCTTCACGACGGGGAGCGTACGTCCAGTTGACCTTTACGCCGGTAGCCTTTTCAAAGCCTTCGACGATTTCCAGTGTCGACAAGCCACGGCCGGTGCCGATGTTAAACACCTCGACGGCGTCAGTCTCAGGCTGGTCGAGGACACGCTCCATGGCCTTGACATGCGCCTTGGCCAGGTCGACGACATAGATATAGTCGCGGATGCAGGTATGGTCGGGGGTATTATAGTCGTTGCCGAAAATCTTTAGCTGACCGCGAATGCCCATGGCGGTCTGCGTCACGAAGGGGATTAGGTTCATGGGGACACCGTTGGGCAGCTCGCCGATGAGTGCAGAGGGGTGAGCACCGATAGGATTGAAATAGCGCAGGATAATACTCTTGATGGGAGCTCCGCTGTGTATGTAGTCCTGAATGATTTCCTCATTAATCTGCTTCGTATTGCCATAAGGCGACATGGCCTTCTGAATGGGAGCATTCTCGGTGACGGGCAGATTCTCCTGCGTGGGCTGTCCGTAGACGGTACATGACGACGAGAAGATGATACCCTTCACGTCATACTTGGGCATCAGCTCCAGCAGATTGACAAGCGACGTCAGATTGTTGCGGTAATAGAGCAACGGCTTCTCCACGCTCTCGCCAACAGCCTTGGAAGCGGCAAAATGGATGATGCCCTCAATGGCGGGATATTTCTTGAACACGCCTTCCAGGGCGTCCATGTCGCAGCAGTCCACCTTCTCAAAAGCGGGACGCTTGCCCGTAATCTTCTCAATACCGTCAATAACGTTAGCATTTGAATTAGAGAGGTTGTCGATAATAACGACCTCATAGCCTGCCTCTTGCAGCTCCACGGTGGTATGACTTCCGATAAAGCCCGTACCGCCCGTAACCAAGATTGTCTGTTTCATTGTTTTTTGTTACTGTGTTTATGAAAAAAATTTTCCGCAAAGATACAAATAAGTTGGCAAAACGCAAAACATATTATTATTTTTTTAAAGTAGGGAAAAAGATTAAAATATTTTTCGCCCCATACATAATATGCAACATAAAATAACGTTTATAAAATAAAATGAATGTCCTAATACCATATATGACAAAATTAGAAAGCGGATATGTGCTTGACGGCATGAACGAGATAGAAAGGAACATCAAGAGAATTGGTGACTTCTTTGCATCAGCATTGTGCCTCATCTTTTTCTCGCCTTTATTCGTTATATGCTACTTCTTAGTGAAACGGGAAGATGGCGGCCCGGCCATCTTCAAGCAAGAGCGCATAGGACGCTTCGGTCGTCCTTTCTACATCTATAAGTTCCGCTCCATGCGAGTGGATGCTGAAAAAGACGGGCCGGCCCTCTACCAGCATGAGAACGAGACGAGAATGACAAAAATCGGCAAGTTCCTGCGCGAGCATCATTTGGACGAACTGCCTCAGCTATGGAATGTGTTCAAGGGCGACATGGCGTTTATCGGGCCACGTCCTGAGCGCAAATACTACATCGACCAAATCATGGAGCGCGACCCGCGCTATGTCTATCTCTACCAAATCAGACCGGGGGTGACATCCTATGCAACACTCTACAACGGATATACGGACACGATGGAGAAGATGCTGCGCCGTTTAGAGCTTGACCTTTACTATCTGGAGCACCGCTCGTGGTGGTTTGACGCGAAGATTCTGGTGAAGACATTCCTGAACATCGTATTCGGAAAGAAGTTCTAATATCTTCGGAAGTTAAGCACGACGCGCTCGTTTTTCAGGCGGAGCGTATTCTTGTTAAGTTCCAATATCTCAAAGGTTTCCTCCAATTGGTTGAAACCAAAGAAATCCAACGAAGAGACATCCTCTATCTCCATGTCTCCAACCCCGTGGACGAACCGGTAAAGATGGTCAATATGCAGATGGTTGTCAGTACGCGTATACTTTCCTATAAGATTGTTGAGATCCGGAAGTGAGGAATTCATCTGCACCAACCCGCCATTGAAACCCCATGCGGCATAATAGTCGCGCATGTCAACGACCTCGCCCGTCAGAAGGTTTTCCCGGAACGTGGCCTGCCAGAAACCGTCCAAGTCGCCCCCGTCCGACGTATGCAGGTCGCAGGAAGTCAGAACGGCACAAACACCTATTAGAATTATTAGCAGTCGCTTCATCCTCTTAACGATTCACCGTTTTATATTTTTCTGTCTGTTTACTTTTCTACCTTTTCACTTTTAAAGTTCCCGTCTTGACTACCGTCAGCTGTACACCGAAATTGCGGCTGTATATCTTACCAGAATCAAAGGCTGCAGCCCCTTTCAGCGCCCATTGATGCGGCAGCCTAAAGGCAACCTCGCCCAGCATACTGACATTCTCCTCCGGGTCGCGGAACGGCCTGCTGTAAGTGCCATAGCCGCGCTGCCAGGTGGCTAACAGCCGATAGGCGAGCCGTGAGCAGGGCTGGCCTGCCAGTCCGATATGCCAAGCCGTCAAACGATTGTTCTCCACCCTTATCAGTCCATCTGTATTATAGAGCGGAGAGCGATAGAGCGGGTTGCCCATCACCATGCCCCAGTGCTGGTTGCCTGTAAAAAGCGTATGGTTATAGTAATCGTCGTACCCGCTGATGTGGTCACTGATGTATTTAGTATGGTCATGATAGACGGGGCCGCTCTGGTATTTCGTGCTGAGATACTCCACGACGACATTGCTCATCCACGGAAACTTCTTCAGTTTCAGCTCCATGCCGAGCAGCATGTCCTTCAGGTCGTAGAGGAAGAAGCGCATCCTTTCCTTCCTATCCCAGTTGTCGCCGCTGCCATAGCCGTCGTAGTCGACCTGGAACATGGCGGAATGGTCTTCAAAATAATGGTCGCCATACAGTGCTATCCCCCACGATGAATACTCCATATTGAAACGGGCAACCCAACTGCCCATCGTATTGCCCGACGAGTTGTGGTAATTACCGTCTATCCTATCGCTTCCACCCGAGAAGAAGGCTTCGGCAAAGCCTTTTAGTCCTTGGTCAGCAGTATATGCCACCATGTTGCCATTCGCCTCCCGAACGTATGACTTCCCACCAAACTGGGCGGCCATCTCCAACCCGAGCTCCAGCGTAATATTCTTCGGGCCAATACGCAGATAACCGGCCTTGCTGTGAAAAAGGGTGTGCTCCGTATACCGGTTCGCACGCTGGGTAAAGTCCTTCTGCCAGCCATCATCAGTCTGCATGCCATAGGCTACATGCCCCTTGAAGGCCAGCCAGCCTTTCAAGCCGGGAATCTTCCAATACTCCGGCAGAGCCAGACGCAGCTGCGGAACAGGGCGGGCGTTGATGCCCAACATCTGGGAGCCAGTGCTGAGCTGCTGGTTTTTCAGCTCCATAGGGTACTCGCGACTGCCTGCCGTCAGCACGCCATGCAGCCAGCGCACCTCGGCATAGGCCTGCTGCACGACAAGCGTACTGGTAAAGCCGGCGGCCAAAGCGACGTCAAGCCCATAGCCTATACCCCAGCGGCGCAACGAATCACGCTCCAAAGGACGGCTGACCGCACCTCGCAGATAGCCGTTAGCAGTCTTCAACGAGCTTAAACCATGACGATTGGCATTCAACCATAGGGGTGTATTGTCACCGTCCGACAGCGTAGTCTGCATCTCAACATGATACGACAAACTGTCGAACAACGGCCTTTTCTGCTGTGCCGTAGCTCCCAGCGTACTCAAAACAGCCAGTATGGTGGTCAGAAATTTCATATATTCGTGCAAAGTTACTTATTTTTAATGAAATATACAAAATTTAATCTGATAATTTATGAATTATTATGTAGGCAAGGATGTAGACAAGGTGTAGGCAAGGATAGGGATTTCCCCCTCACGGTTTAGGGGAAATCCTTTTTTTGCGTCAAGGTTTCTTCTTACTTTTGCAGCAGAAAACAAAAGTAATGTCGAACCATTTTAAATAATTACAGCTATGAAAAAGATGATGACGACCCTGACAATACTGCTGCTGACAGCAGTCACGGCCAACGCCATGAGTTACGAACAGGCACGAAACGAAGCTTTGTTCCTCACGGACAAGATGGCATACGAACTGAACCTCACCGACGAACAGTATGAGGCAGCCTACGAAATCAACCTCGACTACCTGATGGGGGTGACGAGCTATGACGACGTCTATGGCACCTACTGGGAGCGCCGCAACCTCGACATGAGCTACGTGCTGCTCGACTGGCAGTGGAACGCCTTCTGTGCAGCCACCTATTTCTACCGCCCGCTATACTGGACCAACGGGGTTTGGCACTTTGGCATCTATGCCCGCTATCCGCGCCGCGACTACTTCTACTTCGGACGGCCCGTGTTCTATGCCAGCTACCGGGGCGGACATGCCTGGCACCACGTAGGCGGACGCGGCTACTACTATCACCACACCAGCCACTATCGCCCCACAGGCCGCTCACACTTCGGCATGCTGGACCGCTGGAACCGTGGCGACTTCCATCACAGCAACCCCAACGGACACTTCGGAAACGGCAGAAGCCACTTTGGCGGCAACCGCAACAGCTCCACCCGTACCACCGTCAACCACCACGGCTATACACCGCACAACAACGGAACACATAGCAACGGCTCGTTCGGAAATGGGACGCACAGCAACGGTTCGTTCGGAAATGGAACGCATAGCAATGGCTCGTTCAGCAACACGAAGAGCCGCCCGGCCAGCTCTTTCTCCAGAACCACCACGACCAGTGCAGCCAACAGAGGCGCAACCCTTGGCACTGGGCGCAGCAGCGGGTCGTTTAGCGGCAGCCGCAGCAGCAGTTCGCTCGGCAGTGGTCGCAGCAGCGGCTCATTCAGCGGCAGCCACAGTAGTGGAGGTTCATTCGGCAGAGGCAGCAGCGGAGGCTCATTCAGCAGAGGCAGCAGCGGAGGCTCATTCAGCAGAGGCAGCAGCGGAGGCGGCAGTGGCCGTGGAAATTCGAGCGTCCAAAGAAACGGCTCGTTCAGCCGATAGCGACAGAATGCGCACCTCGGCATTCATCATACGCTGCACCTCACGCATCGTACAGCCGGCATACACAGCCAGAATGGCCTTGTTCGTAATGCCATGACCTACGGCCACCACCCGTTTCCCCGGGTAGGTGGCTGTTATATATAATAAAAAGGAACACGCACGCGAAAGCAGCGTCTCTTCGCTCTCTATGTCGTCAGGCCACGTCTCGCCCTGCAGGTCAGGAATATAGCGTCCCGTGAACGAGCCCCAGTCACGCTCTCGCAGCAATGGAGTAGTCAACACGGGCAAACCATGTTGCACAGCTATGATTTCCGCCGTCTGCACGGCACGCCGCAGGTCGCTGCTGACCACAGCGTCCACGGTCTCCGCCGCCATTCGCCGAGCCACTGTTTGAGCCTGCGCCCTACCCTTTTCATTCAGTTCGCCCTGCGTCTGTCCCTGCATAATCTGCCGTGCGTTATCCACAGTCTCACCGTGCCGCACAAGAAAAATAATGGTCTCCATAGCTGCAAAGTTACGGAAAGTCGAGAGCAAAACAAAAGAATTTATTCTTTTTTTTGCCGATACGGAGGATTTGTGCAACACTTTGTACCTTTAGGTCAAAGAACTTCGCGACTTTTGTCGCAAAGTTACGGAAAAACGAGAGAAATGCAAAAGGAAAGCTTGCTTTTCTGCTCATTTCCGAGTGACAGTAACTTCTCCGAAGGAAAAGTTACGGAAAAAGACTGTAACGAAAGACGGATTTGGGAGAATTAACGCAGAATAACCGTAAATAAAAGGCATGGCAGGGAAAAACGAGGAATTGAGGTATGGAGGGAAAAGGCAACATGATACGGATTGGTGCAAGAGTTAGGTATCTAAATCGGACTCGGCCTTGCCGCTTGCCATAGCAAGAACCCTTTTGAGCCATGCTTCATTGTTAAAGATTGCAATAAAAGACATAGATATTCTTTCCTTTTGCATTTTATTCGTTAAATTTGCAGACAGAATGCCTAATTTTATACAATACGACTTAGAACAATGGATAAT
>JAFUDJ010000022.1 GCA_017459445.1 Prevotella sp. | reverse complement strand
ACCTGGTTCAGCCCCAGCTTCTGGGCCACCTGCGGACCCACCTGGGCGGTGTCGCCGTCGATGGCTTGACGGCCGCCGATGACGATGTCAACATTGCCAATCTTCTTGATGGCCGTAGCCAGCGCATAGCTGGTAGCCAGCGTGTCGGCACCGGCGAACAGGCGGTCGGTCAAGAGCCAACCCGTGTCGGCACCACGATAAAGTCCCTGACGGATAATCTCACCTGCACGTGGAGGACCCATCGTCAGGATTCCTACTGTAGAGCCCGGATGCTGCTCCTTCAGGCGAAGGGCCTGCTCCAGGGCGTTCAAATCTTCCGGATTGAAGATAGCGGGTAGGGCGGCGCGGTTGACGGTGCCTTCGGCAGTCATGGCATCCTTACCCACATTACGGGTGTCTGGCACTTGCTTGGCCAGCACAACAATCTTTAAAGCCATATTATTAATAATGTATAATAATGAAATTGCAAATTCGGTGCAAAGGTACGTTTTTTTTGCCTTTTGGCAAAGTAAATAGTGTAAAAATTGCACATTTTACTCTGAAACGTGCGCATTTGCGACAATTTGTGCATCTTTTTTGCGCAAAAGTGGTCATGTGTGTCATGTGTCATGAGTGTCTTAAGGGTTTTTGCCGTTCCTTGACGGTTTTGTCCGCTTTTTATCAAAAGATGTGCACGTTATTTTTGCTTCCAAGAAATTTTTTCTCAAAAAATGGTTCAAGCCTACACTACTTGGCCTATCACGCTTATTTTCAGATGATTAAGTAGTGTAGGCTGCCTTCACTTTCTATGGGTAAGCCTACACTAAGCGGTCATTTTAAGATGACGAATCAGCGAAAATGCCTGGTAACAATAGGGGTTACTGACAGTAACCATGGCGGTTACAGTCAGTAACCATGGCAGTTACGGACAGTAACCACGGCGGTTACTGCAATTATTCAAGATAAAAGTCTGCTGGAGGTGCCATAAAAGAGTGCGGAAAGGAAAATAAAAAATGTTGTGATTATTCGCAATTTTCCGATTTTGTGTAGGCTTGCCCATCAAAAGTGAAGGTAGCCTACACTACTTAACGCGCTGAAAATAAGCATGATAAGTCAAGTAGTGTAGGCTTGAGCCACTTTTTAAGAAAAAAAATATTTTGGAAAATTATATGTAATTATTCAGCAAATACCCATGAATCATGTTTTCAGAAACAAATGGGCACAAATTGTCACAAATTACGGCCACCAATGTGGCCTGCCCACGAATATTTATGATAATTTGTGGATAAAATTAGTGCCAATTAGTGCCAATTAGTGCCAATTTGTTTCAAAAAGCGGTTCGTGGCGATTCGCTGAAAAGTTACCTATATCAAGGAATGCGGCTTAAAAAATCTTAAATATTACCTCTCTTACAGTATTATTAACCAATAAAACTGTATCTTTGCCCAAATTTTTGCAGAAACTACAACTACTTTAATATTTAATAAAAACTACAACAAAATGAAAAAGCTATTTACATTATTGACGCTCCTCGCATTTGTAGTGGGGGGGGTAAAAGCTCAAACTGCTAGCGATGTCTATCTGGACTTGGCAAATTATGCAACGATTGATGAGGCGGGGTTTGGTACGAACAACAGTTCCAGTGCCCTTTCCTATTATGATGAAGAAACAAACTGGCTGACGGTTTGTGGTTATGTAGCATCGGTCTCTACTTCTAAGCAGAAATGGATTACCACAGCAGGCTCGCCTGGCGCTGATAGCAGTAAAGGTGGATGGACTGCTACGGATGTGTTTAAAGGACATTCTGCTTATTTCTCGTCAGGCTATAGAACACTTTGTGTACAAAAAGCAAAGACTATTTCTTTTAAGGTGACATCCTGCACGGAGATTCGTGCATATGTAATGTCAAGAAGCAAGAATGCAAGTGATAGATATGTCTATCTTGATTTGTACGAACTTGATTCAGATGGTAACAGAATTTCTGACACTCCAGTTTCCACACAGACGGCAAGCACGTATAATAAAGCAGTTGTGTTGAAGGCTGATAATTTGAGCTCATCCAAGATTTACGAAGCATTTGTCCGCGCTGGCAGTGCCAATAATGAATTCTTGTATGAGATTGCTTTCCTGGCTGAGACAGATACTCGCACCGCTTCTTCTGTTGCTTTCGCTGAGACTTCTGGCACAGCAAATCTGGGTGAGAGCTTTGCCTTGCCAACCGTGACTACCAATCCTACAGGTCTGACTGTGACTTATGCTAGTAGCAACACTGATGTGGCAGAAGTGGACGCAACCACTGGTGCTGTAACGGTGAAGGCTATCGGCACGACCAATATTACTGCTACATTTGCTGGCGACGAAAGTTACAAGAAATCTTCTGCCACCTATGCTCTGACAGTAGTTGACCCGAATGCTTTTGATATATCTGCTACATGGTCAATGGCTGATGGCGCAGAAAGTGTTGGTATGCCCGGTGCAGACGAGACCGTGATGAAGACGGATTGGTTGATGGCATCGAACATTGCAATTCATGCTACACCAACGGCAACGTATGGTGGAACTGCGGTTACTCAGTTTGCACCTAAAACCACAGCTGCTGATAACGAAAGAGTTGACGGCAACTATATAGAGTTCTCAATGACCCCGTGGAAGGGGCTGACCTTTTTACCGACGGCTGTTTCGTTCGAAGCTTTCAAAGTAGGAACTGATGGCCCGAAGATTGATGCAGACTTCATTGATGGTGAGGGCAATACCATCAAACTCGAAACAAGCGCCGCCATCACTCGTAATAACAAGATTGGTCAAGAAGGTCAGGCAAACCAGGTACATAGCCATGCTATCACTACTGCTGTTGCTTCAACAAAGGCCGTTAAATTACGCATCTATGTTAGGAGCTGTGCTCCCGACAAGGGCGTTGCTTTTGGTAATATCGTGATTAGCGGTACAGCAAGTGGCGAGGCTACTGAGTTGACTTCTTACACCATTACCACAAGCCTGAATATTGAGGGAGCAGGAACTGTTTCTCCTATTCTTGGCGCAAACAGCGTTTATGAGACTAACGACTTGAGACTGACAGCTACGGCTAATGAAGGCTATGAGTTCGTGAACTGGACGATTGATGGTGAATCACAAACAGGCAATCCCTATATCATTAAGAACATCACAGCTAATCATACGGCTGTTGCAAACTTCAAGCAATTGTTGGCTGTGACATTCGCAGCCGGCGAAGGCACAGGCGTCGTTCCTGCAAACGTTTATGGTAATGAGGGCGCAACTATCACCGTTCCCAAGTCATACTTCCTCGCAAAGAGCGGATATACGCTTGTTGGTTGGAATGACGGTACTACTACTTACAAGGCTGGCCAAACCTTTACAATGCCTGCCAATAATGTGACTCTCACCGCAGTGTTTGAAGAGAATACCGAGGCTTTGTCATTTTCTTTGGCAAGTGCCACGGTAACATGGGATTTCCAGCAGAAAAACATCGGTGTGTTTACCTCTGCTAATTCTGGTACGTTTGTAGCACAAGCTACTGTGAATGACAAAACAATTGATGTTCCCATGACTTTTGACAAGCAGATTCCTAATGCTAGTTGGACAGACTGGGCAAATATTGGCAACAAGCCGACACTGACCATTCCCGCTGTGAAGGGCATGCAAATCACACTCCTCACTTTTACCAGTCCTTCTACGACCACAATTGCAGGAGCTACCAACTATGAAGTGACGGGCAGTAGTGCTCCTTATACAGCAAAGTATACTTATACTGGAAGTGACGAAACTGTTGCCATCGTCCTTAATGACGGTAGCTATATTCGCTCCATAAGCGTTGAATATCCCAAGACCCACACCTATGTCGACGTGACTTCTGTTGGCTATCGTACCTTTGCCAGTGGCTCGGCTCTTGACTTCACTGGCGGTGTAGAAGGTCTGACGGCTTATCGTGCTACCGTTAGCGGTGACAATGTATCGTTCGTGGAAATCGACGGTGCTGTACCTGCTGGAGAGGGCATGCTGCTGAAGGCTGACGAGGGTCGCTACTACATTCCTCTGGCTACGGGCACACCTGACGCTATCGAGAATGCGTTTGTCGGCGTGACCACTGCTACTGAAGTGGAGGCTGGCATCTTCGTGCTGATGAACGAAGATGGTGTCGTAGGCTTCTACAAGACGAAGAATGCCTTCACCGTCGGTGCCAACACCGCCTATCTGCCTGCTACCACTACCGCCCGCACATTCATCGGCTTGGACGATGAGACCACAGGCATTAGCGCTGCGCTCATGAATGGTGAAAGAGTGAATGGCGAGGTTTACAACCTCAACGGCCAGCGTGTGGCACAGCCTGCAAAGGGACTCTACATCGTGAATGGAAAGAAAGTGATAATCAACAAGTAAACTAACCCCCAAAAGCAAAACTGATTATGAAAAAGATATATAAGAGGCCGGAGGCCGACGTTATATTGATAACGACCATGCAGATGATGGCGTCAAGTGCCGTGGAAGACGGCTTTAGTAAGAGTGGCGCCAAAGAGACCGAAGGAACCAGCGGAAACCTGAGCCGCCGCTATAGCGGTGCTTGGGAGGAAGAAGAGCTGGAGGAAGAGGAGGAAGAATTCTAAGCCTACGCTCTCCCGTTAGAATCGAAACAACGGATATGTGTTAAAACACACCCATATCTATAAAAACAACGGATTTTACGGATTAAACGGATTAAAGTCATGCTGATAATCAGATACTTGGCAAATCCGTTTAATCCGTAAAATCCGTTGTAGTTAATAATGACACACCCTCGTCGTTATGCTTTGTGTTGGCCTTTCTCTACCTGTGAGCGCCACTTGCTGAAGAACCTTTCGATGGCGTTATAGATGCTGACGGCTTCAGGCTTAGGGCGCTCTGCGCTCCATGTGGCATTCACTTTGTCGCCGCCGCTGTACTCCATGTAGAAACGGTATGTCGCTGCGCCGGGAATGCTCTCATCGACCTTATAGCCGTTCTGCTCATAGGCTTTCAGCTGTACCAGCAGTTCCTGCATCTCCGCCACCGTTTCCTCGTTGACGGGGAACTCCTGATGCTTTTCTTCTTCAAAATGCGAGTCTCTGTTCAGGTACACCACTACCTTCGGCTGTATCCCTTCGTCGGCAACCAATTCGCAGAAGCTCTTGCCTTGTCCGGCAGGTCGGCTTACCGAATAGCTGCAATAAATCAGCTTCCCTTTTGGAGCCTCCTGTGCCACGGCCGTCATGCCACAGCTCAGGCATGTCGTCAGCAGGAGGTGTTTTAGAAATTTTACTGTTTTCATCCTTGAAATAAATTAAAAAAACGATAAATAATAGGGCAAAGATACGACGTTTGACACAAAAAAGCAAATTATTTTCGGTTTTATTCGTTTTTTTCGCTACCTTTGCAGCAAACCCTAATATTCACTAAAAATCGAAATCACAACTATGGAATTGCCTTTTGCCGAATCATGGCGAATTAAAATGGTAGAACCTATTCGGATGTCAACCCGTGCAGAGCGGGAGCAATGGCTGCGAGAAGCCCACAACAATGTCTTTCAACTAAAAGCCGAGCAAGTGTATATCGACTGCCTGAC
This sequence comes from Prevotella sp., assembly GCA_017459445.1. Lineage (GTDB taxonomy): Bacteria > Bacteroidota > Bacteroidia > Bacteroidales > Bacteroidaceae > Prevotella. Next base: position 97,039 of record JAFUDJ010000022.1, on the reverse strand, counting down.
CGATTCCGGTACGGGAGCCATGAGCGACCGCCAGTGGTCGGCCTTGATGCTGGGTGACGAGAGCTATGCCGGAGCCACCTCTTTCTATAAGCTTGAAGAAGTCATCAAGCGGCTCTTCGGCATGCAGTATGTCATTCCCACCCATCAGGGCCGTGCTGCCGAGAATGTGCTCTTCTCCTATCTGGTGAAGGAAGGGCAGGTCATTCCCGGCAACGCCCATTTCGATACGACGAAGGGGCACATTGAGAGCCGCAAGGCCCGTGCCGTCGACGTGACGACGGATGATGCCAAGGACACGCAGCTTGAGGTGCCCTTCAAGGGTAATGTCTCTTTGGAGAAGCTGGAGCGTGTGCTTGCCGAGAACCGTGGCCGCGTGCCGTTCATGGTGCTGACCGTGACCAATAACACCGTGGGCGGGCAGCCTGTGTCCATGGAGAATATCCGCGAGACCTGTGCCTTGTGCCATCGCTATGATGTTCCGGTGGTGATGGACTCTGCCCGCTTTGCCGAGAATGCCTATTTCATCAAGACCCGCGAGCCGGGCTATGCCGACAAGACTATCAAGGAGATAACGGCTGAGATGTATTCCCATGTCGACGCTATGACCATGTCGGCCAAGAAGGACGGCATCGTCAACATGGGCGGCTTCATCGGCTTTAAGAATAAGGAGTGGTACGAGGGTGCCAAGCTCTACTGCATACCCTTTGAGGGATATATTACCTATGGCGGCATGAACGGCCGCGACATGAACGCCCTGGCCGTCGGCTTGGACGAGAACACCGAGTTCGACAATCTGCACACCCGCATCCATCAGGTGCAGTATCTGGCTTCCAAACTCGACGAGTACGGCATCCCCTACCAGCGCCCTGCCGGCGGACATGCCATCTTCGTGGATGCCGACAAGGTGCTCAGCAATGTGCCGAAGGAGGAGTTCCCCGCCCAGACGCTGACCTGCGAGCTGTACCTGGAGGCTGGCATCCGTGGCTGTGAGATAGGCTATATCCTGGCCGACCGCGACCCCGTGACCCGCGAGAACCGCTTCGGCGGCCTCGACCTGCTGCGCCTCTGCATTGCCCGCCGTGTCTATACCGACAACCACATGAACGTGATAGCCGCTGCCCTGAAGAACGTCTATGACCGCCGGCATGAGATTACGCGGGGCGTAGCCATTGAGTGGGAGGCTCCGCTGATGCGCCACTTTACCGTTCAGCTGCGCCGCCTCGGATGAAATATTGCACACCATCATGATAGACCGCGCGACAGTCGATAAGATAATGGATGCCGTCAACATCGTTGACGTTGTGGGCGAGTTTGTTAACCTGCGCAAGGCGGGGGTTAACTACAAAGGCCTTTGTCCGTTCCATGACGACACGACTCCGTCGTTCATGGTGTCGCCGGCCCGTCAGATTTGCAAGTGCTTTGCCTGCGGCGAGGGCGGCAATGCCGTCAACTTCCTCATGAAGCACGAGCAGATTACCTACCCCGAGGCGTTGCGCTGGCTGGCCAAGAAGTATAACATTGAGATTCATGAGCGCGAGCTGACCGACGAGGAAAAGAAAGAACAGTCGGAGCGTGAGTCGATGTTCATCGTCAACGAGTGGGCCTGCCAGTATTTCCATGACATCCTGAAGAACAACGTTGACGGCATGGCTATCGGCAGGCAGTATTTCCGCAGCCGTGGCATCCGCGACGACATCATCGAGAAGTTCCAGCTGGGCTTTGCACTCACCAAGCGCGACGCCTTGGCCAATGAGGCCCGCCGCAAGGGCTACAAGGACGAGTTCCTGGTGAAGACAGGACTGTGCTATGTCCGCGAAGCCAACACTCAGCACACGGCGCCCGCCACACAGCTCGTCGACCGCTTCGCCGGCCGCGCCATCTTCCCGTGGCTCAACGTCAGCGGCAGGGTGGTGGCCTTCGGCGGTCGCAAGCTCGATGCCGCCACCAAGGGTGTGCAGCAGAAATACGTCAACTCGCCCGACTCGGAAATCTACCACAAGGAGCGCGAGCTGTACGGCATCTATCAGGCCAAGAAGGCCATTGTCAAGGAAGACTGCGTCTACATGGTCGAGGGCTACACCGATGTCATCGCCATGCACCAGTGCGGCCTTGAGAATGTCGTGGCCAACTCGGGCACGGCGCTGTCGGTCTTCCAGATTCGGCTGCTGCACCGCTTCTCCCAGAACATCGTGCTGCTCTACGACGGCGACGAGGCCGGCATCCATGCCGCCATGCGCGGCACCGACATGTTGTTGCAGGAGGGCATGAACATCAAGGTGCTGCTGTTGCCCGACGGCGACGACCCCGACTCTTTTGCCCGCAAGCATACCGCCCTGCAGTTCAAGGAGTATATCGAGGCCAATCAGAAGGATTTTATCCAGTTTAAGACCGACCTGCTGCTGAAGGATGTCACCGACCCCCTGAAGCGCTCGGAGGCCATAGGGAACATCCTGAGGAGTGTGTCGGTGATTCCTGACAAGCTGAAGCGCGACACCTACCTCTCCGAGTGTGCCCACCGCTTCCATATCAACGAGCAGACGCTGGTCACCACCGTCAATGGCTATATCCAGAAAGACAAGGAGGACCGACAGAAGGAGCGCGAGCGGGAGCAGGGCGGTCAGCCGTCTGAGACAGGGGCGCCGCCGGCATCGTCGTCCTTCCCGCCCATCGGGCTGCATACCCCCGGCGAGCAGGCTTCCGAGGTGGAGCGGATGCTGGTGCAGAACATCATCCGGCATGGCGATGAGATTATCGTCGACGCGGAAGAGACGGTCGACGGCCAGGTCATCAGCCTTAACGTGGCGCAGTATGTCGACTACGACTTTGGCAGTGACGACCTGCATTTCAGCAATGCGCTGTACAACAGGATTCTCCAGGAGGCGGTGGCCCATTCCGCCGATGCCGGCTTCAAGGCCGACCGATACTTCTTGCAGCATCCCGACCCGCAGGTGAGCCAGCTGGCTGCCACCCTCGGCATCGACAGGCACCAGCTGAGCCGCAGCTTCGAGATGAAGAGCAGCGAAGGGCTGCTGCGGCAGCGCATCCAGCACCTGATACTCGACTTCCGGATGGACATCATCAGCCAGCGGCTGAAGAGCCTGCAGCAACAGCTGAAGGAGGCAGGCACCGACATGGCGCGCATCAAGGAACTGATGGATGCTTACAAAGACGCCCAGGACCTGCGCAATGCCCTGGCCCGGCAGTTAGGGTCCGACGTCATCGTCAGCCCATAAGTCCCATCACTCCCCATCACCCCATTAGTCCTATTAGCCCCATTAGCCCATGTCCTATCACCTGATTCTTGTCGCCATCACATGGATACTGATAGCAGTCGCCATCGTGCATGTAGTGCTGGACAACCGCCAGCCGGCCAAGACCATGGCGTGGGCGCTGGTCATTTTATTTATCCCCGTCGTCGGCATCATCCTCTACCTCTTCTTCGGCATGAACCATCGCAAGGAGCGACTCATCAGCCAGCGCTCACTGGACCAGTTGGCCAAGCGCTCCATGGTCAACTTCGACGGCCAGCATAACCTGCAAGTGCCGTCGCAGTACAGGCAGCTGGTCGACCTCTTCATCAACCAGGATCTGTCAGTGCCCTTGAAGAGCTCCCATACCGACATCCTCACCGACGGCTATTCCTTCGTCCATTCCCTGCTGCGCGACATCGCTGCCGCCCGCCACCATATCCACATCGCTATGTATATCTTTGCCGACGACGCCCTCGGCCGCCTGGTGGCCGATGCCCTGCTGCAGAAGAGCTGCGAAGGTGTCGAGGTACGTGTCATCTACGATGACGTAGGCTGCTGGAACGTGGGGCGCCGCTTCTTTGAACGGCTCCGCGAGGGCGGCATCGAGGCGGTCTCTTTCCTGCCCGTGCATTTCCCGTCGTTTACGTCGAAGGCCAACTACCGCAACCACCGCAAGCTCGTCATCGTCGACGGCAAGGTGGGCTATATCGGCGGCATGAACATGGCTTGCCGGTATGTCAAAGGCATCAAAGGTGTTGAAGGTGTCGAAGGCACCAAAGGTGTTGAAGGCACCAATGGCATTGAAGGCACCAAAGGCGGACAGGCGGCAGGCAACCTGCCGTGGCGCGACACCATGCTGCGCTTCCAAGGCACCATCGTCCACGCCCTGCAGCGCGCTTTCCTCGTCGACTGGTACTTCGTCGACCGCACGCTCATCACCAGTCGCGAGTATTATCCGGCACCCACCGGCAGCCCCCGGCAGGGAGCGGCTGGCGATGCGGCAGAATCCTCTTCCTGTCCGTCGGAAAAGGCATTGGCACAGGTCGTAACATGCGGCCCCATGGCTCCCTATCCGGAAATCATGCAGGGCTACGTCTATGCCATCCTGACGGCCCGCCGCTATGTCTTCATCCAGACACCCTACTTCCTGCCCAACGAGCCGGTCCTCTTCGCCCTGAAGACAGCTGCGGTGAGCGGCGTCGATGTCCGCATCATGTGTCCGCTACGCTCCGATGCCCACATCACCGAGTGGGCCTCACGTTCCTATCTGCGCGAACTGCATGAGGCCGGAGCCAAGGTGCTGCTCTATCAGGCTGGCTTCCTACATTCCAAGCTGCTGGTGTGCGACGACTTGCTGGCCTCCTGCGGCTCCACCAATGTCGATTTCCGCTCCTTCGAGAACAATTTCGAGGCTAACGTCTTCATCTACGACGAGGCTACGGCACAGCGCCTGAAGCAGGTGTTTCTCGACGACCAGCAGCAGAGCATCCCCTTGGAGCAAGTGCCCTCCTGGCTCTATCCCAAGTTCTTCCCCCGCCTCTGGCAGAGTGTTACGCGCCTGCTCTCTCCGCTCTTGTAAGCCACGCGCTAATTGTGCCTGCTTTTTCCATCTCGTTGTTTTAAAATATTTTTGGTAAAGTTTCGGCCATGTTTTGAGCCTATATTAGTCATGGGGTAGCACTTGCCCCATTTATGCACAATAAATACTAATCAGGGGACTCTAATTTTTCACTGATATATTCTATCTGAGTGCAAAATTAGACTCCCCCGATTCCAAAACTTCTTCATGTTCCAGAGAGTTGTCTTGTAGAGATACCTATTTTCGGATAGCGTTCCTTCAGATTTGCAGAAAGCCTTTCTACTACTCTGCTACCATGCTCGCTTCCGATTTTTCTTTCATGAAGCAGTTTGCCAATGTTCCAATGGATGTTACTGTCAATAGTAGCAATGTGCCTTGCTACTGTTTGGCGTCACTTTTATTTTCTCAATTTATCAACGGCTCAATAACTGCCAAAGCTTTCTCGTGCTTCTCTACCAATCTGGTATGGCCTCCCGCCCGTCCACGTTTCAGGTTGTGGCACAGGTCGTTGTATTTCACATGAATGGCAATGTCGTTGCCTGACGTTGCGATACGGTTCACATACTCTTCGTATGTCATGTCCTTCGTATGAGTAAGCAACCGTAACGCGTCCACTATCGATTCATCCACACCACGCTGCAACAAATCATCGAAGGTGAACGCTGTGTCTTCCACTACATCATGCAGCAGCCCGGCCACCTGTTCCTCACGGTTCCTCCCTGCCAATGCTACTGTCATCGGGTGCAGAATAACCGGATTCTCGTCCAAGTCTTTCTGTCCGTCGTGCGCTTCAAGTGCTATGCGCAATGCGTCTTCGATTGTTATCATAAGCGTTACACTACTCAGAATTATAGATTGATTCTCGTTTTTATAGTTGTCTATGCAAAAGTATAAAATAAATGTGATTTATATCATTGCCCCCCTTGTCTTTTCAATTTTTTTATGAATCCGGTTCGAGAATAGGATGATTGACAAGGACGAGGAGTATTTCGACATTGCAATCTGAAAAAAATCTGGGGTCAAGTAGCAATGGAGCTGGTCTTCGAGTGCGGCCTGATGGTCGCTCTCGTTGTCCGGCTGTTTGGCCATAGCCATTGCCGAGAGCGTCAACGGGAAAATAAAGATGGAAAGCGTCTACCGCATGCGCTTCAACTCCTTCGAGCATGCCTGTCGCGTCATCGGGCGCTACATCCACTTCTACAACTACCGCCGCCCGCACATGAGCATCGGATACAAGATACCGGCTGTGGTACATCTGGAGCAGGGAGAGCAGAAAAGAATGTGGAAAAACAAAATTTATCCTAAAAAACAGACACAGAATGAAAATTATGTCGTATCTTTGCCGGGCTGAACAAGCCAGTCCGGGCTCTGCGTGTCCAGCATGACCGAAACGTCAACAAAAACAGCACAGCTTTTTCGCTTGTGTCTAGCAAACTAGTACGACAACTAAACAACTGTCTACTGATTCAGTTAATGAAGAGAAAAAGTGTCTAGTGAAATCAGGAAAAGTCAAACGTACAAGATATGACAATAGAAGATATAAAACAATTAATCGCAGGTGATGAACATCGCACCCTCGAACTGAAAAAGACGACAGGTGAGTTGAAGGATGGTATGCAGTCTGCTTCTGCTTTTCTTAATACGGAGGGCGGTTGGCTGATATTTGGCATTGCACCTACATCGCTGAAGATAGTTGGGCAAATGGTGACCGACAACACACAGCGCGAGTTGGCACAAGCATTATCAGGTATGGAACCTGCTATAGATGTTAGAGCACAATACATAGAAGTTCCAGATTCTGATGGAAAGCAGGTGATTGCCCTGCATTTCGATGGTTGGGAAGAGGGGCAGATTCCATACACTTATCAAGGTCGTCCATATATTCGTGTGGAGAGTACAACACGGTTAATGCCTCGAGAAATTTATGATGAGCGTTTGCGTAGTAGTAACCCTAATAAGTTCGCTTGGGAGGCGCAAGTAGCCGATGGTATTACAATTGCCGACCTAAGCGAGGAGCGTATCCGTAACGCTGTGCGTGGTGGCATAACAGGAGGTCGTATTAATGCATCTGCCGAGAATGATGGTCTGGAATCTTTACTGGATAAATTCAAGTTATTGAAAGATGGTAAGATTACCAATGCAGCAGTTGTATTGTTCGGCAAAAACCTCTACGATTATCCACAGTTGATGCTGCGAATGGCATACTTCCGTGGTAAGGATAAACTGGTGTTTATTGACAACAAGCAAGCAGAGGGAAACTTTTATGATTTGCTTGATGCTGGCATAGCGTTTTGTTTCCGTCATCTTAGCCTGAGCGGTGAGGTTAAAGGTCTGTTGCGTGAGGAACATTTGGAGATTCCTTTAGAAGCTCTTCGCGAGGCTCTGACCAATGCCCTTTGCCATCGTCAATATGATGATCCACGGGCTACAGTGTCGTTGGCAATCTTTGATGACCGACTAGAGATAACCAATCCTGGGCGTTTGCCTGTACCACTGACTCCTGAGACCATCAAGGAGCCTCATGGCTCTTACCCTTATAATTTAAGAATAGCGCAAGTGCTATATCTTTCGACTAATCTTGAAAGATGGGGTACAGGTGTGAGCCGTATGGTTGAACTGTGCCGTGAGCAAGGTGTGCCAGAGCCCGAATATGTGACTGATGGTCATGAGGTGAAGATTGTTTTCAAAAAGAAATACCAGTATAATTCTGACGAGACCAAAAATGTAAATAACGACAGTGATGGCGGTAATTCTGGCGGTAGTGGCGGTAGTTTGGCGGAAGTGCAACTATCAGATTTACAAATAAAGATATGTGAGTTGATAAAAAATGACTCACGCATTACTGTTGCACAAATGGCGGTAGCTTTGGCGGTAGCTAAACGCACTTTGGAACGTAATCTCGCTGACTTGCAGAAAAAGGGCATTCTCAGCCGTACTGGTAATACAAGTGCAGGTAGATGGATGTTATTGAAAGAAAGCAAGTGAAGAGACTGTGACTTTAGGTCAGAGTAATAAATATGTTCCATTCTGGGCATAAGGTATGTAACCCGCATGTAACTGAGAGAGGGAAAATGATATTGACCACAGCACTTAATGCTTGGTGGAAAGGCGAACAACATATCTTTTCCTACCTTTTGTCATTCTCGTATGATTCTATTTCATCATTAATGACTTTCTGTAGTTCGTCTTTAGGAATAATCAACTGTGCGCTTCAAGTGCTATGCGCAATGCGTCTTCGATTGTTATCCCCCCTTGTCTTTTCAATTTTTTATGAATCCGGTTCGAGATATTGGAACCACTTGTGTGGCTGAGTAGCGGAGGCTTGGTCCTTGACTTTTCGTAACATTGCCGTCGTTGACGGTGAAGTTACTGTGTCTTCGGAAATAAAAACAAATCGCGATTTGTTTTGTATTTCACTCGACTTTTCGTAACTTTGCAGGCGGAATGACGGAGATACAAAAAACGAACATGGTGTTGGCCATAGCCTGTGCGGCGCTGGCCGTGCTTTGCATACTTAGCATCATGGAGCAATAAAGCAAGGAGAAAGAAGCGTATGACGAACAACGACAATACCGCCAAAAGCAAGCGGCGACTCGTCATCAGGGCGAGCCGTGAGAGCCTGTCGTTCTCGACTACCGAGGGCAACGAGGTGGTCTTCGTGTCGTACCCCCTAAATGTCAGCATCTCTATAGCGGCCAACATGCGTGAGGCGCTGCGCACGGAGCCGTTGCTGGCTGAATCGTACGACCGTGTGCTGGTGCTGGTGGACACTGCGGTGCTGATGGTTCCCGTCAGCATCTTCCGCGAAGAGGACCAAGAAGCGCTTTACCGGCATGCCTTTACGGGGCAGGAGCAACAGGTGGTGATGCATAGCGTGCTGTCCGAGCTGAACAGCGTGGCGGTGTTTTCCGTCAACAAGGATTTCCGGACCGTCATCGCCGATGCCTTCAGCCATGTGCGCTTCATGCCCGTTGCCACTCCCGTCTGGCTCCACATGCACCAGCGCAGCTACACGGGACCTCGCAGCAAGCTGTTCGGCTATTTCCACGACAAGCGCATGGAGGTGTTCTGCTTTGCGCAGAACCGTTTTAAGTTCTGCAATTCATTTGCCGTCAACAATGCCAACGACGCGCTCTACTACCTGTTGTATGTATGGAAGCAGCTGTCTTTGGATGCCCGCCACGACGAGCTGTACCTGGCTGGCGACACTCCCGACGAGGAGGCCCTGATGGAGGAGGCGCAGAAGTTTGTCAAGCGCGTGTTCCATATTTATCCGTCGGGTGAGTTCAACCGTTCACCTGTCACTCAGATTGACGGCATGCCGTACGACCTGATGGCATTGTATATGCACAAGGTCTGACGGCTTTGTTATTGTGTCCCCCCCAATGCTTTAGTACCAGATGAGGATTATCACAGGCAGATACAAAGGGCGCCATTTCGACATACCGCGCTCGTTCAAGGCACGGCCGACGACGGACTTTGCCAAGGAGAATATCTTTAACGTGCTGATGCACTACGTCGACTTCGAGGGAGCCACGGCCCTCGACCTCTTCTCGGGCACCGGCAGCATCTCGCTGGAGCTGCTGTCGCGCGGCTGTAGTCAGGTGGTCAGCGTGGAAAAGGACCGCGAGCACCACCGCTTCATCCAGGAATGCCTGAAGAAGCTGGCTCCCGTGTCGACGCCTTCGTCGCCGAATGCCTGCATCCCCATTCGCGGCGACGTGTTCCGTTTCCTGAAGACCTGCCGCCAGCAGTTCGACAGCATCTTTGCCGACCCGCCCTATGCGCTTGCCGAGCTGCCGCAGCTTCCCGACATCATCTTTGAGAAAGACCTGTTGCGCCCCGACGGCATCTTCGTCCTTGAGCACGGCAAGGACTACGACTTTGCGCAGCATCCCCGCTTCGTCGAGCACCGCCAGTATGGCAGCGTCAACTTCTCGCTGTTCCGCTGATGGGGAGCCGGAGCATGGCCAGTTGTATTAAATATTATTAAATAAGGTGTGTATCTACGAAAAAGTTCTTACTTTTGCAGCGATATATCAAAACTATAACCATAGAAAAAGCGATATGAGAACACTTGGAATGATGATTTTGGCAGCCTTGATGTGCGGCCTTTATTCATGTGGTAACAAGACGGAGGCAGGCCTGACGACACGTGCCGACTCCTTGCAGACGGCTTTAGAGAACCGCGAAAAGGACTATCAGCAGCTGGACGAGTTCCTGACCGTTATCTCGGAAGGTCTTGACAGCATTGCCATGCAGGAAAGCGAATTGTTCAATGGCGACCGCGAGAGCCCGCTGCCCACCCAGGGTAAGGTCAAGGAGCAGTTGGCCGCTTTCAAGCAGACGCTGAAGACGCAGCGCGAACGCATTGCCAGTTTGGAGCAGCAGCTGGCCGGAAGCCAGGGCAACGGCAAGAAGCTGCAGCGTATCATCGTGTCGCTGAAGGCCCAGCTGGTAGAGAAGGAGAACCAGATAGCCGCCCTGCAGGATGAGCTGAACAACAAGAATGTCACCATCGAGGAACTGGGACAGCACATGAGTGCGCTGACACAACAGACAACCGAGCAGCAGCAGGTCATCACGTCGCAGAACAAGATGCTGCAGACGCAGGACGACCTGATGAACGAAGGCTACGTCTTTGTCACCACCAAGGCGGAGCTGAAGAAGATAGGCATGTGGAAGAGTCGCCGGGTTGACATGAACAATATCGACAAGAGCAAGTTCAGGACCGTCGACATCCGTACGGTTACTGAGTTCAGCATTAACTCTAAGAGTCCCGAGATACTCACTCAGATGCCTGCAGACTCCTACATTATTGAGAAGAACGGCAGCACTTCGACCTTGCGCATCGTTGACCCGCAGCGCTTCTGGAGTGTCTCGAAATACCTGATAGTAAGAACCGACTAACCCTTCGTTGCAAGGTTATCAATCTATGCGGAAAACATTTTTATTACTCATCCTGTTGTTGTGTACATTCAGTCAGACGTGTCTGGCCCAGCAAGAGACAGGTGCCCGTGACACGGCAGCGGTGGCGGCGGGTGGCGGCACGGATGTCAGTGCCGACTCAGCCATGGCGGCCATTGACGCCGAGTTGGAAGGAATGGACGACGAGGTGGCCGTCGAGGGCGGCGGGCTGCACAAGCAGCTGAAGCAGAAATTCATCGAAGGCTCGGCGGGCTTTATGTCGTTAGTGGCTCTGGCGCTGGTGCTGGGCTTGTCGTTTTGCATAGAGCGCATTATTTTCCTGACCCTGTCGGAGGTCAATACCCGCAAGCTGATGCAGGATGTTGACGCCCGGCTGGAGCAGGACGACGTGGAGGGTGCCAAGGATTTGTGCCGCAACACGCGCGGCCCCGTGGCTTCCATCTGCTATCAGGGACTGTTGCATATCCGGGAGTCGCTGGAGAGCATCGACCGCCAGCTGACCAATTACGGGTCGGTACAGATTTCCCAGATGGAGAAAGGCTGTTCGTGGATACGCCTGTTCATTGCCGTGGCACCGTCGTTGGGATTCCTCGGCACGGTCATCGGCATGGTGATGGCCTTCGACCAGATACAGACGGCGGGCGACATCAGTCCCACCATCGTGGCCAAGGGCATGAAGGTGGCGCTCATTACCACCATCTTCGGCATCATCGTAGCCATCATCCTCCAGTTCTTCTATAACTATATCCTCTCCAAGATAGAGCGGCTGACGGCCAAGATGGAGGAGAGTGCCATCACGTTCATGGATTCCGTAACCCGATATAAGACACGCAACAATGGTTGAGGCAGGCAACATACTCTTGGCCGAAGTAATGCTTTGGCTGATGTACATCGTGATGGGTGTGGCCATTGTGGCAACCCTTGTATCGGCAGTGCGCTCGTTCTGGCTCGATAACAGTAAGTAGGAAATCATTCACATAACGCAGAGGGACATTGCTTAGGCGCAGACACAGGGAAATACCCGAGCTCAACACTACGTCGACAGCTGACATTTCGTTCATGCTGTTGGTGTTCTTTCTGGTGACGTCATCGATGGACACCGACAAAGGCATGGGACGTAAGCTGTCGCCTCAGGAGGAGCAACAGCAGGAGCAACGCGACATCAACCGCTCCAATGTGTTGCAGGTGCGGATAGACGGCGACGACCTCCTCTATTGCGACGACCGGCAGGTCACTGCCCGGGAGCTGCAGCAGCAGGTGGAGTCGTTTGTTGCCTCCCGTCAGGGCGACCGTTATGTCATCGCCGTCGAGGCCGACCGCCATGCCAGCTATAACGGCTATTTCGAGATGCAGAACGCCGTGGTGGCTGCCTATCATCGGCTGCGCGACCGCATGGCCCGCCGGTTGTACGGTCATTATTTCAACCAGTGTACGCCGGAAGAGCGCGAAGCCGTCATGGCCCGCTATCCGCAGCGCATCAGTGAAGGCATGGCTTCGCAGCAGAGCACGGTAGAGAAAGGAGGTGGCGTATGAGTCGCTGGCGCCGACCGCAGCGTGACGTGCCGGGGTTGAACCTCGCCTCGCTGCCCGACCTGATATTCACCGTGCTGTTCTTCTTCATGATAGTCACCCACATGCGCGACGTCGAGCCGAAGGTGCGCTATGAGGTTCCTCAGGGTACCGAGGTGGAAAAGGCGCAAAAGGCCGGGCTGGTATACATCTTCATCGGTAAGCCTGTCGACGCACAGGGGCGCCAGACGTCTGACGAGACGTGCATCCAGCTGAACAACCGCTATGTCGCCGTCAGCGAGATAGGCCGTGAAATCCAGCACGAGCGTAGCAAAATGGCTGAGCATGAGCGGCAGCACATGGTGGTCAGCATCCGGGCCGACCGCGACACGGAGATGGGAATCATCAATGATGTCAAACAGGAATTGCGCGCTGTTGGAGCCTTGAATATTAACTATTCGGCGGTTAAAAAGGAGAAATAGGTGATATTTTCCAACTTTTTAGCCACTTTTTCTTATAAATTGTTGCTTTTCTCAATATTTTGTTGTATCTTTGCAGACGAAAAATAATAAAGAAACAGATATGGCAAATCAAAAACTTGACAAGCTGGACAAGCAGATACTGCAGATGATAAGCAAGGATGCCCGTGTGCCCTTCCTCGAAGTGGCCCGCATCTGTAATGTCAGCGGTGCTGCTATCCATCAGCGTATTCAGAAGTTAACCAACCTGGGAATCCTAAAGGGTTCGCAATTTGTAATAGACCCGGAGAAGATAGGCTATGAGACGTGTGCCTTCATCGGCCTGAATCTGAAAGACCCGGAGACCTTCGACCAGGTTGTTGAAGAGTTGAAGCGTATTCCCGAAGTGACCGAGTGCCACTATACGACGGGTAATTTCGACATGTTCATCAAGATTTACGCAAAGAACAACCACGACCTGCTGACGCTCATTCACGACAAACTGCAGCCGTTAGGACTGTCGAGCAGCGAGACCCTCATCTCGTTCCATTCGGCCTTCGAGCGCCTCTTGCCCGTCACCGAACTGGCTTCCGCTGACGAATAGCCTTAACGTATGCTACTCTAAGAAAGCAAATGATAACCATCATAGCAGCCATAGCCCGTAACAGGGCTATTGGCTTTCAAAACAAGTTGCTTTATTGGCTGCCCAACGACCTGAAGCGGTTTAAGGCGCTTACCACCGGCCATACCGTCGTGATGGGGCGCAAGACCTTTGAGTCGCTGCCCAAGGGTGCCCTGCCCAATCGTCGCAACGTCGTGCTGTCGTCTACGGCTAAGGATTTTCCCGGCTGTGATGTCTATCCCGCTCTTGATGCCGCCTTGCACAGTTGCCGGCCCGACGAGGATATATATATCATAGGTGGCGCGTCGGTCTATCGGCAAGCCATGCAGTTTGCCGACCGCCTTTGTCTGACGGAAGTCGACGACACCCCTGCCGAGGCCGATGCCTTCTTCCCCGACTACAGCGACTGGCAGGTGGTGTCAGCGGAGAAACATGCCCCTGACGACCGCCATGCCTTCCCCTATGCGTTTGTGGATTACGTTCGTAAGAAGCAGTAGGTAATATATGATGAAGGTTCGCGCGAGCGTGTGAACAGAGCCACTATTTGTCCACCCAGTCCACACAGCTTATACCAGGCATTTTGCTGAAATGCTTGGTGTTGTGCGTAACCACCGTCAGTTCATAATGGCGGGCGGTGACGGCAATAAGAATATCAAGGTCACCAACTGTCACTCCTTGGCAAGCGAGTGCATGGCGAATCTCTGCATAGTCACGGGTCCAGTCTTTGACGATTGGAAGAACCTGGAAGTTTTTTCTTATCATCTCTGGTTCTCTCAAGTGTTTCTGAACGTTTTGGCTATGCAAAGCACCATATGTGAGTTCAGCTATCGAAACCTCGGAAGTAAAAATCTCGTTCTTTTGTACTTGCGCAATATGCGCTCCAACACCACTACGATGATGGAAATACTCAATCCAAGTATCAGAATCGATAATAAACCCTTTCATGCAACCTAATCATCAAGATTGATTTCACGATTAAGGGGACGACCATCGTTGCGATGCTTCATCATCTGATAATACTCCTCGCCCTCGGCATCCTCAGACCATATTCCTTCCATCTTAAGGAATTCTGACAAGGAATCGTCTTTAGCCGTTTCCTCCTGAACCTTTGTGGGCATAATCAACTTGTCAGCCAACCACTCTCGGTCACCCTGCGATAGCGAAAGCCCCTGCAGGTAAGTCCACAGATTGTTCAATGCATATGTAGTCATAAGCCTATTGTTGAATGATTTCGTTGCAAAGTTAAGCAAAAACTCAGAATAAACAAACTAATCACAAAGAAAAATCAAAAAAGCAATGATGGACACGACCAAGATACAAGGGCTGTACTACAGCTATAGCTACACCGATACCTCGGCCTTGATGTGCGGATGTGGGTCGTAGCCTACCAGCTCGAAGTCCTCGTAGTGGAAGTCGAAGATGCTTTTTACGTCGGGGTTGAGCCTCATGGTTGGCAGGGGGCGCGGCTCGCGGGTCAGTTGTAGGCGGGCCTGTTCGATATGGTTCAGGTAGAGGTGTGTGTCGCCCGTGGTATGGATGAAGTCGCCGGCCTTGTAGCCCGTCACCTGCGCCATCATCTGCAGCAGCAGGGCGTAGCTGGCGATGTTGAACGGTACGCCGAGGAAGGTGTCGGCCGAGCGCTGGTAGAGCTGTAGCGACAGGCGTCCTTGTGCGTCGGCTCCGTCTGGATAGTCGACGTAGAACTGGAAGATGGTGTGGCATGGGGGCAGTGCCATGCGGTTCACCTCGGCCACGTTCCATGCCGAGACGAGCATGCGGCGTGAGTTCGGATTGTTCTTCAGCTGGTCCACGACATATTGTATCTGGTCGATGGTGCCGCCGTTGTAGTCGGGCCACGACCGCCACTGGTGGCCGTAGACGGGGCCCAGCTCGCCGTTTTCGTCGGCCCATTCGTTCCAGATGCGCACGCCATGTTTTTGCAGATAGCGCACGTTGGTATCGCCCTGCAGGAACCACAGCAGCTCATAGATGATGCTTTTCAGGTGCAGTTTCTTGGTGGTGAGCACGGGGAACCCGTCGTCGAGGTTGTAGCGGCTTTGTGTGCCGAAGATGCTGATGGTGCCTGTTCCCGTGCGGTCGCCCTTCTGGGTTCCCTCGCGGAGGATGCGGTCAAGTATGTCTAAATATTGCTTCATAGTCGGGTGATGGGTAATTAGGTAATAGGTGATGGGTAATGGGTAATAGGTGATGGGTGTTCGGTAAATGGTTGTCCGGTGTTAGGTGATGGGTGATAGGACGGGGTCATAGACTGGCGCAATGTGTGTCGTCTTAACCTTCCACTCCTTGGGATAGAGGTTGTTGGCGCGCGTCCCGATGTTCTTTACCGGCCCGAGCGGCTGGCCCATGAACGTCACTTCCACGATGCCGCGTGGCGTATCGGCGGGCAGTTGCAGGGCTTCGTGGCGCAGGTAGGCCATGGCTTGCTGGTAGGTCAGCTCCGCCTGAGGGGTGGGGGAGGCCATGGGCTTATAGGACTCATACGCCTCATAGGGCCTGTAGGGCTTCACCCCGTTGGCCTTGTCGGCCTTATGTGCCTTGCCGTCCTCGTGCGGTAGCCGGCCGTCTTTTTGCAGGACACACAGGAACAGTCCCTCGCTGCGTGTGATGCCGGGTATGAAACGGTAGACGGGTTGGTCGAAGCCTTCGAGCAGCGAGCCGGTGATGTTCCATTCCGGGCGTGTTGCAACGGGCAGCAGCCGGGCGTCATACTGTTCCAGAAAGTAGCGGATGTTCTCCTCGTTCTCCTTGGTATTAAAGGTACACGTACTATATATCAGTAGTCCGCCGTCGTTCAGACATGCCCATGCGTCGTCGACGATGTCACGCTGCAGCTGCCAGCATTTCTCCACCTGTTGCGGGCTCCACTCGCGGATGGTGGCAGGGTCCTTGCGGAACATGCCTTCGCCAGAGCATGGCACGTCGCAGAGGATAGCGTCGAAGCGCATCTTCGCCTTGCGGTAGTCGCGGGGGTAGCAGTTGGTGACGACATGGTTCTGTCCGCCCCATTTCGCTATGTTCTCGGCCAGGATGCTGGCGCGCTGTCGCACGGGTTCGTTGGAGTAGAGCGTGCAGTCGTCGGGCAATGCGGCGCGCAGCAGGGTCGACTTGCCGCCCGGGGCGGCACAAAGGTCTAACCATTGTCCATTATCCATTGTCCATTGTCCATTGCCCGTCGGCCCTTGCCCATTATCCATTATCCATTGTCCATTGACGAAGTCCTGTCGCAGGACTTCGTCCAGAAACATCGAGGCCGCCTCCTGCACGTAGTAGCAGCCGGCATGCAGCAGCGGGTCCATGGTGAAGTTAGGCCGTCGGGGCAGGTAGTAGCCGTTGCGGCACCAGGGCACCGCTTCGCCGTCCCTTGCCGTCCACCGCTTGTCGCCCGTCTTCCGGGGGTTGAGGCGGATGCTCACGGGCGGCTTTTCGTCGAACGAACGGAGGTAGCTGCTGAAGCGCTCTTCGCCCATCAGCCGTCGGGTATATTCGGTAAATGCTGCCGGAAGCTGTGCCATGTGTCCGTTGTCTTTCTCGTTTTGCGAATGCAAAATTACGGATTACGGCGGATAATACAAAATTATTTCGGGGAAAAAACGGCGGTGATAAAGAAAAACGGGCTTCCACAAGGAAAGCCCGCCGTTTTTTTAACCACATCATATTGTCGTCCCGTGTTAGGGAAGGCTGATAGCCTCTGACGGACAAACGTCAGCGCATGTGCCGCACTCCGTGCAGACATCGGGGTTGATTGAATACTTGTCACCTTCAGAGATTGCTCCAGCGGGGCACTCATCAATACATGTTCCGCAAGCGATGCAGTCGTCACCAATTACGTATGCCATAATTTTTTCTATTTAAATGAGTTAATAAAGTACTTAAAAATTGTGATGCAAAGGTACGGAATATTTTTGAAATATACCTAATTTTAGTGAGGTAATTTTGTAATTTATACGCCGTCGAAATAATAATGGCCGATGTTCTGCGTTATAGAAAGTATGAAACGCTTATTGTTTATCATCGCCATCAGTACGCTATGCCTGGCCGCCACGGCCCAGAGCGACCGTCGTGTGCAGAACAAGCCGTATACCGACCTGCGCTTCTTGCATTTCGGCATTCTGGTCGGTGCCCACTTGCAGGACATTGAGTTCCAGAACGTCGGTCCTCACATGGTGACCGACGACGACGGTGTCAGCACGGAGCAGTACATCCTGTGCGATGCCGACCGGTGGAATGCGGGCTTTTCCGTGGGTGTTCTGGGCGAGTTGCGCCTTCACGACCATTTCTCGCTTCGCGTGACGCCGACCATGCATTTCGGTGCCAAGCACCTGACGTTCATCGACATGTTGCACCAGGACGAGTTCGGACAGCCCCGCAAGCAGACGCAAGACCTCAAGAACACGTACGTCTCCCTGCCCATCGACATCAAGTTTGCGGCGCCTCGCTGGAACAACCACCGTCCCTACATCATGGCGGGCGTGAACCCGATGATAAACCTGACGGGCGGCGACCAGGACCTGGTGCGCATCAAGCGCTTCAACACCATGCTCGAAATCGGTCTGGGCTGCGACCTGTATCTGCCCTTTTTCAAGCTCATTCCCGAGCTGAAGTTCTGCTTCGGCTTAGGCGACGTGCTTGACAAGAACCATATCAAAGAACTGCGCGATGCCAACCTTCGGGGCTTTGCCTCCAGCGTCAGCAGCGCGCAGTCCAAGATGTTTGTCCTTACCTTCTATTTCGAGTAGTTCCTATTTCAGGTCGATGACCAGCTTGCCCACGAAGATGGCATGCTTGCCGTTCTGGTCCACGGGCACGGGCTTGCCGTCCATGTCGTTCCAGTGTTCCAGCGACGGCATGTAGGTATGCGTGTGGCCGCCTAATACCAGGTCGATGTTGCGCGAGCCCTGAATCATGTACTGGTCGTCCTCGCCCTGCCGGCTGTTCCATCCCAGGTGTGATATGCAGATAACCATGTCGCACTTCTTCTCCTCCTTCAGCATGGTGGCTGTTTCGAGGGCTACGCGTGCCGGGTCCAGGTATTTCACGCCGACGCAGTTCTTGTCGCTGACCAGTCCCCGCATCTTCGGGCAGAGGGCGAAGACGCCAATCTTCACGCCGTTGCGCTTGATGATGGTCCACGGTTTGCAGACGCCCTCCATCACCGTGCCCGTAAAGTCGTAGTTGGTGCATAGGATGGGGAAGTTGGCCATCTTGAAGATGCGCGCCATGTTCTCCAGTCCGAAGTCGAACTCATGGTTGCCGACGGTCGATGCGTCGATGCCCATCTGGTTCATCAGCCCTATCTCCACGTCGCCTTTGTACATGGTGTAGTAGGCCGACCCCTGGCAGAAGTCGCCCGAGTCGAAGTACAGCAGGTCGGGATGCTTGGCGCGCTCTTCCTTCAGCATGACGATTCGCCGCAGGAATCCGCCCCGTCCGGCCTTCATGGTATCGGGCAGTTGCTCGTTGATGGGGAATATCGTCGAGTGCGTGTCGTTGGTGTGTAGAATCACCAGCTGCTTCTGCTTCTTGGCCGAAGCCGTGAAAGGTAAAAAGGTAAAAAGGTAAAAAGGTAAAAGCACTACCGCCCATTTCACCACCTTATTATATATATAGCAGTTTGTCTTCATAGTCGTCTTCGTTTTTTTTCTGTTTTTACTTCTTCACCGTTATTCTTCCCTCTATCTGGGCGTCCACCTCCTTGCCCTGCCGGGCCTGTTCGCGGAAGTAGTCCATGATGATGAACCGCGTGTTGCTCATCTTCTCCTGTGGCGACACGACGTTGCGGCACTTCAGGAAAGCCTCCATCTTGTCCGTGCCGCCCAGCAGGTAGTCGATGGTGGCAATGCGGTAGTCCTTGGCCGGGTCGATGGCCTCGCCGTTCAGCGTGGCCTCCAGCAGTTTCTTGTCGGGAGTGATGACCAGGCGCACGCCGTGGCTCACGCCCTCGCCGCCCGTCGATGCTATCTGGCTGAACAGCTCCATGACCTCCGCGCCGTTCAGCGTGCCGAAGGCGATTTTGTTCTCAAACGGTGCGATGTCCAGCACGTCGCCGTAGGTGATGGTGCCCTTCGGCAGGTCGGCCCTCACGCCGCCCTTGTTGTAGACGGCAAAGTCGGGCGTCTCGTTGTAGCTCTTGGCGGCCCACATCAGGATGTCCGACACCAGGTTGGTCAGTTCGCTCTCCGGACGGTCTGGTGTCATGTAGCGAGCCGAGCGCCCCACCACCGGTCCCATGATGCTGTCCACCACGTGCTTGTAAGGTTTCAGGAACTCGGCAGCTTGCTGGTCGGGCTGCGCGTCATACCGTGCATCCACCACGATGCGTGTGCGGTGGATGTCTGCCACCTGATAGTGGCTCTTGCACGATGCCGCCAGTAGCGGCAGCATCAGTGCCCATGCCATGTTTCTTGCTTTCATCATTTTCACTGATTTGTATGCAAAGGTACGATTAAGTGCGAAGAAAACAAAGGAAGCCCTCCCTTTTTTATGTTTTTTTCATATCCAGTCCGTTGCTTTTCTTGTCCTGTCTGCCCGTCTGCCGCCCCGTTTGATGGCGTTCGGAGCCAGCTTCTGCCGTGCTTTTCTCCGGCATTGCTGTCATTCCGTTTTCAGTTTCTCCGGTAAACGTATGCAGTTTCTCCGCTAAACCGACTTTATTTCTCCGCTAAACCTCCTACGTTTACCGGAGAAATGAAACACGTTTACCGGAGAAATGAAGTCGGTTTAGCGGAGAAACTGAAAAGCGTCCGGCATCAATCAACTATTCAACGAATACTCATGAATCATGTTTTCAGAAACAAATTGGCACGAATTGGCACTAATTACGGTCACAAATTAGCACTAATTACAGCCATGAATTAGCACAAATTACAGCCACTAATGTGGCCTGTCCACGAATATTGATGATTCAACTTTCTGAAGTCTCTATTTTATTTACGATTTGACGATTTACGATTTACTATTTATTTACGATTTGGCGATTTGATGATTAGTTGCGCACCTTCTCGGGGTGGGCAAAATAGCCAAATAATCCAATAGTCAATCAATTGTAAATAGTACATAGTCAAATAGTAAATAAAACATGCGAAACTTGATTTGATGATAATTTGTGGATAAAATTAGTGCCAATTCTCGTGCCAGTTAGTTTCAAAAAAGCGATTTGTGGCGATTCGCTGAATAGTTGGGCGCGGTTGCGGAAAACGAAATAAAACTTAATTTATTTTGTTATTCGCCTAAATATCCGTACCTTTGCACGCCAAAATCGACAATCATATAATAAATAAGGTATAAGAAGCAAATGAATATTCAATTTGAGGCTCCCGACAAGGTGAATGGCTTGATGACCATCACGATGGAGGCGGCTGACTATCAGCCGGAGGTAGAGAAGACCCTGAAGGACTATCGTAAGCGTGCGAACATACCCGGATTCCGTCCGGGCCAGGCTCCGATGGGCATGATAAAGCGCCAGTTCGGCACGTCAGTCAAGGTTGACGTGGTGAACAAGCTGCTGGGCGAAAAGCTCTATGCGTATGTCCGCGAGAACAAGATACAGATGCTGGGCGAGCCCCTTCCCAGCGAGCAGCAGGAGCCGCTCGACTTTGAAGGCGAGCAGCCGCTGACCTTCAAGTTCGACATTGCCGTGGCTCCCGAGTTCAAGGCTGAGCTGACTGCCAAGGACAAAATCGACTACTATACCATCACCGTCGACGATAAGCTCGTCGACCAGCAGGTGGAGATGTACCAGAGCCGTGCCGGCCACTACGAGAAGACCGAGGCCTACGACGCCGAACAGCGCGACATGCTGAAGGGCGACCTGCGCGAGCTGGACGCCGACGGCAACGTGAAGGAAGGCGGCATCGAGGTGACGGACGCCCCGCTCATGCCCCAGTATATCAAGGTGGACGACCAGAAGAAGCTCTTCGACGGTGCCAAGCTGGGCGACGTCATCACCTGGAATCCCCGCCAGGCCTATCCCGATAACGACTCCGAGGTGGCGGGCCTGATGAAAATCCAGAAGGACCACGTGAAGGAGCACGAGGGCAACTTCACCTACCAGATTACGGAAATCAGCCGCTTCACGAAGGCCGAGGTGAACCAGCAGCTCTTCGACCAGGCCTTCGGCGAAGGCACGGTGAAGGACGAGAAGGAGTTCCGCGCGAAGATAGCCGACATGATTGCTGCCCAGTTCCGCGCCGACAGCGACTATAAGTTCCTGCTCGATGTCCGCTCCTACATGGAGAAGAAAGTGGGCCAGCTGACGTTCCCCGAGGCCCTGCTGAAGCGCGTCATGCTGCAGAACAACAAGGACAAGGGCGAGGACTTCGTCGAGAAGAACTTCGAGGGCAGCATCAAGGAGCTGGGCTGGCACCTCATCAAGGAGCAGCTCGTGGCAGCACAGGGCATCAAGGTGGAGGACGCCGACCTGAAGGAGGCCGCCAAGGAGGCTACCCGCGCCCAGTTTGCGCAGTACGGCATGTCGAATGTGCCCGATGAATACATCAAGCAGTATGCCGACGAGATGCTGAAGAAGCGCGAAAACGTGGACGGCCTCGTCGACCGTGCCGTCGACGTGAAGCTGACCGCCGCCCTGAAGAGCACTGTCAAACTGAACGAAAAGACCGTCTCGCTGGCAGACTTCCAGAAGATGCTGAGCGAAAAGTAACCTTATTATAATTCTTTAACCAAAAAATAAAGTCGGAATCGTTGGCATTCCGACTTTTTTGTGTAATTTTGTATCTACTTTGACATGAAATATGAATAACGACTTTAGAAAATACGCTACCAAGCATCTTGGAATAAACGGTCTGGTGCTCGACGAAGTGATGAGCACGCAGGCCCAGTATATGAACCCCTACATCCTGGAGGAGCGCCAGCTGAACGTGACGCAGATGGACGTCTTCTCGCGCCTGATGATGGACCGCATCATCTTCCTCGGCACGCAGATTGACGACTATGTGGCCAACACCATCATGGCCCAGCTGCTGTTCCTGGAGCAGGCCGACCCCGGCAAGGACATCAGCATCTACCTGAACTCACCGGGCGGCAGCGTGACGGCGGGACTTGGCATCTACGACACCATGCAGTTCATCTCGAGCGACGTGTCCACCATCTGCACCGGCATGGCCGCCTCGATGGCCGCCGTGCTGCTCGTGGCAGGCGCCGAAGGCAAGCGCTCGGCACTGCCCCACAGCCGCGTCATGATACACCAGCCGCTGGGCGGCGTGCAGGGCCAGGCCTCGGACATCGAGATTGAGGCCAAGGAAATCATGAAGTTCAAGAAGGAACTGTACACCATTATCTCGGAGCATTCGCACACACCGTACGACAAGGTGTGGAACGACTCCGACCGCAACTACTGGATGACGGCTGAGGAAGCCAAGGAGTACGGCATGATTGACCAGGTGCTGAAAAAGAAGTGAAGCGTGAAAAGTGAATAGTGAAGAGTGAAAAGAGCATAGCGAGAAAAGCGAATGGCGAGAAAAACATGTAACTTCTGCGGAAGGAACGACAGGGAGGTGAAGCTCCTGATAACCGGCATCAACGGCTATATCTGCGAGGATTGCGCCGTGCAGGCCTATCAGGTGGCCACAGCCAACGGCTACGGTCCCGATGCACGGCATACCGAAAAGGCATTCCAGCTGAAGCGCGTGCCGAAGCCCAAGGAAATCAAGGAGCACCTGGACCAGTACGTTATCGGCCAGGACGAGGCCAAGCGCTTCCTCAGCGTGGCCGTCTATAACCACTATAAGCGGCTGCAGCAGCCGATGGCCGACAACGATGTCGAGATAGAGAAGTCGAACGTCATCCTCGTCGGCTCCACGGGAACGGGCAAGACCCTGCTGGCGCGCACCATCGCCCGCCTGCTGGACGTGCCGTTTACCATCGTCGACGCCACGGTGTTCACCGAGGCCGGCTATGTGGGCGAGGACGTGGAAAGCATCCTGACACGCCTGTTGCAGGTGGCCGACTACGACGTGGAGGCCACGCAGCGAGGCATCGTCTTCGTCGACGAGATAGACAAGATAGCCCGCAAGACCGACAACCCCAGCATCACCCGCGACGTCAGCGGCGAGGGTGTGCAGCAGGGACTGCTGAAACTGCTGGAGGGCACCGTCGTCAACGTGCCCCCCAAGGGCGGCCGCAAGCACCCCGACCAGGAATACATCCCCGTGGATACACATAATATATTATTTATATGCGGCGGGGCCTTCGACGGCATCGAGCGCAAGATAGCACAGCGCATGAATACCCACGTGGTAGGCTACAACTCCGTTCAGCACGTAAGGAAGATTGACAAGGACGACCTGATGCAGTACATCGTGCCGCAGGACTTGAAGTCGTTCGGACTCATTCCCGAGCTGATAGGCCGCCTGCCCGTGCTGACCTACCTCAATCCGCTGGACCGCGACG
This sequence comes from Prevotella sp., assembly GCA_017459445.1. GTDB lineage: Bacteria > Bacteroidota > Bacteroidia > Bacteroidales > Bacteroidaceae > Prevotella. Next base: position 73,267 of record JAFUDJ010000022.1, on the reverse strand, counting down.
CGCTGATGCGCATCCTCACGGAACCGAAGAATTCCATCATCAAGCAGTACGAGAAGCTCTTCGACATGGACGGCATCAAGCTGACCTTCGCACAGGAGGCGCTGGAGGTCATCGTCGACAAGGCCATCGACTACAAGCTGGGAGCCCGTGGCCTGCGCTCCATCGTGGAGAGCGTCATGATGGATGCCATGTTTGAAATACCCTCTAAACGACTGAAATCCTTTACCGTGACGGCCGAGTATGCCCAGCAGCAGCTCGGCAAGTCACACCTGAATTAGGTGCACCTAACACCCCAAAGAGTCTATGGCAAATAAGAAACCCAATCTCACCGCAGCCCTCAAGAAGTATTTCGGCTTCGACAAGTTCAAGGGCGACCAGGAAGCCATCGTGCAAAACGTGCTGGACGGCAAGGACACCTTCGTGCTGATGCCGACGGGAGGCGGCAAGTCGCTGTGCTACCAGCTGCCGTCGCTGCTCATGGAAGGCACGGCCATCGTCATATCGCCGCTCATAGCGCTGATGAAGAACCAGGTCGACGTCATCAGCTCCATGAGCGACGAAGGCACGGCGCACTACCTGAACTCGTCGCTGAACAAGGCGGCCATCGACCAGGTGAAGGCCGACGTACTGGAGGGCAAGACGAAGCTGTTGTACGTAGCGCCGGAGTCGCTGACGAAGGAGGACAACGTGGAGTTCCTGAAGCAGGCGAAAATATCGTTCTATGCCATCGACGAGGCACACTGTATCTCGGAGTGGGGCCACGACTTCCGGCCGGAATACCGCCGTATCCGTCCCATCATCAACGAAATCGGGGCGGCGCCCGTCATCGCGCTCACTGCCACGGCCACCGACAAGGTGCGCACCGACATCAAGAAGAACCTGGGCATTCTGGATGCCGACGAGTTCAAAAGCTCGTTCAACCGTCCCAACCTCTATTATGAGGTGCGCCCGAAGACGCAGGACGTCGACAAGGATATCATCAAATTCATCAAGCTGCACGCGGGAAAGAGCGGCATCATCTACTGCCTGTCGCGCAAGAAGGTGGAGGAACTGGCCGAGATTCTGAAGGCCAACGACATCAAGGCCGCCGCCTACCACGCCGGCCTGGAGTCGACGCTGCGCTCGCAGACACAGGACGACTTCCTGATGGAGCGCATCGACGTCATCGTGGCCACCATCGCCTTCGGCATGGGCATCGACAAACCCGACGTGCGCTTCGTCATCCATTACGACATACCCAAGTCGCTGGAAGGCTACTATCAGGAGACGGGACGCGCCGGACGCGACGGCGGCGAGGGCCTCTGCATCACCTTCTATGCACAGAAGGACCTGCAGAAGCTGGACAAGTTCATGGAGGGCAAGCCCGTGGCCGAGCAGGACATCGGACGGCAGCTGCTGCAGGAGACGGCGGCCTACGCCGAGACCAGCGTGTGCCGGCGCAAGATGCTGCTCCACTATTTCGGCGAGGACTACCAGCAGGACAACTGCCACAACTGCGACAACTGCCTGCACCCGAAGACGAAGATAGAGGCCGAGAAGCTGCTGGTCATCGTGCTGAAGGCGGTGCAGGTGCTGAAGGAGAACTTCCGGGCCGACTATGTGATAGACTTCGTGACGGGCCATGAGACGGAGGAGATACTGGCCCACAAGCACCAGAACCAGGAACTGTTCGGGGCCGGGGAGGAAGAGGACGAGAAACTCTGGAACCCCGTCATCCGGCAAGCGCTGATAGCGGGATTCCTGAAAAAGGATGTCGAGAACTACGGCCTGCTGCGCTTGACGGCGGCAGGAAAGCGGTTCCTGAAGAAACCGGACTCCTTCATGATTGTCAAGGACAACGACTTCGCCGAGGTTGACGACTCCATGGAGCACGAAGGAGGCACCAGCGCCCTCGACCCCACGCTGAGCGCCATGCTGAAAGACCTGCGCAAGAAGGTCAGCAAGCGCATGGAGCGCCCGCCGTATGTCATCTTCCAGGACGTCAGCATCGAGCAGATGGCCACCGACTACCCCGTGACGCTGGAGGAGCTGAAGAACATCCAGGGCGTCGGCGAAGGCAAGGTGAAGCAGCCATACGCCAAGGAGTTCGTGGACCTTATCAAGCGCTATTGCGACGAGAACGACATCGTCCGACAGGCTGACCTGCGCGTCCGCACCGTCGCCAAGAAGTCTATCCTGAAGGTCAAGATTATCCAGGCCATCGACAGGCAGATAGCCCTCGACGACATTGCCACGGCACAGGGACTGGACTTCGAGGACCTGCTGGACGAGGTGGAGGCCATCGTCTACAGCGGTACGAAGCTGAATATCGACTACTTCCTCGAAGAGGTGATGGACGAGGACCATCTTAACGACATCTACGACTACTTCGCCGACAGCGATACCGACTCTCTGGAAGCGGCCCTCGACGAGCTGGGCAGCGAGTGTACGGAGGACGAAATCCGGCTCGTGCGCATCAAGTTCCTTAGCGAGATGGCCAATTGAGGCGCTTCGCTAATGAATAGTGAAGAGTGAATAGTGAAGAATGAAAGGTGAAGAGGGAAGGGTGAAGAGTGAATAGTGAAGAATGAAGCGTGAAGAGTGGTTAAAAAACCGCTGACGACAGCAAATTTTTCACTATTCACTCTTCACTTTTACCTTATTTTTCGTACCTTTGCACGCAATAATTTCAAAGGAGTAATTTGCTATGTCATCATTTATTGCAGACAAGATTGTCATGGACGGACTGACTTTCGACGATGTCCTGTTGATTCCCGCTTATTCTGAGGTACTTCCCAAGACCGTTGAGCTACGGACGCAGTTCTCGCGCCACATCTCCCTGAACGTGCCTTTCGTCACGGCTGCCATGGATACCGTCACGGAGAGCCAAATGGCTATCGCCATTGCCCGCGAAGGCGGCATCGGCGTCATCCACAAGAACATGTCCATCGAGAACCAGGCCCGCGAGGTGGCCATTGTGAAACGTGCTGAGAACGGTATGATTTACGACCCTATCACCATTCCGCGCGGCAGCACGGTGGCGCAGGCGCTGGACATCATGGCTGAATACCACATCGGCGGCATCCCCGTGGTGGATGATGACAACCGGCTGGTGGGCATCGTGACCAACCGCGACCTCCGCTTCGAGCGCCGCCTGGACCGTCCCGTCGACGACATCATGTCGAAGGACAACCTGGTGACGACGCACCAGCAGACCGACCTCATGTCGGCTGCCGACATCCTGCAGAAGAACAAGATAGAGAAGCTGCCTGTGGTGGACAAGGACAACCGCCTCGTGGGACTTATCACCTATAAGGACATCACCAAGGCCAAGGACAAACCCATGGCCTGCAAGGACGAGAAGGGCCGCCTGCGCGTGGCTGCCGGCGTCGGCGTGACGGCCGACACGCTGGAGCGCATGCAGGCACTGGTCAATGCCGGCGTCGACGCCATCGTCATTGACACGGCACACGGCCACTCGAAGAGCGTCATCGAGAAGCTGCGCGAGGCCAAGTCGTCGTTCCCGCAGATTGACATCGTGGTGGGTAACATCGCCACGGGCGAGGCAGCACGGATGCTCGTCGACAACGGCGCCGACGCCGTGAAGGTAGGCATCGGGCCGGGCAGCATCTGCACGACACGTGTCGTTGCCGGCGTGGGAGTGCCACAGCTGTCGGCCATCTACGACGTGTACAGTGCGCTGAAGGGCACGGGCGTGCCCCTGATTGCCGATGGCGGCCTGCGCTATTCGGGCGACATCGTCAAGGCGTTGGCAGCCGGTGGCTCCTGTGTTATGATGGGCTCGCTGGTGGCCGGCACGGAGGAAAGCCCCGGCGACACCATCATCTATAACGGCCGTAAGTTCAAGTCGTACCGTGGCATGGGCTCCCTGGAGGCCATGGAGCACGGCTCGAAGGACCGCTACTTCCAGGCTGACACCAAGGATGTGAAGAAACTGGTGCCGGAGGGCATTGCCGGGCGCGTGCCCTACAAGGGAACCGTCCAGGAAGTCATCTACCAGATGGTGGGCGGCCTGCGCTCGGGCATGGGCTATTGCGGCGCAGCCACCATCGAGAAGCTGCACGAGGCCAAGTTTACGCGCATCACCAATGCCGGCGTCAACGAGAGCCATCCGCACGACATCACCATTACCAGTGAGGCTCCGAACTACTCGCGTCCTAACGACTAAATTGAATAGTTACATTGGAGAGAGTGTTAAAGAATTGAAGAATTAAAAAATACAAAAATAAGAAATGAAAAAAACACTTATAGCAGCTGCCCTCCTGTTGGGCACGGTTCGCTACGCTGCGGCATTGCCGCAGCCCCATCCCGGCAATGACGACCCTGTTATCATGACTGTGGCCGGTGTTGATGTGCCGCGTAGCGAGTTTGAATATTCCTATAATAAGAACAATACCGACGGTGTCATCGACAAGAAGACCGTTGAGGAGTATGTCGACCTCTTTATCAACTACAAGCTGAAGGTGCAGGCAGCGCTGGACGAGCATATCGACACCACGAAGGCTTTCCAGACAGAATTCGCACAGTATCGCGACCAACAGGTCAAGCCGACCTTCGTGACCGACGACGACATGCTGGCTGAGGCTCACAAGGTCTATGACCAGACGGTGGAGAACATCGGCCCGCAGGGACTGATACGCCCCGCCCATATCCTGATAATGATTCCGCAGAAGGCCACCGATGCCCAGAAGCAGGAGGCCAAGCAGCGCATCGACTCGGTCTATCAGGCCATTCAGGCCGGTGCCGATTTCGAGGAGCTGGCCAAGAAGGTGTCGCAGGACCCGGGCTCTGCCCGTAACGGCGGCGTGTTAGGATGGGTCGGACAGCACCAGTTGGTCAAGGAGTTCGAGGATGCTGCCTTTGCCTTGCAGCCCGGCGAGATGAGCGCTCCAGTGGAGTCGCCCTACGGCTGGCATATCATCCTGATGAAGGAGCGTAAGATGCTGGAGCCTTTCGACTTCCACAGGGAGAATATCCTGAAGTTCCTGGAGCAGCGCGGAGCCCGCGAGCGTATCTCGGAGCAGAAGCTGGATGCCATGGTGAAGGCCGACAGCACCCTGACCAAGGATGCCATCCTGGCCCATTGTGCCGACTCGCTGTCTGCCGTGGATGCTGAGATGCGCTACCTCATCAAGGAGTATCACGACGGTTTGCTGCTCTATGAGGTCAGCAACCGCAACGTATGGGAGAAGGCTTCCAAGGACGAGGTGGCGCTGGACCGCTACTTCAAGAAGAATAAGAATAAGTACAAGTGGGACGAGCCGCGCTTCAAGGGCATGGCCTACCACGTGAAGACGCAGGCTGACGTCAAGGCCGTGGCCGACTGTGTGAAGAAGTTGAAGTTCGAGGACTGGAACGAGGCGCTGCGCAAGACCTTCAACAACGACTCCATTATCCGCATCCGCGTGGAGAAGGGGCTCTTCAAGAAGGGCGACAGCAAGCTCGTCGACCAGCGCGAATTCAAGGTGGCTGATGTCAAGGTGGACAGCGTCAAGGGCTATCCCATTGATGCCACGTATGGCAAGATGCTCAAGAAGCCGGAGACTTATCAGGACGTTCGCGGCCTGGTTATCGCCGACTTGCAGGACGAGCTGGAGCGCCAGTGGGTTGCCGACCTGCGGAAGCGCTATGCCTTCACCGTCAACGAGGAGGTGTTGCGCACCGTGAATAAGCACGGCGCTAATGAATAGTGAAAAGTGAATAATGAAAAGTGAACAGTGAATAGTGAAAAGTGGATGAATGAAATGAAACCGATGAGCATCAAGGATATTTTGAGAAAAAACGGGCGAATAGGGATGGTAGTGGCACTATTCACTATTCACTGTTCATTATTCATTAGCCACGCAGCGGCGCAAAACGTGGTTGACGAAGTCATCTGGGTAGTCGGCGACGAAGCCATCCTCATGTCCGACGTCGAGGCCATGCGCATCGAGGGACGGCAGGAGGGCATACGCTGGTCGGGCGACCCGGACTGTGCCATCCCGGAGCAGATTGCCGTACAGAAGCTGTTCCTGAACCAGGCCATCATCGACAGCGTGGAAGTGTCGGAGTCGGAGATTACGCAGGGCGTGGAGCAGTATATCGAGAATATGATTAACGCCATCGGCTCGCGGGAGAAGCTGGAGGAGTACCAAAAGAAAAGCATGAGCCAGATTCGTGCCGACCTCCGCGAGTCGTACCGTGAGCGCCAGCTGGTGCAGGGCATGCAGCAGAAGATTGCCAAGGACATCACTGTGTCGCCTGCCGAGGTGCGCAACTACTTCAAGAACATGCCGCAGGACAGCCTGCCCTTTGTCCCCACCGAGGTGGAGGTGCAGATTATCACCCAGACGCCGCGCATCGAACAGGAGGAAATCAACCGCGTCAAGGACGAGCTGCGCAGCTATACCGACCGTATCAACAAGGGCGAGGCGTCGTTCCAGACGCTGGCACGCCTCTATTCTGAGGACCCGGGAACGGCCCGCCGTGGCGGCGAGCTGGACTATACGGGACGTGGCATGCTCGACCCGGCCTTTGCCAATGTGGCCTTCGGACTGACCGACCCGAAGCGCGTCTCCAAGATTGTGGAGTCGGAATTCGGCTATCACATCATCCAGCTTGTCGACAAGCGGGGTGATAAAATCAAGGTGCGCCATATCCTGCGCAAGCCGGTGGTGAGCGACGATGCCATCGACAAGTCGCTGCAACGGCTGGACTCTATCCGCAACAATATCATAGAGGGTAAGTTCCCGTTTGAGGCCGGTGCATCCCTGATTTCCGACGATAAGGACACCCGTAACAACAACGGTCTGATGGCGAACGTCACACAGGAGGGACGGACCTCGCGCTTCCAGCTGGCCGACCTGCCGCCGGAGGTGGCCAAGGCCGTCGACACGCTGGCCGTGGGTGGCATCTCGGCGCCGTTCCGGATGATTAACGAACGGGGTAAGACCGTCTGCGCCATCGTGAAGCTGAAGAGCCGCACCGAGGGACATAAGGCTACGATAACGGAGGACTTCCAGGTGATGAAGAATCTCGTGCTGAACAAGCGCCGCGAGGAGAAGCTGCACCAATGGGTGGTGGACCGTATCAAGTCGACCTACGTTCACATCAACGACCGCTACCGCAACTGCCAGTTCCAGTATGAAGGGTGGGTGAGGTGAGAGCGGCAGCGGGCGCTGCCTGATGGATAGTGAATAGTGAAAAGTGAAGAGTGAAGACTGAAAAGTGGATGGTGAAGCAACGGGGCATCAGTTTAAGCAGAATGTTGTGGATAGTACTTGCGGTACTATTCACTGTTCATTATTCACTCATCATAAGTGCAGCGCGCTCTAAGCGCACTGCTGCGCAGGACAAGCGCGTGTATCTGATACATTCCGACAACTTGCACTACGACCAGTATCGGAACGGCGATGCGCAGATACTCGACGGCAACGTGCATTTCCGCCACCAGGGCGCCGACTTGTATTGCGACAGCGCACACTTCTACGAACAGTCCAATTCGTTCGAGGCCTTCGGCCATGTGAAGATGGTGCAGGGCGACACCCTGCAGCTGAATAGCGACTATGCCTATTACGACGGGAATGCCCAGCTGGCGCAGGCCCGCTATAATGTCGTGCTGAGGCACCGCAAGTCGTACCTCTATACCGACTCGCTCGACTACGACCGCCTGTATAACTTCGGCAACTTCTTTGAAGGTGGCAAGCTGGTGGACGGGAAGAGCGTGCTGACATCCGACTGGGGCGAATACCATACGGACACGAAAATCGCCATGTTCTACTATGACGTCCGTCTGCGCGACCAGAAGATGTACCTCACTACCGACTCCTTGTATTATGACACGCAGTCGTCGCGGGCACATATCGTGGGACCGTCGCATATCACGTCGGGCAGCAGCCGCATCTACAGCGAGGACGGCTACTACAACACCAAGACGGAGCAGTCGGAGCTGTTCGGGCGGTCCGTCATCCGCGACCAGGGCAGGACGCTGGTGGGCGACAGCGTCTACCACAATGCTGCCGACGGCACCAACTATGCCTACTGGAATGTGGTGTATACCGACTCGGTGAACAAGAACATGATGACGGGCGACTATGCCGAATACAATGACTCCACGGGCTATGCCATGGCCACGCGGCGCGCCGTCACCATCGACTACTCGCAGCAGGACTCGCTGTATATGCATGCCGACACGTTTAAAATCTTTACCTTTAACATCCGCACCGACTCCGTCTACCGTAAGATACATGCTTATAATAAGGTACGCGCGTATAGGGTGGATGTCCAGGCGGTCTGCGACTCGCTGGTGTACAACTCGAAGGACTCGTGCATGACCATGTATAAGGACCCCATTGTGTGGAACCAGAACCAGCAGCTCTTCGGCGAGGAGATACGGGTTTACATGCGGGATTCCACCGTTGACCATGCCCATGTCATCGGACAGGCCTTTTCCACGGAGCAGATGAACGACTCCGTGCATTTCAATCAGGTGTCGTCCAAGGAGATGAAGGCGTTCTTCAAGGAGGGCGAAATCCATGAGAGCCAGGCCATCGGCAATGTGCTGCTCGTGTATTATCCCATCGACGAGTCGGACAGCACCATCATCGGTCTGAACTATACCGAGACACCCTTTATGAAGATGTTCTTGGAGAACCGGAAGATGCAGAAGATATGGATGGAGAAGCCTACGGGCACGCTCTACCCGTTGTCGCAGGTTCCACCCGACAAGTATTTCCTGCCGCAGTATGCATGGTTCGACTATGTGCGCCCCCTCGACAAAAACGACATCTTTAACTGGAGGCCCAAGAAGCCCGGCACGGAGCTGAAAGAGCAGAAACGCCGCCAGGCCCCCGCCCAGTAATCCCTAATCACCTTCTTCCATGCCCGACATCATCCAACTTCTTCCCGATAGCGTGGCCAACCAGATAGCTGCTGGTGAGGTCATCCAGCGACCGGCTTCCGTCATCAAGGAACTGGTGGAGAATGCCGTGGATGCCGGAGCCAAGACCATCAACGTGCTGGTGGTCGATGCCGGGCGCACGTCTATTCAGGTCATCGACGACGGCTGTGGCATGTCGGAGACCGATGCGCGGCTGGCTTTCGAGCGCCATGCCACCTCCAAGATTCGCCATGCCGACGACTTGTTCTCGCTGCATACGATGGGCTTCCGGGGCGAGGCGCTGCCGTCGATAGCCGCTGTGGCACAGGTGGAGCTGCGCACCCGCAGGCCGGACGACGAGGTAGGCACCTGTCTGACGCTGTCCGCCTCACGGGTGGAGAGCCAGGAACCGTGCTCCTGTGCCGTCGGCAGCAGCATCACGGTCAGCAATCTCTTCTTCAATGTCCCTGCCCGCCGTAAGTTTCTGAAGACCAATGCCACGGAGATGAACAACATCCTGGTGGCTTTCGAGCGCATCGTGCTGGTCTATCCCGCTATTGCCTTTACCCTGCATAGCAACGGACAGGAGCTGATGACCCTGCGCAGCGGCTCGCTGCTGCAGCGCATCACCGATGTCTATGGCCGCCGTTACGGGCAGGACCTGCTGCCGGTCAAGGTGACGACGCCGCTCTGCACCATCTCCGGTTACGTTGCCAAGCCCGAGGCGGCCCGTAAGAAGGGCGCCCATGAGTGCTTCTTCGTCAACGGCCGCTACATGCGACACCCTTATTTCCATAAGGCCGTCCAGCAGGCTTACGAACGATTGGTTATCGCGGGCGCGCGCGTACCTTATTTTATTTATTTCGATGTCGACCCTGCCGACATTGATGTCAACATCCATCCGACGAAGACGGAGATTAAGTTTGAGAACGAGCAGGCCATCTGGCAGCTGCTGGCAGCCGCCATCAAGGATGCTATCGGCCAGTTCTGCGAAATCCCGCAGATAGACTTTGATACCGAGGGGCGCCCGGAGATGCCGGTGTATCATCCGGAAGGGCCGGGGGATTCTGTAGGGTCTTTAGGGTCTATAGGGTCTTTAGGGACAGTAGGAGGGAGGCCGCAGTATAATCCCTTCCACCGGAAACCCTCACAGGACTGGCAGCAACTCTACGAAGGGCTGCCCGCATCAGCTCCCGCAGAAGAGGCTTCGCTGTTTGCTGAACCAGCCGGTATGGCAGCACCTGCCGACGTGGCTGCGCCTGCCGCCACCGTGCAGGCTGCCGCTATCTCCGATGTGGCCCCCCTCCACTATCAGTATAAGGGGCAGTATCTGATGACTGCCGTGAAGTCGGGCCTGATGATTATCGACCAGCACCGCGCTGATGTGCGCATTCTTTATGAGCGGTATATGCACCAGCTGACGGAGGCACCTGCCCAGAGCCAGCGGGTGCTGTTCCCGGAAGTGGTGGAGCTGTCGCCGTCGGAGGCAGCACTGATGGGCGACGTGCTGCCGGCGCTCGCGGCTGTCGGCTTCGAGCTGACCGCCCTCGGACCGTCGAGCTATGTCGTCAGCGGTGTCCCGGCAGGCATCGAAGGACTGCGCCCTGCCGTGCTTGTCCGCGAGCTGTTGGCCAGTCAGTCCGGTCTTTCCGACTCGCTTTATCATGACCTGGCGCTCGGACTGGCGCGTCAGGCCGCCATTCCCTACGGGCAGCAGCTCTCGAACGAGGAGATGGACACGCTGGTCAACGACCTCTTTGCCTGTAAGAATGTGAATTATACGCCCGATGGAAAGCCCGTTCTGGCCATCTTGCCACAGCATGATATTGAACAATTAATGGGATAAAAAAAGCCCGATTTTGAAATTTTTCCTTTCTTTTTAAGAAAAAAATACAAGAATTCTTGCATGATAACAAAAAAATGTCTAAATTTGTAGCGATTTGTGGGCATAGTGCCCGCACGTCCCGACGTAAGTGTATGTTAAGAGAGAAAGAATAGATAAAAGTTTTTACAATATTAATTTAAATTTTTGTTCAATGAAAAGGAAATTTTTTAATGGCTTGCTTTTAGCGGCTGCTTTGGCGACTGCTACAAGCTCTTTCGTGTCCTGTAAGGACTACGATGGCGACAACTACGCTGAACAGAGAGAGCGGATTGCTGCACAGGAGGCCGCAATGACGGACATCCAGGATTACTTGCAGAGGCAGATAGATGCCATCAATCTGACGCTCAGTACAAACAAGTTCTGCACCTGCGAGGATTTGGAGGCGAAGTATCCTTGGTTGTTTACCAACTGGACTAACCTGAAGAACTTCTACGATAAGTGGGGAACTTATACTCCTGAAAATTTCTGGAAGAAAAGCGAATTCAATCCTAATGATTACTGGAAGAAGGACGCTACCGGCAATGCTGCCTTGAAGGACTTTATTGAGAATGTTATCGGTGATACCTATATTACCCAGTGGCTACAGAACCACAACATTATCAATAAGGATGGTGACGTGATTTACACCATTAGCTATGATAAGCTGGTGGAAATACTGAACGGCAACAGCACTTCATTTGAGAAGTGGCTTACCGACCACGGCTTCACCAAGGGCGGGGGTAGTGGTACGACCGTTACTATCACCTACAACGACCTGGAGAAGTTAATCAATGACAATAGCACTTCATTCGAGAAGTGGCTTACCGACCATGGCTTCACCAAGGATGGTGGCAGTGGTACGACCTACACCTTGACATACGATGATGTGATTGCCGTTCTGACGAATAACTCTGACGACTTCGTTCAGTGGCTGAAAGACCGTGGCGTGAACTTCGGCGGTTCTAACCCCGGCGGACTCACCAAGGAAGATGTGGAGAAAATCATTCAGGATTGGATGGTTGATAATATTAAGGACAACAGCACAGTCATCAATCAGGAGCTGAACAATATTATCAACAATTACCTCACCAATAACAATTATATCACCAGGGATGATGTAACTAATATTATTAATAACCTCTTGCAGGATTACTATACCAAGACTGAAGTTACCAATTTGCTGAATAACTATATCACTAACGACTATCTGACTCAGAATTACTATACTAAGGAGGAGGTTGTTAACCTGATTAACCAGGCTACTCAGGGCGGTCTGACGGAGGATGATGTTAAGAGAATCATCAATGAGAACGTCGACTTCACGCCATACGTCAAGAAGGACGACCTGAACAAGCTCATTGAGGATTATCTGAAGGAGAACAACCTGCCCCAGGAAATCGTTGATTGGCTGAACGGTGGACAAATCACCCATCCCGACTTCCCGTCGCTTGACGATTACGTGAAGAACTCTACCCTTGACGGCTATGTGAAGTTAGATGGTCTTGACGACCTTATCAAGAAGTATCTGGATGAGCATCCCTCCTCTGGTAGCTGTTCTTGCGACCTGAGCGAGTATGCCAAGAAGAGCGATGTGTACACCAAGTCTGAGGTCTACACCCAGTCTGAAGTTCGTGACCTGATTAAGGACTTCGTCACCACGAGCAAGCTGAGCGAAGAACTCAGCACTTTGAAGGATGTCATCCTCTACGGTCAGGGTGGTACTGCCGATGACCGCAAGGAGAACAGCCTTATCTCTGCCTACATCTGGGCTGAATACGCAAAGGACTGGATAGACAATAATAAGGACAAGTTTGTCACAGTGGCTGACTTCGAGACCTTCAAGGAGAACTACGAAGAGGCTAAGAAGAACTGGGACAAGGCTTGGGACTTCCTCAAGGACGGTGTGAAGGATGCAGCAGGCAATGACTTGGAAATCAATACCCTGCAAGACCTCTACGACGCTCTGAACAATGCTTGCAACTGCGAGGACCTGTCAGAGGATATTGCTGCCTTGGATGAGCGCCTGACCAAAGAAGAAAACCTGTTGAAGGGTCTCACCAGCGACGTGAAGAAACTGATTACCGACATCAACGTCAATGGCACCTATAACCCCGTATTCGGATACTTCAGCGCATCGGCTGTCGGTCTGCAGAGCAACATCCTGGCCGTCACCTACGGTAAGAACACCAACGGTGAGTTTGACTTCCCGACCTACGAAGATGACTTCTACTATGACACAGAGGCAGTCCTCTCGCAGCAGGAGCTGAGCACTATCCGTGCCAATGGTGGTGTTCCCAGTGAGACTATCGCAGATGGTAAGTTCATGATTAAGAACACCGACGACAATGCCGGTCATATCTACCTGACGGTGAACCCCAGCAACGTAGACTTCTCTTCGACTGTCTTCGACCTCAGCCGCACCGACGGTTCTACATTCCCCGTCACACTGAGCCCGATGGAGCCCTGCTATGAGCGTTTAGGCTTCGGCTACACCCGTGCCAACTCTGCTAACGGCTTCTATAAGGTCAAGGCTAAGATTACGTACAACAACGCCAAGGGCATGGTTCCCTATCAGCTGTCTGACCTGAAGGACTGGGCAAGTGTGATTAAGAGCAATATCAAGGCGAACGTTAACGGCAAGACCATCACCTTCAACAATATTGACATCACGGGTCTGGCTAACGTGGCTTATCAGGCTGTTCACAACATCAATGCCGACCGCTTGGGCGTTAGGGCTCAGTGGACGAACTCTGAGGGTAAGAATGTACAGGTGACCTCGCAGTACGACATTGCTGCCATCGGTCTGCACCCGCTGAACTTCGGTACGCTGGATGAGCATGTGATTCCTGTCATCGACCGCCATTGGAAGCTTATCAACGGCAAGCGTATCAGCAAGCGCTTCCTCAATATTCTGAAGCAAGTCATCGACATTGACAATCTGCAGATTTCTGAGGTTTATATCAAGCGTGAGCAGAGCGACAAGTATGACCTCATTGAACTGGCTATGCCGAGAGACAAGTTCTTCAACCACTATAGCAAGGTGACCATACTGATTGACGGTGTTCCCACTGACGTTTATACGAAGAAGGAGAACGCAGGAAGCTTCGACCCCGACGAGGATATGTGGTATCAGATTGTGAAGGACGACGAGGAGAAGGGCTATGTCTACATCAATGTGACTCCGCTGGCCGACATGATTTACGACGACCTCAACGAGGGTCTGGAGCCGTTCAACGAGAGCGTGGGCGATTTCAACGCAGCTATCGACGGTCTGCCCAAGGCTGTCACCGGCATCATCAACCGCTACACCAACAAGGCTAACAAGTATCTTAAGCTGCTCCATGAATACATTGACCGTGCTAACCTTTATGTACAGCCCGCCCTGTTCGTTCGCACCAGCAAGAACTGGACGCGTCTGAGCACGCTGCCTTACCGTCCGTCTTCACTGACCGCCGGTACGACCCTGCGCATGGTTCCTTCCACTTGGACACTGGAGATTCTGGTTCCCTGCTTCATGAAGCACGTGGCTGTCTCTAACGTCTATAATTCAATTGCCGATGTCGTGGCTGCTGCCAAGGATGTCTCTGCTACGGGAACAGCTGTCGTGTCTGCCGTTGACGGTGATGCAAATTGCCAGGCAATCATGAAGACGCTCAACGAGCAGATTGGTTCTTCTAACATCCTGCAGGAACTCAAGCCGGCTCTGGAGATGACTCCCGATGCCAGCATGAGGGGCAAGGTCATCGAGATTGCCTACACCGCAGTCGACTACGACGGACGTGTGTCTGGCGACAAGTACTATGTGGTTGTTAAATAACATCATTGGGTAATAGAATCAAAACAAAAAATAAAATACGATTATGAAAATCAAGAAAGCATTATTGTCTTGTATGTTGCTGGGTTCCCTGACAGCATTTGCTCAGGAGGAACAGCCGCAGGCTAAGACAGAGTATGTACCCAATCCCTATTGGTACGTACAGGTTCAGGGCGGTGCTCAGTACACCCTCGGTGAGATTGACTTCGGTGACCTGATTTCTCCCAACGTGCAGGTGGCCATCGGCCGTCAGTTCAATCCTGTGTTCGGCCTCCGTCTGGCTGTGAATGCCTGGCAGAGCCGCGCAGGTATCGACTTCGACAAGTATGTGTATTCTGTCCTGGCTAACGACGGAACGAAGACCGACTTCGTGGCTCCTGCCGGAACGACGAAGTGGAAGTGGATGTATGTCGCTCCCGGCATCGACCTCACTTTCAACCTGTCGAACCTCTTCTGCGGTTACAATCCCACCCGCCTGTTCAACTTCTCTGTATTTGTCGGTGGCGGTGTTAACATCGGCTGGGACTTCGACAAGTCTAAGAATGTAGACGACGAGCACCTGCTGGCACAGCACTATGGCCATCAGATTGAGGCTGGCATTATTCCCGAGAACATTGCCTACGCATGGACGGGAACGAAGGTTCGCGCATTCGGCCGTGCCGGTATCGCCGGTGACTTCCGTCTGAGCGACCAGGTGAGCCTCGGCCTTGAGGTGAATGCCAACACGCTTTCTGACCGCTACAACGGTAAGAAGGCCGGCAACTGGGACTGGTACTTCAACGCCCTGGCCGGTGTGAAGATTAACCTCGGCAAGACCTATACCACTCGCACCATCGAGGCTCCGAAGCCTCAGGAGCGCATCATCGAGAAGACCATCGAGCGCGTCATTGAGAAGCCGTGTCCCGAGGTGAAGCCCGCTACTGCCCAGATTGCTGAGAAGAAGGCTGAGCCGTTCCGTCGCGATGTGTTCTTCACCATTAACAGCACGAACCCCAACAAGGAGCAGCTGAACAAGGTGAAGGAAGTGGCTGAGTACCTGAAGAGCCACCCCAATGCAAAGGTTGAGGTGACGGGCTATGCTGACATAGGCACCGGTAATCCTAAGATTAACCTCTCGCTGTCTCAGCGCCGTGCTCAGACCGTCACCAAGCTGCTGGTGAACCAGTACAAGATTGCAGCCTCGCGCATCAAGACCGACTGGAAGGGCGACACCGTTCAGCCGTTCGTGAAGGAGGTTGAGAACCGCGTTGCAATCTGTATTGCTGAGTAATACGGCATGTAATCTAAGATTCATTCTCATCTGATAGTCCGGCCTGCATCCCCCCAATACTGTGAGTGATGTCAGGCCGGACTTTTTATTACCACAAATGACTAAACGAATCATCAAACCATTCTTTATGAAGCAAATCTTTACATTTATCTTAATGCTGTTGCCCGCATTAGCCATGGCCCAGGGCGGACAATATACAGGCACGGGCTACTATCGTGTGCAAAACAAGGACACAAAACGTTACATGAGCATCTGGGACAACAAGGCCAGCATCAGTGGCACGACGGTGGACTTCGGCGCTTTCCGCACACTGAAAGGCTTTGAGCAGCAGGTTGTCAGCAACCCAGCCACGATTTGTTACTTCGAGCATATTAGCGGTAATGTGAACGGCACGTCGAGGGCGAACCTGATGGGACAGGGCTTGAACCTGTACAACTTGGTTGGTATTTATCTCGACATCTATTATAATAATTCGGCCGGTGCCGACTATACGTACACTTTGTCAGGCAAGAAGAGTCCCGCCAGCCTGACTTTGCAGGACTCCCAAGCGTCGGATGACGAGGTGGACATTAAGAACCTGAGAACCAAAGGCGGCCTTTCGTACTGGTACTTGCTGCCTGTCAACGATGCCGACGGCCAGTATTTCGGACTGAAGCCCGACGTACAGGTCAGCACAACGGAATATTGGGGAACGGTCTATGCTGGTTTTCCGTTCAGGCCTAAGACGGAAGGCACGAAAATCTATACCGTCCGTGTTGCCGAGGGCTATGCCATTGTCAAGGAGGTAACGGGTGATGTCCCCATGAATGCCCCAGTGCTGTTCAGGTGTGTCTCCGACCAGCCAACCAACAACCGTCTGAACCTGCTCAACTCGACTTCTGCTTCTTTAGGCTCCACAGCCATGAAGGGCAACTGGTACAACTACAACAACGTGGACACTAGTTACGAGCCAGGTGAAGAAGGATATTATCTGGACCACTACAACCGCACAGCCTATAACCCCACAACCATGCGTATGCTAGATGTGGTGGACGGCAAGGCCGCTTTTGTCAAGAGTGCTACGCTCGACTTCCTGCCTGCCAACAAGGCTTACTTGCAGGTGAGTGCTGATGCACCCGACGTGTTGCCCATCGTGACGGAGGCCGAGTATGCCGCTATCATCGCTGAGCGTGAGAAGGACCAAGTGACGCTGACGGCCCAGAGCTACAGCCGCCTGTACGGCGATGCCAACCCCGCCTTTGAATACACCGTCAGCGGTACGGGTACGCTGAAAGGACAGCCCGTCATCAGCTGCGAAGCCACGGCAACGTCGCCCGTAGGCACTTATCCGATTGTGATTGCCAAGGGAACCGTCAGCAACTACAAGCAGTCGTATGTCAACGGCACGCTGACCATCACGCAGGCTCCGCTGACCATCACCGCCGGAACCTATACGAAGAAGCAGGGCGAGGCCATGCCGACATTCGCCGTTACCTATAGCGGTTTCAAGAACGGCGAGACGGCGAGCGTGCTGACGAAGCAGCCCGTCATCAGCTGTGAGGCCACGGCAGCCAGCGCCCCCGGCGAGTACCCCATCACGGTGAGCGGTGCCGAGGCCCAGAACTATGGCATCTCCTACGTGGCCGGTAAGCTGGTGGTGACGGATGCCGACCCCGTGACAGTGACGGCTAACAGCTACACGCGTGAGTATGGCGAGGAGAACCCCGTGTTTGGATTCACCGCAACGGGTGCTGCCCTTGACGGCACACCGGAAATCACTTGCGAGGCCACGGCAACGTCGCCCGTCGGCACCTATACTATTGTGATTAAGAAGGGTGGGGTGAAGAACTACAACGACACGTATGTCAACGGCGTGCTGACCATTACGCAGGCTCCGCTGACCATCACCGCCGGAACCTATACGAAGAAGCAGGGCGAGGCCATGCCGACATTCGCCGTTACCTATAGCGGCTTCAAGAACGGCGAGACGGAGAGCGTGCTGACGAAGCAGCCCGTCATCAGCTGTGAGGCTACCGTGGCCAGCGCCCCCGGCGAGTATCCCATCACGGTGAGCGGTGCCGAGGCCCAGAACTATGGCATCTCCTACGTGGCAGGTAAGCTGGTGGTGACGGATGCCGACCCCGTGACAGTGACGGCTAACAGCTACACGCGTGAGTATGGCGAGGCGAACCCCGTGTTTGACTTCACCACAACGGGTGCTGCCCTTGACGGCACGCCGGAAATCACTTGCGAGGCCACGGCGACGTCGCCCGTAGGTACCTATCCTATTGTCATCAAGAAGGGTGGGGTGAAGAACTACAACGACACGTATGTCAACGGCGTGCTGACCATCATGCAGGCTACGCTGACGGCTAAGGTAGGCGACTATGAGCGCCATGTCGGCGAGGAGAATCCTGCATTTGAGGTGACGTATACCGGCTGGAAGAACGGCGAGGACGAGAGCGTGCTCATCGTAAAGCCTATAGCTACGACCGATGCCACGACGGAGAGTCCTGAGGGCGAATACGACATCGTCGTCTCGGGCGGTGAGGCCCAGAACTACCGCTTCGAGTATGTCAACGGTGTGCTGACCGTCTTGGAGGCCAGCGGCATCGCCGGCATCATGGCCGACGGTCAGGCAATGAACGTCTATTCACTGTCAGGAACATTGATACGCGCCAAGGCTCAGACGCTGGAGGGACTGGCCAAGGGCGTCTATATCGTCAATGGCCGCAAGGTTGTCGTGAAGTAAACGGCAAAAGCACCTATATTATAACCACGAATTTCACGAATGTTTTCAGAAACAAATTGGCACAAATTGTCACAAATTACGGCCACCAATGTGGCCTTTCCACGAATATTTCTTATAATTTGTGGATAAAATTAGTGCCAATTAGTGCCAATTTGTTTCAAAAAAAGAGGTTCTTGACGATTCGCTGAATAGTTTACCTGCGCGTAGCAAATAATTAAATTAGCATTTGTGAAATTCGTGGTTATTTAGAATATCTTTTTCGTCAGGCGCAGGTTCAGTACCGGGAAGACTTTGAAGTCGCTCATGAGGTCGACATAGGTGCCGACCTTGCCGCTGATGTTGCGCACGTCCTTGGTCAGGTTGGTGCCGTCGTGGGTGACGCAGTCGGGAGTGCCGCCCCAGAACAGCAGGCCGCAGTCGAAGGATACGTGGTAGTTGTCGTTGCCCTTGATGAGGCGGCCGCCATAGCCGAAGCCTAAGTAAGGCTTGAAGCTGTTCACCTTGGCGGTGGCCCGTACCATGCTGTTCTCATCAGGCTCCATGCGGTAAGGCTCCCCCTCGTGATGGATGAGGTTGCCGTCGGCATCGTAGATGTCGCGGACATAGTCGCCGACGTGGATACCCATACGGCCATACTGTAGCAGTTTGTCGCGTATTTCTCCATCTAACATGATGTCCGTATCCTCATTCAGCTCATACAGCGGGGTATAGATGCCATTGTAATTGTTCCAAGCATTCTGGTACAGGTGGTTGTACATGCCGACGGCGAAGAGCGACGGGGCGTCCTCGGTGGTATTGTAAGCCTCGGCAATCTTCGACGGTCCCCAGTAGAAGCCGGCGGTGAAGTGCCAGTGCTTGTTGCGGAAGGGGAACACATCGACGAGCAGCTTCACGTTCCAGTAGGTAGGCTTGCCTATCATGTCTATGTTGGCATCGACCTTGTAGCCGGTGACGTCGTACATCAGCGACGACAGGCGGTCGAACTTCTGGCTGACGACGTTGCCGTCGGCATCGAACGACTGGATGTCGAAATGCATCTTCTTTTCCCAGCGCGGCATGATGTCGAAGCCTGCCCGTAGCTGTACGAGGTCGCTGACTATGGGGGTGGCCAGGTCGAAGCCGATGCCCGTGGTGCCGGCTGTCAGGCTGATGTCTAAGTGGCGGAATGCCTGCGATGTTTTTTCCTCGTTGCTGACTTGTGCCTGAACGGTGGTAAAGGCAGTAAAAACTGTTAACAGGAGATATAATTTTCTCATAGACGCAAAAGTTTGTTGCAAAAGTAAGATAAAAAACTGAAATAGCCAAAAAAACTTTGTATTTCTAAAAAAAATATTTATATTTGCACTAAATTAGCGAAAAGCAGATATGAAGAAGATGATTTTACTGCTGGCCGTGGCCAGCCTGTCGATGCCGCTGTCGGCTCAGGACGGCAGTGTGTCGGGTTCGAAGCATAGTGTTGTGACCAACCGCTTCTGGAGTAATTGGTTTGTGCAGGGCAACGTGACGTGGAACGCCTTCTACGGTGCCGACGGTGGGCGCCGCATGCTGACGGCGCCGTTCCATCAGTTCCCTTCTGGCGGCGGCCAGGGCTATACGGGCCTGGGCATGTCGGTGGCCTTGGGCAAGTGGTTCACGCCGGGGCTGGGCCTGCGTACCAAGGTGAATGCATGGCGCTTAGGCTCCAAGTCTGATGGTGGCGTCGAGCCCGACAAATACTGGGCTGCCAACGAGCAGGTGCTGCTGAATGTGAGCAACCTGCTGTTAGGCTATAACGGGCAGCGCGTATGGAATGTCATTCCCTATATCGGGGCGGGCATCAACCGCAATATGTCGCAAAACCATTATTCGACACAGCTCAGTTGCGGACTGCTGAACACGTTCCGGCTGTCGCGCAAGGTGTCGGTCAATGCCGAGATAGGATGGAACAGCTGGGAGGCTGCCAACCAAGGACTGGGTCTGAAGAAACGCCACCAGCAGCTGACGGCTGAGATAGGCCTGACGCTGGGCTTGGGTAAGTCGCGCTGGGAGAAGGCAACCGATACCGGTGCCAGCGAAGCTCTGCTCTTAGGAGAAATCGACGCGCTGAATGCACAGCTGGCCGATGTCCATTACGCGAACCAGCTCCTGCAGGAAGAGTTGGCGAAGAAATGTCCCGAACCGACCTATAACACCGCAGCCGTGGCGGAGGTGGAGCGCAAGCCGGAGACGGTGATGGTTACCGCTCCCGTCTCGGTATTTTTCGAGAAGGGACAAGCCCGCTTGGCATCGAGTCGTGACCGCCAGAACGTGCAGTCGCTGGCAGAGACCGCCAAGAATGCGGGCTGCCGTGTGGTCGTGACAGGCTATGCCGACAGTAAGACTGGCGGTGCCGAGCGTAACAGGAAGCTCTCTGAGCTCCGTGCCCAGGCTGTGGCCGACGAACTGGTGCGCTTAGGCGTTGGCAGGGAAAAGATAGAGGTCGTGGCCGCCGGTGGCGTAGATACCCTGGCTCCTGCCGATAACAACCGCCGTGCCACCATCGAACTGAAATGACCGAAATGATAATCACTAACAACAAAAATTAATAGGAGAGACTGGACTATGATTTGGAATGAAACCGTAGAGTGTATGGACCGCGAACAACTGCGCGAAATACAGAGCATTCGTTTGAGAAAGATGGCAGAATACGTGTATCACAACACGCCGTTCTACCGCCGTAAGTTTCAGGAGATGGGACTGGAGCCGGGTGACATCAAGTCGATTGACGACATCACCAAGCTGCCTTTTACCAATAAACTCGACCTGCGCGACAACTATCCCTTCGGATTGGCTGCCGTGCCTATGTCGCAGATAGTGCGCATCCATGCCTCCAGCGGTACGACGGGAAAGCCCGTCGTCGTGCTGCACACCCGTAAGGACCTCGCCATGTGGGCGGAGGCCATCTCACGTGCCTTTACGGCCTACGGGGCTACGAAGGACGACATCTTCCAAGTCAGCTATGGCTACGGTCTGTTTACCGGCGGACTGGGTGCCCACGATGGTGCGCAGAACATCGGAGCCTCGGTCATCCCTATGTCGAGCGGTAACACACAGAAGCAGATAACGCTGATGCACGACTTCGGCGCCACCGTGCTGTGCTGCACACCCAGCTATGCTATGTTCCTCGGCGAGGCCATGCGCGAATCGGAATGGCAGCGCGACGAGTTCAAGCTGAAGATTGGCGCCTTTGGCGCTGAGCCGTGGACCGAGGAGATGCGCCAGAAGTTAGAGAGCTTGATGGGCATCAAGGCTTACGACATCTATGGCCTCTCCGAGATTGCCGGTCCCGGTGTGGGCTATGAGTGCTGCCACCAGTGCGGCACGCATCTCAACGAGGACTACTTCTACCCCGAAATCCTGAATCCCGAGACGGGTGAGCCGATGCCTGAGGGACAGCTGGGCGAGCTGACATTCACCCACCTGACGAAGGAGGGCATGCCGCTGCTGCGCTATCGCACCCACGACCTGACGGCCCTGCACTATGAGAAGTGCCAGTGCGGACGAACCCTGGTGCGCATGGACCGCATTCTGGGCCGCTGCGACGATATGCTGATTATCCGTGGCGTCAACGTGTTCCCGTCGCAAATCGAAGCGGTCATCCTCTCGCTGCCGGAGTATGAGCCACACTTCCTGCTGACCGTCGACCGCGTGAACAATACCGACACCAGTGAGCTGAAGGTGGAGGTGAAGGAGGACTTCTTCACCGACGACATGGCGACCATGGTAGGTCTGCAAAAGAAGTTGGAGGCCGAGCTGCGTAGCGTCATCGGCCTGGGCTTCAAGGTCAGGCTGGTGGAGCCGAAAGGAATAGAGCGCTCCACGGGCAAGGCCAAGCGCGTCATTGATAACCGAAAACTCTAATCTCGGATTCTCGGATTCTCGAAATCTCGAAATCTCGAAACTTCGGAATATCGAAACCTCGAAATATCGAAATAACGAAACCTCGAAACAACGAATAAATTAAAAAAACTATGTTAGCAAAACAATTATCAGTGTTCCTTGAGAACAAGTCGGGCCGCCTTACGGAGGTGACCGACGTCCTGGGTGAGGCAGGGGTGAACCTCTCTGCCATGAGTATTGCAGACAACTCTGACTTCGGCATTCTGCGCTGCATCGTCAGCGACCCCGACAAAGCCTATCAGGTGTTGAAAGCCGCCCACTTTGCCGTGAAGATTACCGATGTCATCGGCTTCACCTGTCCCAATACCAGCGGTTCGCTGGCCAAGGTGCTGAGACACCTGTCGGAGAATGGTGTCTTCATCGAGTATATGTACAGCTTTGCCAACGGCGACGTTGCCCATGTCGTCATCCGGCCTACCGACTTGGAGAGCTGTGAGCGCATCCTGGCTGAGAAAAAGGTGGACTTGATGGCTGCCAGCGACCTGTACAGGTTATAAAATGAAGAATAGGGAATGAAGAATGAAGAATTTGCTGCCGCATAGGGAATATTCTCTTAAAGAAAGTTAACAAGCGAAAAATTCTTCATTCTTCATTCTTCATTCTTTATTTTTCTTTGTACCTTTGCACTCGCTTTTGAAAAGGGCGCTTAGCTCAGCTGGTTTAGAGCATCTGCCTTACAAGCAGAGGGTCGGCGGTTCGAATCCGTCAGCGCCCACAAAGAAAGAGGTTCCGATTCTTCGGAACCTCTTTCTTTATAGGTAGCACATCTGCTGTGCATGAACTTTTCGCTTACCCGTACCAAGTGTCGAGGTAGCTGACATGGTGGCTTACTTGTACCAAATGTCGAGGTAGCTGACATGGTGGCTTACTTGTACCAAGTGTCAAGGTAGGTGACATGGGTGACGAGGTATTCCTCAATGCCGTGCTTGCCGTCGGCACCGCCAATGCCGCTCTTCTTCACGCCGGCATGGAAGCCCTGCATGGCCTCGAAGTGCTCGCGGTTGATGTAGGTCTCGCCGAACTCCAGCTCGCGGGCCACACGGGCTGCGGTGTCGATGTCCTTGGTGAAGACCGACGATGCCAAGCCGTACTCACAGTCGTTGGCATACTGGATGGCCTGCTCGATGGTGTCGAACTCTACCAATGGGATGACGGGGCCGAAGGTCTCCTCGTGGATGATGTCCATGTCCTGACGGCAGTCGTCGAGCACGGTGGCGGCATAGAAGTAGCCTTTTTCGCCGACGCGGTGGCCGCCGCACAGCAGTTTGGCACCCTGCTTGATGGCGCGCTCCACCTTCTCCGTCACGCTCTCCAGTGCACGAGCCTCTACCAGCGGACCCATGTCGACGCTGTGGTCCTTGCAGACGTCGCCAACCTTGACGGCCTTCATCTTCTCAACGAGAATCTTGGTGAACTCAGCCTTAACCTCCTTCTGCACATAGACACGCTCAGCGTTGTTGCAGATTTGGCCGTTGTTACCGATGCGGCTGTCGACAATCCACTGGGCTGCCTTCTCCAGGTCGGCATCCTTGCAGACGATGGCAGGAGCCTTGCCGCCCAGCTCTAACGACACCTTGGTGATGTTCTTCGAGGCGGCAGCCATGATGCTCTCGCCGGCACCTACGGAACCCGTGACGCTGACGATGTCAATCTTCGGGCTTCCAGCCATCTCGTTGCCGATGACGCTTCCCTTACCCGTTACGATGTTGATGACGCCTTTGGGCAGCCCTACCTTATCCACGACCTCGCCGAACACGGTACAGTTCTCCGGCGTCAGCTGACTCGGCTTGATGACGATGGTGCAACCGGCAATGAGCGCAGCACCGGCCTTGCGGGCAATGAGGAAGAAGGGGAAGTTCCACGGCAGAATGCCTGCCACGACGCCAATGGGTTTCTTCGACAGGAAGATGGTCTCATTGGGACGGTCGCTGGGAATAATCTCTCCCTCGATGTGGCGTGCGAACGATGCCATGTAGTCAAAATACTCTGCTGTGACATCCACCTCGACGGTAGCCCATGTCAGCGTCTTGCCCTGTTCGCGCATGATGATGTCGATGAATTCTTCGCGGCGCTCGCGGATGCCGTTAGCCAGCTTCTTCAGCCAGGCGGCGCGCTCGATGGCGGGTGTCTTGGCCCACTGCTTCTGTGCGGCGCGGGCAGCGTCCAGTGCACGGTTCACATCCTCAATGGTTCCGTTGGGCTGACGGGAGATGACTTCCTCCGTCGAGGGGTTCAACACGTCAATCCACTGGCCGTCCGATGCTTGGCAGAACTGGCCGTCAATGTACATTCTTAAGTCTTTCATACGTAGTTTGTTTTAATTTTAGTGTATTATGTTACAAGTCTCTGGTTCAGTTCTTGGCGGTCGCTCAGCAGCTCTTGCCAGTCATGATGCTGAGTACCATGTCGTCGGTGGGCCCCATGCCGTTGGCTCCGATGCTGGTCAGGTTATGGATGGAGCGGTCGACACACTCGTCGACGATGCCTTCGTTGCTGCTGACACACTTTCCCTCCATGGACAGCAGGGCAGAGAGCACGGCCGTAGAGACGCCCGACGTGATTTTCAGCGAGCACGAGGGCTTGGCACCGTCGCATATCATGCCGGTGAGGTTGGCTATCATGTTCTTCACCGAGCGGCATACGTGCTCGTAGTCGCCGCCCATGAGGTAGGTGATGCCCACGCTGCTGCCGATAGAGGCCACCACACAGCCGCAGAGGGCCGACAGCTTGCCGAGCGACTGCTTGATGTAGATGGCCGTCAGATGGCTGAGCATCAGGGCGCGGATAAGCTCTTCGCGGGTGTTTTCGTTCTCCTTGGCATAGACGCAGACGGGGTTGGTGGCGCAGATGCCCTGGTTGCCGCTGCCCGAATTGGACATGACGGGAATCATGGCACCGCCCATGCGGGCATCGCAAGCTGATGCCGTGCGTGCAATGATATGCGAGTAGATGCTGTTGCCGAAGATGCCTTTCGACAGCGGACGGTCGATGGTCTTGCCCAGGTTGTGGCCGTAGTTGCCCTTCAGCGCTTCGCGGGCGGCATTCATGTTGTAGTGGCGGGCTTCCTCGATGAAGCTGATTTCGTCCAGGGGAGCCGTGGTGGCGAAGTCGTAGACGAGGCGCATGTTAAGGGGTATGGGGCTTGTAGGGCTTGTGGGGTTGATGGGACTTATGGGGCTGATGGGCTGGTTGATGGGCTGCTCAATGAAGCGGGTATGGCCGCCGGCAATGACGGCAGTGGCCTGACGGTCGCCGGCGTGGCATGTCACCTCGGCATACAGCTTTTCCGTGATGTGTTCCTTCAGGTAGATATGGATGCGCCCTTCTTCAAGGTAGCGCTTACCGTCCTCCAAGGCTTCGGGCGTCAGGTCTTTCAGCACCTCCAGCTGGTATTCACTCTTGCCTATCAAGGCTCCCAGGGCCATGGCGATGGGCAGTCCTGTCATGCCTGTGCCGGGAATGCCGACGCCCATGGCGTTCTTGATGATGTTGCCGCTCAGCCAGGCGTCGATGCGCTCGGGGCGCTGTCCTAACAGCTCCGTGGCGCGGGCTGTGCAGAGCGCTACGCACATCGGCTCAGTACAACCTATGGCGGGTACTACCTCCTCGTGTATCAGGGCGATGATGCGGTTGCGCGTTTCTTGGTCTATCATGTGTTATGGTTAGTACAGGTTAGCTATTTGCCCACAAAGATACAAATTATTTATGAATAATGTACGCGCAGGAAAGAAAAATTTCTTTATTTCCCGATAAATTTCGTGTCAAGGTATTTCTGGAACGCGTCTTTGTACATGTCGCCGATGGGCAGGTAGGTGTCGGCATCCATGATGACGCGGTTCTTGTTGACTTCCTGAATCTTGTTCAGATTGATGATGTACGAACGGTGGATGCGCATGAAACAGTCGGGCAGCCGTTCCTCCAGCTTCTTCATGGAGAGCAGGGTGATGATGGGCTTGGCATCGCCCTCTACGAACACCTTCAGATACTCGCTCATGGCCTCCACATAGCGGATGTCGCTGATGCTGACCTTCACGATGCGATACTCTGTTTTCAGGAAGATGGTGTCGTCGCCCGGAGCCTCCTCCCGTTGGGGAATGTTGGAGGGGGCCATCCGCTCCTTCAGCCGGTTGGCTGCCCGCAGGAAGTCCTGCATGCCAAAGGGTTTCAGCAGATAGTCGACGGCAGCAACCTTGAAGCCCTCGATGGCATATTCCGCGTATGCGGTGGTGAAGACGATGAGGGGCGGCACCGCCAGCGATTTCACAAAGTCCATGCCGTTCAGGTCGGGCATGTTGATGTCGCAGAAGACGGCATCCACCGTGTTCTGTTCGAGAAACTGGCGTGCCTCGATGGCGCTCTGGCACTGGGCAGCCAGTTTCAGGAAAGGCACCTTCCCGATGTAGGCGGCTATCTGCTGGAGCGCCAGTGGCTCGTCGTCAATGGCTATGCATCTAATCATACAGCGTAGTGATTATTTTATTCTTCGTTTCAGATTTTCTGGACTCATTCGCATGTCCCAAATGTCTACGATACGAACAGTATTGGAAGATGGAGTATAAAAATGAACTATTTTAAACCTTCCCATGATGACGGCTGAACGATAGACATGACTCTTGACTATCAAGTGTTCTTGGGCATACGATTCTGGATGATGACGTAATCTGTCTTCGATATTGCTTATTTGCCGATACCAGCGTAAGGCCGTTTCTTCGCCAAATTCAGCTCGAGCATATATGATATGTTCGCGAAACAAACGCCTTGCTTTCTTATTCCACCTTATCGTAACCATGGAAATTCTTCCCTCAGCTCTAAATCAAATTCTTCGGCAGTTAGCCAGCTACTTTCGTCCCCCTGCTCAGCTCGTTCAACGTCAGCCTCTATCTCGGCAATTCGAGCCTCAAAGACATCTGGGTCTTCTGTATAAAAGCCCAGTTTGCCAATGGGTATGTATAAACCTGTCTCTTCCAGATTAGCCACAGTGTTTGCATACCCACTACCTGTCGCTGCGTAGCCAACAGCAGGTTCACAGCACATGCCTGTGCCTTCCTCTTCTTCAAAAACTGGATACCTTTTATCTTCCATAGTTTCAATATTGTTTGGTGCAAAGTTAGACAATATAATTAATAACTCCAAATTTTTTACTACTTTTTCGTTTGCAATTTTATCCTTCCAACCCTCCATCCTGCACCAAGGCCGGATTTTAGGAATTTTAACTAAAGTACCAAAAATCGGTACGTGTATCTGGGACTCGGAGTCCGGGCTACCCGGACTCCGAGTCCCAGTAATTGGTATTCCTTGTACTCCTAAAGAATCATGGGGAGAATCAAGGTGGACAAGGATGTGTGTCAAAACACAGCTATATCTATAAAAACAACGGATTTTACGGATTAAACGGATTAAAGTCATACTGAAAATCAGACACTTGGTAAATCCGTTTAATCCGTAAAATCCGTTGTTGTTAATGATGACACACTCTCCTGATTCCCTTGATTTCCTTTGATTCTTCGGTGCAGGTTGGAAGGATGGAAGGATAAAAAACGCCTTAAGCCAGTGGGATGGTGAGTTCGACGTGGTAGGTGTCGGGCTGGTCGTTGATGTTTAGCGTGTAGTTGCTGTCAAAGAGCAATTCTAAGCGTTGCTTGACATTGGCGAGTCCTACGCCGCCCCGTTCCTCATTCGACTTGTCGGCCTTCGAGTTGTGGCAGGTGAAGTGCAGGCGGTTGTCCTCAATGGTCACCCTGACGTCGATGAACGACGGTCGCTGGTAGCTGATGCCGTGCTTGAAGGCGTTCTCGATGAAACTGATGAGCATCAGCGGCGGCACCGTCCTGTCGGGAACTTCGGCGGGCAGGTCGACCGTGATTTTCACCTTGTCGGTATAGCGCAGCCGCATCAGCGTGATGTAGTTGCGGATGAAGTCGAACTCGCGGGTGAGGGATACGCCGTTCTTGTTGCCCTCGTAGAGGATGAAGCGCATCATCTTCGACAGTTCCACGATGGTCGTCTTGGCCTTTTCGGCGTCGATGTCGACCAGTGCATGGATGTTGTTGAGCGTGTTCATGAAGAAGTGCGGGTTAATCTGGTACTTCAGATATTCCAGTTGCTGGTGCAGGTTCTCCTTCTCCAGTTCTACGAGTTTCTTCTGGTCGTTGCGCGTCTTGAAGAACAGCTTGATGCCGATGTTCATGCCCAGCATGAGGATGAGCACCACGGTGGCCACGATGTCGTGCTCGCCGATGACGGCAGGCGGCATGTGCTTGCGGTGGTGGGGAATCACGGGGACTGGTTCATGATTCTGACCAGAATCAAGCAACCTGTCCCCATGATTCTGTCCTTCCATGTCCGGCGGCATCATTCCGTCGCCGTGCCTGTCGCCAGCCATCCGCTCGAAGTGCTCCATGTGGTGAGGTCCGTGGCGCATGCCGTCAGGACGGGCATTGCACTGGTAGAGCACGAAGGCCGCCACGATGGCGGCGATGGCCGTAAAGTACAGGAGCCGCTTCTGACTGTACACCAGCAGCGGTGCCAGCAGGTAGTTGTGGACGAGGAAGAGCAGGAGGTAGACGGCGAACTGTCGCCACACCAGGAACACCTCCCACCACTGGAAGTCGATGTCGGCATTGCTGGCCGAACGGATGTAGAGACTTAGCATGGGGGCTGCGAAGAGCATGCCCCACATGACTAAGTACATCAGGTTCTCCTGTCGTGACTGTTGCTTGAGCCAGTTCATAGAAGCGTATATCCTAAGGTGTTACCATCCCCAGCTACTACCGCTTGAGTAGTTGCTAAGTGTTACGAGGTTGGCGCTGGTGTTGCCGCTGACGGTGCCGTCGATGTTCAGCATGCCGTCGCAGTAGCTGGTGCCGTCCGTGACGGTGATGCTCTTATACAGCGTCGGTGTCGACGACGTGTAGACGATGAGCTTCTGGCTTTGGCTGCCACCACCGCCGCCGGGGTCTCCCCAGCCGCCACCACCGCCGCCGGATGTGGACTTGGTGGGAGTCTTGAAGGCTGCTACGAGTGTGCCGCCGTTGTAGAGGGCGTACCAGCTCTGGCCGTCCCATGACGTGGTGTACTTGCAGGTGCCGTTCGTGATGCTGGCACCGCTCTCTAAGTCGCAGATGGCAATGACGGTACCGCCCTGGATGTAGAGTTTCTTACCCTCCAAGGCATCAATGCTCTTCTCTGCACCGCCGGCTCCTACGGCAAAGACCACTCCGCCCTTGATGTAGAGGTTGTCGTTAGCATCCAGTCCGTCGTTCGCGGAGCCTCGTGAGTAGACGTAGCCGCCCGAGATGGTCATGGTGCTGCTGGAGTTGATGCCGTCGTCTAAGGCATCGACGTAGATTTGTCCACCCGTGATGTTCAGCGTGCCCTTGGTCTCGATGCCCTCACCGCCGACGCCTGTCGTCGTGACCTTGATGGTGCCGCCGCTGATGACCATGTTGCCGTCAGCCTTGATGCCCTTGGGCGACGACTTGTAGTCGCTGCTGTAGCGGTCCAGTGTCTGCGAGCTGGTGATGGTAGTCAGCGTACCGTTCGACGATGCTCCCACGGCGTTGCCGCTGGTGCTGATGGTGATGTTGCCGCCGCTGATGTCCATCGTGCCGTCCACGCTGATGCCCTTTCCGCCGGCACCCGTGCTGGTCAGGTTCAGCGTACCGCCGCTGATTTCCATCTTGCCGTCGGCGCCCATGCCGGCTGAAGCCTTGGTCTTCTTGTTGGTGCTGTCCCACACGCCGCCGCCAGTGGTGCTGACGGTGACGGTCAGCGGGGTAGCCTCGTCCGGCTCGCTGACGTAGATGTCGCCGTTGGCCTTGATGCCCTTGGCGGCGTCGGCCGTCACGCTGATGGTAATGGTGCCGCCCTCGAAGTACATGTTACCCGTGTCCTCGTCCTCGTGGCCACCCTCGGCAGCGTCACTGGCTGCAATGGGTGTTCCCTCGTCGTTGTCGATGTCGCACTGGATGCCGTCGTCGCCCGTGCCGCTGATGTTCAGCGTACCGCTGGTCATCAGGAAGTACTCGTTGCACGACAGGCCGTCCTTCGTGGCCTTGAGGATGTTCACCGTACAGTTCTTCATCTCCGTGTAGTCGCCGCTCTTGATGCCGTGTGCCGCACTGCCGTAGGCATAGACGTTCAGCTCGCCCTTACCCTTCAGCTCCAGGTGTCCCTTGCAGTAGAGACAGCCCTTGGCGGTGCTCTCGGCACCGTCAGTCAGCGTATTGGTAGTACCCTTCTTCACGCTCACGGCGATGCGCTTGCCGTTGGTGATGTTGATGGGGGCGCCTGTGGGGTTGGTCAGCGTCAGACCGTTCAGGTTGACGGTGGCCTTGGCCGAGCCCGACATGTTGAACGAACCGTCCGTGCTGCTGCCGCTCAGCGAGTATTCTATCTCGGGAGCCTCGCCGGCTTTGATGAGGTCGTTGGTCAGGTCGGCACTCTGTGCAATGGTGACGTGGGCATTGCTGACGGCGACATCCACGTACTGTGCCACGTTGCCGGCCACATAGACCAGTGCCTCGCTGCCGCTATAGACGACCTTCACCTCGTTGTCGGTGACTTTCGTCTCGTCGGTCCACATGCTGGTAATCTCGTTCAGGTTGTACGTCTTGTTGAGAATGGTCAGCTGGCTGCCGCCGTTGAACGTCATCTCACCCGTCTGAGTGGCGGGGAACTGGTAGGTGATGCCTCCCGTCGCCACGTTCAGTGTCTGTGCCTGTGCTGCCATGGCGGTCAGCACGAGGGCTATGCTATAGAGAAACTTCTTCATTTGATTTGCACTTTAATGGTTCTGTTGTTGTTCTTCAAGATGTAGACGCCCTGTGGCAGCTGTGCGTTGCGGGGCATCTGGCGCCCGTTGAGGTCGTAGATGACCGTGGCCTCGTCGGTCGTCAGCTTGTCGGCGCTGAGTGTGCTGATGCCTGTCGATGTGCCTCCGTCGTTGGAGAACTCCATCTTGGCCAGCTCAGCCAGAACGAAGGAGGCCAGCTGGGTGCCATTGTTGTCGGATACCGTCAGGTTGTCGTTGTCGACACTGATGGCGAGGTTCAGGGCGGTCACGGCCTGTGTCGTGCCGTCGTTCAGCGTGAATACGAGATACTCATAGTCAGCAGCCCGTGTCCCCAAGGTGAGGACACTGAGCAGTGTTAGAATAATCGCTTTTTTCATAATATCTTATTATTAATAATGTTTTATGTTCTTGTCAGGGACGTCCCGGCATTCCGCCGCCCATGCCTCCGGGCATTCCGCCGTTCATGCCGCCCGGTGTGTTGCCACCCATTTCGCTGCTGCTGAGGCTGGCCGTGGCAGTGACGGTCTGCGTGCCGCCGGAGAGTGCCAGCGTGTACTGGCTGCCGCTCTTCACGTTCGGTGCCGTGGCTACGATGGTGCCGTTGTTGTACGAGTAGGGCGGTATGTTGAACGTGGCCAGTGTCGTGGAGCCGTCGCTGATGGTGACGGTGCCGTTGGCGGTCACGCTGCCCGTGGTCTGCAGGATGCCCTGCGAGGTGGAGCCCAGCTTGACGTCGATGCGGCCGCCGATGGCGAAGAGGCTGCCGCCGGTGATGTAGAGCGCGTGCTGCTCGTCGGCGTCGATGCCGGCTTCAGCGTCGCCAGCTCCGATGGCTACGATGTTGCCGCCCTTGATATAGAGGTTGCCGTTGGCGTCGATGCCGTCGTTCTGCAAGCCTACGGCCACCACGGTGCCACCGCTGATGGTCAGGTCGCCGGAGGAGTTGATGGCGTCGTCGTAGGCTGCCACCATGACGGTGCCGCCCGTGATGTCCAGCGTGCCCTTGCTCTCAATGCCCTCGCCGTTGGTGCCGCCGGTGCGTACCATGATGTCGCCGCCGGTGATGTTCAGCACGCCGTGCTCGTTCTTGGTGCCTATCTTGATACCCTTGGGCGATGAGGTGTAGGCGTCGTCAATCCGGTCGGTGTCGCCCGTGTAGTTATGGTTCTCGGTAGAGCCGTTGCTGTAGTACAGGCCGCCCGAGGTGATGACGCGCACTTTGCCGCCGTTGAAGTAGCCCTCCCAGTCGGCCTTCAGTCCCTTGCCGCCGCTGCCGGTGGCCTTGGCGTAGACTTCACCGCCGTTGATGGTCAGGTTCAGGTCGGTCTTGATGCAGGCTGCTGCCTTGGTCTCCAGGTCGTCCGTGTCCCACTCGCCGTTGCCGGTGCAGATAGCCGTCACGCGTCCGCCGTTGATGGTGATGTCGCCCTCGGCATTGATGCCCTTGGCACCGGCTCCATCGGTCTCGACATTGATGATGCCGCCGTTGATGACCACCACGCCGTAGCTGGTCACGGCGTCGTTGTCGTCGGTCACGTTACTGGTCTTGATGCCGTGGTTGGCGGCCTTGACGTAGAGGTTGATGCCCTTGTCGAACACCATGTAGCTCTTGGAGTGGATGCCGTTGTTATAGTTGCCGTAGACATCCAGGGAACCTGTACCGCTGAACAGCATCTTACCCTTGCTGTACAGGGCGCTCTTGTGGTCCTCCGTCGTGCCGTCGCTGAGGCGGTTGCTTCCCGTCAGCACGATATAGGCGGCCAGCTTGCTGTCCAGGTTGATGGCTGTCGAGGCCGGGTTGGTGATGTCCACACCGTTCAGGTTCAACTCGTAGTCGGTCTTGCCTTCGATGGTCAGCGAACCGTCGGTCGTCGTGCCGGTCACCACGTAGCAGACACCCTCGGTCTTGCCGTGGTTGGCCGTGATGTGTCCGTCGGCCACGCTGACGGTCACGCCGTTCTCGTCCTTGGCAACGGGGTTGGCCATGTCGATATTGACCACGGTCTCGAACGTACAGTTGGCAATATTGTCGCTGGCTTCAGGGTATTGGGCCGCCGCCGCTGTAGTAGGCTCGGCGGTTTCCTTATCAATGGCAATGGTAAACTCTGCCAGTTCACCACTGCCAGCCGTGGTGCCGCCGTTGCTGCCGGGGGCGCCTCCTCCGCTGAAGCCTTCGTTATCATATCCGTAATAGGAACTCGTTGGGTCGTCTGACGTGCAGGCTGTGAATGCTGCCGCCGATGCTATCAGCATCATGGAAATCATCATCTTCTTCATACCGCAGAATAGTTAATGGGTTAAACTTCTCTTTTTGTCGCTACAAAGATAGATGAAAAGAGCCGGCAGGCCAAATTTATTCAGCGAACCGGCTGTTTTGTTCAGCGAAAAGCCTCACGGGACTTAGAGACCCAGACCTTTCTTGATGTCCTTTGCGGCGTTGTCGACGGCTTCGTTGGCCTTCTGCTTGGCAGCGTCCTTCACCTCCTCAGCCTTCTGCTCGGCAGCAGCCTTGGCGGCGTCGACCTGTTCGTTGGCAGCTTCCACGGCAGCGTCCTTGGCATCGGTGGCAGCTCCTTCAACCTTCTCCAACAGTCCGTTGACCACGGCATCGGGCTCCACGCTCGTCAGCGCTGAGACGGCAGCAGCGGCAGCGGCGTTGTCGCCTACCACGCTCTTAATCTTTTCGGCGTTCTCCTTCAGGAACTCCTGCACCTTGGCCACATACTCCTTGGCCTGCTCAGGATTGTTCTTCACAAACTCGGCAATCTTCTCCTTGGCAGCCTCCAATGCCTGCTGCAGCTTCGAGGCATCCTGGGCCTCCAGCTGCTCGGTCAGGGCGGCGATGGTGGCGTTGGCCTCGTCGTCGATGTTGATGGCTACTTCCGTGCTGTCAGCGGCCTCGCCCTGCTGGGTCTTGTTGCCGCACGAAGTGAAACTGATGGCAGCGACGGCCATCACGATGAACAGTACTTTCTTCATACTTCTTGCTTTTAATAATCAATAATGTGTAGTAACTAACGCCGGCAAAGGTAGGAAAAAAAACTATAGGTTGTACCTCTTTTACCACATTTTAACGTAAGAAAAGCAACGCTTATGCTTGACGTTTCAGAAAAAAGCACTACCTTTGCAGAAACGTTTAACTTAAGTCATTAAGAATCCATGTCAAACCTAAAACAACTTGTTGAATGCGTACCTAATTTCAGCGAAGGGCGCAATCCAGAAGTCATCAAACAGATAACCCGTGCCGTGGAAAGTGTCGAGGGCGTGCTGCTGCTCAACGTAGACCCCGGCGAGGCCACCAACCGCACCGTCGTCACCTTTGTCGGCGAGCCGGAGGCTGTCTGCGAGGCCGCTTTCCGTGCCGTGAAGACGGCGGGCGAGCTGATAGACATGCGCCGCCACCATGGCGCCCATCCCCGTATCGGCGCTACCGATGTGTTGCCGTTGATTCCCGTCAGCGGCATCACCTTGGAGGAGTGTGCCGCACTGGCCCGCAAGCTGGCCGAGCGCATTGCCACGGAGCTGCGCATCCCGTGCTACAGCTACGAGGCTGCAGCCTTCCGCCCGGAGCGCAAGAACCTGGCCGTCTGTCGCCGTGGCGAGTATGAGGGCATCGCCAAGCGCATCACCGACCCGCAGGAACAGCCCGACTTCGGCGCCCGTCCCTTCGATGAAGACGTGGCACGCACTGGCTGTACGGTGGTTGGCGCCCGCGACTTCCTCATCGCTGTCAACTATAACCTCAACACCACGTCGACCCGTCGCGCCAACGCCATTGCCTTCGACGTTCGTGAGAAGGGGCGCCCCGTCCGTGAGGGCAACCCCATTACGGGTACGCCGAAGCGTGATGCCGACGGCAACGTCATCATGCAGCCCGGCACGCTGAAAGGCACCAAGGCCATTGGCTGGTATATTGACGAGTATGGCATTGCCCAGGTGTCGATGAACATCACCGACATCAATGTCGCTCCACTGCACAAGTGCTTCGACGAGGTGTGCCGCTGTGCCCAGAACCGTGGCATCCGCGTCACGGGCACCGAGATAGTGGGACTCATTCCCAAGCGGGTGCTCATAGAGGCCGGCCGCTACTATCTGCAGAAACAGAACCGTTCGACGGGCATCCCCGAGCAGGACGTCATCCAGCTCGCCATCAAGTCGATGGGCTTGGACGACCTGCGACCCTTCAATCCTCGCGAGAAAGTCATCGAATATCTTTTGGAGGACGCTGCAGTGGGCAGCGGTTCTGCCGCTGCCAAGCGCCTCGTCGACATGACCGTCAAGGGTTTTGCTGAAGAGACCTCCCGTGAGAGTCCTGCCCCCGGAGGTGGAACGATTTCTGCCTATATGGGCGCGCTGGGTGCTGCCTTGGGTACGATGGTGGCCAACCTGTCCAGCCACAAGGCCGGCTGGGACGACCGCTGCCCGGAATTCTCGGCATGGGCCGACAAGGGACAGGCGCTGATGGCCGAACTGCTGCATCTGGTCGACGAGGACACGCAGGCCTTCAACCGCATCATGGCGGCCTTTGGCTTACCCAAAGGCTCCGACGAGGAGAAGGCCGCCCGTTCGCAAGCCATCCAGGATGCCACGCTCTACGCCACGCAGGTACCGCTACGCACCATGAAGGCATCGTTCGCAGCCTTCGACATCTGCCGCGCCATGGCCGAAGAGGGCAATCCTAACAGCGTCAGCGATGCCGGAGTGGGAGCCTTGGCCGCCCGTGCCGCCGTCTTGGGTGCCGGCCTGAATGTGAAAATCAACGCCGCCTCGCTCAGGGATTGTGCCACCGCCGATGCCCTCGTCGCTGAGGCCGACGACCTCATCGCCCGGGCCAACGCCGCCGAGCAGGACATCCTCGCCATCGTAGAATCGAAAATCTAATATACCTTAAATCTATGTATTTACGATTTGACGATTTACTATTTACTATTTATTTACGATTTGAAAATTTGGTGATTGATTGCATGCTATTCTGGATGGGCATAATAGTCAAATAATTCAATAGTCAATAAATAGTAAATAGTAAATCGTCAAATAGTAAATGTAATCGTAAATGAATATGCGAAACTTAAATATAAATATACTATGACAACAGCAGAATTCCAGCAAGAGATACGGCAGGGCATCCCTACGACGCTGCCCCCCATGCCACAGTACGACCCCGACATCAACCATGCCCCTAAGCGCAAGGACATCCTCACTCCCGAGCAGAAACGGCTGGCGCTGCGCAACGCGCTGCGCTACTTCCCCAAGGAGTTGCACGCCCAGCTGGCTCCCGAGTTCGCCGAGGAGCTGACGAAGTATGGTCGCATCTATATGTACCGCTATCGTCCGCAATATGAGATGAAGGCACGTCCCATCGACGAATATCCGCACCGCTCGCGGCAGGCGGCTGCCATCATGCTCATGATTCAGAACAACCTCGACCCGCGTGTCGCCCAGCATCCGCATGAACTCATCATCTACGGTGGCAACGGCGCCATCTTCCAGAACTGGGCACAGTACCGGCTGGTCATGAAGTACCTGTCGGAGATGACCGACGAGCAGACGCTGGTCATGTACAGCGGCCATCCGCTCGGCCTCTTCCCCTCACACAGGAATGCGCCTCGTGTGGTGGTGACCAACGGCATGGTCATTCCCAACTATTCGAAGCCTGACGACTGGGAGCGCGGCAACGCCCTCGGCGTGACGCAGTACGGGCAGATGACCGCCGGCTCGTATATGTATATCGGCCCGCAGGGCATCGTCCACGGCACCACCATCACCGTGCTCAACGCTGCCCGTCGTGTGTGTGGCGGTTCTGCCGCCACACACAGAACGCCGCTCTTCGTCACTGCCGGGCTCGGTGGCATGTCGGGTGCTCAGCCAAAGGCCGGCAACATTGCCGGCGTGGTCAGCGTGACGGCGGAAATCAATCCCAAGGCGGCCCGGAAACGCTATGACCAGGGCTGGGTGGACGAACTGCATACCGACCTCGACGAGCTGATTCCCGCCATCCGCAAGGCTGTTGCCGAGAAGCGCGTCGTGTCCATGGCCTACGTCGGCAACGTCGTGGACCTGTGGGAGCGCCTGGCCGACGAGGAGATGCGCGTCGACTTGGGCAGTGACCAGACGTCGTTGCACAATCCGTGGGCGGGCGGCTACTATCCCGTCGGACTCACCTTGGAGGAGTCGAAGCAGATGATGGCCGAGGACCCCGCGCGCTTCAAGGAGTGCGTGCAGGCCTCGCTGCGCCGGCAGGTAGCTGCCATCAACCGGCTCACAGCCCGTGGCATGTATTTCTTTGACTACGGCAACGCCTTCCTCCTGGAGGCCAGCCGTGCCGGCGCCGACGTCTGGTACACTGCGACATCGTCGCAGTCCACTGAGCGCCGCTTCCGCTATCCTTCCTACGTGCAGGACATCATGGGCCCGATGTTCTTCGACTACGGCTTCGGCCCCTTCCGCTGGGTGTGTACCTCGTGCGACCCGGAGGATTTGGCTACTACCGACCGCCTGGCAGCCGAAGTCTTAGAGGAAATCATGAAGGACGCTCCCGCCGAGATACAGGGGCAGATGGCCGACAACATCCACTGGATTCGCGAGGCTGGCCGCAACCACCTCGTGGTAGGCTCGCAAGCCCGCATCCTCTATGCCGATGCCGAGGGACGCACCAAGATAGCGCTGGCCTTCAACGAGGCTATCCGCCGGGGTGAGCTGAAAGCGCCCGTCGTCTTAGGACGCGACCACCACGACGTCAGCGGCACCGACTCGCCGTTCCGTGAGACCAGCAACATCTACGACGGCTCGCAGTTCTGTGCCGACATGGCGGTGCAGAACGTCATCGGCGATGCCTTCCGTGGTGCCACGTGGGTCAGCATCCACAATGGCGGCGGCGTCGGCTGGGGCGAGGTCATCAACGGTGGCTTCGGCATGGTCATCGACGGCTCTGAAGACAGCGACCGCCACATCCGTGAGATGCTGCTGTGGGATGTCAACAACGGCATTGCCCGCCGTTCGTGGGCTCGCAACGAAGGCTCCATCATGGCCATCCGCCGGGAGATGGAGCGCACGCCCGGCCTGGTGGTCACCTTGCCTAATTTCGTTGATGACCGAATCATCAACGCACTCTAATTATCCATTATCCATTGTCCATTATCCATTCTCCATTGTAATGATACACCAAATATCTGCCGGTCATCTGACCCTCGACAAAATAGAACAGATTATAGAACGCGGCTACCAGCTGGAGCTGAGTGCCGATACCCGTAAGCGCATCCTCGACTGCCGTGCCTATCTCGACAAGAAAGTGGCTGAAAGCCAGGAACCTATCTACGGTGTGACGACGGGCTTCGGCTCGCTCTGTAAAATCAGCATTGACCAAGACCAGCTGGCGCAGTTGCAAATCAACCTCATGATGTCGCATGCCTGTGGCTGCGGCGAACGGGTGCCTAACGACATCGTGAAAATCATGACGCTGCTCAAAATCCAGTCGCTGAGCTATGGCTTCTCCGGTTGCAAGCTCGACACCGTGGAGCGACTCATCGACTTCTTCAACAACGACGTCTACCCCGTGGTCTATATGCAAGGCTCTGTGGGTGCCAGCGGCGACTTGGTGCCGTTGGCTCACCTCTGCCTGCCGTTGGTAGGACTGGGCGAAGTGGAATATCACGGCGAGGTCATCAGCGGTGCTGAGCTGAACCGCCGCATGGGCTGGGAGCCTATCCGGCTCGGTTCCAAGGAAGGACTGGCGCTGCTTAACGGCACGCAGAACATGGCGGCCTTTGCCTCATGGGCATGCATCAAGGCCAAGCACCTCAGCGAGTGGGCCGACGTCATTGCGGCTATGTCCTTGGAGGCCTACGACGGTCGTCAGGACCCCTTCACGCTGGCCGTCCACATGGTACGTCCGCATGCCGGACAGATAGCCACGGCCCGTCACATGAACGAACTGCTGCGCGGCAGCGAGCTGATTCGGCAGCCGAAGGTTAACGTGCAGGACCCGTACTCGTTCCGCTGTATTCCGCAGGTGCATGGTGCCGTGAAGGACACGGTGTCGTATGTCAAGTCGGTCATCGACGTGGAAATCAATGCCACGACCGACAACCCGACGGTATGTCCCGACGAGGACCTGATTATCTCGGCCGGCAACTTCCACGGCGAACCTATCGCCCTGCCCATCGACTTCCTGGCCCTGGCGCTGTCGGAGCTGAGCAGCATCTCCGAGCGTCGTGTCTACAAGCTGGTCAGCGGCACACGTGGCCTGCCCAGCTTCCTCGTTGCCAAGCCCGGCCTGAACAGCGGCTTTATGATACCACAGTACACCGCTGCCGCCATCGTCAGCCAGAACAAGACGCTCTGCATGCCCTCCTCTGCCGACTCTATTCCCACATCGCAGGGACAGGAGGACCACGTCAGCATGGGTGCCAACGGCGGCACGAAGCTCTACCGTATCGTGCTCAACACCGAGCGGGTGCTGGCCATCGAGCTGTTCAACGCCGCACAGGCGCTGGAGTTCCGCCGGCCCTTGAAGTCGTCACCGGCCATCGAGCGCATCTTCGAGGATTACCGCAAGGTAGTGCCGTTCATCGAGGAGGACGAGGTGATGTATCCGCATATCGCGAAATCGGTAGAGTTCCTGCACCATGAGTCTGTTGATTAAGTCCTTGTAGCATGAGTCTGTTAATTCAAAATATCGGCCTTCTGGTGGTCGACCGCCACGGCCTGCCGCGTCTGCAAGGCACCGAGATGTCGCGTCTCGATGTCTTGCACGATGCCTGGCTGCTCATCGAGGACGGCCGCTTCGCTGCCTTCGGCTCAGGTCGCGTGCCCGCCTCTGGTCGCGTGCCCGCCTCTGGTCGCGTGTCCGGCGGCTCTGCCGTCGGGTCCCAGGTCCTTGATGCCAACGGCGGCGCCGTGCTCCCTTCTTTCTGCGATTCGCACACCCACCTGGTATATGCCGACAGCCGTGAGGGCGAGTTCGTCGACAAAATCCAGGGCTTGTCTTATGAGGAGATAGCCCGTCGGGGCGGCGGCATCCTCAACTCCGCCGACCGCCTGCATGCCCTCTCCGAGGATGCCCTGTACCGTGCGTCGATGCACCGCATCGACGAAATCATCCGCAAAGGCACCGGTGCCGTGGAAATCAAGAGCGGCTACGGCCTGAACACCGCCGACGAGCTGAAGATGCTGCGCGTCATCCGCCGCATCAAGGAGACATCGCCCATCCGGGTGGTCAGCACCTTCCTCGGCGCCCATGCCGTCGGTCGGCAGTACTCCCAGCCGGAGTATGTCGACTTAGTTGTCAACGAGATGCTGCCCGAGGTGGCCCGCGAGGGCTTGGCCGACTATGTCGACGTGTTCTGCGACCGGGGCTTCTTCACGCCCGAAGAGACGACGCGCATCTTAGAGGCCGCTTTGAAGTACGGCCTGCGTGGTAAAATCCATGGCGAGGAACTCGCCCCGTCGGGTGGGGTGGAGGTGGCTGTCAAGTGCAACGCCCTGTCGGTAGACCACTTGGAGAGCATGACCGACGAGGACATCCGGCTGCTCCGAGGCACGGACGTCATGCCGACGGCACTGCCCGGCACGTCGTTCTTCCTCAACATGCCGTTTGCCCCGGCCCGTAAGATGATACAGAACGGCCTTGGCATGGCCATTGCCAGCGACTACAACCCCGGTTCCACCCCGTCGGGCGACATGAAGTTTGCCGTCTCGCTGGCCTGCATCAAGATGCGTCTGATGCCTGCCGAGGCGCTGAACGCCGCCACGCTGAACAGCGCCTACGCCATGGGCCTGAGCCACGACTACGGCAGCATCGCCGTCGGCAAGGTTGCCAACTGCTACGTCACCGACCCCATCCCCTCCGTCGACTACATCCCCTACGCTTACACCCAGCCTATTATTAATAAGGTAATATTAGGGGGAGAGCAGGTCTCGGGTTGATGCTGACAATGGGAACTATATCTTTTCGGGTATAATTTTAATAGAGATATTAAAATTTATACCCGTTTTGATATATTATTCAGAAAAAGTAATTATCTTTGTACCCGTTAAGGTATAATAAAGATGACTTTATCGGAGCATATCAAGCAAAAGCGGAAGAAAAACGGTCTTTCTCAGGTAGAGTTGGCTGAGAGGGCTGGAGTAGGACTCAGGTTCGTGAGAGACCTTGAACAAGGCAAGCAGACCTTGCGGATGGATAAGGTAAACGATGTGCTGACCCTGTTTGGGGAATGCCTCGGGCCGGTAAGAACTGACATCGTATGAAGCAGGCGAGTATCTATGTCAACGATAACTTCTGTGGCATCCTGACTGAGGATGAAGAAGGTTTTCATTTCTCCTACGATACGGCGTATCTTGACCGTCAGGATGCAGCCCCTGTCAGTCCCACCATGCCTCTGACCGATGAGCAGTACGACAAGGAGATGATGTTCCCTGTCTTCGATGGACTTATCCCTGAGGGCTGGCTGTTGGACATAGCCTCCTCGTCGTGGAAGATTGACCCGAGGGACAGGATGTCACTGCTGATGGCCTGCTGTAAAGACTGTATCGGAAACATCAGCGTAAAACCATTGGACGACTATGAGTAAGTGTCTCTATTGTTATCAGGAATTGGAAGAGGGCCAGGTGGACATCCATCCCAGTTGTGCCCGTAAGTTCTTTGGCAGTGACGTGGTCCCCATTCTTCCATACACGCGAGACAATATGTCGGAACTGGCTCGTCAGGTCATCCGCACCAGCGCTTCGCTTACTGGTGTGCAAGCCAAGATGTCGCTCGACGTGAACCGTGGTGGAAAGGACGAACCAGCCAAGTTTACCATCGTAGGACTTTGGGGTAAGTATATCTTCAAGCCGCAAAGCGGGCGTTATCCCTGCCTGCCTGAATTGGAAGACCTCACGATGAAGATGGCAGAAGTCGCCCGTATTCGCACTGCCCGCCATACGCTCATCCGGCTTGCCGATGGCGAGTTGGGCTATCTCACGCTCAGAATGGACCGGGGACGGAAAGGCGAGAAAATATCCATGCTGGATATGTGCCAGCTGACGAATCGACTTACCGAACATAAGTACTATGGCACCTACCTGCAGCTGGCCGAGACGGTAAAGAAATACTCTGCCGCTCCTATGCTTGATGTTCAGCGCTTTTGGGAAGTGGTTTTGTTCTCTTGGCTCACCGGTAATTCCGACATGCACTGCAAAAACTTCTCGCTGATAGATACCGGCGGCGGCGAGTATGTCCTGGCTCCTGCCTACGACCTGCTGGCAGTGCTGCTGGCCGACCCTGCGGATACGGAGGAGATGGCGATGAGCTTCACCGTTGGCGGCGAGAAAAGCGGTTTCGACCGCAATACCTTTATGGCTGCCTTTACGC
This sequence comes from Prevotella sp., assembly GCA_017459445.1. Taxonomy (GTDB): domain Bacteria; phylum Bacteroidota; class Bacteroidia; order Bacteroidales; family Bacteroidaceae; genus Prevotella. The sequence goes on along the minus strand of JAFUDJ010000022.1, from coordinate 30,666 downwards.
AGAGTGGCATTCCGGCAGCCGTTGCCGACAAGATGATAGAGCGGATGAAAGGCTGCCTTCCACGTTGGCAGAAACTCATCAGCCAATCCTTCCTTCCGGAGCAGATGAAGGCCGACTATTGTCTTTTACTGAGCCAGCGAATAGGTCTTTTGTAATATCATTACGGAAATGCTCTGCCACAATTCCCTTGGCACCGCAGTGCGGCAGGGGGCGTGTGGCAGAGCATTCTTCCTTGTTCAGCAGGGTTTCCGGCGCGTTACTACTCGGTCACCTTGGTGAATGGACTTACCTCCAGCAGTTCTTCTATCGTCGTGATTTCATCGTTATTGCTGCTGTAATGGAGCTTGCGTCGCTGATTGTAAAGCTGTGCCCGTGTCGCTATTGTATTTTGTGTATGACAACAGGATGTTGCCGTCCTTCTCTTCCCATGTGCCGATGTAGTCATAATCCACATCCGATTCCCAATTCTGATGTAGCGTAAACGAATTGTCCGCACCAATCGTGAGCCTCTGGTAGTCTTCGGGAGCGTTTTCCTTGGAGGCCCATACCTCCCATGTAGTGCCTGCCAAGTCGTTGATGGTCAGCGCCGGTTCGCCGGGTTGTTCTTCGCCGTTGCCATTACCGCCGGGGTTGCTGTTTGGTCCGTCGTCGTCACCGCCACAGGCAGTCAGCGTGAGGGCTGCCGTGAAAAGGCTTGCAAGAAGCCAGAAATTGAGTTTCTTCATAATTTTGTTCGTTTTTAAAAGGTTATTGTTCTTTTTGTTTAATTGACTGCAAAGATACGAAGAATTTAGTTAATAGGCGTTACCACCCATTAAAGTTTGTTAAACAGATGTAAGTTGCATGCTCCCCGATGGGTCAGTGGCCGTCGGCATGGCTGTGACTTTGTCATAGATTTGCCCTTGTGACACACAAAATTGCTCCAATCAGAAATTTCTCAAAAAGTGGCTCAAGCCTACACTACTTGACTTATCATGCTTATATTCAGTAGGTTAGGCAGTGTATGCTGCCTTCACTTTTGATGGGCAAGCCTACACAAAATCGGAAAATTACGAATAATCATGACATTTTTTATCTTCCTTTCCGCACACTTTTATGCCACCTCCAGCAGACTTTTATCTTGAATAATTGCAGTAACCACCATGGTTACTGTCCGTAACTGCCATGGTTACTGCTCGTAACCTCCATGGTTACTGTCAGTAACCCCTATTGTTACCAGGCATTTTCGCTGATTCGTCATCTCAAAACGACCGTTTAGTGTAGGCTTGCCTGTTGAAAGTGAAGGCAGCCTACACTACTTAACATGCTGAATATAAACATGATAAGTCAAGTAGTGTAGGCTTGAGCCACTTTTTGAGGAAAAATTTCTTGGGAGCAAAAATGACGTGCACACAATTTGATAAAAAGCGGACAAAATTGCCCGCTATGATTCATTTTCGTATATGTTGCCACAAAGGTATAACTATCTTGTACTTTTAATCAGCATTTCGGGGCTCCTTCTCATGTCCCATAGCCTAACAACATATACACACATTGACTTTGGGACATAGTAGTAAATCACTTCAAAACGACCTAAGAGATGTGCGCCTCTGTATCTACGACGCTTACCTCTGAGTAGAGGCTCGGGAGGATATGAATCTGGATATTTCTGCAATCGGTTCTCTATGGCTTCTAACTTTTCTATATGTCTATTCAAAGTATGCTGTCCATACTCCAAATATGCACTTTCCAGAAGCTTTTCCAAATCTTTTAGCGCAGTCTTGCGCCATATTACCTGAACCATGAAGCATGGGTTTGTTTAAAACTGACAAGAAAGTTCTCAAGAGAGTCCCATTGGTTGGGGTCTTTCATGTCACGCTCAACTTGCTTTAGGTCCTCCATCAAGTCATCTACGGATTGGGGACCAATACCTTTTATTTTGTCGTAGTTTGGCAAAATAGGTTCGTGTCCCTCAACAGAAGAATAGGCAAATGCGCCCGATTCTGCTGCCATCCATATTTCGTCATCTGTATGGTCGTTGTTCTTTTTCATGCTGCAAAGGTAGCTAATATTTTTTATATCTTACGCTTTCAGTTTCAGCTCCACGGGGCAGTGGTCGGAGCCGAGGATGTCGGTATGGATGACGGCATCCTCGATGCGGGGACGCAGCCGCTGGCTGGCGACGAAGTAGTCGATGCGCCACCCGGCATTCTTCTGGCGGGCTTGGAAGCGGTACGACCACCACGAGTAGGTGACCTGTTCGGGATAGAGGGTGCGGAAGGTGTCGATGAAGCCGCTATTCAATAATAAGGTGAACTTCTCACGCTCCTGGTCGGTGAAACCGGCGTTCTGGCGGTTGGTCTTGGGGTTCTTCAGGTCGATTTCCTCATGGGCGACGTTCAGGTCGCCGCACAGGATGACGGGCTTCTGTTTGTCCAGGCGATTAAGGTAGCTGCGGAAGTCGTCCTCCCACTGCATACGGTAGTCGAGGCGCTTGAGTCCGTCCTGCGAGTTCGGCGTGTAGCAGCAGACGAGGAAGAAGTCTTCCATCTCCAGCGTGATGACGCGGCCTTCGTGGTCGTGCTGGTCAATGCCGATGCCGTATTCCACGTTCAGCGGCTGATGGCGGGTGAAGATGGCGGTGCCGCTGTAGCCTTTCTTCTCGGCGTAGTTCCAGAACGACTGGTAGCCGTCAAACTGCATGTCTAATTGTCCGGCCTGCATCTTGGTCTCCTGCAGGCAGAAGAAGTCGGCATCCAGCTGCCGGAAGATGTCGCTGAAGCCCTTGCCCTCGCAAGCCCTCAGTCCGTTGACGTTCCACGAAATCAGTTTCATACGCTTCCTTTCTCCTTGGCTTTCTTTCTGGCTTCCTTCTCCTGTCGGCACTGTTCTTTCTCCTTGCGCTTCTGTTCACGGCGCAGCTCTTTTTCGCGTTTGCGCTGCTCCTTACGCAGCTGTTTCTCCATGCGGCGGGCCTCCTTGGCGGCAGCCTTGGAAGCCTGGCGCTCAGCCTTGGCGTCGGCTTTCTCGCGGGCCGATGCCTCCAGGGCGTCGCGCAGCATCTGCTTGTCGAAGGTAAAGACATGTCCCAGTATGCCGACGCTGAGCGTCTTCTTCTCGTCGCCCAGCTCTACGTGGGTGGTATTGAAGAGGAAGTAGTCGTCAACGTCGAGCTTGGAGTTCAGGGCTGCCTCCACGGTTTTGTTGACAATGCCCTTGCCCAGCTTGGTTATCAGGCCGTTTCCCAGCCCTCGGTTCTCGGCTTCCTCGTCGACATATTCCTTGACCGCTTTCATCATGGCTTCTTTATGCGCCTTCTTGTCAGGAACGGTCTTTTCCATCACGACGGCCACCACGACGACGGCCACCATAATCAGAATTTTCTTCATAGCTTCTTTGTCTTGATAAAACGCGGCAAAAATACAAGTTTTCGGGTAAACGGCCAAAGAAAATGCGGCTGAAGCTGCATTATTAACAAAAAATAAGAAGGGCGTCGCATTGGTGCTCGTTATTTATTCGTATATTTGTCGCATGAAAACGGCCATAGTAGGCGGTGGCGCGGCAGGCTTTTTCCTGGCCGTCAACCTGAAGGAACTGGTGCCGGAGATGGAGGTAGTCATCTTCGAGCGCAGCAGCCGTGTGCTGTCGAAGGTGGCTGTCTCGGGCGGTGGCCGCTGTAACTGTACCAATTCGTTTGCCGCAGTGCGCGACCTGTCGCAGGTCTATCCCCGTGGCCACCGGCTGATGAAGCGCCTGTTCAATGGCTTCGACCATCAGGATGCCTATCGGTGGTTTGAACGCCACGGAGTGCCTTTGGTGACGCAGGAAGACGAGTGCGTGTTTCCCAAGGCACAGGATGCACAGGCCATTGTCGGCTGCTTCTTGTCGCATGCCCGCCGTTATGGCATTACCATTTGTACACAGCAGAAGATACAGTCGTTAGAACAGCTGCGCGGCTTCGACTTTGTGGCCGTGACCACCGGCGGCTCCCCCAAGGGCGAGGGCTTGCGGTGGCTGGCCGAGCTGGGGCATGAGGTGGAGCCGCCCGTGCCGTCGCTCTTCACGTTTGCCGTTGCCGACAGTCGGCTGCACGACCTGATGGGGCTGGTGGTGGACGATGCGGCGGTGCATATCCCCGGCACCAAGTACCGCGCCGACGGCCCGCTGCTCATTACCCATTGGGGCATGAGTGGCCCGGCCATCCTCAAGTTGTCGAGCTATGCCGCCCGTCATCTGGCAGATTGCGGCTACAAGGCTCCGCTCTCTGTCCGCTGGGTAGGGCAGGGCGAGGGCGACGTGCAGGCAGCCCTCTATGAACAGACGGTGCGGCAGCCTCAGAAACAGCTGACAACGTACTGCCCTTTCGGCTTGTCGGTACGTCTTTGGAGCTATCTTGCGGAAAAGGCGCTGGGCGGTCGCAGCACCTGCCGCTGGCGTGAGCTGAACAAAAAAGACATCAACCGGCTGGTTAATGTCTTGTGTAACGATGCCTATGACATGGCTGGACGTGCCGCCTTCAAGGATGAGTTCGTCACGTGCGGCGGCATCTCCCTGAAGGCTGTCAATGCCGCAACCCTTGAGAGCCGCCATGTCCCCCGCCTTTATTTCGCTGGCGAGGTGCTCGACATCGACGGCATCACCGGCGGCTTCAACTTCCAGGCGGCGTGGACAACGGCTTGCACCGTAGCTCGCAGCATCGCACAAAACGACTGTCTCCTGTAGCTTCTCGCTCTTCACTCATCACTTTTCACTCTTCCCTCATCCCTTTTCCAACGCTTCTGGCCGCGTCAGCGTGTTCTGCTTCACGGCCTCCACGTACTCGCTGATTTTGTGCAACTCGCGGGGAATGCGGATGTTTTGCGGACAGTTGGGCTCACACTGGCCACAGCCGATGCAGTGGTCGGCCTGTCGCAGCTTGGGCACCGAGCGGTCCATTCCGATGAGGAAGCGGCGGCGCTGCTCCCAGTATTCCTTGTCGCCACGGTCGCGGGGTAGCGTACCCTCGTTCTTGCATTTATTATAATGTACGAAGATGGCTGGTATGTCGATGCCGTAGGGGCAGGGCATGCAGTACTTGCAGTCGTTGCAGGGAATGGTCTCCACGCCCACAATCTGTTTGGCGATGTCCGTGTGCAGGTATTGGCATTCCTCCTCGGTCAGCGGCTGTAGCGGACAGTAGGAGAGCAGGTTGTCCTTGAGGTGCTCCATGTAGGTCATGCCGCTGAGCACGGTCAGCACACCCTTGGGCGTACCGGCGTAGCGGAAAGCCCACGAGGCCACCGACCGCTGCGGGTCGCGCTGTTTCAAGGCGGTAGCGATGTACTGTGGCACATTGGCCAGTCGGCCACCCAACAGCGGCTCCATGATGACGGCGGGGATGTCGCGCTTCTCCAGCTCGGCATACAGGTAGCGGGCATCGGTGTTGCGCGGATTGATTTCCTTGGCGTAGTCCCAGTCAAGGTAGTTCAGCTCTATCTGCACAAAGTCCCAGTGGTACTGGTCGTGGTGCTCCAACAGATAGTCGAACACCTTGATGTCGCCGTGGTAGGAGAATCCGAGGTTGCGGATGCGGCCCGCCTTGCGCTCCTCCATCAGATAGTCTAACAAGCCGTTGTCGAGGTAGCGCCCCTTCAATGCCTCCATTCCGTCGCTGCCCATGCCGATGCCGTGCAGCAGGTAGTAGTCGATGTAGTCGACCTGCAGTTCCTTCATGGAGTTCTTGTACATCTTGATGCTCTCCTCGCGGCTCCATGTGGCGTCGTTGAAGTTGGAGAGCTTGGTGGCGATGAAATACTCCGACCGCTTGTGGCGGCTCAGGGCGATACCCGTCGAGCGTTCCGACAGACCTTGACAGTAGGCAGGACTGGTGTCGAAGTAGTTGACGCCATGCTCGATGGCATAGTCAACCAGACGGTTCACTTGCTCTTGGTCGATGTCCGCCTTGCTCTCGCGGCCGGAGGCTACGCCGTCGACGGTCGGCAGGCGCATCATGCCATAGCCCAGTAGCGACACCTTGTCGCCTGTGTTGTGGTTGGTACGGTAGGTCATCTTGCCCACGGGCGGCTCCACCTGTTGCTTGTATTCCTCGACGGCCTTCGTCTCACTCTTCGACTTGCAGCCAGTCAGCACGGCAGCAGTGGCTACTGCACTGCCGCCAAATAGTTTCAGGAAATTGCGTCTGGATATATCTTGCTTCATAGTTTTCTCGGGATTTCGGGATTTCGGGATTTCGATGTTTCGATATTTCGGAATTTCGATGTTTCGGAATTTCGATTCTTCGAAGTTTCGATGTTTCGATTCTTTTTAAACTTCTTTATGTACTTCGTGGCCTTCCACATAGATAGCAGAGAAAGGACGGGCAGGACACAGATACTCGCAGGCGCCGCAGCCGATGCAGCGGGCCTCGTTGACGGCGGGCACGTAGGCGCTCTCTTCGTCGTCGGGGTCGCTGGGCACCATCTCGATGGCGCCGACAGGACAGTGGCGGGCACAGTTGCCACACTCCACGCCGTCGGTCAGCGGGATGCAGTTCTTCTTAATCCATACCGCATGGCCTATCTGTGTCGACGACTTGTCCTCATGACGGATAGGCTGGATGGCTCCGGCGGGACATACCTGTGAGCAGCGGTTGCACTCCGGGCGGCAGAACCCTGACTCATACGACATGGTGGGTTGCATGATGCTCAGCCAGTCGGTGCCGGGGCGCAGCACCTGATTGGGACATTCCGACACGCAGAGCTGGCAACCCGTGCAGTGGCTGGCCATGTTCTTGGCCGACAGGGAGCCCGGCGGCGTCAAGGGTGTCTGGCGCTCAGGAGCTACCTTGTCCTCTATCTCGGCCAATCCACCGTCAACCTTCTTGGCATCCTCGGCCATGGCAGCGGTGGTCAGCAGGGCACTGGCGAGGAGGAAGGAACGGCGGGAATTATCGGTAGAATGATGGGTCTTATGGGTCTTATGGGTCTCATGGGGCTTATAGGTCAGCGCACCAAACTTACAGCTCTCTAAGCAGTCGCCACATACCACGCAGCGGCTATAGTCGACGGTGTGCGTCTTGTAGTCGATGCACGAGGCCTTGCAGTTTTTGCTGCAGAGCGAACAGTTGCGGCACTTCTCGGTGTCGAAGCGGACTTTCAGCCATGAGAAACGACTGAGGAAACTCAGAACGGTACCCACCGGACAGATGGTGTTGCAATAGGTTCGGCCGTTGCGCCATGCCAGTATGGCCAACACCACAAGGGTCACAATGGCAATTACCATGACGACGGTGATGTTGGGAACTGCCGTCTCCACGTGGTAGAAGGCGTAGCTGTCCTGCTGTTCGGCAATACCGGCCAGCACGTTGTTGCCCATCTTCCACAGCGGTTGCAGCAGGGAGGTCGCTATGCGGCCAAAGGCAGAGTAGGGGGCCAGCAGCTGGACGATGCTGCCAACGCCAGCTACCAAGGCTGCGATGAATACCGCCAGCACGGGGTAGCGCAGCCAGCGCACCTCTTTAGAGTAGCTATAGCGGTTTTTCCTGGCCTTCATGCCGAGCTTGCCGAAGAGGTCTTGCAGGATGCCCAATGGGCAGATGATGGAGCAGTAGATGCGGCCAAAGACCAGCGTCAGGATGACGAGGAAAAGCAAGGCAATCACGTTAAGCGCTAACAGAGCCTCCAGGAACTGGAGCTTCGGCAGCCACGACAGCCAGTGGTGTGCCGTGCCTGTGAAGTCGACGAACAGCCACGTGATGCAGATGAGCGTCACGGTGGCTAATATGATTCTAATTCGTTTGAGCATTTGGTATTTGTTTAGTCGTTTTTACGATGATAATACTGATTTCGTAGAGCAGGTAGATGGGCAGCGACACCACGAAGAGGGTAAACACATCCATTGTCGGCGTGATGATGGCCGCCACGATGAGGATGGCCACGACGGCGTGCCGGCGGTACTGCGACATCAAGCGGTCGGTCAGGAGCCCCATGCGCCCCATCAGCGCACAGACGACAGGCAGTTCAAAGACCACCCCCATGACCAGACTCATGCCCAGCAGAGTGTCAATGTACGACTGGAGCGTCAGCATGTTGGCAACGTCGGGCGACACCTGATAGGTACCGAGAAAACGCACCGTCAGCGGGAACACTACGAAGTAGTTGACCAGCGTGCCAATCAAGAACATCACATAAGCCGCTCCCACAAGCCTGACGGCATAGCGGCGCTCATGCTCATAGAGCCCGGGGGTGATGAAGCGGAATAGCTCATATAGGATATAAGGTGACGCCATCAGCAGACCTGCATACAGGGCCGTCCGCATGTGAATCATAAACTGCTCCGTCAGCCCTGTGTTCATCAGGTGAAGACAGAACGCACCGGTTCCGATGAGCCGGTAGGTGATGAAATCGCCCGACCTTGGTGCCAGCACCACACTGAACAGCGCCTCCTTCATGACGAAGGCCACAATGGCCAGCAGCAGCACGACCACAGCCATCCGCAGTAGCGACGAGCGCAACACGTCCAGATGCTCCCAGAAGGTCATTCCTGACGCTGGCTGGCGGGGGTCAGGTGTTGGTTGTTTCTCCATCCTTCACCTTCGTGTCGCCGTCAATCTCCTTCATGCCGTCCTTGAAACTCTTCACGCCCTTGCCCAGCCCTTTCATCAGTTCGGGAATCTTCTTGCCGCCGAACAGCAGCAATATGATAAGGGCAATGACCAGCACTTCCTGCATTCCTAATCCAAACATCTTTCAGTCGTTTTGAGTAATATTTTCTGCAAAAATAAGAAATAATGCTGACGTGGCAAAGCTTTTTTGGAAGTTTTTCGTATCTTTGCAGCACATTAAATGCTGTTTTGCTATGGAGTACGAGTTTCTTTTGCGTATATTCTGTGCCGCCATCCTCGGCGGGCTCATCGGTTTGGAACGTGAGTACCGCGCCAAGGAGGCGGGCTTCCGCACGCATTTCCTGGTGGCCTTAGGCTCGGCGCTGTTCATGATAGTGTCGGCTTATGGGTTCACGGATTCCTTGACGTCCGACCTGCAACGGTGGGATGTGTCACGTGTGGCGGCCCAGGTGGTGAGCGGCATCGGTTTCATCGGTGCGGGAACCATCATCTTCCGCAAGTCGGAGAATGTGGTGGTAGGCCTGACTACGGCGGCCGGCGTGTGGGTGACGGCGGCCATCGGCTTGGCTTGTGGCGGCGGTATGTATGTCCTTTCCATCGGCAGCACGCTGATGGTGCTGGCCGGCTTGGAAGCCTTCAACTTCTTCCTGCACAAGCTGGACAGGAGAGTGAAGAGTGAAAAGTGAAGCGTTTTCTCTTCACTTATAATACAGTGCTGCGCCGATGGCGGTGCAGAATTCGGCGTATTTAGGTATATGGAAGTGGACGCCGTAGAGCCGTTCCAGCATGGGGTAGATTTCCTTGCACTGCGGCAGCAGCGTCATGTTGCCGATGAGTACGAAGTCCTTGATGCCTGAGTTGAGGCTTGACAGGATGGCTGCCGAGCCGATGGTTTGCAGCACCATGACGATGATGCCCAGCGCGATGTCCTCCTTCGGCGCGTCGTACTGTGCCTTGGAGAACAGCGATGCCGTGGCGTCCATGGGCAATCCGGGCAGCGGGTGGGTTGAGATGTCGCCGATTTGCAGGTTGATGTTGCGGATGTCGCCCTTCATGGCCAGACTTTGTATCTGTTTCCAGTCGCCAGTGTTCAGCATGACGCGGCTCAGTCCTTGTAGCGTGCCGCCGCCGATGCCGAGGCCGCCGATGTGGCGGATGTCGTCGCCGTCGCACTGGACGAAGCTCGTCCCCGTCCCCATCGACACGACGATGGCCTTCGACAAGCCTGACTCGAAGCGTGCCCCAAGGCCGTCGGCCACGAATTCGTCGACCTTCTGCGTCGGTATGCCGTACATCGGCTCGTCAATGTAACCCGCGCCGACACCCGTCAGCATGACCTGCTGCACGTCGCCCAGCGCTATCTTGTTGTCGTGCAGGTACTTGCCGAAGGCTCCATAGAGCGATGTCACTTGGTCGGCGGCCGTAATGCGGATGGGCGAAACGACGCGCCCTTCGCGCAATCCGACAATCTTCGTGGTCGAGATGCCCACGTCTATCCCAATGATGATTCCCATGTTGTCTTATTCGTTAGCAATGCGTTTTGTTTGCGGTGCAAAGGTACGAAGAATTATTGAAACGGCAAGCATTGCGATGCAATATTTCTGTCTTCTGAGGTGACAAAACCCCCAACGGTTCGTCTCCTTATAAATAATAATGTACATTATATATATCAGCAAACAATCATGAAGAAAGAATTGATGACTATTGTCCTGTCGCTGACGGCCCTGTCGCTGGCGGCACAGAGCATTGACTTCGACTTGCCCGGAAAAACCACCCCCGGCAAGGACACCGAAGTGAACTATGAATCGTGGGCCGTGCCCCGTGCAGAAAGCGATACCAAGACTTTCAGCAATGGTGTGACGATTACTATCAGTGCCGGTGAAGGTGCTACCGCCGTGGGCAGCAATTGGAGTAAGACCGACGTGGAGACCAATGGCTTGCGTGTCATTGCCGACGAGGTGCTGGCCACCAATTTGGAAGACGGCAACCTGACGCCGATTACCGATGCACCGACTTCGCTGATACTGAGCATTACCGGATTGTCGGCAGGCGAGCACACGCTGAGGGGCTATCACAACAATTCGGATGCCGGTCAGACGCAACCCGACATTGAGGTGTTGGTCGATGGCAAAGTGGCTGCAACGGGTGTTAAGTTTACTTCGTCTGCCCGTAGCACCAAGGAGGCCGGTACGTCGTTTATCACTTTCAACGTGACGGAGGGTGAGCCGGTGGTTATCACCTATCGCACCGTATTAGAAGCTGGCAAGACCTATACCAATACCCGCGTCATGCTCAACGGTTTGGAGTTTGAAGCAGCACCCGTAGCCGCTACCGACCCGCAACCTGCCAACCATGATTTCCATGCAGGATTGGAAGACGGAACGGTTAGCTTCTCGTGGGTGGCCGCAGAGGATGCCGTCAGCCACAAGTTGGTGCTGGGTACCGACTCCCTGCAGGTGGTCAATGCCACAAGCTATGACTACGAGGGTGTCGAGGCCCAGTATGTGAAGACAGGGCTCTCCTCGATGCAGCGCTATTGGTGGCGTGTCGACGAGGTGGATGCCGACGGTACCGTCCACAAGGGCAAGGCTTGGACGTTCCAACCCTGCCATCTGGCATTCCCCGGCGCTGAGGGGTATGGCCGCTATGCCATTGGAGGCCGTGGCGGTAAGGTTTACCACGTCACCAACCTAAGCGGCGATGTGAACACAGAGGGCTCCTTGCTCTACGGCTTGGTGAATATTGACGAGCCGCGCTATATCGTCTTCGACGTCAGTGGTATCATAGAACTGGACTTCAGCTCCAACTTCGTGAAACCCTACGCCTACATTGCCGGACAGACGGCACCGGGCAAGGGTATCTGCATCAAGGCTTCTAATATTAACATCGGCTCCGATGTCATCTGCCGCCATGTCCGCTTCAAGCGCGGCTTGGGCGTCTACGGCGAGAATACCGGTAACGCCATGGGTATGACCGGTGCCGACCACGCCATCGTCGACCACTGCACTGCAGCATGGGGCACCGACGAGACCGTCAGCGGTCGCGGCGCGCTGAACATCTCGTTCCAGTACAACATCATTTCTGAGGCCCTTGGTATAGCCGGTCACAAGAACTATGCCGACGGTACCAACCACGGCTATGCAGCCACTATCGACGGACGCATCGGCTCTTGGCACCACAACTTGCTGGTCAACTGCGAAGGCCGCAACTGGAGCATGGGTGGCGGTATGGACGGACAGAACCGACCCATCGGCGGGCTCGACCTCTTTAACAACGTATGCTACAACTGGTATGGACGTACCACCGACGGCAACTGCCACGCCGTGAACTTCGTCAACAACTACTACAAGATGGGTCCCGACACTGGGCACGCCATCCTCTTTACTCAGGACTTTGAGGGCGCCATCAACCCCGAGGGTACCAATCAGGCTTACGTGAATGGCAACATCCGCGAAAACAAGAACCACACGCAAACCATTCAGAACTATGCCCTCGACAAGCGCAACGACATCTTCAACGCCCGTGCCAGCAGCGGCGGTGCCATTCCTACCACCTACGATTATCAAGTCACCGAACCGCTGTTCCCCAGCTATGCAGCCATCCATACCGCCAAGGACGCTATGAAGATTGTGACCAGCTACAGCGGTGCCACCATGCCGATGCGCGACGAGCAGCATGTCCGTAACGTCCGCGAGACGCTGAACGGTACCTACACCTACGTAGGTTCAAAGTCGGGTATCAAGGGTGAGATAGACAACGAGGCCGACATCACCGAGCATGAGAAGGGCTGGGAGGTTTATCCCGAGGAAGTGCGCCCCGCAGAGTTTGATACTGACGGCGACGGCATGCCCGACTGGTGGGAGAACATCACCGGCAGCGACGCCGCTACCGCTAACCAGAACGACGACCCCGACAAGGACGGCTGGACGCTGCTGGAAGACTATCTGGAGTTCATGTCACATCCCTACATCGTCGTAGAACCGGACGCTACGGGCAGCATTGACGTGAAGCCCTTCTTCGCAGGATTCTACGGCCAGAACAGCAATTACGACAAGGTAACGCCGACCTATACCGTCGCTACCGAGAGCAGCCTCTTTACGCCTTCCGTTGACGGTTCGGTGGTAAAGGCCGCTGCCGGGCAGAATGGCGGCGTTGGCTATATCAATGTCACCGTTGACGACGGCGAGACAACCTTCACCCAGTCCTTCGGCGTAGCCGTTACGGGCAATCCCACTGCCATTCATACCGTTTGGAGCGAGGAGGGCATCGAGGTAGCCAAGCGCGAGTTCTTCACCCTCGACGGCAAGCAGGTAAGCAACTTGCAGCCGCACGCCACCTACATCATGAAGGTGACCGACCGTCAGGGGCGTGAGCACAGCGTGAAGATTATCAAAAACTGAACAAGCAGAGACCTTATATATCTATGAGAAGAGGATGGTTCATGGCCATGGCCGCAATGGTTTACGGAGCGGTCATGGCCATTCCTGTTGAGCGACAGGGCAGCGTGGTGACGATACGTCCAGCCGAAGGGCAGGCGCGGGTGGTGCAGCTACAGGTCGTCGGCGACCGCATTGTGCGTGTCCGTGCCACGTCGGACGCCGCATTACCCGCGAAGCCGAAGAGCCTTATCGTGACCGGACAGCCGGACGGCAAGGCGGCATTCGACGTCACGGAGACGGACACGACGGTGTGTGTGCATGCCCGCGAGGTGCGTGCCGTGGTGACGAAGCAGACGGGGCGCATCGCCTTCTACGATGCCGAAGGGCGGCTGCTGGCGCGTGAGTCAGCGGAGGGCAAGGCGTTTACGCCCTACCGGGTGCCCGACCGCGAGATAGGCGTCGACGCCAGCCGTGTGGCTGAGCAGCAGCGGCGGGGGCTGTCGTGGCGCATGAGCTTCGACGGCAGCGACGGCGAGTCTTTCTACGGCTTGGGTCAGCACCAGTCGGAAGAGCTGGACATGAGGGGCAGGAACGAGGAACTATTCCAATACAATACGAAGGTCAGCGTGCCGTTTGTCGTCAGCAGCCGGCGGTACGGCATCCTGTGGGACAGCTATTCCTACGGGCGCTTCGGGCAGCCGGACGACTACTTGCAGCTGCACCGCGCCTTCCGCCTCTACGACAAGCAGGGCAGGGAAGGGCACCTGACGGGAACCTATACCGAGAGGGGCGGGCGGCAGCTGGTGCGCGACGAAGACAGCCTTTACTACGAATACGACATGCCGGCAGCTTCGGAGCTGTGCCGGCAGAACGACCGTGGCGGCATCCGCAACCTGCCTGAGGGCTTTAACCTGAATGGGGCCACGGTGGTGTACGAAGGTTTTCTGGAGGCGCCCTTGGAGGCTGCTGGTGAGGATTTGCCCTACGATTTCATCCTCTACTATGCCGGCTACGTGAAGGTGTATATCGGCGGTGAGCTGGTAGTGCCCGAGCGGTGGCGCACGGCATGGAACCCTAACAGCTATAAGTTTACGGCGCGGCTGCCGAAGGGGCGCCGTACCCAGCTGCGCATAGAGTGGAAACCCGACGGCGGCGTGTCGTATTGCGGCTTGCGGGTGGCGCGCCCGCGACCGGCGGGCGAGCGCCAACGGCTGTCGGTGTGGAACGAGATGGCGCAGGACATGGATTACTACTTCATTGCCGGCAGGACGATGGACGAGGTCATCGGCGGCTACCGCACGCTGACGGGCAAGGCCCCGGTGTTCCCGAAATGGGTGCTGGGGTTCTGGCAGAGCCGTGAGCGGTACAAGACGCAGCAGGAACTGGTGGGTACGCTGGCGGAATTCAGGCAGCGCCGCATTCCCATCGACAACATCGTGCAAGACTGGAACTACTGGCCGGAGGACCAGTGGGGCAGCCATGAGTTTGAAGCCAGCCGATACCCCGACCCGCAGCAGATGGTGGACAGCATCCACGCGCTGCACGGTCGGCTGATGATAAGCGTATGGCCGAAGTTCTACTGCAACACGGAGCACTACCGCCAGCTCGACGAGCGCGGCTGGATGTACCACCAAGCCGTGACGGACGACATCCACGACTGGGTGGGTCGCGGCTATGTCGGCTCCTTCTACGATGCCTATTCGGAGGGTGCGCGCAAGTTGTTTTGGCAGCAGATGGCGGCGAAGCTGTTTCCCATAGGCTGGGCATACCTTGACGCGTGGTGGATGGATGCCTCGGAGCCGAACGTGCGCGACTGCACGCCGATGTGGTACCGGAAGGCGCTGTGCGGCCCTACGGCGCTGGGCACCGCCACGGAGTATTTCAATGCCTATTCGCTGCTTAATGCCGACGCCATCTACCACGGGCAGCGCAGCGTGAGGCCCAACCAGCGGGTGTTCCTCCTGACGCGCAGCGGCTTTGCAGGCTTGCAACGCTACAGCACCGCCACGTGGAGCGGCGACATCGGCACCCGTTGGGAGGACATGCGTGCACAGATGACGGCGGGCATGAACTATTCGCTGTCGGGCATGCCTTTCTGGGGCATGGACGTTGGCGGCTTCTGCGTGGAGAACCGTTATGTGGAGGCTCAGAAGCAATATCAGAAGACGGGCGTCGAGAATGACGACCTGCGGGAGTGGCGCGAGCTGCAGGCGCGGTGGGCACAGTTCGGTGCCTTCGTCCCGTTGTTCCGTGTGCACGGGCAGTGGCCGTACCGCGAGATATGGAACTTGGCGGGTGAGCGGCGCGGGCATGGTGCCGCCGAGGATGCCGCGCAGTCGCCGCTGTACCGCTCGTTCCTCTACTACGACGCGCTGCGCTATCGGCTGATGCCGTATCTTTATTCGATGGCGGGATGGGTACACCTGTACGACTATACGATGATGCGCGCCCTGGTCATGGACTTCACGGACGACAGGGAGGCGCGCGACGTCAGGGACCAGTGGATGTTCGGCCCTTCGCTGATGGCATGTCCCGTGGCGGAGTACAAGGCGCGCAACCGCAGCGTCTATTTCCCCGAAGGCCGTGCTTGGTACGACCTCTATACGGGCGCGCAAGTCGTAGATGGTAAGTGGCAGAGTCGGCGGTTAGTCGTCGATGCGCCCTACGAGCGGATGCCCGTCTACGTGCCCGAGGGCAGCATCATTCCCTTTGGCCCTGCCATGCAGTGGTGCGACGAGAAACCGGCGTCGCTGATAACCCTCTACGTCTATGGCGGGCGCGATGCCGACTTCGTGCTCTATGAAGACGAGGGCACCAACTACGACTACGAGCGGGGGAAGTATTCCACCATTGCCATCCACTACGACGAGGCCGCGCGGACGGTGACCTTCGGGCGTCGCTCGGGCAGTTTCGACGGCATGCTGAAGAAACGGCGGTTCAACGTGGTGCTGATAACAAAAGATGCCCCACGGCCTCTCGACCTGGAGCATCCTGAAGGCGTCACGGTAGCGTATGACGGCAGGGAGCGTTGCATACCGCTTTCTTCTTCTTGTTCACATTAATGGGCGTGCTCTTCGGGAAGGCGATGCTGTAGGCGCTGTCGAGGGCTTTCAGGTCGATTTTGTAGTAGCTTCATGTTGTCGCCCCAACATTCTGCGCTGGTTATCAGATTCTGCTCCGAAGCCCAACTGCCGAACAGGTCGTCTTCCCCGATGATGTGCACCATCTCGCGCCCTATGCTCTCCAGCCGACTGCCGGCACAGCAAAGCTTAATGTCGCCATTCAAATACATCTCATAGTAGGGCAGCATCATCGTGTGCAGCACACTCTTGTAGGTGGAGTCTTTCCGTGGTGTAAGCCCGCGCGAATCATATTTCTCCCACAGGTTCACCTCCTCAATAGCATCATTACCCATCAGCCGCTCCAGTCGGTTGACAACGCTATCCTGAATGTATTCCTTGTATATCTCTGTCTCGCTCATCTTTGTATGCCTCTGAAAATAAAGGGAACGCAAGATATGAAAATTCCGTGCTTTTTATTCCAATGGAGTTTCCGACGCTCTTGGCTAAACGCGAAATAATAGCGAATGCTTTGTTTACCCACAATGGTCTTGCAATAGAAGCCTTGTGGCCACTATGCAGGTGCAAAATTATAAAAAAAATAGCGGAAAATAGCGTTTTACACAGAAAAACTACAAAAAATCGTTATTTTGCTTGGAGAATTGAAATTAAACGCTTATCTTTGCATATAGAAAGGACATTGGAGACTTGTTCTCCGTCATCAGTAGACTCCTTGGAAGCAAACGGGCGCTTTATCTCGTCAATACTTCTGAGGAGTTTCGTCTTCTCTATTGGGCTCAATGCGTGGTCGTAGTAGGTGAAACCGTTCTTGACACCTATTGCTAACTTTACAGTGTAGTCCACTCCTTCCATGTTCAGTCCTACAACATAATATCGGAAAGAGTCATACTCGTTCTTGTCTTTTTCGTTGACCTCTTCAGCAATAAAAACAGCCTGCCGTATCAGTTTCGGTATCAGTGCTAGCGACCTGACCCTGAGGACGAAGAGACGCCGGAGCCTTGACCGCGCTTGGCACGCCGTCGTCGCCGCACGGCTGAAAAGAAAACGCGCACGAGTGAGTGAGAAAACCGCCTCAGTCAGTTCCTATACTGGCTGGGGCGGCTTTATCTTCTTGCTATCAGTGCGTCACAAAGGGGGGGCTTTCCCTTGCTGACAGTGTGTGTCACTATTTCCCTTCCTGCTTGCTTCGCCAGAGCTGCGTCATGTCTTCCAGCGTCTTGCCCTTCGTCTCGGGCACCAGCCGCCATACGAAGAGGGCGGCGAGCAGGCAGATGAGGCCGTAGAGGCCGTAGGTGAACCAGTGGCCGAAGTCGTCGCCCTCGGTGAGGTGCATGTTGAACATGGGGACGAAGGTGGACGAGACGATGAAGTTGAATATCCACTGGAAGGCCACGGCAATGGCCACGGCGCCGCCACGGATGGTGTTGGGGAAGATTTCGGCTATGAGGACCCAGCAGATGGGGCCCCACGAGAACATGAACGATGCCGAGTAGACGAGCAGCGAGGCGGCTGTGACCAGCGACAGGCTCTCGTTGCCGAACGTCAAGGCTACGCCGAAGGCTCCTATGGCCATGCCCAGCGAGCCCCAGATGAGCAGCGGCTTGCGGCCCCATTTCTCGACGGTAAACACGGCGACGAGTGTGAACGAGATGTTGACGATGCCCATGAAGACGGTCAGCATCATCGGGTCGTTCATGCCCATGTCGCCGAAGATGCGCGGGGCGTAGTAGAGCACGGCGTTGATGCCGACGGCTTGCTGGAACACGCTGAGCATGATGCCGACGAAGATGCACAGGGCGCCGTAGGTCAGCAGCCGCTCCGTCTTCACCACCATGGTGTCCTTGATGTCCTGCAGGATTTGGGCGGCCTTCCGCGAGCCGTTGATTTTCGACAGGATGGAAAGTGCCCGCTCGTCCTGTCCGATGGAGACGAGGTAGCGCGGTGTCTCAGGCACGAAGCAGATGAGCAGGGCGAAAAGCCCGGCGGGCACGGCCTCGGAACCGAACATGTAGCGCCAGCCGGTGGTCACCGTCCACTGTGCGGCGGGGTTGATGGCGGCAAGGCCCTTGCCCATTTCCTCGACCAGCGGCTGGATGTGGTCGCCAAGGATGAAGAAGTTGACGAAGTACACGACGAGCTGTCCGAAGATGATGGCAAACTGGTTCCACGAGACGAGCATGCCACGGATGTTCGACGGTGCCACCTCGCCGATGTACATGGGGCAGATGGCTGAGGCAAGTCCTACGCCTACGCCGCCGATGACGCGGTAGAGGTTGAACATCAGCAGCAGCGAATAGCTGGGCGTGCCGTGCTCGAAGAACAGGAATTCGGGCTCCATCGAGCCGAGAGCCGACACGAAGAACAGCATGCCGGCAATGATGAGCGACTTCTTGCGGCCGAGGTTCGTGGCCAGGAAGCCGGAGAGGGCGGAGCCGATGATGCAGCCGATGAGGGCCGACGCTGAGGTGAATCCGTGCCATCCGTCGGTGTAGGCAAAGTCCTTGGCTTCCATGAAGAAAGCCTGCAGTCCTTTCTCAGCACCGGAGATGACTGCCGTGTCGTAGCCGAAGAGCAAGCCTCCAAGCACGGCCACCATGACGATGGAGACGAGGTAGCTTCTGCTACCGTTTTCTGTACTGTTGTTCATCGCTTAATCTTTTTTTAAATTCTCTATTTTTCTTATTCTTTTATTTTTTAATTGCCTTCTTTCCGTTGACGATGTAGAGCCCCTTGCCACCTTTTTCCGCGCGGCGCCCCAGCAGGTCGTAGGTAGCGGCATCGGCGGTGGTGACCGTGTCGTCGCGCCGCACGTCCTTAACGGCTGTCAGCGTAGGGTCGCTGAGGTAGGTGTCGGCGAATTTGTAGGCGCTGGTCGTGAACGAACCCGTCAGGCGGTCGTCTGCCGACGATGCGGAGATATAGACATTGACCGTTCCTGCCTCCACCTGCCACGTGTGGCTCTCGTCGTCGTAGTAAGCCAACTCGCGGTCGCTGATGGGGATGGTGACCGTGGCCGACTCGCCGGGTTCCAGCTCCACCCGCTCGAAGCCTACGAGCTTGCGCGTGGGGCGGTGGCTGACGGCAGAGCCGGGGAAGCTGACATACACTTGCACCACCTCGGCACCACGGCGCGAGCCGGTGTTGGTGACGGTGCACGAAGCCTGCGTCCGGCTGACGACGGCGTCGCTATAGGCAAAGCTCGTGTACGACAAGCCGTAGCCGAAGGGGTACAGCGGTGCGGCTCCCTGGCGGCTGACATTGGCACCCGTGCCGCGACCGTAGTACATGTAGGTGTAGCCCCAGTCGTCGATGTCGTATTCCAGCATGCCGTTGGCACCGAACTTGGAGTCGCTGGCCGCAGGCAGCTCGCTCAGCGAGTTGTACCACGTCGAGGTGAGCTTGCCCGAGGGGTTGTAGTCGCCGAAGAGCACGTCGCAGATGGCTTGTCCCTGTGCCTGTCCGCCATACCACGCGTCGAGGATGGCCGGCAGGTTCTGCTTCTCCCATGTGATGTCCATCGACGAGTTGGTCTCCAGCACGAGTACCACGTTCTTGTTGACGGCATGGATGGCTTTCAGCACCTCCTCCTGATTACCGGGCAGCGTCAGCTTGAAGCGGTCGTGGCTCTCAGTGCCCGTGGCGTGGTCGTCGGGCTTCGAGTAGTCGGTGCCGCCGAGGAATACCACCACGTCGGCCTTCTCGGCCACGGCCACGGCACGCGCTATCATGTCGGCGCTGGCCGTCTCGTTGACGGCACTGGTCGTCTCGCACATATAGAGCGGCCCCTGCGTCTCGATGGCAGGAATCTGCGGGTCGTCCGGATTCGAGAAGTGGAAGTATTGATAGTTGCCTACGTAGCTGTTCGAGCCGGAGAACTTCACGTACAGGTCGTGCGTGCCCTTGAGCATTGCCTGCGTGGCGGCGTCGAACGTAGCGGTGACGGTCGTCCACGACGTCCAGCCGCCCGTGTCCTTGTTGCTCACGGTGAGGAACGGCGTCCCGTTCCTCGAGTCAAGGATGAAGCTTACCTGCCCGACACCGCTGCTCTTGGCACCGCACGACATCTCAAACTGCGTGCACCCAAGCGTGCCGAAGTCGACATTCCGGTAGAGGAAGATGTCGCCCGGCGCCGTATTCTCCAAGTTGCCGGCGCCCTTGTCGTTGTTGGCAGCGCCGCGCTTTGAGACGATGGCTTCCGTGAAGGGCACGGCGCTCAGCGAGCTGGCCATGAGCTGCGTAGCCAGCTCGAAGTTCAGCTTCCGCGATATGGCTTGGAAAGGCGTGGTGGTATGGCTCGGCGTGCCGCTGTAGTCGCCCAGCATGATGGCATTGGCGTAAGGGCCGATGAGCGCCACCTTCTTGTCGGTCGGGAGCGGCAGTAGCGGCTCCCCTCCTTCGGCAGCGTCGGGCGCCTCGTTCTTCAGCAGCACGATGCTCTCCCTGGCAGCCTTCAGGGCCAGTGCCTGGTTGGCTTCGCTCTCCAAGGTCTCGGCACCCAGGGCGCTCCACGGGGTGTCGTCGTCGAATTCGCCCAGGGCGAAGCGGGTTTCAAGGACGCGGATAAGGGCGCGGTCGAGTTCGGATTCAGTCATGTAGCCGTCTTCAATGGCTTGCTGCACAGCGGTTTGGAATACGCTGGTGCGGTTCTTGAATTCGCAGTTCATGTCGTTGCCCGCCTTGATGGCATCGGCAGTGGCATGAGCCATGTACTGGTCGTTCACGGCGCCCACATCGTCGGTGTACGTGCCATAGATGTTGCCGTAGTAGAAGTGCTTCACCGAACGGTAGATGCACGACACACCGGCGCAGTCGCTCGTCACGTAGCCGTCGAAGCCCCACTCGTTGCGCAGGATATTGGTCAGCAGCCAGTCGTTCATGGCATTGGGCTTGCCGCCCCATGCCTTGCCCTTGGCACCGGCGTCGCCGAAGCCAATGCCGGCGGCGTTCTTCTCATGGAGGTTGGTACTCAGGGCGTTGTATGACGACATGATGCTTTTCACGCCACCCTCCTTGACGCACATCTCGAAGGCCGGCAGGTAGTATTCGCGCAACACGTGCTCCTTCATGAACGACGTAGAGCCCTGGCGACCCTGCTCGTAGTTGTTGGCGGCAAAGTGCTTTGCACAGGCAACCGTCTTCAGGTAGCGGCTGTCGTCGCCCTGCATGCCCTTGATGAACTGAACGGCCAGTTGTCCCGCCAGGAACGGGTCCTCGCCGTAGTCCTCCTCGTCGCGGCCCCAACGCGGGTCACGCGACATGTTGATAGTGGGGCACCAGTAGTTCAAGCCCTTGTCGTACAGGTTATGGTACACACGCGCCTCGTCGCTGATGGCGGTGGCACAGTCGAAGATGAGCTGGCGGTCCCATGACGACGACATGCCCTTCGACTCAGGGAAGCTGGTGGCAGCGCCGCTGCGGGCGACACCGTGCAGCGCCTCGTTCCAATACTGGTAGGTGGGAATTCTGACATAACCGTCGTCCTTGTAGTCGCGGCGGTTGATGCTGTGGTCAACCATATTGCCCATCTGCCACGCCTTCTCTTCCAGCGAGAGGCGGCCGACGAGGTCGACGGCACGCTTGTGGAAACTGAGCTCCGGGTTCTGGTAGGGCAGCATCTGTGCCTTGAGCGGCGTTGCCGCTGCCAGGAGCAGCATGCCCGCCGTTACTAAGTTAAAACAGCATTTTGGCATAGCTCAATAGAAAAATGGTTCTTATTTTACGGTTACTGATATTCGTTTCAGGTCGTTGTCGGCACTCGACGAGCCAACCATCAACTCGTACTTGCCCGGTACGACGCGTATGGTGTTGGTCGCAGCGTCCCAACCCTCGAAGCGCTCGCGTGGGAAGTCAATCTCGACGGTCTTGCTCTCGCCAGCCTTCAGCGTCACGCGCTCATAGCCACGCAGCGTCTTCAGAGGCCCGTTGGGGTCGGCAAGGTTGCGCACATACACCTGTATCACCTCGGTGCCATCCACGGCGCCCGTGTTCTTCACCGTCGCGCGTACCTTATTATTTTTATAGGAAGGCTTGCTGATGTCGAAAGTGGTGTAGCTAAGTCCGTAGCCGAAGGGGTAGAGGGGTTCGCCACGGAAGTAGCGGTAGGTGCGCCCCTCCATGCGGTAGTCGTCGAAGGCGGGCAGCTGTGAGTCGTCCTTGTAGAACGTCACGGCCAGTTTGCCCGAGGGGTTGTAGTCGCCGAAGAGCACGTCGGCAATGGCGTGTCCGCCCTGTTCGCCGGGATACCACGCCTGCAGGATGGCGTCGCACGTCTCGTCCTGCTCAGGAGTCAAGGCCACGGCTGAGCCGCTGCAGTTGACCAAGACGACCTTCTTGCCGGCGTTGTGGAGGGCGCGCAGAATGTCGCGCTGACATTGCGGCAGCTCGATGCTGGTGCGGTCGCCGTTGTCGAAGCCGGGGTTGGTGACCTTGGCTTCCTCGCGTTCGAGGTTAGGCGAGATGCCGCCCACGAAGATGATGGTTTCGGCGTCCTTGGCGCGCTGCACGATGTCGTCGGTCGTCAGCGCCTTGTTGCGCACGAAGTCGAAGTTCAGCGTAGCGTCGCCGTCCAGCTGCATGTAGTTGATTTCCACGTCGTAGCGCTTGCCCTGCTCCACCTTCAGCTTGTTGGTGCGGGCAATCGGCCAGTCGCTTCGCCAGCGGTTGTGCAGGGTGTCGCCGTTGACGATGACGCGCATGCCGTCGTCGTTGACGAAGTTGATGTCAAGCGTCTCCGTGCGGTCGGCCACGAACGAGCCGCGCATACGGGTGGTGAAGTTGGTCAGCTCTACGCCGGCAGCAAATGCGGTATTGCCGCCGTTGTCAAGCTGGATGGGGGTGGTGTAGTTAGCCGTGGCAACGGGGTCGCCCTCCATCTTGACGTTGTTCCAGTATTCGGCCTTCATGCCCGGTTGCCCATTGCTGTCCGTGATGCGGTCGAAGAGGCTTTGCGTCTCAGTCAGGTAGGTGATTTCGCAGGCTTTCGTGTACTTCACCTTGCCTATCTTGCTCTCGATACCCTCCAGCGGTGTCACCGAGTGGGTGGGTTGCCCGTAGTAGATGCCCCACAGCATGGTGGAGTCGGCTGCGTTCGGTCCCATCACCATCAGGCGTCCCGTGTGCTGTAATTCGGTCGCAGCATGGAGTGGCAGCACGCCGTTGTTCTTCAGCAGCACCATCTGTTCGCGAGCCATCTGCAAAGCCAGCTCCTTATGCTCTTTCGAGGCGACGACCGAAGCCGGGATTTTCGTCCACTCTACCAACTCGTCGGGGTCGAAGTCGCCCAGCTCGAAGCGGCCTTTCAGCATGCGGCGCACGCTGACGTTCACCTGCTCTTCGCTGATGTCGCCACGGCGCACGGCTTCGGGCAAGCTCTTGTACGTCGAGCCGCACTCCACGTCCGTACCGCTCAGGATGGCCTTGGCCGTCGAGGCAGCCGCGTCCTTCGACACCTCGTGGTGGTGCTTGCGCCAGAAGTCGCTGATGGCACCGCAGTCGCTGACCACCAAGCCCTTGAAGCCCCACTCGTCGCGCAGTATCTGGTGCAGCAGGCGGTTCGAGCCGCAGCAGGGGTCGCCCTCAAAGCGCTGGTAGGCACACATCACCTGCTGCACGTTACCCTCCTGCACCAGCGTCTTGAAGGCCGGCAGGTAGGTCTCCCACAGGTCGCGGGCGGGCAAGTCCTCGATATTGAAGTGGTGGCGCGTCTTCTCAGGGCCGCTGTGTACGGCGAAGTGCTTGGCACAGGCATGCAGCTTGAAGTAAGGGTGCTCCTTGCTCAGCTGTGTCACGCCCTGCAAGCCCTTGACCACGGCCAATCCCATCTGGGCGTTCATGAACGGGTCCTCACCGTAGGTCTCCTGGCCGCGTCCCCAGCGGGGGTCACGGAAGATATTGATGTTCGGTGTCCAGAATGACAAGCCGCGATATTTGCCGTTCTTTCCTTCCCGACGAGCTATGGTGTTCTTGGCGCGTCCCTCGTCGCTGACAGCCGTGTAGATGCGGCTCAGCAGGGCGTTGTCGAACGAGCAAGCCATGCCGATACACTGTGGGAAGACGGTGGCATAGCCGTTGCGCCCGATGCCGTGCAGCGCCTCGCTCCACCAGTCAAAGCTCTTGATTCCCAGACGCTCAATGGCCGGCGAGCCGTTCATCATCAGCTGCGTCTTCTCTTCTAAGGTCAGGCGTCCTAACAGGTCTTCCACACGCTGGTCGACGGGAAGGCTTGGGTTTTGATAAGGAAGCATCTGCGCCATGAGCGCAGATGTTCCTATAGTCAGCAATGCTGTCAGCAGTAGCTTTTTCATGTCTTTGATAGTTTTATGTGACCGATTATCTCACGACTACTTTCTTTCCGTTTTGGATATAGATGCCCTTCTGCGGGTTCGTCACGCGGACGCCCTGCAAGGTATAGACGGCGTTGCCATTGCCCTGAAGGTTGCCGCGAACGGCATTGATGCCGGTAACTTCCTCGGTGATGTAGCGGAAACCGGCCAGGCGCCACTTCGTGCCCGTGGCCTTGAATTCGTAGGTCTTGCCTGCCTCCAAGTCGTACTTGACACCGTCCCATGCGGAGATGACAGCTGCGGGATTGGTGTTGCTTGCTACTGTTGCACCTGTGCTCAGAACTGTTGCGGTAAGCCCGTTGGTGCCGTCGGTCATGACCAGTTTCTTGTTCGTGGCAATGTCTCCGCCGAAGAAAATAGTCAGCGTGCCGGCTTTGGTAGGTTCGAGAATGATGGGTGCACCATTGGTGTCATCTGATTGGGCGTATTTACCCGTCAGGTTGACGCCGTCGACTTCGCAGGCGTTGCTGCCGCTGCCGCCAATCTTCCAGTCGGTAATCTCACTGCTGAATGTCAGCGTGATATTCTCCACCTCCGTAATGCTCAAGCCTGCACCGACGTGGGGGTCGGCATTGACGATGGAGTAGGACGTGCTGCCTTCAGGGCCGGATGGGTTGACGGTGTGCGTTTCGTACCATGACGCAGGAACTTCTTCCAGTCCTTCGACGGTGCCATTGGCGAGACAGGCCTCTGTAATATCGGCAACCAAGCTGTTCATATAGACTTCCAGATTGGTGTAACCCTCGATGGACAGGGTGGTAGCCTTGCCGTCAGCAGCATCGTCGGGGTTCAATCCGTTCTCCGTCTCCCAAGTGTCGGGCATGCCGTCGCCATCGGTGTCCACCCACTTCTCGCCTTCGTCCAGCGTTGGCCATGCCGAGCCATACTTACTGACAATCTTCGTGTTGTCATCCTGCGTGTTGATAAAGCCCTTGTTGTTTCCTGAACCTGTAGCGGTTGCCAACTTGAAGCGGGTGTCTTGATAGTACTGTTGGTCAAGGGCATCCCTCACGCCGCCCTTGCATGCTCCGGCATACTGGGTGACAATGTCGTAGGCATCGCTGGCGCTGTGGGTGGTAACATGTACGAAAGGTATCGGTTGCGACATGCGGATGGTGTCTTTCGTCACCTGGGTATAGGTGCCGTCATTGTCGCCTATCTGGTTGTAAACGCCCTTGTCCCAGTTGTTGCTAAGGACATCGCTGTAAGCGTGGTTCTGGTTTCCGGTAATATAGAAGTCGCCCCAGACGTGCAGCATGTCCTTGTAGGCAGGATTTTCAGCGATATAGCCGTTGGTGCGGATGCCGATGGCGGCTATGCGGCGCTGCTTGTCGGCGCTCATCGAAGCTTCAGTGCCGGGACCTGGCTTGAAGTAGTTGTTGACAATGTTGACATTCTGCCCTTCATAGCCGTAGCTGCCTTCGCCCCCCCAGTTGTAGAACACGTTGTTGCGCATATCGATGCGCTCGTCCAACTGTGTCGTGGGACGACCGCCGAGGCGCGGCACACGTGAAGAGTGGTGAGCCAACAGGTTGTGGTGGAACGAAGCACCGCTGCCGCCCCAGATGCAGCCGTAGCCATGGGCGCCCTTGGAGTGCCCGGCGTCGACCAGGCTCTGTGCGGCAAGGCACCACTGCACCGTGGTGTTGATGTTGCCATACACCGACAGGCACTCATCAATGCTCCAGCTGACGGAGCAGTGGTCGATGATGATGTCGCGCGAGTCATAGCCGCCAAAGCCGTCCCATCCGTCAGCACCGTTTACCAGCACGTTTTTGTTGCCAAGGCGAATGCGCATGTAGCGGACGATGATGTTGCTGCCATTAATGGAGAATGGGTAGTCGGCCACGCAGACACCCATGCCGGGAGCCGTCTGTCCGGCTATCGTCGTGTTGCTGGGAATGCCCAGGGGCGATTCCAGGTGAATGGTTCCGTCCACGTTGAATACGATGGTACGCGGGGCGGGTTGGGAGAGTGCCCAGCGCAATGACCCTTCCCCTGAGTCGTTCAGGTTGGTCACAGCATACACATTACCGCCTCGTCCGCCCGTTGTGTAGCGTCCGAATCCCTCTGCACCGGGGAATGCCGGTGTCTTGCCGCCTGCAGCATGGCTTGGTAGCGCAAAAAGACAGCCAAACAGAAGCATGGCAGTCGCTGCAAGTAATTGCTTGTTTACTTTCATTTTCAGATATTTTTTGATGTTAGTATTGATTTCCACGGCAAAGATAGTGATTATTTCTCAAAGTACCAAGCCTTTAGCATTAAAAAGATGCCAAATAATAAAAAGGGCGACATGCCCTCTTGCCGCGTTGGTGTCCTTTTAATTTGCCTCTCACCTTGTCGTCGTATCTCGCCAGGCGGAACATGTCCCTGATGTGTTTTTGCAATATTTTATACGATAATTGTTGGCTATCCGCTTTAATTAAGCTATCTTTGCGCCATAGAAAACCTGAAAAAGGAGAAAAAAAGAGATTGATGACACTGAAACCGGTAGTGATGAACAAACTACTTACAATTATAGCACTGGTTGTCATGGGCAACACGGTGATGGCGGCCGACATTGCAACGCCGCATTCTGAACAAAGGTCTGAAAACGTATGGTATGACGGCCGGCAGGCAGTGACTTACCAAGTGACCGGACAGGTGCATACCGTGGTGGGTGTGGCCCTCGACCTGTTTGCGAGTGACATCCAGCAGGTGACGGGCCGGAAACCTGAAGCCACGAAGAAAGGGGCCACCATCCAGATTTATGAATTGGACAAGGCCGACGCCAAGACCCTGAAGGTGCTGAAGGCAAAAGGTGTACCTGTCGGCGAGCTGTCGAAGAAGATGGATGCTTTCTATCTGTCTGTCGGCGACGGCATCACCATCGTGGGCAACAACGGTCGCGGCACGGCATACGGCATTCTGGAGCTGTCGCGCATGGCCGGCGTGTCGCCCTGGGTATGGTGGGGCGACGTGGTGCCTGTCAAGAAGGACCGGCTTGCCATCGAGAAGGGCTTCAAGACGCTGCAGGCTCCGTCGGTGGAGTATCGCGGCATCTTCATCAACGACGAAGACTGGACGCTACGTCCTTGGAGCAGCCATGTATTCGAGCCCTCGAAGGACAAGGGGCAGATAGGCCCCAAGACGAACAAGAAGGTCTTCGAGTTGCTGCTGCGCCTGCGTGCCAACGCCATCTGGCCAGCCATGCATCCCGGCAGTACCGCCTTCTTCAAAGTCCCCGGCAACAAGGAGATGGCCGACTCGTGCGGCATCGTCGTCGGCACGTCGCATTGCGAGCCCCTGCTGCGCAACAACGTCGGCGAGTGGAGTGTCGAGGAGCGCGGCAAGTTCAACTACGTTACCAACCAACAGGCCGTTAAGGACTACTGGGTGGAGCGTCTGAAGGAGGTCAGGGGCTTCGGCGACTACTTCTACACCATCGGCATGCGTGGCATCCATGACGGTGAGATGGATGGTGTCGGCAAGGACCTGAGCAACAAGACCAAGTGGCTGCAGCAAGTCATCGACGACCAGCGTCAGCTGCTGAAAACGCATATCGACCCCAAGGTGGAACAGATTCCACAGGTCTTCGTACCTTATAAGGAGGTGCTGCAGATTATGGAGAACGGCTTAAATGTTCCTGACGACGTCACGCTGATGTGGTGTGACGACAACTACGGATACATGACGCGCCTCAGCGATGCAGAACAGCAGCAGCGCAGGGGTGGGGCAGGCGTGTACTACCACCTGAGCTACTGGGGGCGCCCGCACGACTATCTATGGCTGACAACGGAACAGCCGGGGTTGGTGTATAACGAGATGCGCGAAGCCTACGACCACAACGCCCGCAAACTGTGGATAGTCAACGTTCACGAGCCGAAGGTGGCCGCTTACGACCTGGAGCTGTTCCTCGACATGGCGTGGAATATCGAGAGCCTCACCCCCGGCCCCTTTCCAAAGGGCGAGGGGAGTAAGATAACGCTTGAACAGCATTTGGAACGTTGGCTGTGTACACAGTTCGGCCAAGAGGCTGGCACCAAACTGCTGCCGGTGATGAAGGAGTATTTCCGCCTGTGTAGCATCCGTCGTCCGGAGTTCATGGGATGGAATCAGGTGGAGCTGGACAAGAAGAAATACCCGAAGGGCTGGTCGCTCGTACAGGACACGGAGTTCAGCATGGTGGAGTTTGGTGGCGAGATGGACCGCTACATGGCTGATTACGAAGCCATCAAGCAGCAGGTCAATGAGATAGCCAAGCTCATCCGCCCCGAATTGCAGGATGCCTACTATGCCGTCGTGAAGTATCCCATCTTCGGTGCCGCCGCGATGGCTACCAAACAGTTAGAGGCGCAGAAAGCCCGTCGCACGGGCAGTGAGGCTGCTGCCAAGAAGGCTACCGATGCCTACAACGAGATTGTCGCGCTCACCAAGCATTATAACCATCAAATGGCTGGTGGCAAGTGGAAAGGCATGATGACCTTCAACCCCCGCAAGCTCTATGTGTTCGATGCGCCCACCGTGACCGACACCTTGCCGAAGATAGACCTCTCGACGCTAAAGGCACATACCGAGGAGTACATCGCCCGCAATGCCAACGACTACCAGCGGGCTTCCGACGGTGCCCATGTGGTGCAGATGCTGGGACACTCGATGAATGCGGTATCCATTCCCAAGGGTGGCTCGCTGACCTATGAGTTCACTTGTCAGAGCGAGGGTGACGCTGTACTCTATACGGGTATGATTCCTACGCAGCCCACTGATAAGGGCGACATCCGCTACAGCGTAAGCATCGACGGTCAACGACCTGTCGTCATCTCAATGAAAGAGAAGTTCCGCTCAGAGCGCTGGAAGCAGAACATGCTCCGCTCGCAGGCCTTACGCAGCACGCCCGTCAAACTCTCCAAGGGCAGACACACGCTGGAAATTAAGGCTTTGGACAATCACATCCTGGCTGACCAGTGGATGATAGACTTCGCCATAGGCCGCCAGTTCTATGTCATTCCCGATGATAGGTGTCCATAGCGGCATAAGAAAAAGAGGGCAACGTTGCCCTCTTTTGATTTTGAAGCTGTGCTTTGAATGCACTCGCTGCTTATTCAGTTGACTTCGTCGACTCAAAACGCGACTCGGCATACTGAAAGCAAGCTTTCGTCTGCACTCGCTGCTTATTCAGTTGACTTCGTCGACTCAAAACGCGACTCGGCATACTGAAAGCAAGCTTTCGTCTGCACTCGCTGCTTATTCAGTTGACTTTGTCGACTCAAAACGCGACTCGGCATACTGAAAGCAAGCTTTCGTCTGCACTCGCTGCTTATTCAGTTGACTTCGTCGACTCAAAACGCGACTCGGCATACTGAAAGCAAGCTTTCGTCTGCACTCGCTGCTTATTTGAGTTCAGCGAGGTACTTGATGGTGCGAACCATCTGAGAAGTGTAAGAGTTCTCATTGTCGTACCAAGCAACAACCTGAACGAGAGAGTTGCCGTCACCAATCTTGCTGACCATGGTCTGGTTAGCGTCGAACAGTGAACCGAACTTCATACCGATGATGTCGCTTGAAACGAGCTTCTCCTCGGTGTAGCCGAATGACTCGTTCTGAGCAGCCTTCATGGCAGCGTTGATGTCCTCAACAGTTACTTCGCCCTTCACAACAGCGTGCAGGATGGTGGTAGAACCTGTGGGAGTCGGAACGCGCTGGGCAGCACCAATCAGCTTACCGTTCAGCTCGGGAATAACGAGACCGATAGCCTTGGCAGCACCAGTAGAGTTAGGAACGATGTTCTGGGCACCGGCACGGGCACGCTGAACATCACCCTTGCGCTGAGGACCGTCGAGAATCATCTGGTCGCCAGTGTAAGCGTGAACAGTGGTCATGATACCGCTCTGGATAGCAGCGAAATCGTTCAGAGCCTTGGTCATGGGAGCCAGGCAGTTGGTGGTGCAAGAAGCTGCGCTGATGACGGTGTCAGCAGGAGTCAGGGTCTTGTGGTTCACGTTGTAAACGATGGTGGGCAGGTCGTTGCCGGCAGGAGCAGAGATAACAACCTTCTTGGCACCAGCGGTCAGGTGGGCAGAAGCCTTCTCCTTAGAGGTGTAGAAACCTGTGCACTCCAGAACAACGTCTACGTCCAGCTTGCCCCAGGGCAGCTCAGCAGCGTTAGGAATAGCATAGATGGTGATCTTCTTACCATCGACAACGATGAAGTCCTCACCAGCCTCAACAGTGTGCTTGTTCTCACCGAACTTGCCGGCGAAACCACCCTGAGCGGTGTCATACTTCAGCAGGTGAGCCAGCATCTT
>JAFUDJ010000021.1 GCA_017459445.1 Prevotella sp. | reverse complement strand
TACTTGTCTTCTCTGTCTATGTAAGTCTCTCAAAGAACGCTCTTCTTCGCTTGCTGACGCCCCGGATTGAGGCGAAAGCGGATGCAAAGGTACGACTATTTTCCGAAACACCAAACTTTTTCAAGGAAATTTTTCATTAAAGCATAAAAGTTTTCGCATTCTTTGACAATGCGAAAACCTTACACCTTAATTATATAATATATAGAATTACTCTCGCTTACCAAAAATGCGCAGCAAATAGATAAAGAGGTTGATGAAATCAAGATAGAGAGTCAATGCACCAAGAAGGGCCAACTTCTGTGAAGTCTCGCCTGCATCAGGTGCCTGAAGGAGCATTTGCTTAATCTTCTGTGAATCCCAAGCCGTCAGTCCGACAAAGACCAGCACGCCCACATAACATAGAATCAAGTCAAAAGCAGAACTTTTAACGAAGACATTGACAATGGTTGCTATTACCAAACCTATGAGTGCCATAAACAGGATTTTCCCCATAGACGACAGGTCTGTTTTTGTTGTATACCCGACAAAAGCCATTACGCCAAAAGTTCCTGCCGTAATAAAGAACACCGTAGAGATGGACGAAGCGGTATAAACCATGAATAAAGAAGAGAGCATAGCCCCGTTAATGACGGAATATAAGACAAACATCAGCGTTGCCGTGGTCAGCAACAGACGTGAAATTGCGGCAGAGAGCCCGATAACCAATGCAAACTCAGCAATAACCAGTCCCCATAGCACAGCCGAATTTCCGTATATCAGCTGGAGTATTCCCGGACTGGTAGCCACCGCATAGGCCGTAAAACCTGTTATGGCCAGAGCCAACGCCATCCAAACATACACTTTTCGCATCAACACAGGAAATGCTTCAGCAGCCTGCAGCTGCTGGTCAGCAGTCATACCCTGAAAATTCAAATTGTTATAATTCATAAAAATTCTCCTTATTTGATTATTATCAATAGCGCAAAGTTACACATTTATTCGTTATTACACCATCTTTTTCAAGAAAAAAAGCATTGTTTCAGTATTTTTTTGTACTTTTGTCTTCCAAAACTATCAAGAACTACACAATGAAACACCGAATGATTCTGATGCTGGCGGCTTTATTACTGGCTGGCAGTGTCCATGCACAAGCCACCTTCACCCACCCGTGGATGCAGAAGCGTGTGGCCTATTTTGGCGACTCCATCACAGACCCGCGCAACGACGGTTCAAAGAAAAAGTACTGGCACTATCTACAGGACTGGCTGGGCATCACGCCCTATGTCTATGCTGTCAGTGGCCGGCAGTGGAACGACATTCCACGTCAGGCAGATAAGCTGAAGGCTGAGCACGGCGACTCGGTGGACGCCATTCTCATCTTCATCGGCACCAATGACTACAACAACGGCATACCCATCGGCGAATGGTACGATGTCAAACAGGAACAGGTGATGTATGGCCACGGGCAACCGAAGCAGTTGGTCACCCGGAAACGCCGATACATGCGGACAGACCAAGACACTTATCGGGGCCGCATTAACATTGCATTAGACAAGGTTAAGCGCATGTATCCCGACAAACAGATTGTACTGCTGACGCCCATTCACCGCGCTCAGTTCTACCGCAACGAGAAGAACTGGCAGATAACGGAAGACTACACCAACCAGTGCGGCATCTACCTGGAGGAATACATCAATGCCGTAAAAGAAGCGGGCAACGTCTGGGCAGTCCCCGTCATCGACCTCAACGCAGTCAGCGGCCTCTACCCTATGATTGACGAGCACGCACAATACTTTAAGAGTGGTGACACCGACCGTCTGCACCCCAACGACAAAGGACACGAGCGCATAGCCCGCACCCTGATGTACCAATTGAGCAGTCTACCCTGCGGCTTCTGACGACTTCTTGGCCGTAGTACACTCGTTAACCAGATAGACTATACTCATATAAGGAATACCTGTATTGGTCTCTAAACCGATTTCACAGGTACGGCTGTTACTATAGCCTACTTCGATATGGTTCTTCTCAATCTGCGGGCGCAGTTTTCTAAGTGCATATTTGTTCATCTCAGGGAAGGTGAAGCCACGGTCTCCCGCAAATCCACAGCACCCCACGCCCTCAGGCAGATAGACACGGCGAGAGCACATCTTAGCCAGCGCGATAAGGTCATCCGCCACCCCCATCTCTCGCGTTGAACACGTCAGATGCAAGGCGACAGGACGGTCAATGGGATGGAAGTCGAGACGGTCTACGAGATACTTCATGATGAACTCTGCAGGTTCGTAGAGTTTCATCTTGTGCATCACCTTCTTCATGCGGTGGAGACAGGGGCTCTGTGCACACAGTACAGGATAGCGTCCCTCTTCCGATGCTTTCCACAGCGCCTCCTCCAGTTCAGCACTCTTGCGGTCGGCAATATCGAGCATACCCTTCGATTCCCATATCTGTCCACAACACATTTTCTCCATGCCTTCAGGGAAGATGACCTCGTACCCTGCCTTCGCCATCAGCTGGATGACCTCATCCACCAAGTCATGCCTCTTGCCGCCTTGTCTGGACTGTCCCATCGTCTGGTTGATACAACTGGGGAAATAGACGACCCTCCGTGGTAAATGCTCCTCCTCTTTATGAGGTATGGATTTCTCTATAATGAACTGGGTAAGGTCCGAGGGATTAGGCTGCCGTTTCTTCTTCGGCATCGCCGTGGTCCAAAGGGGAAGCCCCATCTTGTTCATACCCCTACAGACGCTGGTCATCAGCGTGGGGCCAAGGGTAACATGGCCTAAATGTGCCACGTCGAGCACCACACGCAGTCCTTGTTTGATGCCCGCCATGTGATTGGCTGCAAACTCACCGACACGATAGCCCACCTTATTATTATTCATATCCATCTGACGAATGAGATGCGTCAGCTCGCCTGTATTGATTTTCATCGGACAAGAGGTCGAGCAGAGACCATCCGTAGCACAGGTCTGGTCACCATAATATTTATACTGTCTGCGAAGGATTGCGGCACGCTCCGGGTCAGCTCCCGTAGCCTCCAACTCCCGAATCTCCCGTTGTACAGCAATGCGCATTCGGGAAGACAGCGTCAGCCCACACGACATACAATTCACCTCACAGAAGCCGCACTCAATACACTTATTGGCACGCTTCACCTGCTCAATAGTTTCCTTGGCCGTCGAGAGCGAGGGGTCCATCAAGTACTTACCGCCATCAGGCACTTTGTCGAAATCAAACTCAAGCACAGGCAGCGGCTTCAGACACTTGATGAAGCATTCCGGGTCATCATTGAAGATGACGCCTTGATTCAATAATCCGTCAGGGTCAAAAATAGCCTTCAGCTCCTTCATCGCCTCATAAGCCTTATCACGCCACTCGTATTTCACAAACGGCGCCATGTTACGACCTGTTCCGTGTTCAGCCTTCAACGAGCCGTCATACTCTTCCACCACCAGTTTAGCCACATCACGCATCATCTCGGCATAGCGGTCAACCTCGCTCTTGCTCTTGAAACTCTGGTTCAGGATAAAGTGATAATTACCCTCAAAGGCATGACCATAGATACAGGCATCGCTATAGCCATGGTCGGCGATAAGTTTCTGTAGCTTCACCGTAGCCTCCGGCAAACACTCGATGGGGAATGCCACGTCTTCGATGAGACACGACGTGCCGATGGGCCTTGTGCCACCCACCGACGGGAAGATACCCGAACGGATGGCCCAGTATTTACCGTAGACGGCAGGGTCTTCCGTGAACTCTGCTGGGACATACAGGCGGAAATGTCCCAGGCACTCCTTGATTTTCTCTATCTTTTCCAACAGTTGTTCATGGGTCACGCCCTTCGTCTCTGTCAGAATGGCCGTCAAATGATGATAGTCGCCAGGTTTCACTCCCTCGATTTTGCCAGCGTCCACATCTTTCTTATATTGCAGGAACACAGGGTCATCGACAGAACTGAGCGACATGTAATCGAGCATTTCAGCACTTTTCACCATCAACTGCTCGGCACTCATCTTCAAATCCTCGTCGCCCGCCTTCAGTTTCTTCATAGCCACCACGGCCTCACAACTCTCTTTCATCGTAAGGAAATACACCATGGCCGATGCTTTATACTTATAGTCGAAGAGGGTCTTCATGGTCACCTCTGCCAAAAATGCGAGTGTACCCTCCGACCCTACCATCGAATGGGCAATGATGTCGAACGGGTCATCATAGGCTATCAGCGGGCGGAGATTCAGGCCCGTCACGTTCTTAATAGAATATTTGGTACGTATACGCGAGGCTAATTCCTCGTCGGCCCGTACCCTGTCGCGCAAATCCTCTATTTTTCCCAGAAACTCCGGGTGACTCTTGCGGAAAGCCTCCCTACTCTGCTCGTCGCCCGTGTCAAGGATGGTTCCATCAGTCAGAATGATACGGGCTGACACCATCATGCGGTCACTGTTGGCATGCACGCCACAATTCATGCCCGAGGCATTATTGACAACGATGCCGCCCACCATGGCCGAGCCAATGCTGGCCGGGTCAGGCGGGAACACCCGTCC
Source organism: Prevotella sp. (assembly GCA_017459445.1). Classification (GTDB taxonomy): domain Bacteria; phylum Bacteroidota; class Bacteroidia; order Bacteroidales; family Bacteroidaceae; genus Prevotella. The sequence goes on along the minus strand of JAFUDJ010000021.1, from coordinate 135,026 downwards.
ATAGGGTTTCAGGATTTCATTCACCTTGGCGCCCACGATACCGGGCTGCAAACGTATCGTGTCCTGATTCTCCCCCAACTCATACTTCTCCCAGTGTTTGCCAGCTACAATCAGCACTGCGTCCGTACAGCTCTGTCCCGAAAGCGATGTCCCTGCCGCACGGAAGGTAAAAGGCAGCTTATGTTTCCTGCAAGCCTGTAAGATGCGGGAAATTTCCTGCTCGTTGTCACTTCGGATAACCAGTTGGGGTATTTGTCGATAGAAACTGGCGTCCGTTCCCCAACCAAGGGTACGTAATTCATCGGTATAGATGCGGTCGGACGGAACAATCTGCCTGATGTCACTCAGCAAGTCGGCATATGCCTGCGCTGTAAGATTCTTAGTATTAGTCATAGTCTTCAGATTTTTCGCAAAGATACGACAAAATTCTCAATCCATCACATTTTTTCTGAAAAAATGATTGGTTATTCAAAGATTATTCGTATATTTGCAAAACTTATATAATAATATTTATTACCCAATAACTAAAAACCTATGGCAGCACTTGTTTCTGTTATTCCTATTGTACTGCTCTTTGTTCTCATGATGGGCCTGAAGATGTCAGGCTGGAAGAGCGCGTTAATCACTCTCGTTGTCACCATCCTGTTGGCCTTGTTTGCTGCACCGGCCTTGGGCATTGTGCCCGAGAAGTATGCGGAGACCAGTATCTATGGCATCACGCTATGGTCAGTCGTCGAGGGATTCCTCAAGGCCTGTTTCCCGATTATCCTCATTATCATCTGTGCCATCTTTAGCTACAACATTCTGGTAGAGACCAAGGAGATTGAAACCATCAAGACTCAGTTCATCCAACTGACAGCCGACAAGGGCCTGCTGGTACTGCTGTTGACGTGGGGCTTCGGCGGTGTGCTCGAAGGCATGGCCGGCTTCGGAACGGCCGTAGCCATTCCCGCTGCCATCCTCATCGGACTGGGCTTTAAACCGATGTTCTCGGCTGTCATCTGTCTGGTAGCCAACACCGTAGCAGTAGGCTTTGGAGCCGTTGGTCTTCCTGCCACGACGCTGGCCAATCAAGTAGCCGACGGCACGGCGTCGCCCGAGATGCTTTGCGAGGTAGCCACCTTTATTATATTACAGCTGTCGCTCATGTTCTACATCACACCGTTCCTCATTCTGATGATGACCGACCGCAAGAAAGTGGTGAAGAACCTGACGCTGGCATTGTTTGTAGGAACATTCTCCATCATCGTGCAGTTCTGCTGCGCCTACTTCCTCGGTCCGGAGACACCCGCCATCCTTGGCTCCGTTGCCGCTATCTGCGCCATGCTTATCTATAACAAGCTGTTCATCCACGACGAGAATCCTGCCGACGAAGTGATTGTCGAGAAGAAGCGTTTCGGCATGGCGAAGACCTTGAAGGCGTGGAGTGTCTACGGTCTCATCATCTTCTTTATCCTCATTAGCAGCAAGATTGTGCCGCCCATGAACGACCTGCTGAAGTCAACACTGGTCACCAAGTTCGACATGCCGGTCATCGGCAACACGTTCTCGTTCGGCTGGCTCAGCAATGCCGGTCTTATGATATTCCTCGGTGCCGTCATTGGCGGCATGATTCAAGGGTTGTCGTTTGGCAAACTCATGAAGATGCTGGGTAAAACTGCCTACGGCCTGCAGAAGACGGCCATCACCATCTGCTGCCTCGTAGCCTTGGCCATGCTGATGAACAATACCGGCATGACGCTTGCCATCGCCACCGGATTGGTTGCCATGACGGGGTCGGCCTATCCCTTCTTCGCACCGCTTATCGGTAGCATCGGTACGTTTGTGACGGGTTCTGCCACCTCGGCCAACATCCTGTTCGGCAAACTGCAAGCCGCCGCTGCAGGACAGCTCGGCTTGGTCAACGACGCTCAGTTCTTCGGTGTTCCAGGCAACGAGACAAGCTGGCTGGCCGCAGCCAACTGTGCCGGTTCGGAGGGTGGCAAGCTGCTGTCGCCGCAGAGTATTGCCATTGCCACTGCAGCCTGCGACATGGAAGGTCAGGACGGTGACATCATGCGCAAGACGCTCCCGTTTGCCATCTTCTGGATACTGATGAACGGCCTGATGGTATTCCTCGGACTGCACGTTATTTAAAGGTAAAAAAGTTAAAAGGTAAAAAAGTAAAAACTAACAAATACTGGTATGAAAATCGGACTATTTATCCCCTGTTACGTAGACGCAGTGTACCCTGAGGTAGGCGTGGCAACGTACAAGTTGCTGAAGCATCTGGGACTCGACGTGACGTATCCGCAGCGACAGACCTGCTGCGGACAGCCTATGGCCAATGCAGGCTTCGAGAAGCAGGCCATTCCTTTGGCCGAGAAGTTTGAAGAGATGTTCAAGGACTTCGACTATGTGGTAGCGCCAAGCGTAAGTTGTACGGCGTTTGTAAGAATTAATTACCCGCGACTGCTGGGCGATAAAATCACCCAGGAAACAAGCGGGACACACGAATGCGAGACGGCCAAGAAGTGTATGGACGTCGTAGAGTTCCTGCACGACGTGGTGAAGGTAGACCGCCGCTTAGGCACGTTCCCTCACAAGGTGAGCCTGCACAACTCCTGTCACGGAGTGCGCGAACTGGGACTGTCGTCGCCCAGCGAGGAACATGTTGCTCCGTTCAACAAAATCAAGGACTTGCTGCAGTTGGTCGACGGCATCGACGTCGTAGAACCCAAGCGCCACGACGAATGCTGTGGATTCGGTGGTATGTTCTCTATCGAGGAGACCGCCGTCTGTGCCCAGATGGGCAGGGATAAGGTGGAGCGCCACATGCAGACGGGTGCGGAATACATCACCGGCCCCGACTGTTCTTGTCTGATGCACATGGCTGGTGTGGCCAAGAAGCAAGGCCTCAACATCAAGTTCAAGCACGTGGTAGAGATTCTGGCCGCAGGGCTGTGATATAGAAATATCGAAGCATCGTAATAACGAAATAACGAATCATTATGAGTACAGCACATAGCAAAGCAGCCAAGCAGTTCTTAAAGAACCAACAATATGCCCACTGGCACGATGCCACGTTCTGGGCCGTTCGCACGAAGCGCGACAACATGGCCTACGGTCTTGATGAGTGGGAGCAGTTGCGCGAGAAGGCGTCACAAATCAAGCGTCACACCATCACCCATCTGGACGAGTATCTCGACCAGTTTGCCACCAATGCCGAGAAGAACGGCGTAGAGGTTCACTGGGCAAAGGACGCCGAAGAGTTCAACGAAATCGTCTACGGCATTCTGAAGAATCACGACGTGAAGAAGATGGTGAAGTCGAAGTCGATGCTCACCGAAGAGTGCGAGATGAACCCCTATCTGGAGTCGAAAGGCATTGAGGTGGTCGAGACCGACCTTGGCGAACGCATCATCCAGCTGAAGGGACAGAAGCCAAGCCATATCGTGATGCCCGCCATCCACCTGAACCATGATGACGTGGGCGAGCTCTTCGAGGAGAAAGGCATCTCGAAGGAGAAGGGCAACCACGACCCCACGTACCTCACCTACCGTGCACGCCTGTCGTTGCGCAACGAGTTTCTGACCGCCGATGCCGGCATGACGGGTGCCAACTTCGGTATCGCCGAGACGGGCGACATCGTGGTTTGCACCAACGAAGGCAATGCCGACATGTCGACCTCTTGTCCGAAACTACACATCGTGGCCATCGGACTGGAGAAGGTCATCCCCAACTACGAATGTCTGGCCGTCTTCCAGCGCATGCTCTGCCGTGCAGGCACCGGCCAGCCTACGACGACCTTTACGAGTCACTTCCGCAAAGCACGTCCTACGGCTCACCACATGCACATCGTCCTTGTTGACAACGGCCGTTCTGAGTGGATAGCCAACCCCGAACACTGGGAGTCGCTGAAGTGCATCCGTTGCGGCTCGTGCATGAACACCTGTCCGGTCTATCGCCGCAGCGGTGGTTACTCGTACAGCTACTTCATCCCCGGCCCCATCGGCATCAACCTCGGCATGTTGCGCGACAAGCAGGCTCACAGCGGAAACGTCTCTGCCTGTACATTGTGCCTAAGTTGTCAGAGCGTCTGCCCCGTGAAGGTGAACCTCGGCGACCAGATTTACCAGTGGCGCCAGCAACTCGACGAGTTTGGCACAGCCAATCCTGAGAAGAAGCTGATGTGTAAAGGCATGAGCATACTCTACGGTTCGCCAGGGCTCTATAACTTCGGAACGGGACTTGCCCACTGGGCCAACATCATCCCCTCGCCTATCATCAACTGCGGTCTGAATCCCTGGGCTGACGGCCACGACATGATGAAGTTCCCCAAGAAACCGTTCCACGAAATCGTCAAGGAACTATAGTGTCGAAATATCGTAATATCGAAACTTCGTAACATCGAAACTTCGAAATATCGAAACATCGTAAATCGAAAAGATTATGAGCAGCAAAGAAGACATACTGAAAAAATATCGGGCGAACATCCGCGAGCAATTCGACATGCCCGACCTGAGCGACATCAAGGCCATCACCTACCCTGACCCGTTGTTGCAGTTTATGAATATGGTGAAGAGCGTGGGCGGCAATGCCATCGAGGTGGAAAAAGGCCGCGACATCAACGAGCTCATCCGCGAGTTGTACCCCGATGCCAAGGAGATAGCCTCGAACCTGCCCGAGATTACCATTGCCACACGTAATCCTGACGAGGTTGGGCGAGCCCGCGACCTGAATGGTACTGACGTGGGGGTCATCCGAGGCATGTTCGGTGTTGCAGAGAACGCCTGCATCTGGATTCCGCAGCAGATGAAGGAGAAAGCCGTCTGCTTCATCTCCGAGAATCTGATTATCCTGCTGCCGAAGTCGCAGATAGTCAATAACATGCACGAAGCCTACCGCCGTATTGCCCAGCACGATGCCAAGAGCGGCGTCGACCTGTTCGACGAATACGGCTACGGAACGTTTATCAGTGGTCCCTCAAAGACCGCCGACATTGCACAGGTTCTGGTCATGGGTGCCCAGGCTGCCCGCAGCGCTACCGTGCTGTTGTTGGACGAATAGGCAGTGGCTTTAGAATCATCTTATGACGTTTGGAGGCTTCAATAGAATCATTTGAAGCCTCCAAATTAGTCAACCACTTGTCATTTGACAAGAACTTTCCTGCCACCTACGACATACACACCCTTGCCTGGAGTCACCGTCTGCTGACCAGCGAGGTTGAAGAATGTCTCTTTTCCCACACTCCTCTTTTCCTCAATTCCAGCTATCCCGGTATTCTCGCTGATTGTCATTGTCGTTTCCACCAGCTCGTACTCATAGAACTTGCTGATGTCCGTCTCCGTCAGCTTCATAGTTTTCAACAGGATAGGATAGTCGCCGTCCTCCATATCCTCAGCGATATTCACCTGCAACGTAGCTATCTCTCCGTCATGGCCCGTGAACGTCTCGTCATACTGCGAGCTGCACAGAAAACGGATGGCCCCGTCCGGCTGCTCGCTGAATGTCAGCGTATGCTCATCCTCGTCAGGCAGGCGACCAGCACTCAGCGCCCCCTGTATCTTGCCCTTGCTGCTCTTGACCACCGTCACGCCTTCCGGCAGACACAGGTCGAACTGGAAGCCACGAATAGCTGCCGTGTTCTTCATCTTCAGCGAGATGGTGGCCTCTGCACCTGTCCTTGCTTCCATTGGCTCGATGTAAATCACGTTGTCGAGTGCAGTGATGTCGGTCACATCAATGCCTTCTGGCTCCATCTCTACAATTTCCTTGAACCGCCCCCATGCTTTATGCTCCGCATAAGATTCTTTGCTGCCATAGGGAACATGAAGAATAGTTCTCTCTGGGATGGTAATTGATGCCGGCCCGACGCAATAATCATCTTCAAAGGCATATTCGGCTATACCCTTTGTCCCTTCACGTAGTACTATGTCGGTTCCGTTCGTCACTTGTCCCTTTACACGATAGGCCACCTTTCCTGCATAGACCAATCCGTCAGGTTGGCTATTGTACCATGTTGTACCTTGGAAAGCATCAAAACCTATGTCATAGACGCCATCCGGTATAGTAACCTCACTTAATCCTGTCATACCCGCAAAAGCCATCTGACCAATCGCTACAACATCCTCAGGGATTACCGTGTTACCACACCCTGCTATCAGCTTGTTTGTAGAAGTCTCAATAATGGCATTACAGTCGTTGCGAGAATCCAAATAAGGATTGTCTGCATCCACGACAATAGACTCCAGCGATGTACATTCTCTAAATGCACTGACATATCTCACCGCTTTGGGAATGTATATAAACCTTAGACTTGTACAAAAATCGAAAGCATCCGACATGGTAATAAGCGAAGAAGGAAGATGAATGTCCTCAAGACTTCTGCAACCCATAAATGCCCCACCTCCTATTCTCGTTAACGTTTCAGGAAGAGTTACGCTGGTAAGCCTTGAGCAGCCCTCAAATGTCTGATTCTCGATTACGCTAACCGCTTCGGGTATTTCAATGCTTTGCAAGTTACAACAACCAGAGAAGGCTCGTTCACCAATTGTGCTAAGAGAAGCAGGGAGTTTGATTTCCATTAAGTCACCGCATAAAGAGAACTCTTCATCACCAATCATGGACAAACCTGTAAAGTATTGTAACTCGTTAAATGAGGTGATAGCCTTTTCGCCAAACACATGGTTTAAGTCCGTCACCGCCGCAGCCTCGGCCTCGCTCAGTTCGCCGTCGCTGTTGGTGTCCCAGTTAGCCACGCAGATAGCCTTGACATTGGCATCGGCGAATTCGATAGCAGGAGAAGAGGGAGGCATCTCTATGCCAGTCTTATTAGCAAAAGCACTATTGGATATTTCAACTACCCTAGCTTTCTGACCGTTGCTTGGATTAGTAGCGGAGGAAGGGATAATGACATTGCCTGTTTTCATACAACCTACAACGACAACTTCTGCAGTAGACATTCCTTTGTAGTTGTAGCAGAGGTTGTCCCAGATAAAGTCCCAAGCTGATGCTGTGCTGGCCATCAGCAACATTACGGCGAACGCAATAATTCTTTTGTTTTGTTTCATCATATTGCAATAATATAGTTATTCCAGTACGCACAAAGAGTGTGAGCCACCATGCCATTCCTAACATGAAGGTTCTGGAATACCCGTGACAATAAGAATGAAAAACAGCTCACACCTGCAGGTATATATGTGAGCTGACCTTAAATAATTAAGGTACACGTATATATACACAACAGGGAGAACAGCTTTCAAACTTGCCCCTTACTACGATGAATTTTCCAGGTTCACAAGCGGAACTAAGCTTTTAGCTCTCCTCTATGTCTGCCACCCTTTCAACAGACCACGACTCGCCGCAGCCCTCAGAGTGACGTTGCAAAGAAAGATAGAAAATAAATTTGATTCAACAAAGAAAATGGGAGAAAATAATTTGCTTTAACCTTTTACACACAAGTACACACAAGTCCTATACGGGTCCAATAAAAAAATGTGATGTTTTTAATACTATTTTTCTGCCCGCTTGGCCGCCCGTTTGTGCTTCAGGAACTCCAGGCGCTCAATGGCGTGCAAGCGGGACAGGGCTATCTGGTAGCGATAGACCATGCAGGCTATGAAGAAGTAGACGAGCGTCTGCACCCAAAGCAGGCGATACTCCGTCAGCACGTCGCCCAGTGTGGCTCCCATAGAGTTCATGCGGACGTAGGCCCTCACGCCAAAGGTGGAGGGGAAGAGCCAGCTGACGCCCTGCCAGAAGCCGGGAATGTTGCTCTGCGGCCAGCTGACGCCGCTCAGGAACAACAGCGGCACGGAGACGAAGACCATGAGCAGCATGACATTCTCGCGGTAGCGCACCAGACACGACACGGTGATGCCGAAGAAGATGCAGGCCAGCGTGTAGGGCAGCATCAGTGCCAGCAAGTCCTGCCAGTGGGCCAGACACGGGAAATGGAACAGGCGCGGCACGACGACGGTGAGCCACGCGCCCATGACGGCATATATCATAAGGTAGCACAGCGACTTGCCCAGCACGATGCGGAACGTGCCGTGGTAGTGCTTCTGGATGGGCACCAGGTCGTGATAGCGGTTCGACTCGCGCGCCGTACCGGCCGAGAGGCCAATGCCCAGCACCAGCGTCTGCTGCAGGATGAGCATCAGCACGCCGGGCAATATGAACGAGCCGTAACCTCCGGCAGGGCTGAAGATGGGCTGTCCGTCGTAGTCGAGTGGGCGCGTCTGGATGGCCTCCTCGCGTGCTGTATAGTGGCCGGACAGCGCGATTTGTATTTTGCTGTTCATCTCCTGCGACACAAGCACCGCCGTCTGGTAGGCCGCCTTGTAGGTCAGCATGAGCCCCATGTCGCAATACACGCCGACGGCTGTCTGTTCCATGCGGTTCAGCCGACTCTGGAAGTCAGCGGGAATATAATACACGGCACGCGCCTGCTGCCGGCCCACCAGCATACGGGCCTCGTCCATGTCGGCAGCATAGTACGCTATACGCACATCAGGCGAGGCATCGCACTGGCGGATAAACTGGCGCGAGAAATGGGAGTGGCTCTCGTCGACCACCACCACGGGCACCTCGTGCACCACTTCATTGTTATATATCCACGAGTAAAGCAACGGGTAGGCCAGCGGCACGAGGATGAAGAAGATAAGCACCCCTTCGTCCTTGAAGACCTGCCGCATCTCCTCGCGCCAGATGAGACAGGCATCACGCATGCCGTCCATCATGGTTTGTAACAACCCGTCCTTTCTCATCCCGTCTCTCTTTTTAATTCTTTAATTCTCTCTTTTTTAATTCTTCAATTTCACGGAATGTACACGTAGGTCAGCATGGCATTCCTTATCTTGGAAACCACCAGCATGGGAAGCAGCATGAAGCCGCAGAGGGCTGCCACATGCCACCACGCATCGGCCAGTGGAAAATCGTTCAGCACGCAGGTCTGGTAGACCATGTAATAGTGGCGCAGGGGAAACAGCCACGCCAGCGACTGCAACGGGGCATCCATACCCATAACCGGAAAGGCAGAGCCCGCCATGGAGAAGCTAAGCACGGCCCACAGCGAACAGATGCTCATTGACATGCGCAACGAGGGAAACAGGCCGAAGGCAAAGAGGCCGAAGCCCTGGGCGGCAAACACCATCAGCAAGGCCGTCAGCACTATCATGCCCACGCCGCCCGGATGGGGAAACTGCATCACGCCATAGACATACCAGGAATAGACAAAAGCCAGCGTCAGCCATATCAGCGTATGAGGAAGCAGCTTGCCCGCCAGGGCTACGCCGATTCTGTCGTCTGCCATGGCCATCCACTCCTTTGAATGGTTGAACTTGAGTTCCGTACCCACGGAATACGCCGTGATAAGAAAGATGAACAGCATGATAACGCCCGGCACCAGCACTGTGGAGAGGTAGGCGTTATAGTCGGTAGTGCTGTTGCTAATCTGGTGCAGGTCGATGGCGATGGGTTGCAGGAATGTCTTGATTTGCCTGTCCGTATAGCCCTTGGCGCGCATGGTAGCCTGCCCCACGCTGGCAGAGCCCAGCGTGGCGATAGTCTTCAAGTCACGATACAGCAAGGCACCGGCCACCATCGTCGTCATCGAATAGTAATAGGAAATCTTCGGCTGCCGGCTGGCCAGCAGGTCGTCGGTCGTCCCCTTGGGAATATAAAGGAAAGCATAGATGTCGTTCCGCTGAATGGCGGCGCGCGCCTCGCTGACCGACGGATAATGCGCCACGACACGGCTGGTTTGGAAGGCGTCCAGATTCCGGATGATGCGACGCGACGTCGAGGTATTGTCCAAGTCAACAATACCTATCGGCATCTCCAAGGGCTGCCCTTCGCGCATCAGCGAGGTAAAGAACAGCATGGCCATGACGGGGAATACCAGCATACAGAAGCCAAAGATAAGATTGCTGCGGAATATCTTACACTCCCGCAACGCTATCTCGTATATCTGTCTCAGTGCTTTCATTTCTTAATCACCAGACTCATGCCTGGCCGAAGCCCTTCCATCTTCTCCACTGGGCGGGCCTTCACCTCGAAGGTCTTCAGGTCATACTGCCCGTTAGCCTTTGTAGCTTTCCACACGGCATACGAGCCTTCGTCCTTCATATAGTACACCTTCATCCGGATGTCCTTGTTGAAGGCAGGCACGAAAGCAGTGAACTCCGTACCGACCGCCAGATTGCCGAGCTGGTCTTCACGAACGTTGAACGTTCCCCACAGGTCGCTCATCACGGCAATCGACATGATAGGCGAGCCCGTGCCCACCAGTTCGCCCGTCTTGGGATAGATGTCCGTCACCTCGCCCTCCATCTGGGCTATCTGCACGGTCTCGTGAATATAGGAACGTACCTCGTTGACGGCACCTTGCGCACGCCCCACCATGGCGGCAGCCGCCATCTTTTCCTCACGGCGGGCACCGTTGCGCGCCATCTCGTACTGGCTCTCCGCAGCCTTGGCCTGAGCCTCCATGGCCTTGTAGTTGGCGTAGGCTTCGTCGCGCTTCTGGGCACTCATCACCCCCTCGTCAAACAGACGCTGTACGCGCTGGTACGACTTCTCGGCTATCTCCAGCCCTGCCTTGGCCTGCTGCATCAGCTGGTAGGCACCCTGTATCTGCTCCTGACGGGCTCCATTGCGCGCCATCTGCTCCTGGGCGGAGGCAGCGCTTTCGGCGCTCTGCGCCTGTTCCATCTTGGCCCGTACCTCCGGAGCGTCGATAATGGCCAGCGTGTCGCCGACCTTCACGTAGTCGCCCTCCTTGACTCGTATCTCCAGAATACGGCCGGGCACCTTGCTCGACACGCGGTACTCGCTCACTTCCACCTGTCCCTGTATCACCTCCGGGTCACGTCCAAAGGCAAAGAACCCGATGACGGCCACAATGGCCACTACTGCTGCAAAGCCGATGATGGCCAGCAGAATGTTGTTATGTTGCGATTTTGCACTCATTTCTCAAACGTTATATTCTTTGAACCTATCATATTACCGTCGGCAAAAATGCTGACGTTGTATGTACCTGCCATCAGTGTGCCATTCTCCTGACGCACCATGCTGACGGTCGTCTCCTGCCCGGTGTACTCTATCGTCTTCTTCATCGTATAGGCCAGCTGGCGGTTTTCATACGGGAACGACCCGCCGCCGGGCAGCACCTCGCCCGTCGGCGTGGTAATACGCACGAAGAGGTCGCGGTTGCCGTTGGTGGCCGTCACGTTGCGGGCGATGGCAAACGACACGCTCAACGCCTTGGCTTTCTTCAGCCGCTTGTTGTCCTTGCCGTTCTTGTCGAGGGGTGTCAGCGCGATGTTGGTAGCGTTCAGCTGGGCAGCAATGGCCACTTTCTCCGACAGCGACATGTTGCTTGACGTCAGGCGCTGGTTCTGCTGGTTGCTCATCTCCAACTCGCTACGCACCCGGCTGTTCTCCTCGGCCAAGGCAGCATTCAACTGGTTCAGCGAGTCGATTTGCAGCACATACGAGCGCAGCACGGCACGCACCTGGGCCAGTTCCTTCTTCAGACGGGTTATTTCGGCCGCATCATTGGCTTTCGTACGCTTCAGCTCCTCCAGCAGCTGCTGCGTACGCTCCTGCTCCCGGGTCAGCTGGGCAATGATGGAGTCGTTGTTGATGCGGCTCTTCATCTCGCCATACTGCTTGGCAAACTGTTGGTACTCGCTCTCCATCTCCTGCTTCTCCAGGGCAGCGAGCTCCTGCATGTCCTCATTCGCCTGCTTAGCCTCGTGCAGACCATAGCCCAGATAGCCTACGGCCAGTATAAGCAGGACAATGACGCCAGCTAAGATTTTCTTATTCATATTTGCTTCCTTTTTTCAAAAATTACGTGCAAAGGTAGTTTTTTTTCACGAAAATAACAAAGAAATATTTGTTGTTTTGAAATATTTCACTATATTTGCATCATTATTAACGGTAATATGGTTGCCTCGATGAATAAGCAAGGATTCCTATACAAAGTCTTCGACCTGTACTACGACGGTTTCCGCTCCATGCGGCTGGGCCGGACGCTGTGGGCCATCATCCTCATCAAGCTGTTCATCATGTTTGCCATCCTGAAGGTATTCTTCTTCCCCGACTTCCTGAAACAGCATGCCCCCGAAGGCGGCGAATCTGACTACGTGGCCACCGAGCTCATCGACCGCGCATCACCCTGAACCCCAAAAACTAAAAAACTCATAAACTCATAAGCTTAAAAACTTAAAACCTCAAAACTATATGACAACAGACTTATTCCTGAACATTGATGCCGCCTCCATTAACTGGGCAAGAGCGCAATTCGCGCTGACGGCCATCTACCACTGGCTGTTCGTGCCGCTGACGCTCGGACTGGCTGTCATCATGGGCATTGCGGAAACCTGCTGGTACCGCACCCGTAACACTTTCTGGCGCGACACGGCGCAATTCTGGCAACGGCTCTTCGGCATCAACTTCGCCATGGGCGTGGCCACAGGCATTATCCTGGAGTTTGAGTTCGGCACCAACTGGTCGAACTACTCATGGTTCGTGGGCGACATCTTCGGTGCGCCATTGGCCATCGAGGGCATCGTGGCCTTCTTCATGGAGTCCACCTTCGTGGCCGTCATGTACTTCGGCTGGAAAAAGGTGTCGCCGGGCTTCCACTTAGCCTCGACATGGCTGACCGGACTGGGAGCCACCATCTCGGCATGGTGGATTCTGGTGGCCAACGCCTGGATGCAGAATCCCGTAGGCTGCGAGTTCAATCCTGACACCATGCGCAACGAGATGGTCGACTTCTTCGCCGTGGCCCTGTCGCCCTTTGCCATCGGCAAGTTCTGCCACACCGTCATCTCGGCTTGGATTATCGGTGCCGTCTTCGTGGTGGCCGTATCCTGCTGGTATCTCATGAAGCGGCGCGAGGAGCGGCTGGCTGTTGAGAGCATCAAGATAGCCGTTGTGGTGGGCCTCATCGCATCGTTGGGGGCAGCCTTCACCGGCCATGTCAGCGGTCAGCAGGTGGCCAAGGCGCAGCCCATGAAACTGGCAGCCATGGAGGCGCTGTACAATGGCGGCTACGACCAGGGGCTGACGGCCATCGCATGGGTGAACCCCTTCTGCCAGCCCGACTATGAGCACATGGAGTCGGCGCCGCTGAAGATTGACATGCCCTACGCCCTGAGCATCATGGCCACTAACGACCCGCACGGCTTCGTGCCCGGCATCAACGACATCCTGAACGGATATACCCGTCCCGACGGGAGCCGCGAGCCTTCGATGGACGAGAAGATAGCGCGTGGCCGGCTGGCCATCAGCACCCTCGCCGAATACCGCAAGCTCAAGCAAGAGAACGGCGGCAAGCCACTGCTTAGCACCCATTTGACCATCCTCAAGGAGAACATGCCCTATTTCGGCTATGGCTACGTGAAGGACAAGAAGGATGTGGTGCCCTACGTGCCCGTCAACTTCTGGGCCTTCCGCATCATGGTTGGCTTAGGCTGCCTGTTCATCCTCTACTTCGTCGTCATGGTTTTCCTGTCGTTCCGCATACCCTACCTGTCCATCATCGTCCGCCGACTGTTAGCCACCATAGGCATTCTGCCGGAGACCATGGCCGACAGCCACGGCATGACGGGACTGCCCGCCTGGCACTACTGGGTGGCCATCGCACTGGTGCCGCTGGCCTACATCGCCTCGGAGAGCGGGTGGCTGGTCGCTGAGTTCGGCCGTCAGCCGTGGACCATTCAGGACATGCTGCCCACATGGGTTGCCGTCAGCGACATCAATGGTGCGAGCGTCGCCCTGACCTTCTTCCTCTTCCTGTTCCTCTTCACGCTGATGCTGGCCGTCGAAATCAGCATTCTGCTGAAGCAAATCAAACGAGGACCGGAATATACGGAAAAGTAAAAAGACAAAAAAAGTAAAAAGGTAAAGCTATGACATACGAATTCTTACAACATTACTGGTGCTTCGTGGTTGCACTGTTAGGCGCCTTGTTGGTCTTCCTGCTCTTCGTGCAGGGTGCTAACTCGTGTCTCCGCTCACTGGGCTGGACGGAGGAAGGCAAGCGGCTGGTCATCAACTCGACAGGTCGCAAGTGGGAGTTTACGTTCACTACACTGGTCACCTTCGGCGGTGCCTTCTTCGCCTCCTATCCCCTGTTCTACTCCACGTCGTTCGGCGGTGCCTACTGGCTGTGGATGCTCATCCTTTTCACCTTCGTGCTGCAGGCCGTCAGCTATGAGTTCCAGAACAAGCTGGGCAACTTCCTCGGCCCGCGCACGTTCCAGTTCTTCCTTGTGCTCAACGGACTGCTTGGCCCGCTGCTCCTGGGCGGCGCCGTGGCCACGTTCTTCGAGGGTTCCAACTTCATCATCGCCAAGGACAACATGATTGACGCCAACTCGTTCACACCGATTATCTCGCGCTGGGCCAACGCCTCGCACGGACTGGATGCCCTGCTCAACCCGTGGGTGCTCGTCTTCGGACTGGCCGTCATGTTCCTGGCCCGTGTGCTCGGCATCCTCTACGTCATGAACAACGTCAACGACGAGGACATCCGCTCGCGGGGTTCGGTAAGACTGCTCGGCAATGCCATACCGTTCCTTTTCTTCTTCGTGGGCTACCTCATCCACCTCATGCTGAAGGACGGCTATGCCTATACCGACGAGGGCGTCATCTACATGGAGCCGTACAAGTACCTGAACAATCTGCTCGACATGTGGTATCTCCTTATTATATTATTAATAGGTGTCGTGCTGGTGCTCTTCGGCATCGGCAAGACCATCACGTCGAAGAACTACAACGGCGGCATCTGGCCTGCCGGCATCGGCACCGTGCTCACCGTGCTGGCCCTGCTGCTCTGCTCGGCATGGAACCACACGGCGTACTATCCGTCGACCGCTGACCTGCAGTCGTCGCTGACCATGCAGAACTCATGCTCCTCGGAGTTCACCCTGCGCACCATGTTCTACGTGTCGCTGCTCGTACCCTTCGTGCTGGCCTATATCGTCTACGCCTGGCGCGCCATCGACAAGAAAAAGCTGGACAAGGAGGAAATCAAGACCGACCACGCCTATTAAAACTAACAAGGGAGGCCCCGAGGAGCCTCCCTTGTTGTTATTTCTTGTAGCACTCAAAGATTTTGTCTACCGTCGTGCGATTCATCTTGGGTGTCAGCAGGCTGACCAGCCACACCACCGGGAAACCGCCCACCATGGCTATGGCACCGCAGTTGATGGGGTTGATGGGATTGCCCAGCAGCATGTTCACCACTGTCAGCCCGACGCCCCATGCGAAGCAGGCCCATACGCCCGCCGTCGTCACGCCGCGCCAGTAAAGGCCAAGCATGAACGGTGCGAGGAAGGCTCCCGCCAGTGCGCCCCATGAAATACCCATCAGCTGGGCAATGAACGTGGGCGGGTTCAGCGCTATCATCAGCGAGATGACGATGAAGAACACTATCAGCACGCGCATGACCACCACCTTCCGGTGCTCCACCCGCTCCGACACCATGTCATCGATGGTACCCTCCTCCACCTCGCCGGGCAGCGACTTCTTGTCGCGGTAGATGAGGTCGAGAGTCATCGTCGACGACGATGTCAGCACCAGGGAGGCCAGTGTCGACATGGATGCCGAGAGCACCAGCAAGACCACCAAGGCAATGATGACGTCGGGCAGCGTGACGAGCATCGACGGCACGATGCTGTCGAAAGCCAGCTTGCCGTTGGGCAGCATGGGCGGCGTGCCGAACAGGCGGCCGAAACCGCCAAGGAAGTAACAGCCGCCGGCTACGATGAAGGCGAACACCGTCGAGATAATGGTGCCGCGCCTGATGGCGGCCTCGTCGGTGATGCTATAGAACTTGCCGACCATCTGGGGCAGTCCCCACGTACCGAGCGACGTCAGGATGACGACACCCAGCAGCCCCCACGGGTCGGGGCCGAAGAGGTCGGCAAAGCCGCCGTTGACCGTCCCGTCGGCAGGCGTGTCGGCAGGCAGCGCTGCCATCTTGTCCACGGCGGCAGTCAGTCCGCCTTGTGTATTCAGTACGGCGGCGATGACCACCACTATGCCAAAGAGCATGATGACGCCCTGCACGAAGTCGTTCATGGCCGTTGCCTTGTAGCCGCCTAAGATGACATACACCGCCGTCAGCACAGCCATGATGACCACACAGTATTCGTATGGAATGCCGAAGCCCATCTCGAAGAGCGTCGAAATACCCTTGTACACACCGGCCGTATAGGGAATGAGGAAGACAAAGGCTATCACCGAGGCCACGACGCGCAGGCCCTGGCTGTCGAAGCGCGTGCCGAAGAAGTCGGGCATGGTGCGCGACTCTATGTGTTGCGTCATCAGCTTGGTACGGCGCCCCAGCACCAGCCATGCCAGCAAGGAGCCGATGACGGCATTGCCGACGCCTATCCACGTCGACGACAAGCCGTATTTCCATCCGAACTGTCCGGCATAGCCCACAAAGACCACTGCCGAAAAATAACTGGTGCCATAGGCAAAGGCCGTCAGCCACGGACCGACGGAGCGTCCGCCCAGCACAAAACCGTCAACACTGCTCGCCTGCTTGCGGGAATACACCCCTACGCCAACCATCACGACGAGGAAGATGATGGTGAGTAATATCTTAATAACCATGTGTTTATCGTTGTTCGTCAGACGTTGTTACACAACGGAGAGACATCCATCCTCTCACGCTTAGAAGGCCACTTGCACCTGGGCCTGAATGTTATGATAGTTGCAGTCGAACTGGCGGAACACGCGGGTGTACTGCAATTGCACACGACACTTCTTGTAGAACCAGTACTGCACGCCGGCCGTCAGGTTCGTCTGGTCGTAGTCCATGGCCCGGTTACGGTCGAACCAGTCGGCAGAAGCCACCACGTCAAGGGCATCGACGACAGGGATGCAGGCCGTGACATAGGCACCCCGGCTCTTCACGTCGCCGTCCTGGCCCTCCAGCCATTCGCCACGGATGCTCACGGGGCGCGCCTCCTTGTACTTGGACTCGCCGTACATGCCGAACTTATACTCGGCACCGACGGAATAGCGGTTGCGCTTATAGTCGTCGCCCTTATGGATAGTGGGGTTCCACGCCACCGTCTGCTCATTGACGGCATGCCCCGTGCCCAGCTGGCCGGAGGCCACTAAGCGCAGACCCTCCACGGGCCGCACGTCAATCTTGGCAATGAAGTCCTTCTGGTGGTTGCCGTCGCGCACGTTGATGCCCTGCCCGTTCATGACGGCCAGCTCATAGACCAGCGTGCTGTTGAACAGCTCGCCAAAGACTTTCAAGCCCATGTCGCGGCCGTAGTGCAGACCGAACAGCGGGTCGTAGCAGCCACTATAGGCCGTGACGGCCTGCGAACAGACGTCGACCATCTCCAGTACGACGGGCGACAGCGGGTTCTCCATCGTCAGCGAGTTCTTGAACTGTCCCAGCCGCACCGTCAGCGCGTTGTTCCGCGTCACACGATAGTCGGTATAGAACTCCTGCACGACGCTGGAGAAGTCGTGCATGAAGAGGAACGACCACCGGTCGGTGATTCTCGCCTTTGCCCATAGCAAAGTGCGCTTCAGGTTAAAATCATTGGAGGAGCGGCGCGTCCCGTCCGGCGCGTCCGTCTGGTCCTGGTACGAATAGCCGGCCTGCGCATAGCCGTTCAGCGTGATACGCTCCGCGAGTTCCTGCATCCAGTCAGGCATGTTCGGCTGTTTCTTCTCCTGACCGGCAACGTGCAGGCTACCCATGGCCAACCCGCAGGCCAGCACCATGATAGTCAACAATCTACTTTTCATTTGGCATACTTTAATTAAATATGGTTTAGTGATTGCGTCGGCGAAGTTACGAATAATATCAAAAACTACCAAACAATTAGCGCCTTTTTGTTGGTAAATGCCGAAATCTTTTGGCTTTTCCCCAACTTCTTCGTACCTTTGCGGGCAATTATGAAGCAAACAAAGACCCCGAAACAGCTATCAGCCCTCAGGACGCTGGCGCTTGCCGCCGTCCTGTTGCTCGCCGTGCCGGCGCATGCCCAGAAGCGCAGCAAGTATGAGTTCAGCCGCAACCTGCCCGTCTATGCCGACTCCCTCATTGCCGACCTCACCTACCCCATGGCTTGGGGCAACAGTCCTATCAAGGACTTCGGCAAGTGGAAGGAGGCAGCCCGCCAGAAAGTGTTCGACTGCATGCTGCCCCCGCCGCCCGCCCCGGCAGAGGGCTATACGGCCCGTGTGCTCTGCGAAGAGCAGCGCGAGGGCTACAAGGCGCGCAAGGTAGAGCTCCGCCTGTCGCGCTACTACACCGTTCCCGCCTATATCCTCATACCCGACGGCAAGGGGCCTTTCCCCGCCGTCAATGCCCTGCACGACCACGGCGGCCACCTCTTCATCGGCAAAGAGAAGATGATTCGCCCGTTAGCCTGCGAGGACTCCGTGGTCATACGCGATGCCGAGGAGTGGTCGAAAGGCTACGAGCAGCAGTTCCTCGGCGACTATCTGGCACGCAACGGCTTCGTCGTCCTGTCCACCGATGCACCCATGTGGGGCGAGCGCGGCCAGCAGGAAGGCGCACAGCGCGACCGCTACGACATGATAGCCGGCAACATGATGATGTACGGCATTGACCTTTCAGCCTATATGACCTACGACGACATCGCCGCCACGGAGTATCTGGCCAGCATGCCCGAGGTGGACAGGCACCGCATCGGGTGCACCGGATGGTCGATGGGTGCCTACAGGGCCTGGATGCTGGCGGCATTGTCGCCCCATATCAAGGCCGCCGTCCCCGTCTGCTGGCTAACGACCACCGACGAGCAGATGTCGTTCAAATACAAGCGCACCGAGAACGGCGGCTTCGCCAACTGCTTCCCGGGGCTGCGCCGCTGGCTCGACTATCCGCACATTGCCAGCCTGGCATGCCCTAACGCCATGCTGTTCATCAACGGCTCACAGGACAAGCTGTTCCCCGTTGCTGGCGTGGAGAAGGCTTTCCGCATCATGCACGACACGTGGCGAAGCCAAGGGGCCGACGACAAACTGGTCACGGAAATCTGGGACATGCCCCACAGCTACCCACGGGAGGCACAACGCCGCGCCTTGGAGTTTTTCCGGAAACACTTATAAGAACAACCATGATAGTATGTATAGCTGAGAAGCCCAGCGTGGCGCGCGACATAGCAAGGATTATCGGAGCAACGTCGTCGCACGAGGGATATATGGAAGGCAACGGTTTCCAGGTGACGTGGACCTTCGGCCATCTCTGTACACTGAAAGAGCCCCACGACTACACCCCCATGTGGAAGTCGTGGAGCCTGACGTCACTGCCGATGATTCCCGACCGATTCGGCATCAAGCTCATCCCTGAGCAGCACATCGAGAAACAGTTTGCCATCATCGAACGGCTGATGCAGCAGGCCGAGCGCATCGTCAACTGCGGCGACGCCGGACAGGAGGGTGAGCTCATCCAGCGCTGGGTCATGCAGAAGGCGGGGGCCAAGTGCCCCGTCAGCCGGCTGTGGATTTCATCCATGACCGACGAGGCCATCCGCGAGGGCTTCCAGAACCTGAAAGACCAGCAGGACTACCAGCCGCTATACATGGCCGGACTGAGCCGTGCCATCGGCGACTGGCTGCTGGGCATGAACTGCACACGCCTCTACACGCTCAAGTACGGCCAGAACCGCCAGGTGCTCTCCATCGGCCGCGTGCAGACCCCTACCCTCGCCCTCATCGTCAACCGACAGAAGGAAATCGACAACTTCAAGCCCGAGCCCTACTGGGTGCTGGCAACGGTCTATCGCGACACCACGTTTACGGCAACGAAAGGCAAGTTCACCAAGAAAGAAGAGGGCGAGGAGGCTTTCAAGACCATTGAAGGCAAGCCGTTCACCGTCACTAAGGTTGAGAAGAAAGAGGGCAAGGAACAGCCGCCACAGCTCTACGACCTGACCAGTCTGCAGGTCGACTGCAACCGCAAGTTCGGCTTCAGCGCCGAGATGACGCTGAACCTGATACAAAGCCTTTACGAGAAGAAGTACACCACCTACCCGCGTGTCGACACCCAGTATCTGTCTGACGACATCTACCCCAAGTGCCCGCAGACCCTCAACGGCCTGTACCAGACGAAGTTCGGCGGTGTCGCCCCCTATGCACCCCTCATCAAGCCCATTGGCGGCAAGCCGCTGAAGAAGACCAAGCGCGTCTTCGACACCTCGAAAGTCACCGACCACCATGCCATCATACCCACAGGCGTCATACCCCAGGGCCTCAGCGATGCCGAGCAAAAGGTGTTCGACCTCGTGGCGCGCCGCTTCATCGGCGTCTTCTTGCCCGACTGCAAGTTCTCCACCACGACCGTCCTGGGCGTTGTGGCCCCCAACAACACAGCCCCCGGCGCTGCGCCCCCCAACAATAGTGCAGCCCCCGGCGCTGCGGCCCCCAACAATAGTGCAGCCCCCGACAATAGTGCGGCCGCCAACAATAGTGTGGGCGTCGATTTGGTCGACGCCATTGAGTTCAAGGCTACGGGCAAGGAAATCCTTGACCCAGGCTGGCGCGTAGTAAGGGCCAAGGCCCCGGAAAGCCCGGACAATCCCGACGCCCCCGAATCCTCCGAAAAAGCCGACGAAGAGCGCACGCTGCCCACCTTCGTCAAAGGCGAGAGCGGCGACCACCAGCCCACGCTCACCGAGAAGATGACCACCCCGCCACCTTATTATAATGAGGCATCACTGCTGCGCGCCATGGAGACGGCGGGCAAATTCGTCGAAGACGAGACGCTGCGCGCCGCCATGAAGGAGAACGGCATCGGCCGGCCGTCAAGCCGCGCCAGCATCATCGAGACACTCTTCAAGCGCCACTACATCCGCCGCGAGCGCAAGCGGTTAGTCGCCACGCCGACGGGCATCGAGCTCATCGACCTCATCCGCGAGGAGCTGCTCAAGAGCTGCGAGCTAACCGGCATCTGGGAAAAGAAGCTCCGCGACATCGAGCACCAGCAGTACGACCCCGCCCGCTTCATCCAGGAACTGAAGCAGCAGGTCACCGACATCGTCAACGACGTCATGCGCGACCCCACAAACCGCCGCATCACCCTAACACCGCCGGAGGGGCGCTGACGCTCACCATACCAGCTCTTCAGAATAGCCGTCGAACTGCAAGGGTTCCGTCCAGCCACACTCCCTGCATATACGCGCTATCTCCTGCTCCACATCGGACGTGATGAAAAGGTCGCCACGGCGGTAGCGGTAGTAGACGACCCGAGAATAACGCTCAATGAGCCTGCCCTTGATGGTACGCTCCATGGCACCAGGCATTGCTTCGTAGAAATGAACCATGCCGACAGCCACACGCTGTGGCACGTCGGAGCGATAGGCTATACACTCGCTACCGGCGGCATGGGCATAGCGGGGATTGACACTGTTGACGGAAAAATAAGTCGCTGGCACATGCTGTCCAGCCTGCCAGCGCAGACAGTGCTCGTGCAACGGGCACTGACCGTCGAAACAGACGATATACTTCCGGGCTTTCTCTTCAAGGACGTTCTGGTCTATCATAGTCATCAGTATTTGTTACACGCCACAAAGATACGATTTTTTTACTCAACCGCCAAAAACAAACAGCCAATTTTCTTAGTGTGCCAAGGCCGGATACACGGTGTGCCTAAGCTTGGCACACCGTGTATCCGGCCTTGGCACACTTTTTAATTACGTTAACAATTCACGAAAATGTAAATTCTTTTACGCATCATGATGGAAGACCAGGAAGACTCCATGCTCTACCGCGAAGTGATGCGGACGGGCGTGGCGGTGTAATATCATAATGTGGAGGAACAAAGGGCGGGAAACAGAGAACTGCCTGATTGCTAACTTGGAAGTTCGTATTCGAGCCCTATGTTGTTGCTGCCGCTATAGGTGTAGCCCTTACTCTTGTTGCCTCCACGTGCGGCATACTGCCATTCTTCTTCTGTAGCAAGTCGGAAACGATAGCCCGTCAATTGGCGTAAATCTTCTAAAAACACTCTGAGTTCTGTCTTGATAAGTTTCCCGTCTCCGTTCAAATCTAGGCCTGGTAGAACCCTGTTCAGTATTATCATATCCATATTTAATGGTAATTCTGTCTGCATTATATAGAATGGTTTCATTGGGCCTCCCTCAACAAGTACTGTTCGGAATGTTCTGCCGCCTATACTGTATTCTATAGCATCGGTTTTGCCAGTGTCACCATTGATGGAGTAGACGTAGGCCCTTCCGCTTGAAGTGCCCAACTCACTACCGCTATTAGTGACTTTACCACAGATGATGACTTCAACTGCCGCCACCGCCAGTGTCGGATGGTTCCTGATAAGAGACTCGTGTGTACTCAACCCACCATCCATCATCAGGGTATACTAACCGCATTTTGGAATCAGTCAACGATGCTATCGTATTGGGGCCGAAATTATTTGCCACGACAATAGCCCTAAACGAAACGTTACTATACCCTGCATTATTTCCGGTTGTTTCCCATTTAATTTTCCCGTTTTCTACTTTCCATGTTCCCCATCCGTTTTTACCATTAATTCCAATAATATACCATATATGGTTGTTGGCAAACGTCACAATAGCATTGGAAACATCTGTACCGACACTTCCGTCGCTATAATAAATAGCACAACTGCTTTGCTTCCAAGATGTTCCCGAAAGCTGGTTTTCATAAATAGCATCCATAGTGGAACTATTACCATTGTTTTCAATTTGACTACCACTGCCGTATCCGTCATCATCGCCGCATGACACGACAGAGATACTCAGCATTGCAACCATTATCATGGCAAGCAAGCCCCAAAGTCTTTTCAATTTAACCATAAGCGTTGTACTTTAATTGTTAATACTATATTCCTTCTTCACAGGGTAGCACTAACAATCGGGCAGAAAGAAAAGCGCAGACCCGCCATTTCCCTATCAGGCCTTGCACTGCCTCTATAATCCAACGGAGAAGCCTGCGCTATATGGGCGCATACCTCTTGGATTATAGTTCTTGCTCGTAATATCTCCGTGGTCGAGGTGCAAGTTCGATAGGATTACCACCGATTTATATAAAAAAGTGCTAAATTTTATGTGATTTTAGCAGAAAAGTGGGCGTGGGGATTTGGAACATTGCTTTTTATTTGCTTACTTTGCAGTTGATATACTTTGATTATAACAGAAAGCTATGCCTACAATTGAGAAAATCCTTTTTGAACCATTAGACGAGAAACAACTTCTGTTGCCGGGGAATGCGCTTGGCGGTAACAGGAAAAGGAAATGGGGCTTCCAGAACCCCCGCCATCTAATTGTCAGAAGACGCATAAATGCGATGCGACAAAGGCTGTCAACGCAAGAAGACCAAATTATGGTGTTGTCACGCGCGGACATCATGCGCCTTGCCAGAAACGGATATGATGTCAGGGTAATACGTAAAATAGATTCTGGCATCAGGTCGCCACGCCCGCGCCATGCCATGCGACATTTCCACGCTGACAGGAAACAGGAAATGAAGGAGATGTACATAGCGGTGGTCAGCATAGCCAGGAGAATGGAGCGCCTGATAGAAACGGCCCCCGAGGATAGTGGCGGCTCTGACAAGAAACCCGACGGCCTGTTTCGTGACTTCGTCGACGAAGAGAAGCTGGGAAAGTGCTTTTGGAAAATCTACACCAAGTTCTTCGGCATAGAGCCGACGGCGCATTTGGAGGGCAACGACACGGACAAGGTTACCTTCGCTGCCTACTTGTTCTCACTTGTTGAGCATGAGCACTTGGGTAGCGATAGTTTCAGCAGCAAAGGCAAACAGCCGTTCTTCGAATACATTAAGAAGCACATCCCAGACATCGAGGCTACCCCACGCACTTTCCACAACCGCCTCACCAAGACGCTGGGGACGTTCCGTAAGCGACTGGCCGTGGAGGAACGTGACAGCGATTTCCGCAATGACTATTGGAATCGCAACATCTATCTGCGGAACTTCCTTGAAGTCCGTAGAAATTTCCGCAATGACGATTATTACAAAGAGTTGGAGCCTCTTCTGTAACAAGCAGTTACAAACTTCTCTTCCACTGCGGTTTTCTATTTTTCCACTCACAGGGAAAAATCAGTAAATCTTCCTAACTTTGCAGCAGCCAAAGGGATAAAACCCGATGGTTGCTGCAAACCATTTCATGGAGCAGCCGCGAGTTCTTTACATATTTACTTACCCAAAACTTTTGGACGAATGGCAAAGCTCATCACCAAGAAGTACCAGAACCACAACTCCAAATCACCTGCTTTCCACAAGTGGTATGGACGAATTGTGTTTACTGAGACCATGTCGTTCGACGAGTTTATCAATCACATTTGCTCCCACGCAGCACCCTACAGTCGCGGTACGATTTTAGGGGTCATGGCAGCCGCCTGCGACTGCCTTGTAGAGCTGACAATGGACTCCAAGAAGATTTGGCTGGGCGACCTCGGAATCTTCTACGCATCCGCCGAAACGGAAGGCGAGAGCGAAAAGGACAAGTTCACGGCAGAGAATGTGAAGGGTATTCACCTGCGTTTCTTACCCAACAAGAAACACACGTACCCGTTAGACTCAAAGTCGTTACGTCAGAAAGCCTCACTGGCCGACCTGGACAGGATTGCTGGCATCAAGGACGACTCCGACGACGAAGGTTAGGTTTGAACCATTCTCCGCAGGCTTGAGTCCTGCGTTCCTGTCCGGCACCGCAGCTATAACAACCAAGAATAGCTGCGGTGCTTTCTTTTTTTGTATGACAAGCAGACAATAAAACCTACAGGGCTGCGTTATTATTAGGTATGCGAACAAACCTATACCTTATTGTATATATAGCGGTGGCGGTGCTGCTCCTGACAGGATGCGGAGCGGAACAGGCCATGAAGAAGGGCGACAAGTTCTATGCCTTGGGCGAATACTACGACGCTGCCGCCCAATACCGCAAGGCTTATACCCAGACGCCGCCCAAGGAACGGGCGCTGCGTGGCAGCCGGGCGCTGAAGATGGCCGACTGCTACCGCCGCATCAACTACACCCAG
Source organism: Prevotella sp. (assembly GCA_017459445.1). GTDB lineage: Bacteria > Bacteroidota > Bacteroidia > Bacteroidales > Bacteroidaceae > Prevotella. Next base: position 109,986 of record JAFUDJ010000021.1, on the reverse strand, counting down.
AAAGCCATTGCCGCCTATAACAATGCCGTGCGCTACAAGCAGACCGACTCGGTGACGTTCTTCCATCTGGCCCAGCAGCTGATGAAGGACGGCCGCTACAAGGATGCCGCCACCTATTTCCAGATGGCCCTGGACTCGGCAAAGGTGCAGCATGCGCCGGCCTACGTAGAGCCTTTGGCACGCACGGGGCTCCGCTCTGCACGTAAGGCCCCCGACTGGAAGAAGGCAGGCTCCGACTATACCGTCAAGCGCGAGAACCTGTTCAACTCGCGCCGCGCCGACTATTCGCCCATGCTGGCAGGCGACGAGAACGACCAGCTTTTCTTCTCTTCCACGCGCAACCAGGCCAAGGGCGACGAGCTGAGCGGCATCACCGGCACCAAGAATGCCGACATCTTCTTTTCACAGAAGGACGACAAAGGCAAGTGGCAGCGCCCGGAGGTCATCGACTCCGAGCTGAACAGCGACGACGACGAGGGCGCCTGCTCGTTCACGCCTGACGGTCGGATGATGTATCTCACCCTCTGCAAGGCCGACCCCGACTATCCACGCTTGGCAACCATCGCCACCAGCAGCCGTTCCGACGCAGCCTGGGGCAAGGCCACCGAGCTGAAGCTGACGCGCGACACGCTGTCGGCATACGCCCATCCCGCCGTATCGCCCGACGGGCAGTGGCTCTACTTCGTCAGCGACATGCCGGGCGGCTTGGGCGGCTACGACATCTGGCGCACCCGTCTCACCTCGAACGGCACGGGCGGCGTGGAAAACCTGGGCGCACCTATCAACACGCCCGGCGACGAGATGTTCCCCACCTTCCGTCCCAACGGCGACTTCTACTTCTCCAGCAACGGCCACGAAGGCCTGGGCGGTCTGGACATCTGCATTGCCAAGACCGACGAAGACGGGAGGGTAAAGATAGAACATCCCGGCTACCCGCTCAACTCGCAGGGCGACGACTTCGGCATGACGTTTGAAGGGCTGAAGAACCAAGGCTACTTCTCCAGCAACCGTGGCGACGGCAAGGGCTGGGACCACATCTACTCGTTCTACAACCCGGAAATCATCCAGACCGTCAAGGGCTGGGTCTATGAGGCCGAAGGCTACGAGCTGACGCAGGCCCAGGTGTACATGGTCGGCAACGACGGCACCAATCTCAAGCTGAGCGTCAAGGGCGACGGCTCGTTCACGCAGGAAATCAAGCCCGGCGTGGACTACGTCTTCCTCGGCACCTGCAAGGGCTTCCTCAACCATCAGGAGGAATTGCGCGTAGAGCCCGTCACCAAGTCTGAGGAGTATGTGCTGCAGTTCCCCTTGGCCAGCATCACCGCCCCTGTCATGATTGACAACATCTTCTACGACTTCGACAAGGCCACGCTGCGCCCCGAGTCGACCGAGGCATTGGACAAGCTCGTCGCCCTGTTGCGCGAGAACCCCAATGTCACCATCGAGCTCAGCGCCCACTGCGACTACAAAGGCTCTGCGGAATACAACAAGAACCTGGCCCAGCGCCGTGCGGAGAGCGTCGTCAACTACTTGGTTGAGCACGGCATCGAGAACGACCGTCTCTCTCCCGTCGGCTACGGCAAGGAGAAACCCAAGAAAATCCGCAAGAAGCTGACGGAGAAATATCCCTTCCTCAAGGAGAACGACGTGCTGACGGAGGATTTCATCAAGACCTTGAAACCCGAGGAACAGGAAGTCTGTAACCAGCTGAACCGCCGCACGGAGTTCATCGTGCTGCGCACCACCTACGGCCTGTTCAAGAAGAAAGCACCGGCAGCCGACAGCGACGACGATGCCTCGGAGGCCGAAGCCCCCAAGGAAGTAGCCCCCAAGGGGGAGTAAGAACCAAAAAGCTTGTTTACGAGTCAGCGAAGGCAAGGGGGAACACCCGTGCCGCATTGGCTGTCGTCTGCCGGCACACCTCCTCTTCACTCACCTGATAAGCCGCCGCCATCCGGCTGATGACGTGGCGGATGTAGGCCGGCTCATTGCGCTGCCCGCGCATCGGGACGGGAGCCATGTAGGGTGCGTCAGTCTCCAAGACGATGCGCGAAAGCGGCACATTCGGCACCCGCCCTGCCCCGTCGTCCGCCGTTCCGCCGCCTGCCAGCGTCTCCGGCAGATGGCTCTTCTTGAACGTCAGCACGCCGCCGATGCCCAGCACGAAGCGCGGGAAGTCGAGCAGCTGACGGGCCTCCGTCTCATTACCCGTAAAGCAATGGAACACGCCGCCCGGCAGCTCGTCCTTGTATTTCTTCAGGATGCCGACCAGCTCGTTTTGCGCCTTCCGGCAGTGAATCATCAGCGGCAGCCGCATGTCCACCGACCACCGCACCTGTTCCTCGAAAACCTCCAGCTGCTCCCTTTCGTACTCACGGCTCCAATAGTAGTCAAGCCCTACCTCGCCGATGGCAAGGACAGGCACCGGCGACAGCGCTATCGCCGCCTTTATCTGTGCCAGCTGCTCGCGCCAGTCGGCCCGCACCTCCTCCGGATGCAGGCCCAGCATGGGGTAGCAATAGCCTGCATAGCGGCGGCATGTGTCCGTCACCGTCGCGCAGCTCTTCAGGTCGATGGCCGGCAGGAACACCTTCCGGCACCCTGCTTCCCTGGCTCGCTGCACCACGGCGTCGCGGTCTTCGCCGAACTCCTCGCCGTCCAAATGGCAATGTGTATCAATATAATTCACGACAGCAGCAATGATTATTTGTCGCGGTGCAACAGTTCATCCATGTATTGACGCAGCATCAGCTTCCGCTCCTCCGGCACGTTGACCTCGCGGAGCGTCTGGCGCGCCTGCTCGAAGTAGCTGTTTATTTTCGCCTCGCACAGCTCGCGGATGCCTATCTCGTCGTACAGCCGCGTCACGGCAGCCACCTTCTCCTGGCGGTCAAAGTCGCGCAGCCCTATCCACCGCTCCAGCTCTTCGCGCTGGCGGCTGTCGGCACGGTTCACCGCATTTATCAGCATGTAGGTCTTCTTGTTCGACGTGATGTCGCCGCCTATCGCCTTGCCAAACACGGCAGGGTCGCCATAGACGTCCAGGAGGTCGTCCTGCAACTGGAATGCCAGCCCCACCTGTTCGCCGAAGCGGTACAGCCGGTCGGCGTCCTCCTTGGGCGCGTCGGCCAGGATGGCCCCCATCTTCATGGCGCAGGCCAACAGCACGGATGTCTTCAGGCGAATCATCTCGATGTATTCCTCCTCCGTCACGTCGTTGCGCGTCTCGAAAGCCATGTCGTACTCCTGGCCCTCGCCAATCTCCAGCGCCGTCTCCGTAAAGAGGTCCATCACGGCCGGCAGCTTGTCGTCGGCCACCTGCTGTATGCGCTGGTAGGCCAGCACCAGCATGGCGTCGCCCGACAGGATGGCCTTGTTGGCATTCCAGCGGCGGTGCACGGTGGCATGCCCCCGGCGCACGTCGGCATTGTCCATCAGGTCGTCGTGCAGCAGCGTGTAGTTATGGTAAGTCTCCAGTCCGACGGCAGGCATCAGGATGTCCTCCACCCGTTCTTTCCAGAAGTTATAGCTCATGAGCATCAGCACCGGGCGGATGCGCTTGCCGCCTAACGACAGCACATACTCCACCGGCTCATAGAGCGATGCCGGCCGGCGGTCGTAGGGCAGCTGGGCAAGGAAGTCGTTGACTTTCTGCAGGATTTCTTTTGATGTGTTCATAGATTATAATTTAAATACGATGGGAATACAAACCTTCGTCCGGCAGGGACGGTCGTGCTGCACGCCGGGCTTCCACTTGGGCATCATGCCCAGCACGCGCAAAGCCTCGCGGTCGCAGTCAGGAGCCAGCGACTGCGTGACGCTGATGCCGGTCACGGAGCCGTCCTTCTCCACATAGAAGACGGCCACCACCTTGCCCTGCACCTTGCGTTTGCGGGCACCCTCCGGGTAGCGCAGCGTCTTGGTCAGCCATTTCATGAACTCCACGGCACCGCCCGGATACTGCGGCAGCTCCTCGGCGATGTGGAAGTTCAGCGGGTTGTTCGGGTCCACCTCCAAGGCGGCCAGCGCCTTGTCGTCGTTCTCCTCCTCCAACTGCTGCAACAGCGTCTCGTCGTCGTCGCCCTCGCCTTCCGCCTCCTCCTGCGCGTCAGCCAGCTCCACGTCGTCGTCGACCACATTCAGCTGCTCGGCCTTCTCCGACTGCTGCCGTTCTTCCACCTGTGCCACCGTCTCTTCGTTCGACATCGGCACCAGCTCGCTCTCGTGGCGTATCTCGTCCAGGTCTATCGGGTCTATGTCGTCCGTCGCCTCCGCCGAGTTCCACTCCAGCGCCACGTAAAACAATGACAGCACGAGCAGCAGCCCCAGCAGGAATCCTGTGGTGCGCCGCTGCTCCATATCGGCAGCCCTGCTCTTCTTCTCTTCTATCATTGCGCTGCAAAGGTACGATTAAGCGAGAACAAAACAAAAGAATTTATTCTTTTTTTTGTCGAGCGTGAGTACTTTCGCCATTGTTCACAATGGCAAAGGTACGATTAAGCGAGCGAAAAACCAAATAAAATTTGGGTTTTTCCGAGCGTGAGTACTTTCGAGCGAAGCTCAAAGGTACGAATAAGTGGGGAAAACGCAAAATTTCTTTTGCATTTTCCTATTTTAATGCCATGTCAACAATAAATGGTATACTTTTAACGTTGATAATAATAGTATAGAAACACGATGAAAAGAATTCTTATCTTCCTCATAACGGCCGTGGCCGCCGTGGCGGCACAGGCCCAGGAGAGCAAGGAGGTGTACAGCTTCCTGCGCCTGCCCGTCAGCGCCCACGTCGCGGCGCTGGGCGGCGACAACATCTCGCTGTCCGACGACGACCCCACCGTCATCTTCCACAATCCCGCCCTTATCAGCAACGTCAGCGACAAGAGCATCAACCTGAACTTCATGACCTACATGGAGGGCAGCACGACGGCGTCGGCCTCCTTCGTCAAGGCCGTCAAGGAGCGCGCCACGTGGGGCGTCAGCGCGCAGTTCATGGCCTACGGCTCCATCAAGGAGACCAATGCCGACAATGTCGAGACGGGCACCTTCTCGCCCAAGGACATCGCGCTGGCCGGCTCCTTTGCCTACATGCTCAGCAACAAAATCAGCGGCGGCATCACCGCCCGCCTCATCTCGTCGACCATCGGCAGCTATTCCTCGGCAGCCGTGGCCGTCGACCTCGGCGCCAACTACTACGACGCGGAGCACGGATGGTCCGTGTCGGCCGTCGCCAAGAACCTCGGCGGACAGGTCAAGGCATACAACGACGACTTCGAGCGCATACCCCTCGACCTGCAGGTGGGCCTCACCAAGCGCCTCATCGGCTCGCCACTGACGCTGCATGCCACGCTCAGCCGACTGAACAACTGGGAGCAAGACTTCATCAAACACCTCGCCGTGGGTGCCGACATCAATATCGGCCAGACCTTCTACATCGCCGCCGGCTATAACTTCCGCCGCTCCAGCGAGATGAAAATCACCGAGGACGACGGCGACAGCAACCACGGGGCAGGCATCTCCCTCGGTGCCGGCGTGCAGCTGGAGCGCTTCAAGCTGCAGCTGGCCTACGCCAAGTACCACGTCTCGGCATCGTCGCTGCTGGTCAGCGTCACCTACAGCCTGTAGCCCCTGTCCCACCCATATTACCCTATATCACCCTATCCTACCCTATCATGAAAAGAATCACCATTGCCATTGACGGCCATTCCTCGTGCGGCAAGAGCACCATGGCCAAGGACCTGGCCCGCGAAGTGGGCTACATCTATGTCGACACGGGCGCCATGTACCGCTGCGTCACCCTCTATGCCCTGCGCCACGGGCTGTTCACCGACGCCGGCATCGACGAGGACGGGCTGCGCCGCCAGCTGCCGCAGATACACATCACGTTCCAATTCAATGCCGAGGCCGGGCGCCCCGACACCTACCTGAACGGCGAACTCGTGGAGCGCGACATCCGCTCCATGGAGGTCAGCAGCCACGTCAGCCCCATTGCCACACTCGGTTTCGTGCGCGAGGCCATGGTGGCACAGCAGCAGCTGATGGGCAAGGACAAGGGCGTCGTCATGGACGGGCGCGACATCGGCACCGTGGTATTCCCCGACGCCGAGCTGAAGGTCTTTGTCACGGCCTCCGCCGAGGTCCGCGCACAGCGCCGCTACGACGAGCTGAAGGGCAAGGGCATGGAGGCCGACTATGCCGACATCCTGAAAAACGTGCAGGAGCGCGACTACATCGACTCGCATCGCGAGGTGTCGCCGCTGCGCAAGGCCGACGACGCCATCCTGCTCGACAACTCCGCCATGACCATAGCCCAGCAGAAGGAGTGGCTCATGGAGCGCTTCCGCGAGGCGGCAGGATGACACCCGGCGCCACCGACAACGAACTAATCACCAAAACATCATTACAAATACTGACAACATCATGAAGACAAACTATCCAAAGATTGGCATCCGCCCCACCATCGACGGTCGCCAAGGCGGCATCCGCGAGGGCCTGGAGGAGAAGACGATGAACCTGGCCAAGGCCGTGAAGCAACTCATCGAAGAGAACTTGAAGAACGGCGACGGCTCACCCGTGGAGTGCGTCATTTCCAACACGACCATCGGACGCGTCGGCGAGGCAGCAGCCTGCGCCGAGCAGTTTGAGCGCGAAGGCGTCGGCAGCACCATCACGGTGACCTCCTGCTGGTGCTACGGCTCGGAGACGATGGACATGAACCCCACCTACCCGAAGGCCGTCTGGGGCTTCAACGGTACGGAGCGACCGGGAGCCGTCTACCTGGCTGCCGTGCTGGCTGCACACGCACAGAAGGGGCTGCCCGCATACGGCATCTACGGCCACGACGTGCAGGACCTGCCCGACAACACCATCCCCGCCGACGTAGCAGAGAAAATCTTGCGCTTCGCACGCGCAGCACAGGCCGTGGCCACCATGCGCGGCAAGTCGTATCTCAGCATCGGCAACACCTGCATGGGCATCGCAGGCTCCATCGTCAACGCCGACTTCCTGCAGCAGTACCTCGGCATGCGCACTGAGTATGTGTCGCTGGTAGAGATTCTGCGCCGCGTCGACTTCGGCATCTACGACAAGGACGAGTTCGAGCGCGCCATGCAGTGGGTCGAGAAATACTGCAAGCCCCAGGAGGGCCACGACTATAACGAGGACCGCCCGCTATTCCCCGGCGTGCCCATGACCACCTTCAACGGCAAGGGAAAGGGCAAGAACCGGCAGGAGAAGGACGACGACTGGGCCTTCACCGTGAAGAACATGATGATTATCCGCGACCTCATGCAAGGCTCGGAAAAGCTCCTGCAGATGGGCTATAAGGAGGAGGCCATCGGCCACAACGCCATCGCTGCCGGCGTGCAGGGACAGCGCCAGTGGACCGACTACAAGCCGAACTTCGACTTCCCCGAGGCCATGATGTGCACGTCATTCGACTGGAACGGCCCGCGCGAAGCCTACACCCTGGCCACCGAGAACGACTTCCTCAACGGCATGTCGATGCTCTTCGGCCACCTGCTGACCAACCGGGGCGTCATGTTCTCCGACATCCGCACCTACTGGAGCCCCGAGGCCGTGCAGCGCGTCACCGGTACTGCGCCCAGCGGTTTGGCCGCCCAGGGCTTCATCCACCTCATCAACAGCGGCGCCACCACGCTCGACGCCACCGGCGCCATGAGCGATGCAGCGGGCAATCCTACCATCAAGCCCTTCTGGGAAATGAAGGACGACGACATGGAAGCCTGCCTGAAGGCCACGTCGTGGATGCCTGCCGACCGCGACTACTTCCGTGGAGGCGGCTACTCGTCGCACTTCCTCACCCGTGGCGGCATGCCTATGACCATGTTGCGCCTGAACCTCGTGCAGGGGCTCGGCCCCGTGCTGCAGCTGGCAGAGGGATGGACGGTAGACCTACCGCAGGACGTCAACGACATCCTCGACCGCCGCACCGACCCCACATGGCCCACCACCTGGTTTGCCCCGCGCCTCGACCCGACGAAGGACGCCTTCAAGGACGTCTACTCCGTCATGAACAACTGGGGAGCCAACCACGGAGCCATCTGCTACGGACACGTCGGCGCCGACCTTATCACGCTCTGCGCCATGCTGCGCATACCCGTATGCATGCATAACATCAAGGACGCCGACATCTTCCGTCCCGCCGCTTGGAACGCCTTCGGCATGGACAAGGAGGGTGCCGACTACCGCGCCTGCGCCAACTTCGGCCCGCTCTACAAGTAATTAGTCATGGATGTGTGTCAAAACACAGCCATATCTATAAAAACAACGGATTTTACGGATTTAACGGATTAAAGTCATACTGATAATCAGATACTTGGCAAATCCGTTTAATCCGTAAAATCCGTTGTAGTTAACTTTGTGCAGACATTTAAATGACATAAAAGTCAGAAGGAAATGACGGGCCAGTCGGGCCCAAGGAAGAAAATAGTGCCGCCTTAGCGCACTATTTTCTTCTTGCCGTTGACGATGTAGACGCCCTTCTGCGGGGTCGTCACACGCTGACCACCAAGGTTATATACTTTGCTGTTTTCCGTCTTCTCACCATCCGTTATACGCACAGCGTCGCCGATTCCCGTCTTGTCGCCCATCAGCTCCTCGACAGTGATAAACGGCCGGCTGCCGCTCGTATGCAGCGTATAAGCCTCGAAGGGGCGCACCTCGCGCAGGTTAGCCACGAAGATGCTGCCCTCGGCATTAGTGCCGTAAGCCTCGTTGCGGTTGATGGCATACACCTCCGGCGACTGCGCCACACGCTGCAGGGCACCCACCAGCACCCGGCCGTTGGCGTTGACCGACTGCTGCTCCGTGGCGGGCACGAGGCAGTTCGTGGCGCTGAACGTCACCAGCCCGTTCTGGTTGTAGTTGGCGGGGTACGAATTTATTTGATGAATAGCAAAGAATAAGGCATTTTTAACATGCCTGGACGAACAAAGAGCCGCAGGCTTGGGGGCTGCGGCTCTTTGCACTATTGGATTCGTCGGTATCGTCGATGTTGTAGGACGCTTAGAAGAAGAGGTAGCGGTTGTCGACAACATTGGCTTTCAGGTACAGCTCGTTCATGAAACGGCCTGCTGCCTGAAGAGCCTGCTGCTGCAACTGCTGCTGTTGCTCCTTCTCGTCGAACTTGGCACCCTCGCGCTGCTTCTTGGAAAGCACCTGGAAGAGGTAGGCGGCACCATTACCCTTGACAACGGCGGGGCTGAACTGTCCCTGCTTGACGGCTGCCACGGCACCGCTCAGCACGGGCTCGGAAGTACCGGCAGCCTGCACGAAGACGGGGGCGGAGAAGGTAATCTGGCGGACGCTGTCCACAACGGCACCCTTCTGCTTGGCAGCAGCAATGTCCTTGACACCGGCGAGCTGGGCAGCAGCCTTGTCAAACTTCTTGTCGCGGGTGACTTCCTGCTGGAGCTGTTCCTTCATGTCTTCGAAATCGCGGATGCCGACAGGATGAACCTTGGTCAGGGCGACAACCAGCAGATGGTCGTTATTACCACACTCGTAGAGGGGCGATACGTCGCCGGCCTTGGCGTCGAAAATCCACTTCATCGTCTCGCGGGTAGCGCGAAGACCAGCCACGTTATGCTCGGAATTGTAGATGTCGGTACGCTCCTGTACGCGATAGCCGAACTTCTGGGCATTCTTCTCCAAGCCTTCCAGGGTCTTGTTCTCGCTGACATACTGGCTGAAGTTGTTGTAAGCGGCAGAATAGGTAGCCTTCGAGAAGTCGATGGTGTGCTTGACGACAGCGACATCGTACTTGTCGACCATGGCACGGCGTGCAGTGACTTGCAGCACGATATTGCCCTGAGAGAACTGGAGGTTCTTGGATTCACCGGCAGCAAGCGTGTTGAGCGTGCGGATATAGTCCTTGGTATCGGCGTCAATGTTCTGGGCACGCTCATACATGGCGGACGTCATCCACTGCTTCTCGCCGGTCTGGCCATACTTCTTGGCAAGCACCTCGAAGTCGGCACCACCCTGCAGAGCGGTATAGATGCTGTCGGCACGCTTATGAGCAGCCTCGGCGGTCTCGCCTCCGACCTGAATCTGACGATACTCGACAGAGTCGGGCAGCTGAACCTTGCTGATGAGCTTCACGACATTCAGCGTATTGTCATACTTGGTCTCGAAAGGTGCAGACACCTGACCAACCTGCATGGAGTCAATCTTGGAAGCGATGTCGTTGGGGAATGCCTTGCGCGTGGCAGGAACACCGGTATAGGCTATCTGCGACTGAGCCTTGCGGACGGCCTCTGCGGGAGCAACACCGCTCTCGAGCTGCTGCTGGGCATCCTTCATGGTCTTCATGATTTCGTCGCGGTCGGCCTTGGAGGCTACCACCTGGAAGTCGACATACTTGATGTCGCGGCTCTCCACATACTGTTTGAACTGTTCCTTCTTTTCCTCGTATTTGGCCTTGAGGTCAGCATCGCTCACCTCGACATCGGTATCCTTGATGCTGGTATAGGGAACAGCAGCCAGCAGGATGTCGCTCTCCTCATTGCGAGCGTCGAAAGCCATCTTGGCCGACACGGGATTGCTGAGCAGGCACTGCGACAACAGACCCTGATACTTACCGGCCAGAAGCTGCTGGCGGAGATTCTTCTCCATGAACTTCCAGTAGTTATAAATGCGGGTGTACTGCTCCATAGCCTGACCGCCCTGTTCCTGCTGCTTCTTATAGTCGGCAAGGAACTTGGTGAGCTGGGTGACATCGAAGCGTCCGGTCTGCTGATTGACAAAGGGAGTCTGCATCAGCATGGGATTCGTACCGGCCTTCAGGACATTCTGAAGCTCTTCGTCAGTAACGGTCAGACCCAGTTTCTTGGCTTCCGACTCAAGGATGGTATTGTTAACAAACTGCTGCCACACCTGGTCCTTCACCTGATTGAGCTCTTCCTCTGACAGGTTGTCGCGTCCCTGCGTCATCTTGATGACTTCCTGATACTCGTCCACCAAGCCCTGGAACTCCTGTACTGAAATTTTCTTACCTAACACTTCGCCGACCTGTTGACGACGCTCGTTGCCTGTAGCCTGACACGAACGGAACATTTCCTCGGCAATGAATGCGAAGAGAGCCAGACCAATCACCGTAGCGAGTACAGGCCCCCAGCTTCTGATTTTTCCAATTGCTGCCATTTCTGTTTTTAATTATTATTTTATTTCTATGTTCTTTTTTCAGTTTCAGCCTGCAAAATTACTAAATTCCACCGAAATAACGGCATCTTTTCTGAAAAAAATGTCTTATTCCGTGACTTTTAGCCTTACTAATTCTATTTTTGTCATCGTATTCTTAATGATTTTGAACTCAAAGCGGCCTATTTTCACCACCTCGTTCAGTTTGGGAAACGACTGGTACTCGTGCAGGATGAGCCCGCCGACAGTCATGTATTCGTCGCTTTCCGGCAGGTCGAGGTCGAACAGTTCGTTGACCTTTTCTATTTCCAGACGCGCCGAGAGCATGTAGTCGCCATCGTCCAAATGCTTGGCGACATACTTTGTATTGTCGTGCTCGTCCTCAATATCGCCGAAGATTTCCTCCACGATGTCCTCCAACGACACAAGTCCGCTGGTACCACCGAACTCGTCGATGACAACTCCCAACGACTTTTTCTGAGCCAGGAAAATTTGCATCAGCTTGCGTGCCGCCATCGTCTCCGGTACGTATGGCATGTCGCGCACCAAACTGGCCAGCTTTGCAGGCTGTGGCCGGAAGAGGTCGGAGGAATGGATGTAGCCGATGACATGGTCGATGTCCTCGCGGTAGACCACGATTTTGGAATGCCCGCTCTCTATGAATTTGTTCTTCAGCTCCTCCAGCGTGCAGTCCTCGATATCGACAGCGTCAATTTCCGTACGGGGAACCATGCAGTCGCGCACCTTGGTATCGGCAAAGTCGAGCGCATTATGGAATATCTTCACCTCGTCGTCAATCTCGTCATCGTTGGCGGCATTGTCAATGCTCGACTGCACCAAGTAGTCGAGGTCGACCTTCGTAAACTCCTTGTCCTCCTCTTCCTTCGGCATGCGTACGCCCACCATCCGCAGCAGTCCCCTCGACAACAGGGTGGCAAAACGCGAGATGGGATAGAGCAGCACGTAGCAGACGTATGCCGGCACGGCAAAGACGGAGAGCATCGTATTGGGATTAGACTTGAAGATAGTCTTGGGCAGGAACTCGCCCGTAAACAATACGACAACGGTAGACAGCAGGGTGTCGGCCGTCACACGGGGGCCGTCGGCCAACGAGGCAAAGAGCGTGGCATCGAAAATCCGGGCAAAGAGGATGCCGTAGATAACCAGTGCGATGTTATTGCCGACAAGCATGGTCGACACAAAATTATTGGGATGGCGGAAGAATGTGTCGATGGCACGCTGCGAGAGACCGTTCTTTTCACGGTCCATCTCAGCCCGCAGACGATTGCTTGACACGAAAGCAATCTCCATGCCTGAGAAAAAGGCGGAGAAGACCATGGTAACGAGAAGTCCTATGATAAGATTTGTCATGGCCGGTAGTTGGATTTTTGAGTAGCAGCGCGACGGGTAGCAGCCTCTCGCACAGGCGGTTGCACTGTCTGGGCCGTATCAGGTGCCGTCTGCTTCCCGCCTGTTGCCGGCTGGGGCTGCGGCTCCGGTTCCGGCTCCATATCGGAAGCCTGGAACGAGCCGACGGAATTAGTCACCTCATAGTGTGCCATGCGTTCATCACTGCGGAAATAAGTACCCTCCAGCGTGCGTTCGGGAGTGACGACGCGCGAGAACTTATAGGAATAGAACTCATGCCGTATGCCGTCCCACCACAGTTCCTCGCTGCGGAACTTCAGGCCGTTGACGTTGCGGATGTACACCCGCCCCCGCAACTCCCAGAGCTTTTGCTGGTCATAGTACCAGGCCGTGTCAGCCTGTATATAGCCCTCGACATGGAACTGCTCGTCGAACTGCTCAAGGAAAATGCCTTTTTCAAATGTCCAGCGCGACGGCTGCCGGATGGTATTGACATCCCAACGCTCAGTAACAATGCGGTATTTGATGACACCGGAGTCGCTGATGAGCGTATTGATGCCATAGCTTGTCATCATCGACGCTGAGTCGCGGTCGTGGACGGCAGGCGCCGTATGCTCATGTTGCTCACTGCATGCCGCCATGAGCATGACGGCAATGCAAAAATGGAAATAGCATTTTCCCATCATCGTATCAGTCTACTTTCCACTTGGCAAACCAGCGCTCATTGAAGGTCAGGCCGATGTTGATGCGGAACGAGTTCTCCGTAACAAGGCTGGACGCCGAGGCATGCACCCACTGGGCACTGATATTCAGCACCGTACGGTTGCCCCATGAATTGACAAGAGGAATGCCAAAACCTGCCGACAGCGAAAACTCCTTCGGGCCGTCAGTGCCTTGAATATTATAATAAGGTGTAGCGTAGGAAGCACCCAGGCGGTAGTGTATGCGGCGGAAGAACTTACGGTTCATCGGGTTGGGGTCGGGAATCCAGTCGAGACCTGCCACGAACTTATGGCGGTCGTTCATCAGGCCGCTCATATTCTCATAGCGGTTGGTAGCCTCATTCAGCATGGGATATTTCAGCGAGCCCCATTTCTGCAACTGGTAGTCGAGGCCGACTGTCAGCCGCTGCTTATGCACTAACGTAGCACCGACGCCAAAGGTGAAAGGCAGGCTGAAAGCTTTGTCGACACGCATGGTGTCGGGCGTCAGCGTAGCGTCGGTACTAGTCGTTGCCGTGACAAGCGTGGCCTCGGCCCCCAGGTCGTGCCCGATGCCCACGGCAGCACCAACCGTCAGCATATTGTCCTTGTTAAGCGCCTGCTGCCATTGCAGTCCTAAGTCTATCTTATAGCTGCTGACCGAGGAGGAATAGGTCTTCGTCTGCGTATTGACATAGGCGTCGCTACTGACCAGCGAGACGGACTTGTCGTACCTTCCCCAGAAATAGGACACGTTGGCACCCACAGAAAAGCCTTTCAGAAACTCCCAGCCAATGCCCACGAATGCCTGGCTGAAGCCACCGCTTCCCTGATGCGTCTCCGTCACCACGTCAGCACTGTTACCGACCGACTGCTGGCTGCTGTATTCATAGCCGATATTGGAGTAAGGCACAATGCCGAAGCTGACACCGATTTTCGGGAACAGGCGGAAAAGCCCCACGCCATAGTCGAAGTTACCCGTGTTGGCATTCAGCTTCTTACCTTTTTCCTCGTAGTGGGTAATCTGACCGGAGAGCCCCATGTCGAACAGCATGGTCAGCGAGTCGACGGCAGAATAGGATGCTGGATTCTGGAAATTGACAAGCTTTCCGTCGCGCAAGCCCATCGACAAACCACCCATAGCCCGGTTGAAGCCTTGCGACTGCTCGGCGAGCACGCCCAGGCCGTACTGGCTGTAGGGCGACACCGTACTACTTACTTGCGCCATGGATGACGTGGCAACGACAGCTGTCAACAGACATCCCAATATTCTCTTCTTCATCTTGTTTTCTTTAGTCAATTCAATTTCGGGTTGCAAAATTATTGAAAAAAAACGAAATAAACGCACGATAAGTGGAAAATATAGGTTAATTTTGCATCGTGAAACATTTAAAAACCGTTTTTAATGCTCTCAGAGGGCTGTTTTTACTGGCCGTACTATGCGGCACAACAACCGGAAAAGCTCAGGATACAGGGGCTTCGCCGATGGACTCTGTGGAGTTCAGCCTGCTGACATGTCAGCCGCACGACGAAGTGTACAGCCTCTACGGCCATACAGCCATCAGATTCCACGACTTGCGGCGGGGCGGCATCGACGCAGCCTTCAACTATGGCGTGTTCAATTTCAATGCACCACATTTTGTGCTGCGCTTCGTCTTCGGCCTCACCGACTATGAGTTAGGGGCCTATCCCTATCCGCTGTTCCAAAAGGAGTACAGACAGTTTGGCAGCATGGTCACTGAGCAAGTCATCAACCTGACCAGCGAAGAGAAGCAGCGGCTGTACAGCGCACTGGTGGAAAACCTGCGCCCGGCCAACAGCGTCTACCGCTATAATTACTTTTACAACAACTGTACCACCAAAGCCCGCGACATCATCGAGCGTTGCATCGACGGAAAAGTGGAATATGCTGAGCGTGAAGACTATACGCCAACGTTTCGCGGCATGATTCACGACATGACGGAACGCAATCCCTGGTCGCGTTTCGGCAACGACTTACTGCTCGGATTGAAGGCCGACCAGCCCACGCAGTTGCGCCAGCAGGAGTTCCTGCCTCACAACCTGATGTACGACTTCGACCGGGCACAGATTTACAAAGACGGGCAATACCGCCCCTTGGTCAAGGAGCGCCGTGTGGCTGTTCCGGCTGGTGTGCAGATGGTTCAGACAGGCTTTCCGTTGTCTCCAACGCTCTGTGCCGTTATCGTATTGGTATTCAGCATTATTCTTGTAATTATTCAAGAAAAGAAGAAACGCATCTTCCGTCTATGGGATGTCCTAATAATGCTTGTTGACGGAATGATAGGCACCGTTCTGTTCCTGATGCTCTTCTCACAACATCCGACGGTGAGCCTTAACCTTCAGATTATCTTCTTCAACCCCATACACCTGCTATTCCTATGGCCAGTGCTGAAAGGCAAGCCGACACGCTACTGGCTCACCATACCCATATTGGCGGGACTGTTCCTCATCGGAGGACTATTCCAGCACTATGCTGAGGGCATTTACGTTTTGGCACTATGTTTGCTGTTACAAAGCATACTCCACATCAATAGGCAAAGGAAACAATGAGAAACAGGTACCTGTACATCACCCTGCTGACGCTGCTGGGCTTCAACGCCGAAGCCACAGCGCAGGCCGTGGCACAGACTCCACGGCTGGTGGTGCTTGTCACTGTCGACCAATTGCGTACCGACCACTTGGAGAGGTCCTATCCGACATATACCGATGACGGACTTCGGCGCCTGCTCACCGACGGCATGGTGTACAGCAACGGCAGCTATCCCTTCCTGCCTGTTGACATGGCATCGGCAGTAGCCTCCCTTGCTACGGGAACGACACCTTTCTATCACGGTGTTACCGGACGGGAATGGATTAGCCGCGCCACCCTCCTGCCCGGCAGCATCGTCAACGACGACCAATACCGCGTATCGCCCCAACAGTTAGGAACATCGACGACGGGCGACGAGATGAAGGTTGCTACCGACGGCAACAGCCATATCTACGCCTTTGCCCTGGAAGCCGACCGTGCCATTTTGTCAGCAGGCCATGCTGCCAACGGGGTGGCATGGATAGAAAACGGACAGTGGCAGACAACCGGCTACTACACCCCTGCCGACAAATGGCTCGCAAGCTACCTGCGGCACCACAAGCCCATTGGCGATGACAATCAAGACCTGACCAAGATAGCACTGGCATGCACAGAGCAAATGGGATTGGGACAGGACGATAAGCCCGACATGCTGAGCATAGGCTATGCCGTGGCACCAACGACAGCGGGCTATGCCGCGCTCGACCGTACTATCGGCGACCTGCTGAACGGACTGACACGACACGTCCCGCTCGACCGCATGCTGTTCGTGCTTACCAGTACCGGAGCTATCGAGGAGGAACGGCGCGAAGAACGATTCCGCATCCCTACCGGCAAGCTATATATCAACCGCACGGCAGACCTAGTGAACCTGTACTTAGGGGCCGTCTTCGGCTCTGCGCAATACATTGAGACGTGCTATAAGAACCAGCTGTTCCTTAACCACAAGCTCATTAGCCAGAAAAACATCGACCTTGGCGACGTGCTGCGCAGGGCGCAGGAGTTCCTATTGCAACTGTCGGGCATCCGCAATGTCTATACCTCGCACCAGCTGCTCACCAGCGACAACCAGCGTCTGGAACGCATCCGCAACGGCTTCAACGTCGAGAAATGCGGCGACCTGCTCATCGACGTGGCACCAGGCTGGGAACTGGTCAACGAGTACACCCACCAGTCATCGACATCGCGGGCCAACATCATTCCCTTCCCCATCATTTTCTATGGTGCCGACATCCAGCCACAACGCGTCACCCGGCCTGTCACTGCCGACCGCATTGCACCCACCATTGCCCGTGCCATCCGCATCCGGGCTCCCAACGCCTGCTCGGCAGAACCGTTGTTCTAAAGGTAAAAAGTAACAAGGTAATAAGGTAAAAAACAAGGGTGGAAGCAAATTATTCACTTTTCACTCTTCACTTTTCACTTTTTTTCGTACCTTTGCAGCCGCTTTATATTAATAAGGTGGAAATACAGAGAAGAATATAGTAATATCGTAAATAAGTAAATCGTAAATAATAAGATGAATTTCAACAAGATTTTACGTTCGCTGTTCGGCGACAAGGCATCACGCGACAACAAGCTCATCCGCCCCTTTGTGGAAAAAGTGAAGGCTGTCTACCCCGAGATGCAGAAGCTATCGAACGACGAGCTGCGCCAGCGCACCAAGGAATTGCAACGCCAGGTGCAGGAGTCTGCCACCAAGCAGAAAGAAGAAATAGAACGCCTGAAGGCCACTATCGAGGAGACCCCCATTGACGAGCGTGCCGACATCTTCGCCCAGATAGACAAGCTGGAGAAGGAAGTGCTCGACACCTATGAGGAAGCCCTGAACGATGTGATGCCTGAAGTATTTGCCATCGTGAAGGACACGGCACGCCGCTTTGCCGAAAACGAGGAGACCGTGGTTACGGCCACCGACTTCGACCGTGAGTTAGCTGCCGACCCGCGCAAGGACTTCATCACCATCGACGGTGACAAGGCTATCTATCACAACCACTGGACGGCCGGCGGCAACGACCTGAGATGGGAGATGGTGCACTATGACGTGCAGCTGTTTGGCGGCGTCGTGCTGCATCAAGGTAAGATAGCCGAGATGGCCACGGGTGAAGGAAAGACGCTTGTCGCTACCCTACCCGTCTTCCTCAATGCCCTGACCGGCAACGGTGTCCACGTCGTGACGGTGAACGACTATCTGGCCAAGCGTGACTCCGAGTGGATGGGACCGCTCTACGAGTTCCACGGTCTCTCAGTCGACTGCATCGACAAGCACCAGCCCAACAGCGAGGCTCGCCGCCGTGCCTATCAGGCCGACATCACCTTCGGAACGAACAACGAGTTCGGCTTCGACTACCTGCGCGACAACATGGCCGTATCACCTGCCGACCTCGTACAGCGTGCACACAACTATGCCATCGTCGACGAGGTTGACTCCGTGTTGATTGACGACGCCCGTACCCCGCTTATCATCTCGGGGCCTGTTCCCAAGGGCGACGACCAGATGTTCGAGGAATACCAGCCGCTGGTTGAGAAGCTGGTGGGCGTGCAGAAGCAGCTGGCCACACAATACCTGGCCGAGGCCAAGCAGAAGATTGCCGAAGGCCAGGAGAAGAACGACAAGAAGCTGACCGACGAAGGCTTCCTGGCTCTCTACCGCTCCCATAAGTGTATGCCGAAGAACAAGCCCCTCATCAAGTTCCTTTCCGAAGAGGGCATCAAGAGCGGCATGCTCAAGACCGAGGAGACCTACATGGAGAATAACAACCGCCGCATGCCAGAGGTCGTCGAACCGCTCTACTTCGTCGTCGACGAGAAGCTCAACTCCTGCGACCTCACCGACAAGGGCACGGCATGGCTGGCCAACCAGGTCAACGACAAGGACCTCTTCGTACTGCCCGACATTACCTCCGAGCTGTCGGCACTGGAAGGCGACACCTCGCTCTCCGACGAGGAACGCATCAACCTGAAAGACGAGAAACTGCAACACTATGCCGTACAGTCGGAGCGCGTCCACACGCTTCAGCAGCTGCTGAAAGCCTACTGCATGTTCAACCGCGACGACGAGTATGTAGTCATCGACGGCGAAGTGAAGATTGTCGACGAGCAGACGGGCCGTATCATGGAGGGACGCCGCTGGAGCGACGGTCTGCACCAGGCCGTCGAGGCCAAGGAGCACGTCAAGGTGGAAGCTGCCACGCAGACCTTCGCCACCATCACGCTGCAGAACTACTTCCGCATGTACCACAAGCTGGCCGGTATGACGGGTACTGCCATCACCGAGGCCGGTGAGTTCTGGGACATCTACAAGCTCGACGTGGTGGAGATTCCCACCAACAAGCCCGTCATCCGCGACGACATGGAAGACCGTATCTACAAGACGGCCCGCGAGAAATACAAGGCCGTGATTGAAGAGGTGGTCCGCCTGCGCAATGCCGGACGCCCCACGCTGATTGGTACGACCTCGGTGGAAATCTCTGAGCTGCTGAGCCGCATGCTCGACATGTATGTCAACCCCGAGACGGGCAAGCGCGAAGGCATTCCCCATCAGGTGCTGAATGCCAAGCTGCACCAGAAGGAGGCCGACATTGTGGCATTGGCCGGTCAGCAGGACTCGAACGGCAGGGGTGCCGTGACCATCGCCACCAACATGGCCGGTCGTGGTACCGATATTAAGCTGTCGCCCGAAGTGAAAGCCGCCGGCGGTCTGGCCATCATCGGCACCGAGCGACATGAGAGCCGCCGCGTGGACCGCCAGCTGCGCGGACGTTCCGGACGTCAGGGCGACCCGGGCTCTTCGCTGTTCTTCATCTCGCTGGAGGATAAGCTGATGCGACTGTTCGGCTCGGAGCGTATCGCTACCGTCATGGACAAGCTCGGCTTCAAGGAAGGCGAAGTGCTGGAGAGCCCCATGATTAGCAAGCAGGTGGAGCGCGCACAGAAAAAGGTCGAGGAGAACAACTTCGGCATCCGTAAGCGCCTGCTCGAATACGACGACGTGATGAACAAGCAGCGCACCGTGGTCTACTCCAAGCGCCGCCACGCCTTGATGGGCGAGCGCATCGGCATGGACATATCGAACACCATCTGGGACCGCGTGGTCAACATCATCGAGACGCAGGACTACGAGGGCTGCAAGGAGCAGTTCATCAAGGTCTTCGCCATGGAGTGCCCCTTCACCAGCGAGGAATTCATCGAGAAGAACCACGAACAGCTGGCCGAGGAAGTGTTCCAGGTGACCATGGGCAACTTCAAACGCAAGATGGAGCACATACAGGAACAGGCATGGCCGGTCATCAAGCAAGTCTACGAGACGCAGGGACAGCTCTACGAGCGCATCATGGTACCCCTGACCGACGGCCGCCGCATGTACAACATCGGCTGCAACCTGCAGGAAGCCTACGACACCGAGTGCAAGTCGGTGGTCAAGGAATTCGAGAAGCAAATCCTGCTCCACATCATCGACGATGCCTGGAAGGAGAACCTGCGCGAGCTGGACGAGCTGAAGCACTCCGTGCAGAACGCCTCGTACGAACAGAAGGACCCGCTACTCATCTTCAAGCTGGAGAGCGTCAAGCTGTTCGACAACATGGTCAATACCATGAACAATCGCTCCGTCAGCATCCTCATGCGCGCACAGATTCCTCAGATGCAGCAAGTACAGGAAGCTGCGCCCGAAGAGCACACCCAGCGCCAGCAGTACACCGAGTCGAAGCAGAACCTGACGCAGGAACAGATGACCGACCCCAACCAGGCCGCCGCTGCCGCTCAGGACACCCGTGCCCAGCAGCCCCGCACCCCGATTGTCAAGGACAGGCTGCCCGGTCGTAACGACCCGTGTCCCTGCGGCTCAGGCAAGAAGTTCAAGCAGTGCCACGGTCGCGGGCTGGTATAAAAAAACGCCCATAGCCGGGCACCGTCCCATACACCCTTCTTTGAACCGGGTGTGTCATCATTAACTACAACGGATTTTACGGATTAAACGGATTTACCAAGTATCTGATTTTCAGTATGGCTTTAATCCGTTAAATCCGTAAAATCCGTTGTCTATATAGATGTATGACTTTAATCCGTTAAATCCGCAATCCGTTGTTTTTATAGATATAGCTGTGTTTTGATACACATCCTTCTATTTTGTTCATTGCCCAACCCGTTCATTCATACATTTTCACACATCAACTTTTCCCATACATTTTTTGATAAAAAACTGCACAAAACAGCACTAAATCGTCTAACATGCTTATTTCCAAATGTTTAATTAGTGACGTTTACTCTTTAAAACAGCACTAAAACGACACTAAACAGCACTGAAACAGCACTATGGATGGCTGAGTCATGCCATTGATACCGTCATTTGCACCCACTTTTATGTCATTTGCCGCCTACTTTTATGCCACTTCCATCAGTGCTGTTTTGAGCCATTTTTCATCAAAATTTGTTTTGAAACAAAATATCAACAAAGGTTAAAAAATTGGCGCTTTTTGACAAAAACCGCACTGTATATTCCTTTATAGATGTTAAAATGTTTCACGGATATTACCCATGTCCGTCACCTCACGGCCTAACAGGTTTCTGTTTGTTGGCGAATCAGCAGAACCGCCACGAATTCATATGATTGCATTTTCAGACAAAAACATGGAATCGAATGAGGAGCGTCCAACAGATGCTCCTCATTCGATTCAGCCTCACTGCGAAGAATGCCGATGTTCCCTCTCTGTTTTAGAGAGAAAACTTATAGCCTGCTGTAATTTGGAATACTCGCCCTTTCATACCCGACTCGTCAACGATTTTGCTAAGCCCAAGATTGTAACGGGCGTCAACTACAAAGTTCTTGTATTCGTATGAAACGCCAATAGGGAAGGATAAATTGAGACTATTTACAGAAAACTCCGTTATATGCTCTTGGGGGACGGCGATGCCATTGACCGTCATTTCATAATCATCGTCTGATGAGAGATTAATGCCAAACTGCAAACCCGCTTTAACCGCCAAGCCTTGCCACACATAATAGTTGGCCATAATGGGAATGTTCAGATAATTAAGACTGACATCCTCAGAAATCTTGTAGTCGTAACCATTCTGCTCCCCTTCCGTCTCAGACTTACAGCCCTCCATAGAATACAATAATGCCGCTGAGACCGAGAATTTTGGCAATATTCCATATTCGCCTGTCGCACCTATCACAAGCCCCGCCTTTGTACTGGTTGAAATGGCACTGACGGAGAAAGATGCGTTACTCAGGTTAATACCGATAGTTGGAGCTATGGAAAACTTTCCAACCTCATTCTGTGCACTTGCAGCAACTGATGCTATCAGTATGGCTGCCACTAACATGACTTTTTTCATATCACTTCAGTTTAGTTGCCTCCTGAACTCCCGAATTCAGCGGTTCATATTAAGTTAGTACATGGAAATAAAAAAGGCATGGGAGTTTCTACTTCTGCCCATCCCTGCCTTCAGGCTCTCGCATTGCCCCCATACAAGGATAAGCAACGCAGCCAGCCCACGCCAAGTGATTATAAATACAACATATCGCCATACATTATTATATATATAGCAATAGTTGGGATATAATCTACCCACGCAGGCGCTTACCGTTGCAATTACCTCCTGTGTATGGATTCAAATTTGCGAGATTTGAAGGCACAGAATGATAACGTCCGTAAACGCCTTTTCCTTTCGGCTGTCCTTACAAACGGTGTTCTCAGCCTCCGGATTCCACGATGTCACGACCCGCCCTGTCCTTGCAGACAGGTTTAGTCGGTTGCAAATGTAGCAATTTTTTCGGGAACGACAAAGAAAAAGGAGAGAAAATGAAAAAGAAGACGGCCACTTTGGACGATATATGAGAAAACTTTTGTAAATTTGCAGGCAAAACAGCAAAAAGAGATGATTGAGATAAAAGACTTGAAGAAACAGTTTGGCGACACGTGCGCCTGCGACATTCCCGCATTTACCATCAACGACGGGGATATTCTGGGACTTGTAGGCAACAACGGAGCGGGCAAGACTACGCTGTTCCGGCTGTTGCTGGACTTGCTGAAGGCCGACGAGGGCAGTGTGCGGATTGATTCCGTCAATCCGGCAGAAAGCGAAGCCTGGAAGCAACACGTCGGCGCATACATCGACGAAGGATTCCTCATCGACTTCCTTACGCCCGAGGAGTACTTTGCCTTCTTGGGAAAGGTATCTGGCATGAAACAAAGCGAGGTTGACGAACGGTTAAAGGACTTCGAGCGCTTTGCCAGTGGCGAAATCTTCGGACAGAAGAAGCTCATCCGCAACCTCTCCGCAGGCAATAAGCAGAAGGTGGGCATCATCTCGGCCCTCTTCCGGCGCACGGGGACGGTTATTCTCGACGAGCCTTTCAACTTTCTGGACCCGACCAGCCAGCTGGTGCTGAAGCATCTGCTTACCGACTATGCCCGCGAGACGGGGGCTACCATCCTCATCTCCAGCCATAACCTGCAGCACACGGTAGACATCTCCACGCGCATTGCCCTGCTGGAGCACGGCAGCATCATCCGCGACCTTCCTAACAGCGAAGGCAGCGCAGCGGCGGAACTACAGGAATACTTCGGCGCGGAATAAGGCGGAATAAGGACAAGCACGTTCCCCCTCCCCTCTTTTCGGTCAGGGCAAATCGCCCCAGCGCAGCAACTGCTCCACGTCTGTGGAGTCGTTGCCTTTCATCAGTTGCTCCACGGCAGCCACTTCGGCATTGTCGTACACGTTACGTCCCACGGCTTGCTGTACCACCCACTGGATACGCCCCATGTGGCGCACACGGTTGGCGGGCACTTGGCGGGCTGACGGCAGGGGGAAGAGGCTGAGCAGATAGAAGGCGATGGCGTCGGGCACTATCATGGAGCGCACCATCAGGCGGCGTTGCTCGTCGGTATAGTGCGACTGATAGAAGGGATAGTCGCGGCCCAGATACTTGTCGAGGCTGATGCCAAGCATGTTGTTGCCGACAATGATGCTCTGGTCGAAGGAGCCTATCTGCGTATAAATCTCGGGAACGGTGACCGACGGCAGGAGCAGGGCCAACTTCTCAAAGGCCTGCGTGAACTCTTCGTTCAAGTCGTCAAGGTCGGCATACTGCTGCTGCACGTCGTACAGCATGTTCTGCAAGGTAGAGTCCTGAAAGAAGTGCAGGAAGCGTGTATTGATGCCGGGCGCATTGACGGGTCCCAGCTGCAGCATGTCCTCTATCAGCATGCGCGTCTGCGTGGGATAGTTGGTGTTCATCTGCTGCAGGGCGGAATAGTCGCCCGTGGTCAGGTAAAGGCTTTCTATACGGTCGTAGCGCTGAATGCTGACCTGACGCTTGCCGGCAGCATCGCTGTTAGGCTTCAGCTGCCATTGGCAACCGATGCATATCAGCATGATGATGACCAGTATAGCGTAGACTTTGCGCACGTTCCTGATGGTTTAAAATGATTTATTATTGTTAAAAAGCGATGCAAAATTACTAAAAAACATTTTAAAAACCAAATTTTAACCAAAAAAAGATAAAAAGAAGCGTAAAATCATGTATTTTTGTATCCTAACTAATCACATGAACAATGAAAAAAGCATTATCAATGTTATGGCTGGCCATGGTCAGCGGAGCACTTATGGCCCAGAAGACTATTGAGGTCAGCGTGACGAATCCGGCGAAAGCAGAACGTAAGGCACAGCCCGTGGTGCTACAGTTGGCGGCAATGGGCATGGACGTCAGGTCGGCCATCGTCACGCAGGACGGCCAGGAGATAGCCTCGCAGCTCGACGATTTGGACGGCGACGGGCGCATGGACGAGCTGTGCTTCCTGACTGACTTGGAGAAGAAAGGCAAGCAGAGCTTCCGCGTAGAGCTGCTGCCTACGGGGGAGCCACGGCAGTATGAGGCAAGGGTGTATGCAGACATGATGCTGACGAACAAGAAAATCAAGAGTTCCAACAAGCAGGACCTTTACATCAGCAGCCTGACTGTTGACAACGGCACCAATCCCTACTGGATGCTGCACCACCACGGACCGGCTTTCGAGAACGAGTTGGTGGCCTACCGCATCTACTTCGACCACCGGCAGACGGTGGACACCTACGGCAAGTACCACAAGGGGCTGGAGCTGCGACAGACACAGTTCTATCCTGACAACGAGCAGAAGGCTGCCGGATTCGGCGACGACGTGCTGTGGGTAGGCAACACCTTTGGCTTAGGCACCCTGCGGGGATGGAACGGACAGGAGCCGCAGATGCTTCAGGACGTTGACCACCGCACACTGCGCATCCTAAGCCGTGGACCGCTACGCACCGTCGTGGAGGTTGTCGACGAGGGATGGAAATCACCGACGCCCAACACCTGGCACCCTGCCCCCATCACCGCGCGTACCTTATATATATTATATGCCGGACGGCGCGACATTCAGGTGGACGTACGCTTCAACAAGCCCGCCGCCGACTACCGCTTTGCCACGGGCATCATCAACGTCAAGGATTCCGAGGAATTCAGCGACCGCCAGGGCCTGCGCGGCTGCTGGGGCACCGACTGGCCCGTATCGGCCAAAGACTCCGTAGGCCATAAGCGCGAGACGGTGGGCCTGGGCATCTGCATACCCGTCAAGCACGTAGTCAGCGAGCTGCCGGCCAATAAGGATAACTATCCCTACGTCATCAGCACGCCAACCGATGAGCTGCACTATGCCATCACCTTCGGTTCCGACAATGAAGACTTCGGCTACCACTCAGCCAAGGAGTGGTTTGAATACCTAAAGACATGGCGCAAGGAGCTGGAAGCTCCTGTCGAGGTAAGCGTCAGGGAAGTTCGCTGAAGCGCTTACGCCCTTTCACATAATATTGCCAGAGCAAGGAAAAGCCTCGTTGCTCTGGTATTTCTTTGTTTACCCTGCTGCTTTGGATGGCCTGTCGGTCGGCCTCAAAGTCCTTGCGCCACCGCTTGAAGGCACGACGGGCCCGATAGATAGCCAGGAAGTCGCCCAGATTACGGTTCACAAACAGCGTCTCCCAGGCTGCCACGTAGTCGAGCAGCCAGCGCCATCGCATGACACGGTGCAGCTCTTCGTCGGGCAAGCACTTGTAAAGCATGGTCAGGTTGTTGCGGAAGTTCAGGAATGTCTTCATGGGGTTCGACTTGGGCAGCGTACCGCCACCGACATGATAGACATAACTCTCAGGCAGGCAGAAGAGCTTTCGGCCACGGATGCGCAGGCGCCAGCACAGGTCAATCTCCTCGTTATGGGCAAAGAAGCGGCCGTCCAACCCGCCGCAGTCCCAATAGTCCTGCGAGCGAATCATCAGGGCTGCCCCCGTTGCCCAGAGTATGGCGGTCTGGTAGTCATACTGGCCGTTGTCCTCCTCCACGGTATCGAAGACACGGCCGCGACAGAACGGATAGCCCAAGCGGTCCAGATAGCCCCCGCTGGCTCCGGCATACTCGAACATATCCTTGTTATAGATGGAGAGCAGCTTCGGCTGACAAGCGGCCACTTCCGGGTGAACGTCCATAAACTCGATGAGCGGCGTCAGCCAGTGGTGCGTCACCTCGATGTCGCTGTTCAGCAGCAGGTAGTATTCTGCCGCTATCTGTTTCAGGGCCCGGTTATAGCCTTCGGCGAATCCCCAGTTTTTCTCCAGCACTATCAGGCGGCACTCCGGGAACTCGCTGCGCAGCAACTGCAGCGAATCGTCCGTCGAGGCATTGTCAGCCACGTAAACGGCAGCCTCGTCGCGCGAGTAGTTCAGCACAGTGGGCAGATACTGCCGGAGCATCTTGGCTCCGTTCCAGTTCAGGATGACGATAGCAACTTTGTCCATATCACCGAGCCTGTTGTTCCGTGAAAGCCTCCATGATGGCGGTGGGACGGCCCTGCTGGAAGGCACCAAGCGGATAGTGCCCCTCGGCTTCAGGTGCCCAGTAGAAGACGCCCTGACAGTGGCCGCCGGTGTTATCGCGCGCAGCAGCTATGACGGCTGCCATGATTTGCTTGCCCTCTTCGGGCTTCTTGGCTTCTGCCCCCGTCTCGACTATCATCAGCGGCTTATGGTATTTCTGCCACAGACGGTTGATGTTAGCCGTAGCCTTCTCGACCGTTTCCTGCCACGAGGCCGTCAGCTTGGCGTCGATGTCCCAATAGGGATAGACGCTCAGGCCTATCATGTCGTAGCGCGCCTTATAGCGGGCCAGACCGTCGAAGATGAAGTCGTAGCGCTTAGGGTCGCAGCCGCCGTCCAGATGAATAATGACCTCGGCACGGGGAAACACCTGTTTCACGGCGGCATAGCCGGCATCAGTCAGCCCGGCATACTGCCGCATATTCTCCTCGGCACGCCCCATGGGCCACAGGAATCCGTGGGTAGTTTCGTTGCCCACCTGCACCCATCGGACGTCTACCCCAGCCTGCTTGATGGCCGTCAGCACTTCCCGGGTATGGTCGCTGAGCGCCTGCCGCATCTGCTCGTAGCCCATGTCGCGCCATGCAGCGGGAATGTTCTGCTTGCCCGGGTCGGCCCACCAGTCGCTGTAATGGAAGTCTATCATGACCGCCATGCCCCAGTCCTTAGCCCTTAATGCCATCCGCACGACATCATCCTCGCCGGAGAAGCCATGCCGGGGATTCACCCACACCCGCAAACGGACGGCATTCAGCCCTAACTCGCGCATCAGCGCCGTATTCTCGCGGGGCTCACCCTTGGCATTGCGCAGTTGTACGCCACGGGCTTCCAGCTCGGTGGTGCCGCTGATGTCGGCTCCCAGCCAAAACGTCTGTGCATGGGCTGACAGGCACAATGCCGCACCCAAGAAAAAAGAAAAGAAGCGTTTCCTCATCGTCGTCAATCTGTTAATTTTTCTGCAAAGATAAATAATTATTATGAATTATGAACGATGGAATGTGAATTATTTCCTAATTTTGGATAAAATCGCAAACCTTTTGTAAATAAAGGCAGTCTGAGGGATTGGGAAAAATCGGGGTTATGGATAAGAGACCTTTCTAATTTCCTCATTCTGCTATGATTTGCGTATCAAAGTCATCGCCTCTGGCGCTTGCTACCGAAGGGACGCAAGAATTCCCGACGCAGAGCCACCAGCCTGTTTAATGGCTCATTGTCGGGGACAAAGGTACACAGAAAATGCGAGATAACAAAACTTTTGAGGGATTTTTCACTCTTTCTTCTTTAGTCTCATATTTTTGTGCTACCTTTGCACACATAATTTATAATAGAGACTTTCCTATGGCAAAGATTAAAGTTCAGAATACGGAGATAACCGTCGTTTCGCACAATGACGATGACTACATTTCGCTGACCGATATGGCTCGTAGTCAATTGCAGGAGCACATTATCTTTCGTTGGCTCAGTCTGAAAAGCACGATTGAGTACCTTGGCGAATGGGAAATGCTTTACAATCCCAATTTTAATTGTACCGAATTCGGTACATTTAGAAACATGGCGGGCAGCAACAACTTCGTTCTGTCAGTCAAGACATGGATAGAAAAGACAGGTGCCATTGGTATCTTCTCTAAGGCTGGGCGATATGGTGGCACTTACGCACATCGCGATATAGCCTATCACTTTGGAATGTGGATAAGTCCTAAATTCCAACTGCTACTGGTCAAGGAATACCAACGGCTGAAAGCTGAGGAACAAAAAATGTTGGGATGGACTGCCAAAAGAGAATTATCCAAAATCAACTACCATATACATACTGATGCCATCAAGAGCCATCTGATACCAGAAGAAGTGACCCCAGCACAAGCCAGTATCATCTATGCAGAAGAGGCAGATGTGCTTAACGTGGCCATGTTTGGGATGACCGCCAAGCAATGGCGAGAGGCAAATCCCGACCTAAAAGGCAATATCCGTGACTATGCTACCATCAACGAACTAATATGCTTGTCGAATATGGAGAATATCAATGCTGTGCTTATCAATGACGGAGTTCCACAGGGTGAAAGGCTTGTGAAACTCAATCAGGTTGCTATTCAGCAAATGCAGGTCTTGGAGGGGAATAGTAATAGGAATCTTCTTAAGTAACCCTTTCTCAAATAGGAGATTCACAATTGCATGATAGTTCTTCTATCGTGCATGGCTTCTGATTGCTCATTGCTGTCTATAAAAAAGGTGACCCGCCAGCAGATCTACGGGATGCCGACGGGTTCTGTTATTGTTTGATTCGGACTGCCTTATCCGAGAATCTTCATACTTTCGGCTGCAAGTATAATGCTTTTTTGTTAAATTTGCAACTTTTTCGGCATTTTTCTTCCTCTGTGTGCATTACTTTGCCAAATTTTCACTATCTTTGCAGCGGTTTCGGGGAGAAATCCGGAGCCGAT
Organism: Prevotella sp.; assembly: GCA_017459445.1. GTDB lineage: Bacteria > Bacteroidota > Bacteroidia > Bacteroidales > Bacteroidaceae > Prevotella. The sequence continues at coordinate 80,839 of JAFUDJ010000021.1, read as the reverse complement.
GATGCATTAGCTTATTATTTCGCACTTTACCAAAGACGCCTAGGAAACCTCTTCTGGAATAGTTCGATTTAAGAAGCAGAGGGAAGGCCAAGTTGCGGCACTCCCAATCTGACGAAGAAGCTATGCCTCCACGCTATATGGCGTGGTTGCATTCTTATATGTCAGATAGGGGTTCCAATTTCCTAGGCGCGCCCCTCAGGTAAAGTGCATAAGGATGGCCACGCCATTCTTTTGTGCCTTGACCATTGCATTGGCTGAAGATGAAAAGGATGTGTACGACAGTACAGACTCCTACATCCTGCAATGTAAAACGCTGAATCTCGGGAAGTCTATAGGCACAACATCAAATTATTATGCATAATAACAAGAAGAACGAGGAACTCCAGTCTCGTCGCGAGTTCTTCAAGAAGGCTGCCAAGGGCGCTTTGCCCATTTTGGGAGCTATCGTGCTGGCAAATGTTCCGAACATTGCCAATGCCTCAGCATCCTCTCCCATGGGATGTGAGACTTGTGTAGGTAACTGCTACGGTTGCTCTGGCACATGTGGTGGAAAGTGTATGGGCTGCAGTGCATACTGCACTCATGGCACAAACAAGTAATGATTCTGTCCTCGGCAAGAGAGTTATTCTTTTGCCGAGGACGTTATTCGTAGAGAATTCTTGATATGGAAGAACAAATAAGAAAAAAACAAAATACATGGAAAGCCGGAGTCGCTAAAACAATTACCTTTATTGTGACAAAAGACTGTCAACTGGCATGTAAATACTGCTACCTCGTTGGAAAAAACAATAAGGAGCAGATGTCATGGGATATAGCTAAGAGAGCGGTTGACTATATACTCAGCCATGAAGATTCTTTCCCAGAAGAATCAATTATATGGGAGTTTATTGGAGGTGAGCCTTTCATGGAAATAGACTTGATAGACAAAATATGCGACTATCTGAAAATGGAAATGTACAGACTTAATCACCATTGGTTTAACTCCTATCGATTTAGTTTTTCCACGAATGGGATAAACTATACGTCCCCAAAGGTTCAAGCTTTCATAAAGAAAAACATGACGCACGTCAGCGTTGGTATAACTATTGATGGAACCAGAAAAAAACACGATTTGAATCGAATATACAAAGGTAGCGGCAAAGGCTCGTATGATGATGTCGTAAAAAGTATCCCTTTATGGCTGCGACAATTTGAGAATGCAGCAACGAAGGTAACGATAAGCTCTGAAGACCTACCTTTCGTCAAGGAAAGTGTGCAACATCTTTATGAATTAGGAATACATGAAGTGAATATAAATTGTGTTTTTGAAGATGTCTGGAAAGAGGGTGATGATAAGATATTAGAATCTCAATTGCTTGAATTGGCTGATTCTATAATTGAAAATGAATGGTATAAAGAGTACACGTGCTCTTTCTTTTCTGAGTCAATAGGAAAACCAATGAGCGACTTAGACAATGACAACTGGTGTGGAACGGGAAAAATGATGTCTATTGATGCCGCTGGCAATTTCTATCCTTGTACAAGATTCGCCAAATATTCTCTGCGCGAAAAGGAACCAATTGTGATAGGAAACATTAATGATGGTATAGATTGGAACAAATTGCGTCCCTTTATTGCATTGAACCGCAAGGTACAAAGTCCGCAAAAATGTTTGGATTGTGAGGTTTCAAGTGGTTGTGCGTGGTGTCAAGGGGAAAATTATGACGCTGCGGAAACAAACACTATCTATCAACGAAGCACGGCAATCTGTAAGATGCACAAGGCACGAGTTCGTGCTAACAACTATTATTGGAATAAGCTCTACCGCAAACTTGAATTAGAAGGGCTGCGTGAAGAGTTTGAGAGCACAAAACGAGAAGTTAAACAAGGAATATGTTAGGGTTATGCTACAATATCTAATTATACTGTTAGACGATACTAGTACGTCGTATTGCCATTATGAGAATATAAGAACAATTCACAAGTTGATACCATTGGATATACTGAAGGCTGGTATTAAGTTCGGCATGATGGAGAACTTGATGATACAATTTGTATATCCAGACTTTGAATTGCCTGTTGAATACAAGGAGGCTATAGAAAGTATTGACCATAACAACATTGTTTCATCGTTATGTAAGGACACGGATGTTTTGGCAGTAGCAGATGTCACTGTGTTTCATGATTGGGCAGGCATCGTCTATGCGAATTTGGATAAGGAGAAGTGTTATGCATTACGAACAACAAAGGATGATTTGTTTGAAAGGTTTCTCTTTCTAAAAGATGTCCTTTCAAAGGTTGCAAGACTTAATGTCATCATCACTGACATTGAATCATTTAGGGAGGAGGATTTCTTAAGATACAATCAAGTCCTTCATGTTCTTTCAGAGCATGTGGAAAAATTATATGCTGATGATAAAATGCCACAGTTTAATATCCTCACAGACCGTATGATGCTCTCGCAGATGAATAATTGCGGAGCCGCAGAAAGTAATATAACTCTTGCCCCCAATGGTAAGTTTTACGTATGCCCAGCTTTCTACTATGAGAATGAGTCTAAAAATGTAGGAGATTTGGAGCGTGGCCTAGAAATAAAGAATAAACACCTGTACAAATTAGACCATGCTCCCATCTGTACAAATTGTGATGCATACCAGTGTAAACGCTGTATCTGGCTCAATCGCAAAACAACATTAGAAGTCAATACACCTTCTCATGAGCAATGTGTAGTAGCACACATGGAAAGAAATGCTAGTAGGGAATTACTACAGAAGATGGGTAAATGCAAGAATCCTTTATGGCAAGATTCTATAGAAGAAATTGACTATTTAGACCCGTTTGAAAAATACCTAAAGATTTGAAAACATGAAGCAACATATAGCATTAATCATATTATGCCTTAGCATATTTATTTCTACACAGGCTCAGAATGTAGAGGTTTACAACTACAAATTCGTAGCCCAATACGATGCAAATGGGAATAGAGTAAACTCTAACTCAACAGGGTTATTGGTAACTATCACCTATTGGACAGATTTTTATGGAAGAACAACATGCAGTTTGTTCGGTTCTGAGTCTAACACAATTGCCGGCCAAGTAATGCCCGCTATGCCATTGTGTCCAATAAACCAGCAACTAAGTTATACAGGAACAAATAACGGATGGCGCGTCTTTAACTGGATGAATACCGTTTTGGTTTTGATAAGTTCAGATACTAATACAGCAAGAGTTGAAAGACATGCAAATGGCAGATTTTTATACTACACAGAATACAGGAAATAATGGCAACAAAAAGACTTGTAGGGCAAGTGACACCCGAAGAGCGTACAGAGATTCAAACGCTCTTTGAACGTCGCAATGGGTTGAATGAACTCGCATCAATTCTCACAGCCTATAACGCTGACCTATACGAAAAGTTGGTAAATGATTTAGGAGAGACGAGCACTAAGTTTCAGGGCTGGTGGAACCGAATGGCTGAGAAATACCAATGGGAATCGGCAGAGAATAGTAATTGGGAAATCAACTTCGATACGTGTGAAATCTATTTGGTAACTCCGTGAACGTATGGCTACACAACTATTATTTATCGGTACAACGGAACTGCTCCTCATCGGTGGTCTGGCTCTACTCCTCTTTGGGGGAAAGAAACTCCCTGAGATGATGAAAGGCTTAGGCCAGGGAGTGCAGAGTTTCAAAAAAGGAATGAACGAACCGCTGGCTGAAGAGCCTGAAGAGAATGGCGAGGAAGAAAAGCAAGAAACGGAAACAGGAGCAGAAGCTAGAAGAACTAATACAGGAACAGCAACATCAAAATAACGACGTTGCGGGAGGTGATGGCAATCTGTTGACATTTGGCGGACACTTGGAGGTGTTTCGCCAGATGCTGTTTCGCATTCTTGGTGTGGCAGGGCTGATTGCCATAGTGGTTTTCTGTTTCAAGGACATCACTTGGAGCATTCTGATGGCTCCAAGTGAATGGGACTTCTGTACCTACCGCTTGCTTGAAACAGCCATGCGGAAAATCGAAATTGATTTCCGCTTTGACGAGTTCCACGTGCAGATGATTGCCACCGACCTGTCGAGCCAGTTCATGACGCACATCACGACAGCGGTGTATCTGGGGCTGCTTGGGGCTTCACCTTATATCTTATATGAGCTATTCCGCTTCATTTCTCCCGCCCTCTATGAGAATGAGTGCAAATATTCAGTGCAAGTGGCTGTTATCATCTATGTGTTGTTCCTGCTCGGTGTACTGATGAGCTACTTTGTGCTGTTCCCTATCTCCTTCCGTTTTCTCGGCACTTATAGCGTGTCGGCAAAGGTGGTGAGCAACATCACGCTCGACTCTTATATCTCTACATTCGTCTCGTTGACACTGGTGATGGGCGTAGTTTTCCAATTACCCGTCGTTGCTTTCTTCCTTGGGAAGTTGGGCGTGGCATCCTCATGGATGCTCTCCAAGTACCGGAAGCACGCACTCATCGTCATTATGCTGGTTGCCGCCATCATCACTCCTCCCGACTTGATGACCCTAATTCTCGTCACCATTCCACTCTATCTGCTCTACGAAGTCAGTATACGAGTTGTGAAATGGGTAGAGCCTAAAGAACAAGAGGCATAGTAATCATGAAGATAACGGGAGCAAGTTTGCATTTAAATTCTTGCTCCCAATTTGTGCTAACGTCTTATTCCTCTCCGCTTCTCCTGTCCCAATCCGAATTGCTCCTTAAACCATTGGGCAATAGGTGTCTCGTTGATATGCAGGAACAAGTTTCGCTTCTCGTCCCTTATCACTTGTGCCGTGGCGTTATTGGCAAGTGCGTTGCGCCTGAATCGCATTCATTTATGAGCAAACTGTGTTTATCTTCCCCAAAATGCTTTGCCATATCAACTTTATTTCGTATCTTTGCAATAATTATTCATCATTAAGAGCCATTTATGAAAAACAGCTTACTATTATGGAGCCTCCTGCTGCCTGCCTTTGTGTTCGCGCAGCAACGACGTGAAATCAACCTGAAAACCTGGGACTTCTCCCGCGACAGCTTGTCGTGGCAGCAAGTAGAGATACCGCACGACTGGGCCATTGCCGGGCCTTTCGACAAGAAGTGGGACCTGCAGCGCGTGGCCATTGCACAGAACGGCGAGACGGAAGCCTCCGAGAAGTCGGGCCGTTCTGGCTCGCTGCCGTGGATTGGCGAGGGCTGGTACCGCACCAGCGTCACCATCCCCGAGGGCTATGAGGCCGCCGAACTGGTGTTCGACGGAGCCATGTCCGAGCCGCGTGTCACCGTCAACGGCACCGAGGCCGGCTACTGGGCTTACGGCTATAACGCCTTCCGCGTTGACGCCACGCCTTGGCTCAAAGCCGGAAAGCTGGACATCGGCGTACACCTCAAAAACGTGGAGGAAAGTTCGCGCTGGTATCCTGGTGCAGGACTCTACCGCCCCGTCACGCTGGTACTGACGCCGAAGACACATATCGACGACTGGTCCATCTACGTGCGGACTATGACCATCGAGAACGGAAAGGCCATCGTAGAGGCAGAGGCGAAGGTGGTTAATCATAACAAGAGCATGGTAGCCACTATGACGCTCACCATGCCTGACGGCCGGAAGGCAGGGGGGCACGACATTCGTATAGAGCATGACGGCAAGGTGTATGGCAAGTTCGTCATAAACAACGCACAACTATGGACGCCTGAGACACCTCATTTGTGTAAGCTGAAGGTACAGGTCCTCAAGGCTGGTCCCATTGGCCCTGAACACCACGTGCTGATTGACAGCAAGGAAATAAAGACGGGCATCCGCACCGTTCGCGTCAGCCGCGAGCATGGCTTCCAGCTGAACGGCGTGACGCGCAAGCTGAAGGGTGTCTGTCTGCACCACGACCTCGGCCCCTTGGGCGCCGCCATCAACAAGTCGGCACTCATCCGCCAGATTAAGATGATGAAGCAGATGGGCTGCGACGCCATCCGTACGTCGCACAACATGCCGTCGACATGGCAGATGGAGCTGTGCGACTCTTTAGGCATGATGGTCATGGCCGAGTCGTTCGATATGTGGATATACCCCAAGTGCAAGAACGGCTATGCGCGCTTCTTCCGCGAATGGGCCGACAGGGACATCACCAACCTCGTGTTGAACCACCGCAACCACCCCTGCATCGTCATGTGGTCTATCGGCAACGAGATTCCTGAGCAGTGGAGCGAGGAAGGCCGCCAAATCAGCATCCGCCTGCAGGGCCTGTGCCATGCACTGGACCCCACCCGTCCCGTTACACAGGGCATGGACAATGCCGAACCGGCGCTGAAGAGCGGCTTCGCACAGGCCATGGACATTCCGGGCTTCAACTACCGCGTACACAAATACGACAAGAATATCAAGCAGCTGCCACAGGGATTCCTGCTCGGTTCCGAGACGGCATCGACGGTCAGCTCGCGCGGCGTCTACAAGTTCCCCGCAGAGCCTGACGACAACTCGCGCTTCTCGTCATGGACCAAGAAGTACGACCCGAAGGCCATCGAGACGGCCGACGGCCAGTGTTCCAGCTACGACGTGGAATACTGCCCGTGGTCGAACCTGCCCGATGACGACTGGCGTTGGCAGGATGACTACGACTGGGTTATCGGCGAATTTGTATGGACAGGCTACGACTACTTAGGCGAGCCGTCGCCCTACGACGAATACTGGCCGTCGCGCTCCAGCTACTTCGGCATCTGCGACCTGGCCGGACTGCCCAAGGACCGCTACTTCCTCTACCGCTCGAAGTGGAACACCCAGGAGCATACCGTTCACCTGCTGCCGCACTGGACATGGCCCGACCGCAAGGGCAAGGTGACGCCCGTCTACTGCTATACCGACGGCGTGGAAGGCGAGCTGTTTGTCAACGGCAAAAGCCAGGGGCGCATCCGCAAGAGCGCTGACAGCCGGCTGGACCGCTACCGCCTGCGCTGGAACGACGTGAAGTATGAGCCGGGCGAAATCCGCGTCGTCGTATACGACAAGGATGGCCAGAAGATTGGCGAGGACATCCAGCGCACGGCCGGCAAGGCTGTACAGCTCGTCGCCCGGGCGGAGGCTTCCGGCTATCAGGCCAACGGCGACGACCTGATATTCGTCGACGTGTCGGCCATCGACAAGCACGGCAACAGCGTCCCCACGTGCAACGACAACCTGACGTTCAGCGTCAGCGGTGCCGCCACCTTCGAGGCCGTCTGCAACGGCGATGCCACCTCGCTGCAGCCGTTCAAGCAGCCGCAGATGAAACTGTTCAACGGACAGCTGGTCGTCGTGCTGCGTACCACCAAGACGGCGGGTCAGGCTACGCTGACCGTCAAGAGTGCGAAGGGCAGGCTGAAGCCTACAACGCTGACCATCCAGACGACAAAGTGAGGGTCTGACCTTCGTCGCCGGCAGTCGCGTCACGGTTTGGCGCGGCGCGCTGCGCGGCGGCGGGGTTTCCGGAATTTTCGGGCGTTGCCGCCCAGTAATAATCACCCTTTACAAATTGTTGGCCTCCAACTTCGCCAATCCACTTGTTCATGTTGCCTGATCCTCCACATCCGTCAAGTTGGCCGCATGCTACGAATATCTCTCTCCACGGTTTACTTTCGAGCAACTTCCACTTGCCTCCCGGGACGGCGGTCTTGGCAGCAATGGCTTCCTTGGCAGCCTCAAAGGTCATCGTGGCGCCACCGTTTTCGTCTTCCCACGCGATGGCCAGGCCGTGCTTGTATTCGTCGTCGCCCGTATTGCTGCCAAAGTACAATATGAAGGCCCCGTGGGCTGCACGGGCTGCTCGTCGATGATGTTGTCGTCGCTGGAGCAGGCAGCGAGCGTGGCCGATGCCATGAGCACGGCGGCCATGGTGCGGATGTCTGTTAGCTGGCCTGCAGCAGTTGCGTCTTCTGTTCTAACTTGACGACCTGCATCGTCGGTTTCCTGTAGTCTTTTTTCTTCATAATCATTTGGTTTTATATTTGACTTTTATTTTTGGAATTCATTGCCTGTACGGGAGTAAAAAATGATGCGGCCTCCCTTGACCTTCGGTGCAAGAAAAGCCGTATATTAACGCGCGGAAGCCCGCGCATTTAATAATGTAGTCTACGCCAGTAGCGCTAACCGAGCGCGTGGGGGGGTAGTAATATTAGGAATATCTGACACTGCCAAATATTGCCCGTTAAATAATCCTATCGTCTCACACACTTTCTGCATAGCGCTGGGGGGGAAATTATTCTTCGTCCAAATCGTTGAGGTCAAAGTATAGCAAGCGGGTAGGCTCGTCGGCATCCTCATCGTTGAGGGGAACAAAGCCGTTCTTGAGATAGAAAGGAATGGCAGCGGCGTATGCATCAACGGTGAGGAAGCGGCAGCCTGTCTTGTTGTCGGCGGTGAAATAGCGCTTGATGAAAGTGAGCAGGATGCTCCCGATGCTCATTCCCTTCATCGACACGGATACTGCAAAACGCCCTATCTTCACGGCAGGATAACTCTTCAGACGTTTGCGGTTGTTGAAACGGCGGCTGAACTTGTTATACTTGGTCTTATTGTCGAAATCGGCCAAAGATATACGGTCATTGGAGAGACAGAAGAAGGCTGCAACGTTGTCAGGATTGCCCTTTTCGACATAGGTGTAAGTGACGGCCAGTTTCTCTTTGCGGTAAGGCAGGGCATCATTGAGGATGAAATCGTTCAGGTCTGCGTCACCGCAGTCAAACGATTCCACCCGCTCATTCTCGCCCAACTTGTAGATGTCAAATCGGGCTGCAACTTCCTGTTTCGTCATATCCTCAGAAGTTTGCCGTTGCCATTATCGTTTTATAAATGGTATTCATCTCTGCCCTTTCCTCGGGCGAAATGCGACGGCGTTCCTTCATCCGCGCTTCGAAGCGGCGGGCATCCTCACCGTAGAGGATGGGGGTTTCTTTGATAGGTCTTGCCATAATAAATACGTATTTGAGCTAAATTTCGGTGCAAAGATACAATTTTTTTCAGATTTATTGTTCAATCTCCCCACCTTTTTAATAATATTAAGGCGAAAATGATGTGCACGTTATTTTTTTATTCTAATGAAAAAAAAACTCAAAAAGTGGCTCAAGCCTACACTACTCGACTTATTGCGCTTAGTTTCAGCAGGTTAAGCAGTGTAGGCTGCCTTCACTTTTAAGGGGCAAGCCTACACAAAATCGGAAAATTAAGAATAATCATGACATTTTTTATTTTCCTTTCCGCACACTTTTATACCACCTCCAGCAGACTTTTATCTTGAAAAATTGCAGTAACCACCATGGTTACTGCTCGTAACCGCCATGGTTACTGACAGTATCTGCCATGGTTACTGTCAGTAACCCCTATTGTTACCAGGCATTTCCGCTGTTTTGTCATCTCAAAACGACCGTTTAGTGTAGGCTTGCCCATAGAAAGTGTAGGCAGCCTACACTACTTAATCATCTGAAAATAAGCACAATAAGTCGAGTAGTGTAGGCTTGAGCCACTTTTTGAGATTTTTTTCAATGGAAGAAAAAATGACGTGCACATCTTTTGATAAAAATCGGACAAAAAATGACATGAAGACACTCACGACGAAAAGCAAGGCTCAACAGCTGACAGGACAAAAAAACAAAGCAGGAGGAAAACCGGCTGGTTTTCCTCCTGCTTGGATTGTAGACTTATTGCAGTCTTCGATTACTTGTTGTTGGTGTCGAAGAACATAGCAACGCGGTTGAAGTCGTTCTCCTCAGAGAGCTCGCTGGTAGCACCGAAGCCCTTGGTCTCAATGCGGTCAGCAGCAATCTTGTACTTCTTAACGAGAGCGTTCTTCACAGCAATAGCGCGCTGCTCAGAGAGCTTCTGGTTGATTTCCTTGGTTCCCTCGGGAGAAGCATAACCCTTAACGAGCAGCTTGGCATCCTTGTGGTTCTTCATGTACTTGGCAACCATCTCGATGTTAGCATACTGAGCGGCATCGATAGTGCTCTTACCCTGACGGAAGATAACGATGGGCTGCAGGGCAACATTCTCCTTAACAGCAGCAACAGCGGCAGTCGGCTTCGGCTGGTTGCGGCAAGCGTTGAGCTGGTTCTGCAGGTCCTGAATGGTGCGAGCGTCAGCAGCAATCTTGCTGTCCTTGCTTGCGCTCTCCGAACGGAGCTGGTTAATCTGAGCGTTCAGACCGTCAATCTCAGCCTGGTCGCGGAGCTGGGCAATCTTGAAGTTGTGAGTGCCGTTGCTGTTGCCGAACTTGTAGTTCACACCAACGTTAACACCGAACATAGACTGACGGAAGTCGAACTGTACACCGTGGTTGGTCTCCAGGTTGTAAACGATGTTGGGCTCCAGATAAACCTGCCAAGCCTTAGCAGCGCCAAGGTTGAAAGCGATATCCATACCTAACTTAGCAGCCCAGAAGTTGCACTTGTAACCATCCTTCTTCTTGTAGCCACCGAATACATGCTGCCAACCCAGTCCATAAACACCGATGAACTCGATGGTGCGAGGCTCACCCTTATAACCAGCAAACCAGTTGCTGAAGTTAGTAGTACCGAGCAAGCTGACGCGCAGGTTGTTCACAGCGGTCTTGTTGTCATACCACTGACCCTTTACCTTATCATACATGCTTATCTCAGGCTTGTTACCGAAGTTAACAGTTCCCTCAGCTGCGAAACCGAATACAGGAGTAATCCAACGACCAATGCGGAGGCTGGCCTCAGGAAGGGAAATGTTCTTAAAAACCTTGTAGCCGGTAGAAGGTGCACTAACGCCAGCGTTCACGCCAATGTACCAGTTGTCAAAGAATGTCTTGCTCTCCTCTACGGTCTGAGCAGACACGTTAGCTGCAAATGTAGCTGCAGCAAGCATTAAAAATAACTTTTTCATCTTGTTTTTTAAAAGTTTAATTATAAAAATAAAAAATCTTCTATCTCTAAACGGGTGCAAAGTAACAAAAAAAAATCTTAATCGCCAAACGTTTTCAGCAAAAAGCGCAAATAAAAGTGTATTTTTTGACCATTTAGACCAATAAAACCCAAAAAAACGTTAACTTTATACCTTTATATACAATAAACAGTCAGTCCATACGGTCGCGATAGTCTTCATAGGTAAAGCGCCGCAAAAGTTCCAGCGAGCCGTCGGTATGAAGCATGGCGATGGAGGGGTGGGTGATGCCGTTGAAGGTATTGGTCTTGACGGTGGTATAGTGCATCATGTCCTCAAAGATGACCTGTTCGCCAACCTGCAGTTCATGGTCGAAACGCCAGAAGCCCATGAAGTCGCCGCTCAGACAGCTGTTACCGCCAAGGCGGTAAAGGAAGCCACGGGGCGCTGACGGCTCACCGGACTCGCAGGCCACCGCCCCCCTGACCTCGGGCATATAGGGCATCTCAAGGCAGTCAGGCATGTGGCAGGTAAAGCTCACATCCAGGACAGCCGTGCGGATGCCCTTGTCCTCCACCACGTCGACGACCTGCGACACCAACGGTCCCGTCTGCCAGGCAAAGGCACTGCCGGGCTCGAAGATGACACGCAGGTGGGGATAGCGCTGGTGGAAGCCGTGCATGAGCTGCACCAGCAGGTCGATGTCGTAATCCTTGCGGGTGACCAGATGGCCGCCGCCGAAGTTAATCCACTCCAACTGCGGGAACCAGCGCGAGAACTTCCGCTCGATGTGTTCCAGCGTACGCATAAAGACATCGGCCCCACTCTCACAATGGCAGTGGCAATGGAAGCCGCGAATGTCGTGCGGCAGTTCATCGGGCAGCTTGTCGGCAGTAACGCCGAAGCGCGTACCCGGCGCACAGGGATTATACAAGAGGGTGCCCACCTCGGAATACTCCGGATTCACGCGCAGTCCTAACGAGCACTCCCCTGCCCTGTCGTGAAAGCGCTCGTACTGCGACAGGGAATTGAAGGTCAGATGCGACGAACAGCGCACGATGTCGCCGAACTCCTCATCCTTATAGGCCGGCGAGTAGGTGTGCGCCTTGGCGCCGAACTCCTCCAAGGCCAGCCGTGCCTCCGACAGCGAGCTGGCCGTCGTGGAACGGATATATTCGCGGAAGACGGAGAACGTCTTCCATAGTGCAAAGGCCTTGAAAGCCAGTATCCACTCCGAGTCTGTGCGGCGTGCCACGTCGCTTATCAGCTTCAGGTTACGGCGCAGCCGTTCCTCTTCAATAATATATACCGGTGTGTCTGTCAGCATGACTTATCGACGTAGTTTCTTCTTCAGTTGCAGTTTGGGAATCTTGATGACCTGTCCTTCCTTCAGCATCGGCTTTGGGGGCAGGTCGTTATAGGCCTCCACGTAGCATTCCATATCCGGTCCGAGATAGGCACGACAGAGCCGTAAGAACGTCTGTCCGGCCTGCACCGTCACTTCGCGCTCCGTCCCAACGATGCGGTAGGCACCGTAGCGGAGGCGTGCATCCTTCTGCTCATACTTATCCCATGCCGCCGTCTCCTTGGCAGTTGCCGGTGGTGCCGCCGTCTCCTTGGCGGGTGCCGGTGGCGTCGCCGTCTCCTTAGCGGGTGCCGGTGGCGTCTCCGTCTCCGGCTCCTCGCTTGCCTCGGCCAGCAGTGCTGCCACCGTGGGGTCTTCCTCAGCCAAGGAGTCAGTTTCCAGCTCTGCCATATACACCGTGTCCACCACGACAATGGTGTCTGCCACAGCCATCTGCCCGCTTCGGCCATACTCATAGCCGCCATAGGCCGCTGCCGCCAGCAGGGCAGCCACGAGCACGCATGCCGCCAGCCAGCCTATCCATGAGCGTCTGCGGTTGTCATCATCGCTGTCATCATCAGCCGGTTCGTCTTCGGCGACTGGTTCTTCTTCTGCTACCGGTTCTTCTTCTGCTACCGGTTCGTCTTCAGCTACCGGTTCGTCTTCAGCTACCGGTTCGTCTTCATCGGCGGCTGGGAATGTCGCTAACGGAGCTTCTTGCGGCAACACTGCAGGCTGTTCCACGGCAGGTTCTACATCGGCAGGTTCTTCTTCTGCAGGTTCTTCATCAGCAGGTTCTTCATGAGGCGGTTTCTCCTCCACCAAGGGGGTGCTTTCTGCGCCCCGGGCTTCGTCGTCGTCAGCCTCCTCGTCCTTTTCATCCTTCATGTCCTTCATATCGTCGAACTCGACGCCTTCGTTAAGCACGACGGTTTCAAACTGCGAGAACGGCTTGTTCACCAGCTCGCGCATCACGTTATCCGGCGTAAACGACACCTTGGCGTGGCTGTCGATGACGACACGCTCACCGGTACGCACACTGACGCTCTCGCGGGCCTCGACATTGATAATCTTAAACGTGCCCAAGCCTTTCACCTTCACCTGCTCGCCCTGTTGCAGACACTGCAGGATAATGGCAAAGAACTCGGTGGCGAAGCGGTTAGCCTCGCGCTGTTCCAGACCGTTCTTGTCGACCAGTATCCTGGCTACTTCCTGTATTGACAACTTCCCCATGGCTACTGTCCTCCCTTCAGTTTGTCCTTCCACGTCTGGTTAGGCTTGAAGCCCAGCACCAGCTTCGGCGGAACGAGCATGCGCTGGCCCGTCGACGGATTCACCATGATGCGCTCCATCTTCTTCTTCGTCTCAAAGACGCCGAAGTTAGGCACCAGCACGGCGTTATCCTCCTGAAAGGCATCGCCCATGGCGTCAATCAGGTTGTTGGCCAGCTTCTGGGTGTCCTTGGCGGTGTAGCCGGTCCGCTCGGCCAATTCGGCAATAAACTCTTTATTATTCATATTTTTGTTGTGGCGTATAAGTCAAATTCTTCTGCGTCTGTGACACGGGCATCGTAGAACCTGCCGATAGTCAAATCCTCGTCAGCAGGAATCAGCACTTCCGGGTCTACCTCCGGCGAACAAAACTCCGAACGGCCCACGTACCAGTCGCCCTCCCGACGGTCAATGACGACGCGCAGCGTCTGTCCTATCTTCGCCGCCTCTATCTCGGCACTGATGCTTTGCTGCACACGCATCAGCCGGTCAAGGCGTGCCTGCTTCACAACGGCCGGGACATCGTCCTGATAGTGCTGTGCACTATAGGTGCCGTCCTCTTCGCTATAGGCAAAGGCCCCCATGCGCTCAAAGCGTGCCCACTTCGTAAACTCCAGCAGTTCGTGGAAGTCTTCGTCCGTCTCGCCGGGGAATCCGACCATCAGCGTAGTACGGATATGGATGCCGGGCACTTCGCGGCGCATCCGTTGTATCAGCTCGTAGGTTTCCGCCTTCGTCACATGGCGCTGCATGCGGCTGAGCACAGGGTCGCTGATGTGCTGCAAGGCAATGTCGAGATAGTTGCAGACGTTCTTCCGCTCCCGCATCACACGGAGCAGGTCCCACGGGAAGTGGGCCGGATAGGCATAGTGCAGACGTATCCACTCCACGCCCTCGATGTCTGCCATGCGTTCCACCAACTCGGCAATATGCTGCTTGCCGTCAATGTCCACGCCATAATAGGTCAGCTCCTGCGCAATAACCTGCAGCTCCCTGACACCCTGCGACACCAGCCAGCGCACCTCGTCGAGTATTTCCTGCATCGGACGGCTGCGGTGGCGGCCCGTAATGATGGGGATGGCACAATAGGCGCAGTGGCGGTCGCAGCCTTCGGCTATCTTCAAGTAAGCGTAGTGGCGAGGGGTGGTGAGTTTCCTGAACGGGGCATCCTGCTTGGCGCATGAGGCAGCGGCTGCGGCTTCCAAGTCGTGTAACAGCTGCTGGTAGTTGAATTTGCCATACCATCCGTCCACCTCCGGAATCTCCGCTTCCAAATCAGCCAGATAGCGCTCCGAGAGACATCCCATCACGTAAAGTCCCTTTAGCCGTCCGGCCGTCTTTTCCTGCGCCAGTTCCAGGATGGTGTCAATGCTTTCCTGCTTGGCATCCTCTATGAAGCCGCACGTGTTCACCACGGCAATGCGTGCCCCGCTTCGGCCTTCCGGCAGGGAGTCACCGTCCTGAGGCTGCTCCGTGTCGTGGGTCACATGATAGCCGTGCGCCTCGAAGAGACCCATCAGCCTCTCCGAGTCCACCAGATTCTTTGAGCAACCCAGCGTTATAAAGTCAATCGTCGGTTTCGTTGTCACCTTTTCACCTTTCACTTTTCACTCTTAAACAGCGAATCCACAAACTGCCGACGGTTGAAAAGCTGCAAGTCCTCCATGCCCTCGCCCAACCCGATATACTTCACGGGCACTTTCAACTGGTCGGAAATGCCTATCACCACGCCGCCCTTGGCCGTGCCGTCGAGCTTGGTGATGGCCAGGCTCGTTATCTGTGTCACTGCCGAGAACTGGCGGGCCTGCTCGAAGGCGTTCTGTCCGGTCGAGCCGTCCAACACCAGCAACACTTCGTCGGGGGCCTCAGGCATGACTTTCTTCATGACATCCTTGATTTTCTTCAGCTCGTTCATCAGTCCGACCTTGTTGTGCAGACGGCCTGCCGTGTCGATAAGCACCACGTCGGCACCGTTAGCCTTGGCACTCTGAATGGTGTCGAAGGCCACCGAGGCTGGGTCTGAGCCCATTTGCTGCTTCACCACCGGCACTCCAACGCGCTCGCCCCAGATGCACAGCTGCTCCACAGCCGCTGCCCGGAACGTATCGGCAGCACCCAGATACACTTTCTTACCGGCCTGCTTGAACTGCCAAGCCAGCTTGCCGATGGTCGTCGTCTTGCCGACACCGTTCACACCAACCACCAGAATGACGTATGGCTTATGGTCGCCCGGCAGGTCCCACTGGTCGTTATCGTCGGTATTATTCTCTGCCAAGAGCGAAGCAATCTCATCACGCAGGATACCATTCAGCTCGCTCGTCGACACATACTTGTCGCGGGCTACGCGCTCTTCAATGCGCTCGATGACTTTCAGTGTCGTCTCCACGCCCACGTCCGAGGTTATCAGCACCTCTTCCAGATTGTCGAGTACGTCGTCATCTACCTTCGACTTACCGGCCACGGCCCGTGCCAGTTTGTCGAACACACTGGTCTTGGTCTTCTCCAGTCCCTTGTCCAGCGTCTGTTTCTTTTCCTTGCTAAAAAATCCAAAAATACCCATATTGCAATATATTACGATGCAAAGGTACTTATTTTTTTTCATATTTCAAAAATAATTCGTACTTTTGCAAGTGTTATGGAAAGAAAGAGACCGATAACCTTCGACAGTTTTGTGCGCGGCATCCTTGCCGTCCTCCTGTTCGTGGGCCTTGTCATGCTGCTCAACCGGCTGAGCACGGTGCTGCTGCCGTTCTTCTTGGCATGGCTCATAGCCTACCTGCTGTTTCCGCTTGTGAAGTTCTTCCAGTATCGCTGCCGCATGAAGTACCGCATACTGGGCATCACCTGCGCCTTCATCGTGGTGGGCAGTGTGCTGACGGGGCTGTTCTGGCTGATGATACCGCCGATGATTGACGAGACGCTACGGGTGAAAGACCTGATAGTGAGCTACGTGTCGAACAACGAGACGATGAGCAACATACCCAGGATGATAGAGGAGTTCATCCACGAGCACGTCAACGCCAGCGACGTGAAGAGCCTTATCACGCAGGAGGGTTTCATCGACAGCCTCAAGCAGCTCTTTCCGAAGGTCTGGAGCGTCATCACACAGTCCATCAATATTGTGTCGAGCGTGTTTTCCCTTACCATGGTACTGCTCTACACCTTATTTATATTACTTGACTATGAGGACATCTCGCAAGGCTGGGTACAGCTGCTGCCGCGCCGCTACCGCCGCTTCACGCAAAAACTGGTAAGCGACATCGGGCAAGGCATGAACCTCTACTTCCGGGGACAAGGACTGGTGGCGCTCTGCGTGGGCGTGCTGTTCAGCATCGGCTTCCTGATTATCGACTTCCCCATGGCCATCGGGCTGGGCATGTTCATCGGCCTGCTCAACATGGTGCCTTACTTGCAGCTGATAGGCTTCATTCCCACCATACTCCTGGCCGTGGTGAAGGCGGCCGACACGGGAGAGAGCTTCTGGATGATTCTGCTGGCTGCCCTCATCGTCTTCGCCGTGGTACAGATTATCCAGGACACCATCCTCACGCCGCGCATCATGGGGCACGTCACCGGCCTCAACTCAGCCATCATCCTGCTGTCGCTCAGCATCTGGGGCTCGCTGCTGGGCATTCTGGGCATGATTATTGCCCTGCCGATGACGACACTGCTCATCAGCTACTACCAGAAATACGTGGTGAAGGTGAAGCGGGAATAAATACAAGTGCCCGCCAGCCCGTATATGGCGATTACAGCAGTTTTGACGAGGTGTCGCGGATAACCAGTTGCTGGGGCACGATTTCGTGGTACACCCGGGTATCGCCATTGATGGACTTGAGCAACAACTGACAAGCCGTGACGCCAATCTGATGCGACTGGTCCTCGATGGCCGACATGCGCGGAGTGACGTAAGCCGCATGCACATCGTCGGTAAAGCCTATCAGCGCCACATCCTCCGGTATGCGCAACCCACTGTTCTTGATGGCCGTAAAGGCAGCAAAGGTGATGATGTCGTTGAAAGCCAGGATGGCATCAGGACGGTTGTCGCGCTGTAGCAGTTCCTGCGTGGCTTTCATGGCTACCTCATAGTCAATCTTGCCGCATACCACCAAGTCGCGGTCGATAGTCAGATGGTTCTCGCGCAGCGCCTCCAAGTAGCCGTGCTTGCGCCGCCGCACCATGTCGAGGTGATTAGGACCGCCCAGGAAGGCTATCCGCCGGCTTCCCTTGTCTATCAGGTGCTGCGTGGCAAGCTGGGCAGCCTCGTCGCCATTGGCCGTCACGCTGGAGAACCGTTCGGTGAGGCAGGTACGTCCGAAGAACACCAAGGGTATCCCCATCCGGGCTAAGTCCTCGAAGTGTGTATAGTCGGTCGTCGTCTGCGCCAGACAGGCTACGATGCCCTCCACATGAAGGTTGATGAAATTGTCAATGGCCTGAAGCTCATCTTCGAAGCGCTCATGGCTGTTGGCACTGATGACGCTGTAGCCCGCACGGCGGGCCTCATCCTCAATACCGTCAAGCACCGCAGCATAATAATGGGTGACGAGGTTGGGCACCACAACGCCGATAATCCTGGGGGCATCCTTGCGCAGGCTCTGCGCAAAGGGGTTGGGACGGTAGTTCAGCTTCTTGGCCAAATCCTTGACGCGCTGCTGCATCTCCTTGCCTATCTCCGGAGAGTTGCGTAACGCACGACTGACAGTGGCAATACTGACACCTAACTCCGTGGCCAAATCCTTGAGCGATATCCTATGTTGTCTCTGGTTACTCATAGAAAACGGTTCTTAGTCGTGGCAAAGATACACAATTTCTATGAAACCGCAAACGTTTACGTACGTTTTTTGCATATTTTTGTATCATTTCGTCACAAAAGTACGTATCTTTGCAACAAGTTTATTAATGAGTAATGAATAGTTGATAATAAGTTAGTTAGAAAAAGCACTAAGAATGTCGTGAGACATTCTTAGTGCTTTTTTATGCCATCACCATGTCAGCAGACATGCTGAAGGTGCGCTAATATCCGAAGACTTCCTCCAGCGTCAGGCGGTGCAGGGGCGCTATCTGTTCCAGTGCCGGCACGTCAAGTTCCTGCTCGTCGCCCAGGATGACGTAGCGGTAAGGCTTGCGAGCCATCTGCTGCTGTTCGAAGCGTACGATGTCCTGTAGCGTCACCTGCGGCAGGGCCTTGTAAATCTTCTCGTTGAGGTCGTAGTCAAGACCGAGGCGCTGCATGTTGATATAGGCACTGATGACGCCCATCTTAGTTGTACGCTGGCTGGCCATCTGCTTCACCACGGCCTCCTTGGCAATCTGGAAGGCAGCCTCCGACTGCGGGATGGTGTCGAGAATCTGGTGGAACTGCCGTACGCAGTCCATCATCTTGTCGTTCTGTGTAATGATATGGGTAAAGAAGCTCTCCTTCTCCCCTGTCCGACGGATGCGACTATAGTTGGCAAAGGCATTGTAGGCCAGGCCGCGCGCCTCGCGCAACTCCTGGAACACGATGCCGTTCATGCCGCCGCCGAAGTATTCGTTGAAGGCCGTAACGACGGCAGCCTCGGCTGGATTGAAGTCGCGCCCCTCGTTATGGTACATACGCATATAGATGTTCTTGGCATCGTAGGGGGCAAGCCACACCTCGTTCTGCGGTGTCTGCTGGGCAGTATACGGCTGTCCGTGAGGCACATCGGCCAGCTTTTCCGGTGTCTTGTGGAGCTTGGTCACCGCAGCCGTCAGCTCCTTCTGCGTCATCGGTCCGTAGTAGAGCACGCTGTGCTGCATCTTATCCAAGTCAGCCAGCAGGCTTAACAGCTGCTGCGGGTCGGCCTCGCGCAACTGCTGGGCCGTCATGTCGTCGCGCCGCATGTTGTGAGGACCGTAGACGGCATAATGGTAAAGATAGTCGAAGCAGGTACGCTGGTCCTTCTTATTGTCGTCGCGCGCCTTAAGGATGAGGTCGACAAACTGGTCGTAGGAAGCCCGGTCGGCCTTGGCGTGGTGCAGCACATCCTCCATAAGCTTCAAGGCAGCAGGCATGTTCTCGCTGAGTCCCGACAGCGAGACGGTCAGATTGTCGGCATTGACATTGACGTTGTAGTTACATGCCATGCCGTAGAACTGCTGCTTGATGTCAGCAGCCGACAGCTTGTCGGTGCCCACGAAGTCGATATAGCTGCTGGCGATGTCGTAGCGGTTGTCGTCCTCATGGCCGAAGTCGTAGCGGAAGATAAGGGTAAACAGGTCGTTGTCCGTGTTCTGCTTATAAAGAAGGGGTAAGCCCTTCTTCACAGATGCCACGGTAAGGTCGCGGCTGAAGTCAAGGAACTGCGGCTGGATAGGCTCCACCTTGCTATTCTGTATCTCCTTGACGAAGTCGCTCACGAGGTCGCGGTTGGTGGGAATGGGCGTGATGGCCGGCTTGTCTATCTTCTTCTGCAGCGTGTCGACACCCTGCTCCTTGAACACGGTGGCATAGCCGTCGGTGAAGAAGCGGCGTGCAAAGTCGACTATCTCCTGCTTGGTCATGTGCGAGATGCGTTCCATCTTGCCCACATGCTGCTGCCACGGCTCGCCGTTGACAAAGGCTTGCATGTGCTCGGAGGTGCGCCAGCGGTTGTTGTCGAGTGCCTGCTGGTAGCTCAGCTTCATGTTGTTGACCACTGCGGGCAGCAGGTCGTCGGGGAAACGGCCTTGCTTCAGGTTCTCCACCTCGCCGAGAAGCAGCGAACGGACCTCCTGGAGCGACTGGCCGGGCTTGGGCATGCCGATGAGCAGGAACCACGAATAGTCCTGCTGGGTCTGGAGGCCGCCCTGCGCAGTCTGTACCTTCATGTCCTGATTGAGGTTGAGGTCGAAGAGTCCGGCCTTGCCGTTGCTGAGCATCTGTTCGATAACGTCCAGCGTGTCGCACTGCAAGTCGTTGGCCCGTTTGGCCAGCCATCCCATCCATACCTGCTCAGCCTGCTGGCCGATGATGGTGGTATCGGTGGGTGCCGTCAGCGGTTTTTGCTCCGGGAACACCGGTTGTGCCACGTCGTTGCCGGGCTTCCACTGGCCGAAATAGCGCTCGATGATGGCTACGGTCTGGTCGGGGTCGAAGTCGCCGGCCATGCAGATGGCCACATTGTTGGGCACGTACCAATGGCGGAAGTAATTCTTGATATTGGTGATGCTGGGATTCTTCAAGTGCTCCTGCGTGCCGATGGTGGTCTGCGTGCCGTAGGGATGCGTCGGCGTCAGCTTCTTGCCCAAGGCGCTGAAAATCTTGTCGCCGTCGTCGGTCAGGTACATGTTGTACTCTTCATAGACAGCCTCCAACTCAGTATGGAAGCCACGGATAACCATGTGCTGGAAACGGTCGGCCTGGATTCTGGCCCAGTTCTCTATCTCGTTCGACGGGATGTCCTCGACGTAGCACGTCACGTCGTTCGACGTGAAAGCATTGGTGCCCTCGGCACCAATGGTGGCCATCAGCTTGTCGTACTCGTTGGGGATGAAGTAGCGGGCTGCCAGCTGCGACACGCTGTCAATCGCATGATAGGCCATGCGGCGCTCGTCAGGGTCAGTGAGACGGCGATACGCCTCATAGCGCTGCTCGATTTCGTCCAGCAAAGGAGCCTCGGCAACCGGATTGGTAGTGCCGAAAAGACTGGTGCCCTTGAACATGAGGTGCTCCAGATAGTGTGCCAGGCCCGTCGTCTCGGCGGGGTCGTTCTTGCTACCCGTCCTCACGGCGATGTAGGTCTGAATGCGCGGCTTCTCCTTGTTGACGCTGAGGTAAACCCTCAGGCCATTGTCCAACGTGTAGATACGGGTCTTGGTCAAGTCGCCAGGCACCGTCTCGTACTTGTAGTCTTTGGCTTGTGCGTTACTAACACCCAAGACGCAACAGCCAATACCTAATACCAATAACTGTTTAATCTTCATAGTCTATTTCGTGGTCTAATTTCGAGATAAAATCGTCGAAGACTTCCTGCTCCACGTCACCCATGGCGAACTCCTTCTCGGCATCCTTGCGGATTTCGGCAATCCAGGCACGGCGTGCACGGACATAGTCCTCACGGATGCGCTGGATGGCGCTCTCGGTCAGTTCCTCCAGTCCGTAGTAGTCGAGGATGAGCTTATAGGTCCATGTCCACTGGTACTCACGGTAGTGCTCGTTGATGTCGTCGAAGCGGTCGAGTACGTCCTTGATGCTCTCAATGGCACCGCTCTTGATGTCGTCGATAAGCCGCTGTTCCTCGCTGGCCGGCAGGAGCAGACCGCTCAGGTCGTTCCATTCGCCCTCGCCAATCGTAGTCGTCGGCTTGTCCATGAATCCCTCCTTGACGGCACGCTTCAGCACGGCACCCATGTAGATGCGCAGGGCGATGTCGTAATACTTGATGCCTTTCTTCAGCGACGAGGCATTGATGATGTATTCATGATAGTTATAGCTGGACACATTGTCGCCTCCGGCATGGCGCAGCGCCTCCAGGATTTTCTTGCCCTGCACGATTTCGCCGACGGTAAAGGGCGAGAGCCAGTCGAAGTTGATGATTGACTTGCGGCAGGAGGCTGCACGCTTGTCGCGCTTGGGCCACTTCTTGATGTCGCGGTACAGGCCGACGGTAGTGATGTTGCGGCCGGGCACGATGTACATGGTCTCGCCGTAGGCCAGCAGATAGGCAAAGGGCAGACAGCGCATGTCGGGATGGTTCATCAGTTTGCCGAAGCACACTGAGAAAGCCCCGATTTTAGCCGGCATCAGCACGTAGGCTCCGCTGGCCGTCTTCGTGCCGCGCTCCAAGGTACCGTAGTGCAGCGGGCCCATCTTGTAGGCATGGTTGGAGAAATTGGTGTTGGAGCCGGCATTGTAGAACGAGAATTCGCCGCCGATAAGCAACGAGCTCTTGTGATGCGAGGCCGAGAAGGGGCCGCAGAAGGCGGCACACGCCTCGCCGTTGGCCATGTAGCTGTTGGCGAAGAAGACGCTGGCCTCCGCCGTGAAGCCGTTGGTGATGGTGCAGGCCTCGCCGACGAAGCAGTCCTGCATCTTTACGCTATTGGTGATGCTACAGCCATTGCAGATGATGGAGTTCTCGCAGATGACACCCGTGCCGATATACACCGAGGCATCCTTCGACGACATGATGGTGCAGTCGCTGAGCCGTGCAGCTCCGTTGATTTCGCAGTCGTCCTTCACGACGGTATTGGTAATCTCCTTCGAGTTGATGATTTTCACACCGTTGCCAATGGTGCCGCGCTCAGGCTGCGTGAAGCGAATCTCCTCGTTGATGAGCCGCGTGATGTTGTCCTTCAGCTGGCGGTCGTTGAAGTACTTGACCATGAAGGCTGCCAGCTGCGAGTTCAGGTCGTGGAACAGGATGACGTTGCCGTCGCCCATCTCGTTGAGCACGCTGACCAGATGGCCTTCGCCGTAGGTAGCTCCCTCGGTGGTCTCCATGGTGCAGATGTTCGATATGTAGCAGTCGTCGCCGATGGCATAGTTGTTGATGAAGTTGCCCACCTTCTCGATGAGACAGTTGTCGCCCACGGTGACATTGCGCAGCGTGGCGTCGTTGATGCCGGCACGCTTGGTAAAGCCTTTGGTCACCTCCACCTGCTTCTCGAAGACTCCTAAGCGGATGTCGCCGTAAAATACTACACGGTGGAAGCCGTAGGGTGAAAAGTCCTCGGCCACCTTTACGCGGTTCCAGTCCTCGGCCCAACAGCTATTGCTTTCGAGCACCTCAATCTCCTCTTGCGTCAGTAATCTGTAATCTCTCATAAGTTATCTTGTGTTTGGTTATTCGTCAATATTGTAAAGGAAGTCGTTATAGGGGTACTTCTGCACATGCAGCTCGCGTACCTTTTTATATAGCACCTCCCGCAGCTCGTCGATATTCTGCTTGTCTTTGGCACTGATAAACAGCGGAGCGGCAGCCCACGAGTTTTCACTCATTTTCGCCATCCAGGTCCGCTTCAGTTCATCCAGCGAAATGTTTTCTCGCGTAGGCGCCGTCAGGTCGTCAGCGTCCTGCGGCGTCCATGTGTAGGCATCAATCTTGTTGAACACGAGCAGCACCGGCTTTTCGGCACAGCCCAAATCGGCCAGCGTTTTCTCTACGACCGTGATTTGCTCCTCGAAGTCAGGATGCGAGATGTCTACGACGTGCACCAGCAAATCAGCCTCGCGCACCTCGTCGAGTGTCGACTTGAACGAGTCCACGAGGTCGGTAGGCAGTTTACGGATGAAGCCCACGGTGTCAGCCAGCAGGAACGGCAGGTTGTCGATGACCATTTTGCGGACCGTCGTGTCGAGCGTGGCAAACAGCTTGTTCTCAGCAAAGACGTCGCTCTTGGCCAGCAGGTTCATCATGGTCGACTTGCCCACGTTGGTATAGCCCACCAACGCCACGCGAATCAGCCGTCCACGGTTCTTGCGCTGCGTCGTCTTCTGCTGGTCTATCTCCTGCAGGCGCTGCTTCAGCAGCGTGATGCGGTGCAGGATGATGCGGCGGTCCATCTCCAGCTGCGTCTCACCAGGGCCGCGCAGTCCCACGCTACCCTTTCCGCCGCCGCTTCCCGAGCCGCCGCCCTGACGCTCCAAGTGCGTCCACAGCCGTTGCAGACGGGGCAGCATGTAGCGGTATTGCGCCAGCTCCACCTGCGTCTTGGCCTCCGCCGTCTGGGCACGCATGGCGAAGATGTCGAGAATCAGCGACGTGCGGTCCAGGATTTTCACCTTCAGCTCCGCCTCGATGTTGCGGATTTGCTTGGCCGACAGCTCGTCGTCGAAGATGACCATGCCCACTTCACGGTCGTTGTCCTCCTCGTTCCTGATATATTGCTTGATTTCTTCCAGCTTGCCCTTGCCGACATACGTCACCTGACTGGGGCCCTGCACCCGCTGCGTAAAGCGCTTCACGGTGACGGCCCCGGCGGTATCGGCCAGAAACTCCAGCTCGTCCAGATATTCCTTCGTCTTCGCCTCGTCCTGCTGCTGCGTGATGAGCCCCACCAGCACGGCAGTCTCGGCCTTGACCTCTGAGATGACAAATTCCTTCATATACGTATTAATAACGTATAAAAAGTCAAAAAAATATATCGCATCGCTTGTTTTTTCCATTTTTTTCTTACCTTTGCAGCCGATAAGACAAAAAACTTTATATTTTTAGACTTATGAGAGTAATCATTGAATCTGACTATCAGAAAATGTCGCAGTGGGCTGCCGAGCATGTCATCGAGCGTATCAATGCCTTCAAGCCCACCGCAGAGAAGCCCTTCGTGCTGGGCCTGCCCACAGGCTCCTCACCCGAGGGAATGTATGCCTGCCTGGTGAAAGCCAACAAGGAAGGCCGTGTTTCATTCAAGAACGTGCTGACGTTCAACATGGACGAGTATGTCAACCTGCCCGAGGAGCACCCCGAGAGCTACCATTCGTTCATGGCGCGCAACCTGTTCGACCACATCGACTGCCCGAAAGAGAACATCCATATCCTGAACGGCAACGCCAAGGACTTGGCTGCCGAGTGTGCACACTACGAGGAGATGATTCGTGAGGCCGGCGGCATCGACCTGTTCATCGGCGGTATCGGCCCCGACGGACACATTGCCTTCAACGAGCCGTACAGCTCGCTGACCAGCCGTACCCGCGTAAAAACGCTGACCACCGACACCATCATTGCCAACTCGCGCTTCTTCGACAACGACGTCAACAAGGTGCCCAAGCTGGCCCTGACCGTTGGCGTAGGCACCGTGATGGATGCCCGCGAGGTGATGATTCTGGTCAACGGACACCACAAGGCACGCGCCTTGAAGGCCGCCATCGAGGGCGCCGTGACGCACGAGTGGACCATTTCGGCCCTGCAGATGCACCAGCACGGCATCATCGTAGCCGACGAGCCCGCTACCGACGAGCTGAAGGTGGCTACCTACAAATACTTCAAGGACATCGAGAAGGACAACCTGCTGTAACGCCGCGTCCCTCCATACCAATAAGAAAAGCATTCCCTGCAACGTCTGAATGTTGCAGGGAATGTTCTTTTTGTAAACTATTGGACGCTTCTTAGAATTCCTCTTCGAGGTCCTCTTCTTCTTCCCAGTCGTCGTACACACGGCGGGCATCACTTCTGCCACCCTCGGCTTTACCGCCCACACCGATTCCATGCGTCAAACCGTCGCCTTGAACTTCAGTAATGGAACTGCTCATCAACGGTTGCGTCTCTAACTGATAGAGCTGCATGTCGGGTGAAATATAGTTCTTCTTCATAGTCAAAATATTTAAATTCTACTTTAGTCATGCTCTCCCCCGCCCTTCCGGGAGGGCGGAGGGAGAGTATAACGAATCAACTATCACTTTCTGAACACCACCTTCTTACCGTTGATGATGTACAGGCCGCCACGCTTCAGCGTCTCCACCTTCTGACCGTTGAGGTTGTAGATGCCCTCTACCGTCTCCAAGCCGCTAATCTCAGCAGCGTCGATGCCCGTAGTAGAGCCACCATCCTCGACAACCACGAAGTTCAGGCTGCGAGCGGGAGTCGTACCTTCCTTCAGCTTCAGGTAAGCACGGAACGGCAGCACGGAGTTGCTGGCGTCGGCCTGACGGAACTCGCCACCCTGCACGATGTAGTCACCTGCGTTGTTGGTAGTCTCTGTGTAGACACCCACGAAGTCGAAGGTGGTACCATTGATAGGCCACTGGTCAGCCACAATCTCACGACCGGTAAGCTCCAGACCATCCACGGCTTTCTCGCTCCACAGCAGATAAGGAACGCCAGCCTCAATGCTGCCTTCAGTTCTCTTACCAAACTTCACGGTGACATTGCCAGAGGCATCGGTCTCATCGCCAGCATAGTAAGCAATCTCGGCGTTCTCGCCAAAGATAGCGGTCACTTCCTCTGCGCTGACATAGACAGGCAGGTAAATGGCATTCCAACCTTCCTTGAACTGACGGCCAGAGGTGATGGTCACGCCACCCAGATTAGCAGCTGCAATGTTGGTGGTATTATCTTCCAGCTTGAACGAAGGCTCAAGGGTCAGCGTGTGCTCAGAAACATTGGCAGTAAACTTCAGCGTGTACTTACCGGCAAGGTTGAATGTCCAGTCGTTGTTTCCTTCGTCTGGCAGTTGGTAACCGTCGTTGTCTTCAGCCTTCCAGATACCATCAGCACGCAGTTTGTACTCATACTTCGTTGCATCAAGTTCAACATCCTCAACAACGAGCGTGAAGATGTTCGGGTCGTCGGTGCTCTGGGTCATCACCTTGTCATTATTCCAGTCGAAGCCAGGGAATCCGCCAACGATGCCGTATCTCTTGTAGAGCGTCACATCCTGAGTGGCACTTGCACCACCCAAGTTAAGAGCGAACTCCTTCTTCAGGAAGCCCTCAGCCTCCACGGTAGCGGTGAAGTCGAGACCAGCCTGAATGACGTTGAAGCTGTAAGAGCCGTCGGCAGCGGTAGTACCAGAGTACTCAACACCATTGTCGGCCTTCAGCGTAATAGTTGCGCCCTCAATAGCCTCGTTAGCAGAGGTCTTAACATTACCAGCGAGTGTGGCAGGTGCGGTGTCTAAGGTAACATAGAGCAGAGGATTGTACTTCATAGAAGTAGCGTTGCTCCACTTCATGTTAGAGTAGTTAGTGTCGTAAGCAAAATACAAACTTACGTATTCGCTATTGCCACCACCCTCAAGATAGATACGGAGGTCGGAGGTACCGTCGTATGTGATATTCTCAGGAAGGTTGATTGTCACCATGTTGGTTCCAGCTACGAATACCATATCACCAGCATTGTAAACAGTAACCTCTGTCATAGCACTCTTGTCGGGACTACCATAGGTAATATCACCAGTCTTAAGACCAACCCAAGCTCGCAGTGAACTGTTAGACATTGTCTTGGCTGAAGATAGCGTACCCTTGAAAGCAAGAGTGGAAATCTTATCACCATTCTTCAGACCATACTTAGTTAATTGTTCAGCAGTATACACAATATCGGAAGTTTTAGCCTGTTCGAAATTGTAGAAGTCGATAGGAGCATAGGTGTAAGATGTTGTTGTACCAGAACCAATCTCAATAGCATCGTTCACAAATACCTCCTCAGCGAATGTTACGTCAACAGGCTCGGTAGTGACACTGTAGTCGCCAGCCTTCAGCTCAACATAGACGGGGAATGTACCAACCTTCGACGTCAGGAAACTGAACGAGAGTTGTGTACCGGCATCGCTGAGTTTGTGAATCATAGGCAGAGCAACAGCCTCAGCAGTAGCAGCAGCCTCATCATTAACGTACAGTGTAGCCGTGTAGCTGTCGGCAGCCTCTTCGGTCAGACCGAGGTTCTGGACATTGACGGTAGCTGTAGCAGCCACGTTCTGCATAGCCTTGGTAGGAATGTTGCTGGAAGCAATCGTCCAATCGTGCTCAACGTTGGCAACAGCCAGGCCGTAAATCTCGTCGACGTAGGGACGGCCACTAATCTCGAAGCCCAGATACCACTCGCCGGAGGGAACCGTGACCTCGAAGGTCTGGAAGTCGGTAGTCATGGTGTTCTCGGCATCCTGTCCGCTGACACTGAACAGCTGCTGGCGGGTGGTACCCTCCTCGGCGTTCAGCACCTCGTCGCGCGTAGCGGCGGCATAGACCACCACCTTGCCCTCGCTCCAACTTGTGCTGTAGAGCTTAGCGTCGAAGAGCAGCTTGTCGCCGGCAGCAGCAGTCAGCTTCGGAGTAACGAAGAGGTTGTTGGTTGCGCTGGAAGAAGTGATGGCGTAGTCGCCAGTAGCTACGTAGGTAGTGCTGACGTTGCTCTGATAAACAGAACCGGCAGGCCACTGGTTGCTCTCGCCACCGAAGTTAGCATAGAACTTCGTCGGGTCAAGCATCGTGCCGCTCAGAGCCAACTCGAATGTGGCATCCTCACCTGCACCGTTAACGTAAGTGATAACAAGGTTGCCGCTGTAAGTACCTGCCTCAGTAGCCGAGAAAGTAATCTCAACAGCCTGTGCAGCCACGCTCATATCGTTCTCGTCGAAAGCAGCCACAGCGAACTGCTCGGCAGGAGTAACGGTGAAGCCAGCGGGAACGGCAATGCTCTTCACGGTGAGAGGAGCGGAACCCCAGTTATACACGTAGAAGCTCTGTGCATCGGCAGTGTTGGTCTTGCCGAAGGCAATCGGTGTGCTGACGTCAGAAGGCTCTGTCCACTTGCTTGAAGGCATGTCCTTCACGAAGTGGAAGATAGGCTCGTTGGTCACGGTGAGGTCGAAGGTTTCAGTTTCAAACTTCGTGCCATCGGTGAACTCGAATACCACCTTTGTTGCAGGATAAACAGTAGTGCTCTCTACATTCGGAGTCCATGTAAAGGCAAATTCAGTTGTAGAAGAAGCACTGGCGGTCAGAGCCTTGGAATCAACCGTTGCAAGCACGGTCTCGCCGCTGATATACTTCACAGTATAAGCGTCAGCAGCCTCCGTTGTGAGAGGAATAACAGTAACTTTAGGTTTGCTTGACTGAGAAGTGCCTGTCTTGATAGAAGCATCAGGCCATGTCACCTCCTTGATGTAGAGGTCGTGAGCCACATCAACCTTCTCCAGGCCAACGAGGTTGTCGATACCAGAACCTGTACCATAAAGGGCAAATGCCACATAGTAGTCACCAGTAGTATCGAAGCTGATAGTCTTCGTGGTAAAGCTGCTTCCCACAGTGCTGTACACGTAGGTCTCGACAGGCTCGCCCCAGTTTACGCGGTCGGTAGAAACGTAGACCTTCACAAAGTAGGCATCGGAAGAGTTATAGCCAGCCTTTACGTCGAAGGCAAGCTGGTCTCCAGCGTTGGCGTGCAGCTTCGGCGTAATGAACTTGTTGTTTGCTGTGTCATAGCCACTGGTGTTGCGTCCCGTCAGCCAGATGTTGTAGTTACCAGACGAGATGTATTGATAATCAGTAGAGATACCAGCCTCAGCAACAGCACCAGCGGGATAGGTGACACCCGAAGAGGTGCTGCCATTGAAGTCAGCCGTCCAAGTGTTCTCACCGATAACGGTAGCCGAGAAAGCAAGCGTATAGGTCTGCTCTGCGGCATCCTTGTCAAGATATACAATGGCAAGGTTGCCTGCAAATGTGCCTTGAGCGGTGGCATCCTGTGTGATATTCAGGGCTTGAGTCTCGCCCTTGGCCAGCGTGAACTCAGCCGTGGGAGCATTGTCGGAGGTGAAGCCATCGGGCAGTGTGATGCTCTTGATAGTCAGCGGAGCCGTACCCGTGTTGGCAATCTCGAAGCTCTCGGTCTTCGACTCAGTGATAGTACCCCATGCCTGTGCTGTGGTAATGCTGCTGGTGCTGGTGCTCTCAGCGGCACGGAACACTAATTTGGGTTCGTAGGCTACGTATGTAGACTGGGCACGTGTGACGACAGAACCATAGATATTCTCTTTCAGGTTCATGCTGATATAGGTGTAGCTGTTGGGCCAGAGAGAGGTCTCTACCTCAGCAGAAACGACAAACTCATCGGAAGTCTCACCGACTGCCAGATCCTGAGGAACGGCTACAGTGGCATACACATCGCCCGTGCTGCCGTTGATGATAGACACGCTGAAGCCATCATCGCCCTGGGTCAGGTCTACCTCACCCGTGTTGGTCACAGTGACGGTATAGCTCACCAGTACCTTGCCGTTAGCCTGCTGTTCCCATTTGATAGTGCCAGTAGTAGCAGAGGGTTCTGCGGAAGCAATGGTCAACTTTGCCTCAGGAACAATAGTAGCCTCAGTAGCTGTGAAGTTGTCGAGCCATACGTATGAGCTACGGATACCGATACGCTCACCAGCCTCGTCGACAGGAATCGTAATAGTGGTGTAGTCTGATGAATTGATGGCCGAGACATCGACGGTAATCTGGTCGCCACGAGTGTAGGTGCCATCGCCGTTGTCGGTAATCTTGTAGAATGACAGCTGCGGGGTCCAATACGATGCAGTAGCCTTCGCATCAATGGTAACCGTACCCTTCACCACTGGCGTCACCAGAAGGTCGTAGATACTGTTGCTATTCTGGTTAGTGCTGCAAGACAATGCACCAGTACCATCAACACCAGCTGTCTCGGAATAACTGTAGCTGGCATAAGTATCATTTCCAGACCAGTAGTCTTCGTAGGTGTCAACAATATGACGCCAGTTGGAAGCCACCTGGAAAGCATGGTCGCTGGTACTGATGGCCGTGTTGAAGTCGCAGATGTAGCCAGCAGCAGGTTCCTCAATCTTTGTGGCGGTCAGCTCCAGCGTGTGTGTTGTGACGTTGGCCGTGAAGACCAGCGTGTAGTTGCCTGCCTCGGTGGGAGTCCACGAGTTGTTGTTGCCGCTGCCGCTGGGAATCTGATAGTCAGCCCAGGCGTGGTTGGCGTGCAGCTTGTACTCGTAGGTCTTGTTGGCCTCAGCTGCAAACTCGTCGATGGTCAGGGTATAGACGAAGGGATTCTCGCTGTCCTGCACCATGTCCTTGTCCGTTGCCCAGTTGTCCCAGAGGTTACCCATGATGCTATAGACGTAAGTGGCATAGACAGCATTGTCGGCGGAGTTGTACCAGAACGTCACGTCATACGTGCCGTCGGCATCCACCGTCAGGGTGTGGTTATCATTGGGATAGGCCGTTTCCCAGCTGTGGTCTTTGCAGACCTTGAAGTAAATGTCGCCAGCATCGCCAGCAGTGAGAGCCACCGACTGCTTCGTCAGGTACCACAGCGTGGTGCCGTCCACCTGCGTCATGTCGTTGCTTGTCTCCTCGGGATCCCAGGCAGAGCCCAGCACTTGGGATGAGCTACCAGCCACCGTCCACGTGTCTGCCCAAGAGGGAGTTGCCCCTGCGAGCAGTGCGACGAGCATTAAAAGAAATAGTTTCACTTTTCTCATAAGCTTTAATTTTAATTGTTAATAATATATGTGAATTGTAAATAAATGATATCTATGCTACTATAAGGCTACGCGGCCAATGACCCGGCGCATGTTGGCCGGAGACAAGCCGAACTGCTGCAGTATGGACTCGAAACGGGTACGCTCCTTGTCGGGAATCTCTAACTGATAAACGGCGGTGTCATCTGACAGTTCAGCATGGGTATAGATGTCTTGTAGCATTTCCCTTAACTCACTGGCTATTTCGGGTGTCGGATTGCCACTCAGGGCTTTTGCCACCAGTTGCTCGGCCTCTCTGTCAAGGCCACACTGCACGGCCAAGCTGGCCGCACTGCGAAACAGGATGGAAAGCCCTGGCTCGGGATTCTGCATGAAATCAGCTAACAGAGCAGCTTCGCGCTCTTTCTCGAAAGCGGTGTGGTATAGTTGAATGCTCTCCTCGTGCAGCCCTTTGCCTGCCGCTACGTCGCCTTGCAGCGCCAGGTCCATGGCCTCGTTATGAAGTTTCTTGATATCTTTCATTGTATGGTCTCCTTGATATTGAAGTCAGTGACAGAGCAAGCAGAACGCTAATACATACGGCAGAACGCTCGGTCACACTCTGCTCGTCTGCATAAGTCCTGTCAAGTTGTTCGTTGAAAGCATCTTCCCATATCAGCTTGCAGGTATCTGTCGTGATGCCTGTCAGCGAGAGTATCACTTGCTCGGAATGCCCACATCGATGCAACTCCACGACGCAGTTCTCATAAAGATTGGCCCCCTCAACGGGTGTAATGCCTGGGAGTCCGGCCTTGATGTCTGTCAACAGTAAATTATTCATGTAATATTTGAGTTCTTAGAGCATTAAAAGAAATAGTTTCACTTTTCTCATAAGCTTTAATTTTAATAGTTATGATACTACCCCCATCAGGATACACGGGCGATGTATCCCCCCGCGCACCCTGACGGGACGGTGCAAAGTTACACATTTTTTTTAATTTTGGCACAAATATAACATATTTTTTTCTTTTTGTTGAAAACACTTTCAATGTGCAAGAAGGCTTTTACTGCCGTATGACGACCTTTTTACCCTTGTGGATGTACAGTCCCTTGCCGTTGGGTGTGACGCGCTGTCCATTCAAATTGTACCATGCGTCAGCCGACGAGGCGGTGTCTGCGGTAACGGCGATGATGCCCGTTGCAGAGGACAGGGGCAGGCTGGCGCAGTTGCTGACATCCACGTCGAGCACATTGTCGTCGGTCACGCTGTCGGCAGCCTTGGTGAGCAGGGCGATAACAGTCATCTTGCCGACCTGCCATCCGCTCTCGAGGGTGATGGTCCGGCTGAAGGTATAGCTGCCGTCGCCCGAGGGAGTGATGACGTCGCCGGTAGGTGCAGTCATATAGGTGCGCAGCACCTGGTTGTGTACATAGTTGGAATTGACGGTGGTGCGTTGCGTGACGGCATTGTATACCGCCTGCTGACTCTTCACGCCGTCCTCGGTGAGAAGCAGGGTGAGGGCCACGTCGCCGTAGATGGCAGTAGCCTCGGGCAGCAGGGTGCCGTCAGCCTCTACCGTCAGCTGCCGGGTAGCCTCGTCGTAGCCCGCCTTCAGGGCGATGGTGCCGAAGGAGGGGTTGTAGAGGTCTTGCTGCATGATGTCGCCGATGATGCTTGCCGTCATGTCAGCCCCGATGACCGGCAGGTAGTCGTTCATGTCGTAGGCTATGTATGCCTCGCCGGGGAAGTAGGAGCGGTTGCTGGTGAACGTGGGGTATGTGTAGGCATACAACTCGTGCAGATAGGCTGCTCCGTCGATGGCCAGCGGGGTGCCCGGCCGGTGGACATTGGCTATGGCCAGCTGCGGGTTCTCGCTACGCAGCTTGGCCAGCGCCTCGTTCAAGAAGGGAACGTAGGGGGAGTACTGGTCGGTATAGACCTCCATGTAGACCTGATTGCGGGGGACGCTCTGGCTGTAGACGCCAAAGGTGACCGCCGTCTCGTCGCAGGGGGTGGCTGGCGAAGCGTCGCCGGGAACAACGGCAAAAGCCTTCAGCTGGTGGGAGCCTACGGTGATGTCGGCAGGCAGGGGTACGCTGAACTGCCATTCGCTGGAGGCTCCTTGCGGCAAGAGCTCGTCGAAGGTGGTGTACACGGGTTCTTCGTCATCTATCTGATAGCCCAGCTGATAGCTGGCAAGGGCGGCACGCCCGATGTTGGCAAATGCGAGATAAGCGTCAACCGTCTCGCCGGGCTGCTTGTATTTGAACCCCGCGTCGAACGTTGTCAGGCTGAGGTTATAGAGCGGCAGCGAGCTGACATCGACGATGAGCTGCACGCAGAGCTTGCCGACGCTGGAAATCTGATAGAACTGTCCCGACTGCCACAGATAGAAAGCGCCGTCAACGTCGTCGCCGACGCTGCAGATGCCGCCTTGTTCGGCAGCCACCATCTCGTCGGTTTCCGTGTAGTCGAAGCCGAAGAAGAGGTTCTCGGTGCCTACGATGTCGATGCCGTTGCCGTTGAAGAAGATGTTGTTCCAGCCTTCGTAGAGGCGCTGCTTCTGCTCGGCCAGTGCCGTCATGCCGCCGTCCTCGATATTATATATAAAGGTACGCGCGCGACCCAAGGCCATGGCGGCCGCCACACGGATGCCCAGTATGCGGCAACCGGTATAGGGGGCCAGCATGTCAGAGGTCATGACAGCCCCGATGGTATAGGTTCCGGCAGTGCCGAAAGCGGCTCCATTGATGTCAATGTCGTCGGTAACGGTGTAGCCGACAGGGCGCTGGTTGTCGCCGAGACTCTGGGCATGGACGGCTGCGCAGAGCAGGCACGCCATGAAGAGGGTCATAAGATGTCGTAGTTTCATGGATTACTTTCTGACTTTGAGGGTTTTACCATTTTGTTTCAACAAGTAGATGCCTGCAGGCAGACGGGTGCTGTCCGTGCCGATATACTGGCCGGAGAGGCTGTAGACGGCCTGCTTCCCTGCCCACTCGCCGCCATCCTTCAGCAGGGTGCTGATGCCGGTGGTGACATCGAGGATATATTCAGTCACCTCTGACTGGGCGTGGAGATAGACGGCCTGGATGCCCACCACATGACGCCCCGCCGAGAGCTTAGGCAAGGTAAAGACAGGCTGTGCCGACTCGCCGAGCTTCTGGCCGTCGAGGGTGATGTCGAAACGGACGATGTTGCCGTAGTCGACGGTCTCGCCCTGTCCGTCAGCCGGACCTACGGTGAAGTCGTCAATCTGTGCCAGGAAGGCATCGTAGGATGTGTAGTGTAAGGCCAGACGGACGCTCTGTCCGGCATAGCCG
The DNA here is from genome assembly GCA_017459445.1 of Prevotella sp. Lineage (GTDB taxonomy): Bacteria > Bacteroidota > Bacteroidia > Bacteroidales > Bacteroidaceae > Prevotella. Next base: position 46,186 of record JAFUDJ010000021.1, on the reverse strand, counting down.
CTGAGGTCGGTCTGGTAGATAGTCCACTCGCCGGCACTCACGGGGTCGACCTGGCTGAGCGCCGTAAAGTCGGCGGGCTGGTCGCCGCCGTCGGACACGCAGAACTCCATCGTCTCAGGATACATGGCTTCGTAGCCCTTGGCGGTCACGGTGAGGGCATAGCCCTCGTGGATGTCGAACAGCGGCGAGATGAGCCACTTGTCGTTGCGGGCCTGCTGGGCCGAGAAGAAGATGACGGTCTTGTCGCCGGTAGGCGCCTTGATGGCTACATCGGTGGGCAGCATGGCCGGCGTGGTATGCCACGGATTGAACACCATGGGGGCAATGGCCGTCGGCTGTCCTGCCGTGCCTGAGCCCGGGAAGCTGATAATGTTCGTCGCGCTGCCTAAAGCAATGGGATAGACGGGCTGCTGGTCCATGTCGACCGTCTTCCAGCCGCCAAAGGAGCCGGTGGCAAAGTCGTCGTACTCCTCGAAACTGTCGGTGAAGCCCAGCTCCTGGTTCCAGCGAAGGGTGTAGACACCCTCGTCGTCGGCCGTTGCGGTGATGTTATAGGGAGCGATGACATGGTCGGCAAGTTGGATGGAGAAGGTGGCGTCGCCGTCAACGGTGACGGTCTGCTGGTACTCGTCGAAGGCGCTTTCGGCAATGTTCACCACATAGTCGCCGAAGGGCAGCGACAGGAAGTCGGCGCGACCGTCGGCAACAGTAGCCTCGTAGGTGTCGGTGGTAGCGACGCTGGTGATGGAGAGCTGCAAGCCGTCGGCCGTCAGCCGGCTATCGGCGGTCACGGCAAAGGTGACGTGGGCAAAGTCCTCGCCCGGTACTTCCACCCCGACGGTGGCAAGCTCGCTCTCTGCCTGCAGGTACACGGACTGTATGCCGATGGTGTGACTGCCCGCCGCCACATCGTGCAGCGTAAAGTGGTAGGCATCGGTGACGCCCTTCACCTCGCCGTCGAAGTAAACGCGGAACTGCTCGTTGGGATTGGCAGGCGACTTGGCGGCCCGGCGGGCCTTGGCCAGGGCGCGGGCATAGGAGTATGCCTGCTGCTGGCCGACATAGACATCGTCGACCATGAGCATGAAGGAACCGTAGCGGTTATACTCGCTGATGTAGCGGATGGCAAAGCGAATGGGCTGTCCGGCATAGGCCGACAGGTCATAGCTGAACTGCTGCCAGCCCTTGTAGTCGGCGGTCTCGTAGTTGCCGGCGTCCAGTCGGACAAAATCCGACTGCACAGGCTGTTCCAGCACGGTGGTTACGTAGACCATGAAGCGCTCGGGGTAGCGGTCGGCGGCCTTGCCCATGAACTGCAGCACGTTGTCGGTGCCTACGGTGACGACGGGCGAAATGAGCCAGTCGTCATTGGCATTGCCCGAGCTGGTACGGGTGAAGCCGACATACTGCTGGCCGGCGTAGGGCCGCAGGATGGGATAGTCGTACCACCAGGTGGGTTCCACCTTCAGCGGGTTGATGATTTGTGCGTACTGCATGGCGCCCCGGTTGGGATAGGCTCCGACGAGTGGTGCGGCAGCCTCCATGTCGGCGTCGATGCCCGTCCACTCGCCGAACTGCACGGCGAAGGGCTCATAGTCCTCGAAGTCGTCGAAGAAGGCGGGCGCCTCCGTGTTCCACGACAGGTCGATGCTGTTGGTGCCGTCGTAGACGTTGTGCTGCACCTTGGCGGTCAGGGCGAAGGGTGTGCGTGTTTTTTCGGTGAGTGTCACGGCGACCAGCTTCTCCGCCTCGTCCTCACCGATGGTGAAGTCGTACGACAAGCTGTTGAATCCCTCGCGCTCCACGCTCAGGTTGTGGTTGCCGGGGTATGCCTTCAGGCTGCATGTGCCGTCGGCAGCGAGCGTCAGGCTGCCGTAGCTCACCTGAAAGTCCGTCTGGGTCAGCGTGATTCGCTGTCCGTTCAGGTTGTCGCCGGGCAAGGATGTCACTTGTATGGTCAGTTTCTTGTTGCGGCTCTGGGCATTGGCCGTCAGCGTCAGCAGCAGGAGCAGCAGCAAAGATAGTGGTCTTAGATATTTCATAGTGTTATACAAAAAGTAAAGGGGGTAATGGCGCAGCACACGCGGCATGCACTCATTACCCCATTGACAGGTTCTATTTACTTACATACGGCCTTGACGGACTGTCCGTCGGCGGTCTTCACGACATAAAGTCCTTTCTCCAGGTTCTGCAGAGCCTGGGCGGCACCGCCCTTGGCCACCACGACGCCGTTGGCGTTGTAGACGGTCACCGGTGTGTTGTCGGACAGGTTGGCTCTCAGGGCTTCGATGCCGTCAGGGCTGCCTGTCTGCAGGTTGCTGAAGGTGAAGTCGTCGAAGAAGGCCAGCCAGTTGGCATTGACGGTGGTGTGGCGCACAGCGACGTAGATGGGCTTTCCGGCGTATGCCGAGAGGTTTGCCGAGAAGTGGTTCCACTCATTCTCACCCAGGTACGGCATTTCCGTCGAGGGTATCACCACGGTGAAGTCCTTCGTGTCGGTGTTGCCAGCCTCGCTGACCAGCACGGAGACGCTGTGCAGGTCGTTGTCGCCTACGAATACAGAGCCCGTTGTCGAAAGGTTGCGGGCATAGAAGTCGAAGACGGTCTCTTCCGTCGGCACAATCTGCTTCGAGATAAGCCAGTCGTCGGCTGCAGAGTTGTTGTCAGGAGCAGCAGCGGCCAGGGTGAACTTGCCGGTGTGTGCCAGCAGGTTGGGGTTGTTATGCTCTGCCAAGGTGAAGGCATAGCGCCCGCCGTCGTTCTCAAGGATGGTCAGGTAGTAGTTCGACTGATAGTTCACCTGACCGTCCACGTCCTTGGTGGTGAAGTCTTCGCTCCAGACGTAATCCAGCGGGTTCCGCTCGAAGCCGTAGAAAAGCACGTTGGCAGGCAGGGCCTCGCCGCTGACGGGGAAGGTAGCCGTTGCGCCGCCCTCGAACTCAACGGTCATCAGGTCACTGATGAGGCCCTCTGAGTCGTTGGCATTGAACTGCACGTTGAACGTCACGCCCTCGCCGGTCTTGATGCTCTGGCCGGCCATGAGCGAGCTCTGGAAGTTCTCGGTCTTGAAGGTGACGGCCTTCACCTGCAGGTCGTTCTTGCCACGGTTGAGCAGCGTGAACTGGTCGCCGGAGTTGACGGCCTTGCCGTGGTTCACCTTGCCGGCCTCCCAGCCGTCCTTGTTGAACGTGGCATTGTCGGGCAGGTATCCGTTGATGACCACATTGTCGAGCGAGGCAGCGTTGTGGCGGCCGCTATAGCTGTGGTTAATCCAGCGGAACTGTACGTTCTTGCCGGCATATTCGGTGAGGTCAATCTGCTCGTTGCGCCAGTACTTGGTCTCGCCGTCCTCGTTGAAGTTCTCCGACAGGTACGACAGCTGCTTCCACGCGCCGTCGCTGTAAATCTCGAAGACGACGTCGCTGTAGCCGTTGCCACCCTCCACGTTCTGCTTCTTCAGCAGGCCGGTCTCGTCGATGATGAGGCTGCGCGGATGCTCGTCGCCCCAGACGAAGGAGATGCTCATGCTCTGTCCCTCGGCGGGCAGGTGGAACTCGGGCGATGTCAGCGTAGAGTAGTTGCCGGCGTACATCCATCCGGTAGCCATGCAGGCACCCTTGCCGCCATAGCCGAAGATGGTGTTGGGCTGCCAGCTGCGGTTCTCCCACTGCTCGGTGGTGGTGGTGAGCCATCCCGTAGGCACGGGGTTGGCACTGGTGCAGGCGTCGAAGTCCTCCGTCCAGGGGAACTCCATGACGGAGGCGTCCGGCTGGGTGGTGAAGCGCCAGGTGCTGGGGGCGGCAGCGCTGCCTGCCTCGTTGTATCCTACTACCTTCCAGCGGTAGGTCGTCTCATAGGCGCAGACGGGAATGGTATAGGTCAGGGCGTTGCCGACGTCAAGACCGTCAATCAGGTCGTTGGCAGCGCTGTTGGTACCGACATAGAGCTTGTAGCCGTCGGCAAACTGGGCGGGGCCCCACTCCAGCACGACATCCTTCGGATAGACTTCCTGGGCGTTGTTCGCCGGCTTGACGAGGGTGACATTGCCGGGGACGCCGTCGGCACCATAGACATGAGGCAGCACCACGCGGTCGAGCGTGAAGCTGGAGTGGTCGTAGGCACCCTCGTCGTCAGACTCGACGGCGGGATAGAAGAAGCGCACGTAGCTCTCGTCGCTGCCCACGCCAAGGTCTACCTCGGCAGTCAGCAGCTGGTTCAGCCCGTTCACGTAGTCGCTGGTCCACTTGGGGGTCCATGTCTCTCCGTTGTCGTAGCTCACCTGTACCTCAATGTCGTATTCGGGAGCATACTCGCCGTCATACTGATTATAATAGGTGAAGCGCAACGTGCCGCCGTCGCTCAGGTCGAGGCGCGGGGAGCGCAGGTAGTTGTTGGAGAAATCACCGCCGCAATAGACGCTGTGGTCGCCCTCGATGGCTACGTCGGTCCAGCTCCAGCCGCTGTTCCGCCAGCCGGCAGGCGGGAAGTAGCCGTTGAAGGTCTCGAGCATGCAGTCCTCGGGAACGAGCTGCTTCATGGCCGTGAAGGCTATCTTCACGTCGCCGCCCGTTGTATGGAGGATGGCGTCGCCACTGGCGGGAGAGGTCATCGAGGCCTCGTAAGCCAGCTGGAAGTCGACGTGGTCGTAGGCACGCAGGTTGACATTCTCGGTATTGATGTTGATGCTGACGCCCTGCGGGAAGTCAACACCCGTGATGCGCAGGCCGTCCTTGCCGGTGTTGGTCAGCGTGAACACTTCTGAATAGAGCTTCTCGCCGACGTAGACTTCCTTGAAGTCGTAGCGGTCGAGCGATACCGTGGCCACAGGACCGGTGGCCGGCGTGAACTTCTTCACCGAGATGTCGTCAATCCAGGCAATGTTGGAACTGGTGGTGAACATCTTGTAGACGAAGGCCAGCTTCACCTTCTCGCCCTTCCAGTCGCTCAGGTCAACCTTGGAAGTGTGCAGGTCCCACGTGTCGATGGGGAACACGGTGACGCCGCTCTCGCGCAGCATCTGCTCGTTCTGGATGGAGAACACCGTCTCGGCAGCAGCCAGATTGCCATCCGTCACCACACGGACCTGCAGGTCGTAGCGCGAATTGTCCTGGGCGTTCATAGGACTGACAATCCACGAGAACTGCAACTGGTAGGTGTCGTTCAGGTCCAGCTCCGGCGAGAGCAGGATTTCCTCGCGCGGGCCGCTGCCGTCAACGGGATTCACATTGATGGGGCCGTCGCAGCCGGCACAGCCGGCACCGCTGATGGTGGCTCCCGCCTGGGAATTGGGGTCACGGTACTCATTGAACCAGTTGTAGCGATAGTTCGAACCGGAATACGAATTGACCGTCGTCCAGCCTTCGCCACGGGTCAGCGGCGTAGCTTGCGATGCGGTCGCACCCGTCTCGAAGTCCTCTTCGAGAATGGTTTGTGCCTCCATGGACGTCAAGGCCATCAAGGTGCAGCATAATAATAGCGTAATTTTCTTCATATTGAATTAATTATTTGTTATAACAGTTCTTATAATTCGCCTGCAAAATTAGGCAAAAAAACTCGAAACCGCAACATTTTCAGTCTAAAATTCACGAAAACATCACAAATTTACATCGTTCCAAACAAAATTCATTCCTCAGAGAAAAATCGCAAAAATAACTACATAACTACACAGCACGACCTATCCAACTGTCATTCAACAACTTACACCATGTAGTTTAACTACATGAAACTACATGAAACTACACAAAATGGCCAAAAAAGCTCCTTTCTACCCTCTCGTCCGTTCGCCCCTACAAGTTACATCGACAATTTTAGAAAGCCCCAAACATGTTGTTTTCATAGGAAAAACAACTTGTTTTTCCCGTAAAAACAAATTATTTTTTCGTTTCAAATATTCAAAAAACAAATTGAATATCAGTAAATTGCAACGATTTTTAAAGCATTTTCCACACATTTTCGCCCAATTTGTGTAGTTTCATGTAGTTTCGTGTAGTTTAACTACACAGCCTATCCATCTATTAATCAATAAGTTACAAGCCTCATGTAGTTATGTAGTTATATCTCAGAAAAATTTCTCATCAGCAAATTTTACAACGACACGCTACTATGATTTGGCAACGATACGACACTATGATTTGGCAACGACACGACACTACACAAAGAGCGGTGAACCCTGCATGGATTCACCGCCCTTTGCGCAAAATGCTGCCTGTAGTCAGGAGCCTGCCGTCAGGCTCCAAGGCATTATCTCATAGTCTTATTCTTCGCTGTCGTCGAAGATACCGCCGCGACCGAAGTTGACGGGGCTGTCTGCAGAACCTTGCGCTGCTTCCTCACTGCTGATGCTGTTGGTCGAAGCTGCCAGCATGCTGGCAAGTGCAATCTCGTAGACGTTGACGCTGGGTGCAATATAATTCTTTTTCATATCTTTGTCCTCCTTACTTATTATTTCAAAACAACCTTTTTACCATTCACGATATACAGACCCTTCGTGGGCTGAGCAACACGCTGGCCAGCGAGATTAAAGAACTCACCGTTCACCTTCTGCTCCTGCTTCACAGCCTCAACAGCCGTGACATCCTCGTCCCAGAGGGGGAAGAACTCACGGGCGCGTGCCGGAGAAACGTTTGTTGCAAGATAAGCTGTACCTGCGGCACACCAGCTACCACCGTCAGAAGCAGGCTTGTAGAAGCCTACCACACCATCTTTTTCCGAAAGAATATAAGCATTCTTGTCGCCCACCGTCTGGGCAATCTGCTTTTCTTCGGTAATAGCTACGAAGTCGTTGTTTTCCGTATCGGCAGAAGCACTGGCTGCAACGGGAATGCTATAAGTATCAGCGTCGCCCTCAAGGAAAGCACCTTCGTTAGCAGCAAGCGTCGTGGCAGCGGTCCATGCAATAGTTCCGTTACTCAGCACCTTACCCTTCTTGGCCGTAAATTTCTTACCCTCCGTTGCGGGAATGGCCTTAGAGAAGTCAACAGGAGCGGCAGAACCGAAAGTCGCAATTCCTCTGGAGGTGATTTCCTTGGAAATGTAAGCGTCGACTGAAACCTTCCAAGTTGAATTACCAAAAGTAGAGCCTGATGTAACATCTTGAATTGTAAAGACAAGTTTTTCGTAATCATATGAAGGAACTCCTACATACCAGTTCTTCTGTTGGTCCGTTGTATAAGAGTTATTCGTTATATTACCGGCAACATTAATTGAAACATTTCCGTTGCTATCGTCATTAGAGCCAATACGGAAATAATGGTCAGTCCAATAAGAATCACCAACAAAAAATACTCCATTGGCCAACTTAAATCTAAAATAAATGTTATCTATGTTATCTATGGTTTTGACTTCGTCTATTTGGGCTTTCGTTAATGTGTACGTAAACGTATTGTCATCTACCTTGGTACACTCATATGCTTCATCATCCCATTTACCATCAACGTTATTAGAGAATTTCATTGTCTGCCAGCCTTTACTCTCTAATTTGCCCGTATTCCATACTTTTTGGCCATCTATCCATTCATTAGTATCTGTTGAAGACACATAAATATAACAATTATCTCCAGAAATACCCGTTACTTCACGGCCACGGTCATTCCAATTATTATCTTTCAGTCGAACGATTGCAGATGTGTTGTCACCAATATTGAGATGATACCAACGACGACCATACTGAATTCCATCATAAGTTGCAGAAGGTTCACTGCCCCATGAAGTTTCACCAGAACCTCCATAATAATGCACATACACATTGCCTGTATAGTTAACTTCAAGGCCAATGTGAAGTGTCGTTGCACTCGCCGAACACACTGCCCCCGTAAGAACGAGGAGTAAAGTAATTAATTTTTTCATACGCTTTAATTTTTTGAAAGTTATTATTGTTGTTGTTTCTTTTTTACGCGAACCTTATTATATATAGGGCTGCTGTGCCTCGCCAGGCCACCTTGCGTAAACCCCATAGGTCGGTGCAAAGGTAAGCAAAAATTCTGAACCGCCAAAGCTTTTCGTACTTTTTTACAAAAAATCCGCCAATATTCCTGTGCAACGGTTGCACACACCGCCCTCTCCAATGGACAAGGGGAACTTCATGGGCGAAGGGGGAGTGAATAGCAAACCGCCCTGCCGTCGAGCTATGCGCAGCCGCTCCCCTCCCTTGTAGGGGAGGGGCCAGGGGTGGGGTCAGTAGCCTCATTTGCCACTCTCACGATTTCTGTCAAGACTCCCTGCAGACATGAAAACACCTGCTGATTGCTGAAGCGAAGAATACGAATACCTTGCTGACGAAGATATGCCGTCCGCTCTTCATCGTATTCATACTTGTAATCGTGGCTTGCACCGTCTATTTCTATACCAAGTCGATGCCCGGGACAGTAAAAGTCAAGAATGAAGGGACCTATACCTTGCTGACGACGAAATTTCAGGCCGCCAACAGCGCGGCCTTTAAGTGCATGCCAAAGTATACACTCTGCTGGTGTCATGCTATTACGCAGAGCCTTGCGATACACTCTTTGTTCAGCTATATTTGCCTTCGCTGTGGGATAATGCATATCTTTTTATTTGTAAAACGGAGAAAACTACGATATATTGTTTGTATTACTGACCCCACCCCAACCCCTCCCCTACAAGGGAGGGGAGCGGCTGCGCATAGCTCGACGGCAGCGTGTGATTTGTCGAAGGTAGGCGGCACCTCGGAAAAGCAAAAGAAAAATTCCTTTTCTTTTGGCTTTTCGCTCGGTTTGCACTACTTTGACTCTTTGTCGAAGGTAGGCGGCACCTCGGAAAAGCAAAAGAAAAATTCCTTTTCTTTTGGCTTTTCGCTCGGTTTGCACTACCTTTGTAGGCGCAATGAAGATAGGAATCATACAACAACACAACACGGCCGACCGCGACGACAACCGCCGGCGACTGGCCGAGAAGATAAAGAGCGTGGCACACGAGGGGGCCGAGCTCATCGTACTACAGGAGCTGCACAACGGGCTGTACTTCTGCCAGACGGAGGATGTCAACACTTTCGACCAGGCCGAGCCCATACCCGGCCCTTCGACGGAGTTCTACGGCGAGCTGGCCAGAGCGCTACAGGTGGTCATCGTGACGTCGCTGTTCGAGCGCCGCGCCACGGGGCTGTACCACAACACCGCCGTGGTGCTGGAGAAAGACGGCACCATTGCCGGCACGTACCGCAAGATGCACATCCCCGACGACCCGGGCTACTACGAGAAGTTCTACTTTACGCCGGGCGACCTGGGTTTCCGTCCCATCGACACTTCGATAGGACGACTGGGCGTATTGGTCTGCTGGGACCAGTGGTATCCTGAGGCTGCCCGCCTGATGGCACTGGCGGGGGCGCAGCTGCTCATCTATCCCACCGCCATCGGCTACGACCCTAACGACACCGACGACGAACAGCAGCGCCAGCGCATGGCATGGCAGACGGTGCAGCGCGGCCATGCCGTAGCCAACGGGCTGCCCGTCGTGACGGTGAACCGTGTGGGTTGTGAAGACGGCGTTCCCTTCTGGGGCACCTCGTTTGTGGCCGGCCCGCAGGGCGAACTGCTCTACGAGGCATCGGCAGAAGAGGAAGAGACGGCCGTAGTGGATGTCGACATGCAACGCTCCGAACAGGTGCGCCGCTGGTGGCCTTTCCTGCGCGACCGCCGCATCGAGAGCTATCAGGACCTGACGCGCCGCTTCATCGACTAAGCCATTCCTCCCCCCTACCCTTCCTTGGGCAGACGCGCCAAGGCAAAGAAGGGTGACAGCTCGCTGCGGCTGAACTTCTGCCTGACGAGCTCGTCGCCCTGTGGCATCTGCCGCAGAAACAGGCAGCACAGGCATGCCAGAAAACAGCTGGAGAGGTGCAGCGGGATGCAGTCATCACCCTCATCGGCATCCGACTGGCTCTGGTATTGCAGCAATCCCTCGCAGACGGGGTGGCAGTGTACGCTCAGGTGGTGGTACATCCGGGCCATGTCCCGGTTGCGAAACAGGTAGCGCCACGCCTGACTGTAGGGTATCTTCTGCACGTCGTGCTGCCAGTCGTCCCACACCTGCTGGCGTTCCTCCTCCGTCTTCGGATGCTCATAAAGGAAGTAGAACATGGCCAGATGCTCGTAGACGGTACGCGTCAGCGCCATCGTCTTATACTCTTCGTGCAGCTGAAACTGCTGCCCCTCAAACTCAAGGGTCAGCCCTTCAGCCGTCAGCTTATGGTTACACAGGTGAGTCGTCGTCACCCGCTGCAAGATGGCATGTGCCGTCTGCAGCCGCTCGTCCAGCAACAGCTCCTGGCTATCCACGATGACGCGGCAGATGATGTAAGTAGCCACCCGCGTTGCCAAGTCCGACAGCGCCAGCACCACCTCCCTGCGACGCTCCGGCGGCAGCGTCTCGTCGAACGGAACCAGCACCGTCGTCCTGTCCCCGTCCTTCCTCCTATCATGATATTGACTGTATATCCTTCTTCTTTTCACCTTATTATATATATTATAACACTATATATCTTACAAAAATATATCTCACAACTCGCCCGCAAAGGTACAACAATATCGCCAATCCGGCCAACATCGCCTCCCCCGAAAAGCCTCCAACCCCGCAATTTCTTGATTTGAGACACTTTTGATCTATTTTGATCTTTTTCGTTAAGTTTTGATCTATTGCCGTTGTTTTCACTTATTTTTCGTTCCTTTGTATCAAATTTGTGAATATAGCGTATGCTTAGATACAGGACACAAAGAGTGGCACGGCCGTTTTTGAAATGGGCTGGTGGCAAAGGACAGCTTTTGCCCCAGCTTGATGAACGTCTGCCTGATGTTCTTGGAAAGCATGAGTTTACATATATTGAACCCTTCGTTGGTGGAGGAGCCATGCTGTTCCACATGCTTCAAAAGTTTCCAAACATAAAACGGGCCGTTATTAATGACATTAATCCACATTTGATAATAGCCTATCGCACGATAAAGAATAGTCCCAATGAATTGATAAAGCGGCTTTCTGTCTTGGAGCGACAATATTTCACGCTGGAAGATGAAGAAGCCAGAAAAGCCTTTTATCTGGGCGCGCGTGAAATATTCAATGAAGAAGACTTGGATGCTATTGACCGTACCAAGTATTTGATATTCCTTAACCGTACATGTTTCAATGGCTTGTATCGGGTGAATGCGCGGGGGAAGTTCAATGTTCCCTTTGGCCGCAATCCCCATCCGACGATTTGTAACACGGAGGTTATCATGGCCGACAGTGAGTTGCTCAATCGTTTCGATGTGACGATACTGAATGGTGACTTTGAAATAACGGTAGACTATATGGATAGAGAAGGGATAAACTTCCTGTATTTCGACCCTCCGTATCGCCCGCTGAGTGCAACGTCAAGTTTTAATTCCTACTCGAAGGAAGATTTCGATGACGGGGAGCAACTTAGATTGCGCGATTATTGCAGAATGACAGATGGGCAGCTGGGCATATACTGGATGCTTAGCAATGCAGATTGTTCGGCAAAGAATCCTAACGACCGTTTCTTTGAGGATGCCTACTATGAATATTACATAGACCGCGTCTATGCGTCAAGAGCTATCAATGCCGACCCTGCGAAACGTGGAAAGCTGACCGAGTTGCTTATCTGCAATTATCGCCCCGCAGGATATGGGATGAAAGCTGCGGAAGAAGTTGAACTATATGGTGAAGTTGTGTAAGATGGAACGGCATAGTCTATGTATTTTTAGAACAAATCAAACAGGAGGCAATACAGAATGGATGCAGGAAACCAATGGGATGAATTATCATTATTCAGTCGCTCAATCAGTGAAATACTGAAAGGACAGTCTCAGTTGAATATAGAAGATGCCAGACGGGTAGTATGGAAGATTAATGAGTTTTTGTATACTAATTATCAAGGAATTGGCACCACACAAACCTTGGGGCAGAACTTCAACTATTTCTCAGATTTCCATCGGTATTGGGAGCGAAATCATAAGGAGATACTAAATTGTCAAATTGACGAGGTACAATGTGAACGTGTTGCTGATGCCCTGCATACAACATGGGTTAGGACACACGGCTCTGCGTTTCTATCCCTCTATGATACGGCAGGACTGGCCCCAGAGGAAGTATGCAGAGTCCGTTTATTGACGGCTAATCAAGACTTTAGAGGCTCAAGGGATTTCTTGAACCTTGCACAGATATATCAAAGTGACCACGCCATTTTCGATGAAGAGTTGATAGCAAAGAATCCCGTTGATTTTGTTAAAAGCATAAAGATTACCAATTTGTCCCAAAACGACAAACGTGTTTTGTATGCAAAGAATATTGCGTTGTTCCTAATACAGAACAGGTGTACGCCTTTTGATTTGTTTTATGTTTTCAATAAGGATGTTTATGCTATCCGCAAAGCATTGATTGCATGCAACGGAGCTGGCTATGGCAACAAAAAGGCTGATATGTTCGTTCGTGACATGGTTGTTCTTGGAGTATGGGGAGATGCCAGGAATTTCGAGTACATAGATGTGGCGAGTGATGTTAATACCATAAAGGTGGCATTGCGCACAGGAATAATTAGAACCGCCATTCCACTTGTGTCCAGTTTCCTTGACATATTTTGCTATCAGTACGGTTATATTGATGAGATGAATGCCAAGGCATGGCGAACTGTGTGGGAGATATGGAGAAATAAATATCCTGAAGAATCTATAGCAAGTCCCTGTTTGATTGACTATTTTGTCTATCAAGTTGTAGGCAAGCAATTTTGCAAAGAGAATCTTTATACTTTCGAGTGCGAATCACGCCGACATCGGTTTTTCTGGCATTCTTTACAAAACAAGACCTGTCAGGTATGTTATGCAAATGGAAGAAAGGGGGTTAAGGCATGTGCTATAGGCAGACAAATGCCTTGCTCAACGGCAGAGGGTAGCATAGCAATTCTCCATACAAAATATGTAGAATCGTTACCTCCTGACCAAAAATTAGAAATGTGTCCTTTTGCAAATATATGTGGAAGCAATCGGTATTTGATGCCCCCTAAGTCTATTAGTATTATGGGGCAAACAGGGTGGAGCACGGCTTATGCCCAAAAGGGACAGGGTGGTGGAGGTTTAATGGCTTAATTAAAAAAGCCTATGCAATTACATGCCTACTACAAATCCACTTCCCGCGACTTCACCCTTCTTCATGGCGACAGCTTTGAACTGTTACCGCAGTTCTGTTTCAAGTTCGACATGATATTTGCCGACCCGCCTTACTTCCTGTCGAACGACGGCATTAGTGTACAGGCAGGAAAAATTGTGAGTGTTAATAAAGGGGCATGGGACAGGGGAATGTCGCCAGCGGAGATGGATGCATATAACCTGAAGTGGATTTCCCTCTGCCGCGACAAGCTGAAAGACAACGGGACCATATGGATTAGCGGCACCTACCATAATATATTCTCTGTTGCCAAAAGCCTGACCGAGCTGGGCTTTAAGATTCTGAATGTCGTAACATGGGCTAAGACCAATCCGCCGCCTAATATCTCGTGCAGATACTTCACCTACTCAACGGAGTTCATCATCTGGGCACGTAAATCGGCTAAGCGCCCGCACCATTTCAACTACGAACTGATGAAGCACCTGAACGGCGACAAACAGATGACCGACGTGTGGCGCCTGCCCGCCATTGCCCCATGGGAGAAGTCGTGCGGCAAGCATCCCACGCAGAAACCCCTCGCCTTGATGACGCGTATCATCCTTGCCTCAACGGACAGGAACGCATGGATTCTCGACCCTTTCGCAGGCAGCAGCACGACGGGCATTGCAGCCAACCTCATCGGTCGCCGCTACCTCGGCATTGAGAAGGAGCAGGAGTTCGTGGAGATGAGTTGCAGGCGCAGGAAGGAGATTGACAACTTGAATGTCTATGCCGACTACCGCAGCAAAATTAAGGACATAGCCCGCTCCGAGGTTTACGAGCCGACATGCTTTGCGTGTGAAGATAGTGCGTATGACGATTTGCCTTTTTAGCTTTATCATTCAACGCATTAATGACTGCCATCATGTGTTTTTTGGCTATTTACTTTTGCATTAAGCAAAAAATATTGTAATTTTGCAGGCGCAAAAAATAGACTAAGATGGCAAACAACTTAAGATTCCAGGTAGTAGAGGAGGCGTTCAAGAAGCGCGCCGTGGACGTGAAGGCACCCAGCGAGCGTCCGTCAGAGTATTTCGGCAAGTATGTATTTAACAAGGAGAAGATGTACCGCTACCTGCCGAAGCAGGTCTACGACAAGATGGTAGACGTGATGGACAATGGGGCCAGTCTGGACCGTTCGATAGCCGATGCCGTGGCAGCCGGCATGAAGCAGTGGGCACTGGAGATGGGCGTGACACACTACACGCACTGGTTCCAGCCGCTGACGGAGGGCACTGCCGAGAAGCACGACGCCTTCGTCGAGTTTGACGACGGCAAGGCTGCGAATGAGCGAGAGCAGAGCCAAGCAGACTTGAGCTCTGCCGAGCATGAGCAGGCTCGAACGAAGTTCAAGGGCGGCATGATAGAGAAGTTCAGCGGCAAGCTGCTGGTGCAGCAGGAGCCCGACGCCTCGTCGTTCCCCAACGGCGGCATCCGCAACACCTTCGAGGCTCGCGGCTACTCGGCATGGGACCCGACAAGCCCCGTCTTCATCATCGACGACACGCTGTGCATCCCCACCATATTCATTGCCTACACGGGTGAGGCGCTGGACTACAAGGCTCCACTGCTGCGTGCACTTCATGCCGTGGGCAAGGCCGCCAAAGATGTTTGCCAGTACTTCTACGACGACGTGACGAAGGTGCAGGTCAACCTGGGCTGGGAACAGGAGTATTTCCTCGTCGACGAGGGTCTCTACTCGGCACGTCCCGACCTGCTGATGACGGGACGCACGCTGATGGGCCACGAGAGTGCCAAGAACCAGCAGATGGACGACCACTACTTCGGCACCATCCCCGACCGCGTGCAGGCCTTCATGAAAGACCTTGAGATACAGGCCCTTGAGCTGGCCATCCCCGTCAAGACGCGCCACAACGAGGTGGCTCCCAACCAGTTTGAGCTGGCGCCCATCTTCGAGGAGTGCAACCTGGCCGTCGACCATAACATGCTGCTGATGTCGCTCATGAAGAAGGTGGCCCGCAACCACGGCTTCCGCGTCTTGCTGCACGAGAAGCCCTTCGACGGCATCAACGGCTCGGGCAAGCACAACAACTGGTCGCTGAGTGCCGACTTCGCAACGCCACACTCTGACCAGCGGTCAGAGAACGGCGTGCTGCTGCATGCCCCCGGCAAGACGCCCGAGGAGAATCTGCGCTTCGTGACTTTCATCGTCGAGACACTGATGGCCGTGCACCGCCATAACGGCCTGCTGAAGGCCAGCATCATGTCGGCCACTAACGCCCACCGCTTAGGCGGCAACGAGGCTCCGCCCGCCATCATCAGTTCTTTCTTAGGCACTCAGCTGACGGAACTGCTGGACCACATCGAGCAGTCGGACAAGAACGAGCTGTTCAACCTGAAAGGCAAGCAGGGCATGGAGATAGACATCCCGCAGATTCCAGACCTCATCGTCGACAATACCGACCGCAACCGCACGTCGCCCTTTGCCTTCACGGGCAACCGCTTCGAGTTCCGTGCGCCGGGCTCAAGCGTCAACTGCGCCTCAGCCATGATAACGCTGAATGCCGCCATGGCCGAAGCTCTGAACTCGTTCAAGGAGCGCGTCGATGCCAAGATACAGGCTGGCGAGAACAAGGTGAGCGCCATTCTGGAGGTGCTGAAGGACGACATCAAGACCTGCAAGCCCATCCGCTTCGACGGCAATGGCTACTCAGACGCTTGGGTCAAGGAGGCCGAGCGCCGCAAGCTGGATGTGGAGAAGTCGTGCCCCGTCATCTTCGAGCGCTATCTGGACGAGACGAGCGTCAGGATGTTCGAGTCGACCAAGGTGATGAACCGCAAGGAGCTGGCAGCCCGCAACGAGGTGAAATGGGAGACGTATGTCAAGACCGTACAGATAGAGGCCCGCGTCTTAGGCGACCTGGCCATGAACCATATCATACCCGTGTCGACCCACTACCAGTCGCAGCTCATCAAGAACGTGCAGGGCATGAACGACGTCTTCGATGCCGATAAGGCCAGCCGCCTGTCAGCCCGCAACATGAAGCTCATCGAAGAGATTGCCGAGCGTACGGAGAAGATAGAGCGGCTGGTGGACGAGCTGACTGATGCCCGCCGCGTGGCCAACCGCATAGAAAGCATCCACGAGCGTGCCATCCAGTATCACGACACCGTCTGTCCCAAGATGGAGGCCATCCGCTATGAGATTGACAAGCTGGAGATGATAGTCGAAGACGGCCTGTGGACGCTGCCCAAGTACCGCGAACTGCTGTTCATCCGATAGACAATCCTTCTCAGCTCAGCGTTTTCCCAACAACTGCTTGGCTACGGTGACAGCGGAATTGGCGTTGTCGCTGTAGCCATCGGCACCTATCTCGTCGGCAAAGCCCTGGGTGACGGGAGCGCCGCCAACCATCACTTTCACCTGATGACGGATGCCGGCAGCCTCAAGGGCCGCAATGACATCCTTCATATAGTCCATCGTCGTCGTGAGCAGTGCCGACATGCAGAGAATGTCGGGGTTATTCTGCTTGACGGCCTCGATGAACTTATCGGCCGACACGTCGATGCCGATGTTGATGACTTCAAAGCCGCAGCCTTCCAGCATCGAGGCCACCAGGTTCTTGCCGATGTCGTGCAAGTCACCCTTCACCGTGCCGATAACCACCTTGCCCAGCGATGTTGCATCCTTCCCGCTGAGATAGGGTCGCAACAGTTCCAAGGCAGCTTTCATGGCACGTCCCGCCATCAGCAGCTGGGGCACGAAAGCCTTACCGTCCTGAAAGCGCTGTCCTATCTCGCTCATGGCACGAATCATCTGACCGTTAATCAAGTCTTGCGGGGCGACACCCTGTGCAATGGCGTCGCGAGTGGCATCGGCGGCATCATCGCTTTTACCATGGAGGATGGCGTCAAAGAGCCGGTCTTCAGGGGTTAGTGGAGAGGGAAGAGGGTTATCGTCACGTTCTACTTTTTCACTTTCCCGGGGTTGCTGACCGACCTCCTCAGACAGCGGCGACAGGCGCAAGCCCTTCACAGGTTCTACAGCCTTTGCAAACATGCGGATATGCTGGTCGGTGGTGCCGCAGCAGCCACCCACGATGCTCAGATGGTGCCCCTCCAACAGCGGCCAGAGGTCGGCCAGCAGGCTCTCCGGCGTCTTGTTGTAGCAGCCGTGGGCATCGGGCATGCCGGCATTGGGATAGCAACTGACCTTTGTGCCGAATCGGCTCAGCGCTCTCACGAGTGGCATCATCCGAGGCACGTCGGTGATGCAGTTGATGCCCACGGAGAAGATATGTCCGGTGTCGAGACTCTCGATAAAATCCAGGATGTTTTGCCCCAGCATGTTATACCCGTCAGGGGTAGCCACGGCAAAGCTAAGCATCAGCGGCAACCGGGGCGCCACGGCCTGGGCAGCCTCCATGGCCATACGGGCATTCTCGACATCGAAGATAGTCTCGATGAGCAAGGCATCCACACCGCCCTCAGCCAGTGCACGAATCTGCTCAACGTAGGCCCGTTTCAGTTCGTTGCGGCCAAGAAGCGTGCCACTGGTGGCTATAGCTACCGTCTTGCTGGTCGGGCCGATGCTGCCCGCTACATAGCGGGGATGTTCCGACGAACTGAATTCGTCGGCACAGTGGCGGGCCAGACGGGCGGCAGCGAGGTTGATGTCACGCACGCTGTCCTCCAACCCATAGTCAGCCAGTGAGATGCGCTGGGCATTGAACGTGTTGGTTTCGATGATGTCCGCACCCGCCTCAAGGTATTTACGGTGGATGTCGCGGATGACAAACGGAGCCGTCAGCGACAGCACATCGTTACATCCCTTCAGTTCTGTGCGGTGGTTGGCAAAGCGAACACCCCGGAAGTCCTCTTCGCGCAAATCATATTGCTGTATCATGGTGCCCATGCCACCGTCGAGCACGAGCAGACGGGGATTTTCTTGCAGCCGCCCGGCCGCAGGATGCAGGTTACGGCTGTGCCTGAAGTCGTCAACGATTTGCAGAGCCTGTTCCACCTCGCGCTCGTTATGGAAATCCATTTCCAAATGCACGCCCTCGCCGCCGATATTATCCAACAGCGGGCGCAGCTCATCCAGCGTCACCCAGCTGGCCATGATACTCTTGCCGCCAGCCAAGATGCGGCGATACAAGTCGTACCACTTGGCATTTCCGCCCTGCGGTTCCCCGACACCCGGCGTCCACTGGATGGCATTCAGTTCCTTTATCTCCAAGAGGGCGTCCAAGTGGTGCATGGCCCCTACCCCGTCCAGATGGTAAAGCGTGTAGGGAATCTTCTGGCACTGCTGACGGATAAAGGGCTGCACAAAGCGGCGGTAGTCGTCGACACTAATCATGGTCGAGATGTCGCACTGCAACTTTGACATTTTGCCCGGCGCCCAGCTGGAGAAATAGCAGAAAGCCATCTCGTCGCCCTCGCGGATGATGTCGTACAGCTCGTCGAAAACCTGGAAGTAGATGTCGTTAATCTGCTGCATCTGATGCTCCAGCACCTCCGGCTGCATCACCGTGTCCATCAACACCTGGTCGGTACCCTTCAGGGCTGCCAGCACGTCAAGACCCTCCATCAGGTCGGGCATGCCGACATAGTAATGACCCTGCGCCTTTTGCTTGCAGGCTTGCAACAAGTCCTTGTGCAGCAGCCAGTTGGGATGGTTACGGTCGAAGCGGATATCGTCGACGGCAAAACCGTCGACCACGCAACCGTCGGCTACAGGGCGGGGATGTATCCAGATGGTATCCTCGCCGCCCTCGAAGACACCGCCGAGGATGGCAGCCAAGGAGCCCGGTCCCAACTGCGTATTGGCCACAGGCAGCATGTCGGCCATCAGCGAAGAGTGCGCTACATACCAATCCAGGTATTCCGCCCGCCACTGCGGGTCGAACCACCGTTGGTTCAAGTCTTTGTAAGGTTTCGGCTCCGGTATGTCGGCATGGGGGGTGACACCCTCCTGGAAGTGCTCCCACATATTGAGCACAATACCCCGATGGTTCCACCAGTCGACATAATGCTGCTTAGTCTCTTCAAGATTCGGCTTCCAAGTATTCATTGCTGTATATTATATAAGGTAATGTCGGTAAGGTATATGCAAATATCATCAGACAAGCATGAGGGCACTCATCACCATGTCGCTGACAAAGAGTCCCTTGCGGGTCAGTACGAGACGGTTGTCCGTCTGTCGCAGCAGCCCGTCGTCAATATATCGGCGGGCTTCTTGCATGCAGTAGCGGCGATGGCGTTCAGAGAGCATGGCAAGGTCAAGGCCGTCGCTGGTTCGCAGGGCGGTGGCGATACGGTCGTTATAGCGGGTGTCGTCGTCCAACAGCTCGCGTTCGCAAGGGATTTTCCCTTGTTCGATAGCTTCGATGTATTGGTGGATGTCGCTGACATTCCAAGAGCGGACGGCGGGGGGCTCGGCGACCAAATCGCCGAGCACAGTAGCGGGGGAGGCGGCGGCAAAATCGCCGAGCACAGTAGCAGGGGGGGCGGCGGCAAAATCGCCGAGCACAGTAGCGGACGGCAGGTAGCTGTGGGCAGCGGCACCGAGGCCGATGTATGGCACGTCGTGCCAATAGCTTGAGTTATGGAGTGAACGCCGGCCGCGACGGGCAAAGTTGCTGATTTCGTAGTGCTCATAGCCCGCAGCCGTCAGACGGTCGATGAGCGCGTAGTACATCCGGCGCTCCGTCTCCTCGTCAGGCATTTCTATGTTTTCGCTTCTATTCTTTATTTTTTCTTCGAGTTCTGTTCCCTCTTCCACCATCAGACAATAGGCCGAAAGATGTTCCACGTCCAAGGCCAGGGCTGCGTCAATGTCGTACAGCCAGTCGTCAAGCGTCTCCTGAGGGAAGCCATACATCAGGTCGATGCTGATGTTGCGAATGCCGGCATCCCGTAATAAGCGGACTGCCTGCGACACCTGGGCGGCACTGTGGCGGCGGTGCAGGAAACGGAGGCGCCGGTCATCGAAGGTCTGGGCACCCATGCTGATGCGGGTGATGGGAAGCCGTGACAATGCCCCGGCAAACAAGGCGGTGACATCGTCGGGGTTAACCTCCATCGTAACCTCAGCACCGGCAGAAGGAAGGGCATCGAAGAGCTGTTGAAGCTGAGCGGGAAGCAGCTGGCTGGGCGTTCCGCCACCCAGATAGATGGTGTCCAAAGGCGCTGTCATCTCCTGTCGCCGCAACTGCCACTCACGGCATAGCGCATCGACATAGCGCTGGCGCAAGTCGAGGGCTGTCGTCGAGTAGAAACCGCAGTAAATGCAACGGCTCCGACAGAATGGAATATGGACATACAAACCAGCCATCTCGTTTCACTATCTTGTACTTCCTTCGGCAATTTGCCTGCAAAAATACTAATAAAGTTTAATATTTGAAAGCTTTCGTTGGTTTTTTGCGTGAAAATACCTACCTTTAGCGTCGCTTTGCAAAAAGCAACACGAAAACAGCATATTGTATATACCTAAAAATATAAGTAATATGAAAATTTATCAGACTAACGAGATTAAAAACATTGCACTCATTGGCAGTGCGGGTAGCGGCAAGACTACTCTTGCCGAGTCAATGGTCTACGAGGCCGGCATCATCAAGCGCCGTGGCACCGTAGAGGGTAAGAACACCATGAGCGACTATTTCCCTGTAGAACAGGAATACGGCTACTCGGTGTTCTCTACTGTTTTCCATGTAGAGTGGAACAACAAGAAACTGAACATTATCGACTGTCCGGGCTCTGACGACTTCGTAGGCGGTGCCATCACGGCGCTGAACGTGACCGACCAGGCCGTTATCCTTGTCAACGGACAGTACGGTCCCGAGGTAGGCACGATGAACGCTTTCCGCAATACGGAGAAGCTGAAGAAGCCCGTTATCTTCCTGGTGAACCAACTGGACCGCGACAACTGCGACTTCGACCAGATTCTGGGTCAACTGCGTGAAGTGTACGGTCCGAACTGCGTTCCCGTACAGTATCCTATTGCTACGGGTGCCGGCTTCAACAGTGTTATCGACGTGTTGCTGATGAAGAAATATTCGTGGAAGCCCGAGGGTGGTGCTCCCATCATTGAGGATATTCCTGCCGACCAGCTCGACAAGGCCAAGGAGATGAAGGCCGCCCTCGTGGAGGCTGCCGCCGCCGGTGACGACACGCTGATGGAGAAGTTCTTCGAGAGTGAAGACCTGACTGAGGACGAGATGCGTGAAGGTATCCGCAAGGGGCTGGTGACGCGCTCCATCTTCCCCGTGTTCTGCGTCTGCGCAGGTCGTGACATGGGTGTACGCCGCCTGATGGAGTTCCTCGGCAACGTGGTGCCATTCGTTAGCGAAATGCCTGTAGTCAAGAATGCTGCCGGTAAGGAAGTACCTGCCGACGCTACAGCTCCTACCTCCCTGTATTTCTTCAAGACAGGTGTTGAGCCCCACATCGGTGAAGTGAGCTACTTCAAGGTGATGAGCGGCTCTGTAAAGAGCGGTGATGACCTGACCAATGCCGACCGTGGCTCGAAGGAGCGCATCGGTACGCTGTATGCCTGCGCCGGTGCCAACCGTATTCAGGTTGACGAGCTGCGCGCCGGTGACATCGGCTGCACCGTGAAGCTGAAGGACGTCAAGACGGGCAACACGCTGAACGGCAAGGACGTCGACTGGAAGTTCGACTTCATCAAATATCCTAACTCCAAGTTCTCGCGCGCCATCAAGGCCGTCAACGAGGCCGAGACCGAGAAGATGATGGTTGCCCTGCAGAAGATGCGTCAGGAAGACCCGACGTGGGTGGTTGAGCAGTCGAAGGAACTGCGCCAGATTATCGTCCACGGCCAGGGTGAGTTCCACCTGCGTACCTTGAAGTGGCGCATGGAGAACAACGAGAAGATTCAAATAGAGTATCAGGAGCCGAAGATTCCGTATCGTGAGACCATCACGAAGATGGCCCGTGCCGACTATCGTCACAAGAAGCAGTCGGGTGGTGCCGGACAGTTCGGTGAGGTGCACCTGATAGTCGAGCCTTATACCGACGGCATGCCCGACCCGACCAGCTTCACCATCAACGGCCAGGAGTTCAAGATGAACATCAAGTCGAAAGAAGAGAAGGATTTGGAATGGGGCGGCAAGCTCGTCTTCATCAACTCAGTTGTCGGCGGTGCCATCGACATGCGCTTCATGCCCGCTATCCTGAAGGGTGTCATGGAGCGTATGGAGCAGGGCCCGCTCACCGGTTCCTATGCCCGCGACGTCCGCGTCATCGTCTACGACGGTAAGATGCACCCGGTTGACTCCAACGAATTGTCGTTCATGCTGGCAGCCCGCAACGCATTCTCTGCAGCCTTCAAGGAGGCCGGTCCTAAGGTGCTGGAGCCTATCTACGACCTGGAGGTACTCGTGCCCGGCGACTACATGGGTGACGTGATGAGCGACCTGCAGGGACGCCGTGCCATCATCATGGGTATGGACTCTGAGGCCGGCTATCAGAAGCTCAGCGCCAAGATTCCTCTGAAGGAGCTGGCATCGTACAGCATTGCCCTGTCATCGCTGACCGGTGGCCGTGCATCGTTCACCACCACGTTTGCAAGCTATGAGCTCGTGCCGAACGACATCCAGCAGGAACTCATCAAGCAGCACGAGGCAGAGATGAAGGACGAAGACTAAGCAACGACGTTCTTCCCCGCCCAATTATCCACGAAAGGCTCTCCACTGCGGAGAGCCTTTCGTGTTGTTGTTTCCGATGTCTGCCGTTATTCTTTCTCGAAGTGCTGGTAGTCCTTCACCGTTTTCCAGTTGCCTCCCCATCGGAAGCCGTGCTGCGTGAAGAGCCTATAGCAGAGGTCGTGCCTCGTAATTTTATACTTGAACGGCTTTGCCCGGTCGGTATAGGGCTTGCCCGTAGCAGGCTGCACGAGCATGGTTCCGTCCTTGCGGCGGCGGACACAGGGGTTGTAAAGTGGATTGACGTCGACGGCCATTCCCCGTGCATGGTTCGACAGCTTCGTGCTGCCCTCCACCACGCGATAGCAATAGCACGACGTGTTGTTGGCCCGCATGGAGCGCTCGTCGTCGTTGCCATACTCAGAGATAGGACGGATGCGCTCTATCGGATACTCCGCCTTGTACAACTCGGCGAAAATCTCCCGCAAATCGTTAGCGATGGCCTTGTTGCAGACAATGAGCCCCTGCTGCGTGCGCCCTTGGAAATCAACATGCTCCACCTGCACGGTGTCCAACACGACTCCGGCAGGCTGTGCCTGCGCCGCCGCGACGGCACCCGCCAGCCAACAGCCGACAGCCAGCAGCCGACACCTACTCATAGTCGTCAACCACGGCATTGATGAAGTCCATCATGGGCTTGGCTGCGCGGAACATTTTCTCCACTTTGGCAAGCCAGGCGTCACCCTCGAAGAAGTCGTCAGCCACATGGTGCCAGGCGCAGTAGTCTTTCAAGCGCAGATATTCCACATGCTCCCAGTCGCGGGGGAATCCGGCCGGACACGTCTTCAGCTTGGTGAGCCCAAAGCCCTGGGGCTGATTCCAGTTTTCTTCCCACGAATGCTCCCTGTCGTCAACCCCTGCAGGAGTGGCATAGTAGCGGAGGAACTCACGGCTCTTGACACACTGCAGCCACTCATCGGTGTTGGCCATGATTTCGTTGCGGCAGGAGGTCAGAATGTTGGTAGGCAGCCAATAGTTGCCCACCGCCACCAGGCAGTGGTCGGGTTCCAAGTGGATGTAGTATCCGCCCCGCAAAGCCTTCTTGCCTTTGGCATTGACGTAGGCGCCCAGATGGTTCTTATAGGGCGACTTGTCGGGTGAGAAGCGTGTGTCGCGATAGAAACGGTAGGTGCAGTCCTTGACCGACAGGTGAGCCACCGAGTCGTCGAAACCGACGATGCGCCCGAGGGCCTGCCCCACTCCGCGCTCAAACTCAGCACGGGCAGCCTCATATTCCGCCTTGTGCTGCTGGAACCACGGACGGTTGTTGTTCATCTGCACCTGACGGAGGAAATCAAGTATCAGTCTTGCATCCATATAGTAGCCCCTGCCTGCTTATTTCTTGATGAGCGATGCCACCCAGATAATAGCCACGGCACCGACGATGGCTGTGCCAAGCTGGCCGATGATGCCGCCCCACGTAATGCCGAGCTGGCTGAACAGCCAACCACCCACCAGTCCTCCGAAGAGTCCCAGCACCAGATTCATGATGAAGCCGAAGCCGCCACCTTTCATTAACTTACCGGCACAGAAACCTGCCAGACATCCGATAATAATAGAACCTATCAATCCCATTTTCGTAAAAATTTAGTTTGCATATAACGATAATGATTGCAAAAGTAGCCAAATTTTAGCGTCGCGCCAAATATTTCACTGACTTTTTTGCCGTAATCCTATAGTTCGCCGATATTTTGCAAGTATGATTCGCCGATATTTTGCCCTATTTTCATTAGAAAAGTGCATTTATCCGCTTATCCTACAACCCACACTGATTATCAGCGACTTAGCGCGTGGTAGCCACTATTTCGCCAGGATGTTCCACGAAAGTGGTGGCACCATGGTCGATGAGGAACTGGCGGTCGCGGAACCCCCAAAGGACGCTGATGCAGGGCAGGCCGCTGTTGCGGGCCGTCGCAAGGTCGACATCGCTGTCGCCGACATACACCGAATCATGGCTCCCCTGATTTCCGGAAGCCGGTTTTCCGCTTTCCTCCTTTCCTTTTTCATTTAACTGGCGGAGAGCTTCAAAGACGGTGTCGGGAGCCGGTTTCTTACGGATGCCTGCCGCCTCGTTCTCGCCGATGGCCACTTCTATCTCCGGGAAGAAGTGGCGAACCAGTTCCTGCGTGGCCGCCATCATCTTGTTACTGACCACTGCCAAGCGACAGCCGCGCTGCTTCAGCACCTGTAGCATCTCCGTGATGCCGTCGTAGGGACGGGTGGTGTCGAGCGAATGCTGCATATAATGCTGGCGGAAGGTGGCAAAAGCGGCCTCGAAGTCGGCATTGGCAGCGCCGCCGGGGACGGCACGCTCCATCAGCAGGCGCACGCCATTGCCGACGAAGCGGCGGATGTCGTCGACGGAATGCTCGGGCATGCCATGCTGGCGCATGGCGTAGTTGACGCTTGCGGCAAGGTCCTGCAAGGTGTTGAGCAGGGTGCCATCGAGGTCGAAGATATAGGTAGTATAGGGCATTGGGGCTAATGGGAATGATGGGACCAATAGGACTTATGGGGGCACCTTCAGCGCTTGCTGCGCTGAATCATCGTGCGTACTTTACTATTATAGCGGGTGGCAGCCAGAAGCTCCTCAATGGTGAGGTGCATGCGGTACTGCCAGCGGTTGAAGGGGTCGGAGGGCGTGTTGATGCGCTCCTCCTGCGGATGCTTGGAGCGCAGCTCGCCGTCCATAGCCAGCCAATCTTGCAGCTGCAAGACGCAGAGCATGGAGGGGCAGTACAGGTGGCGGGCAATGATTTCCTCGGCCAAGTGGGCTGGCAGCTGTTCCGGTGCCCTACCCTCTTTCTGCAACATGGTGACGTAGTAGCGCTGGCGGTGCTCAGGCTGTTCCTGCCACCAGAGGCGGAGAGGCGCCATGTCGTGTGTGGAGATGGTGCTGACGCTACGGATGGGGTTGGCGTCGAGATGACTGAACTCAAAACCCTGCTGCTTAGGCATGCGCTGGACTTCCAACGTCAGTATGCGCAACTGGTCAAGCACCGGCTCCACGCAGTCGGGCAGCATGCCCAGGTCCTCGGCGCAGAACAGCATCGGCGAGTCCTTCATCAGCGCCGTCAGCCGCTTCAGCGCCTGCTGTCCCCAAAAGAAGGAGTGGCGCTGGAAGTAATAGTTGTTGTACAGCCGGAGGTAGGCATCACGGTCCTCGGCGCCCAAGGCTTCATAGACCGGTTCGTTGACGGCACCGATACGGGGATGGTACATCTCTGCCTGTCGCGGGTCCTCCACGAAAAGCACGTTGCTGATGAGCTGCATGAGACCGTCGCGAATCCACAAGCTGTTCTCATCGTGACGGTCGGCAAAATAGTCGGCCACCTGCCGTTGTGTGGCATATTTCTCCTTGAGGTTGTAGAGCTGATAGCCCTTGGCGACGAGGAAGTTGTCGCGGACGTAGCCGGCATGAATGCCAAAGAGGCGGTCGAGCAGGCGGTCGTTGATGAACGGACGGGTGAAGAGCTCTTTGCGGAAGGGCAGCCCGAAGTACTCTATCTCGCTGACAGTGAGGGGCAGCGCAGGCGAGAAATGGCCCAACAGTCCATAGACGGCATCGGACGGAATCTCCCAGATGCGGAAATAGCCCAGCACATGGTCGATGCGCAAGGCATCGAAATACTGTGAGAGGTGGCTGAGGCGAAGGTGCAGCATGCGGAAAAGGCCGTCGGACCAGTGGTAGGTGGGGAAGCCCCAGTTCTGTCCCAGACGGGAGAAACGGTCGGGCGGTGCCCCAGCCTGCGAGTCAAGATGGAACAACTCGGGATGCTGACGAGCCTCCACGCTGTCACGATGGAAGCCGATGGGCAGGTCGCCCAGCAGCACGACGCCCTGGCTGCGGGCATAGTCGGCAGCCGCTTTCAGCTGTGTATGCAGGAGATACTGGAGGTAATAGGTGAATGGGGCATTGGAAATGGAGAATTGAGAATGCTCGGCATAGGGCTTGAGCCAGTATTCATTGGCGGCAACAAAGTCCTTATAATCCTTCGAGGACACGACGGCCTTGCCCTGTTCCTCGAAGAGGTCGTGCAAATACTCATACTTCACACGGTCAACCGCCTCGTAGTCGCTGTAGGGCAGCGCATTCAGCTCCTGACGCCGCCGCAGGAACTTCGTCATCTTTGCCTTGGAGCGCAGCGTCCCCGCAGCCTCCAAATCGACATAGTGCGGATGAAGTGCAAAGGCGCTGATAATATTGTACGGGCAGGAGTCGGACCATTGGTGGTTCGTCGTGGTATCGTTAAGCGGCAGCACCTGGATGACCTTCATGCCCGTGGCCACGGCCCAGTCGACCAGTCGCCGCAAATCGCCAAAGTCACCCACGCCATAGGAATGCTTGCTGCGCAAAGAGAACACCGGAATGGCTACGCCGGCCGTGCGCCAAGCACGTTCACAGAGCCGCAGCTGTTCGCCATAGAGCACCAGCACCTGTCCGTCGGTCAGTTCCTCGTCTATCAACCTGTTGTTACCCTCCTCCCAGCTGGCCAGCGCATGGGTCTGCTCGTCCACGACGACATATTTGTACTCCACCGGCATCAGCCAGCCCTGGGCATTGACCGACAGCATCCATTCGTGCTGTCCCACATATTGCAGTTTCTGATAGCGCGACGGATTCCACGAGCCGATGGCCGGATGACTGCCGCAAACGGCCACGGCCTGCCCCGGCTGCAGCTGAGGTGCCGACACCCGGAAGATGATGGTTCGCCGATATAGGGCCAGACGCATCGGCTCCACCTGCTCGTTCAGCCGACCGTGGACGGTAGTCTGATAGGCGTTGCTGTACAGATGGAAAGGCAAAGGACAGTCGCGCCACTGGTCAGGGAACACATAGTCCTTGGAAGCATCAAAGAAATAGATTCTGGGCACCAAGTCCCACTCCGCACGCAACACATGGCCATCGGCATCTTCCACCTGATAGCGGTAGACAATATGCGACAACTGCTGCTGGCGGCCGGCCAGCGCCGTAGCCTCCAAGGTCCACAACTGGCCGTCATCCGTCTGCATCAGCCAGTCTTCGTGCTTCACCGTACCGTCCTGACTGTGCATAGCCAGTACCACATGCATGCTTTCGCCCCATGCCGTATTATAGTGTATTGAGAACTTTAGTTTCATCTTTTTTGCCAATAGTTTTTGCAAAGGTACAAAATTTTCGTAACTTTGCACCGAAATAACGCAAGAAAAGATGAAAAATTTCAACGCACGTTCCTATTTATATATATCCGGCTGCGGCATCCTGCTCATTCTGGCACTGGTGCTGGTCTATGCTTTCACCCCCGTATCGAAAGCCGACGACGTATGCTATATCTATATCGACGAAGACGATACGCAGGATTCCGTCCTGTCGAAGATACGTCCTTTTGGCCATACCGCCGGCATGACAGGTCTGAGCATGCTTGTCCGCCATAGCAACTACGACGCCAACATCCGTACCGGTCGCTACGCCATACATCCCGGGGAAGGAGCACTGGCCGTGTTCCGACATATCAAGAACGGCCAGCAGAGCAGTTTCAGCCTGACCATCCCTGAGTCGCGCACCATGGAGCATCTGGCCGGTGTATTGTCGCGCAAGCTGATGCTGGACTCGGCGACCATTGCCCAGGCACTGCAGAGCCAAGAGACATGCCAAAAATACGGCTACGACACCTGTACCATCCCGGCACTCTTCGTTCCCAACACCTACGACATCTACTGGAACATTAGCATAGACGCCTTGTTAGAGAGAATGCAGAAAGAGCACGACCGCTTTTGGCGGGGCGACCGCGAGCAAAAGGCAGCACAGATGGGGCTGACGCCTCAGGAGATTTGCACACTGGCCAGCATCATTGACGAAGAGACGGCCAATAATCAGGAGAAACCCATGATTGCAGGCATGTACCTGAACCGTCTGAAGAGCGGCATGCCCCTACAGGCCGACCCTACCATCAAGTTCGCCCTGAAGCAGTTTGCCCTGCGCCGCATCTACAACAAGTTGCTCAGTACCGACTCGCCGTACAACACCTACCGCAACGAAGGGCTGCCACCTGGGCCTATCAAGATTGCCAGCATCCAAGGTATCGACGCCGTCCTCAACCATGTTGAGCACGACTACCTCTACATGTGTGCCAAGGAAGACTTCTCCGGAACCCACAACTTTGCACACACCTATCAGGAGCACCTGAAGAATGCCGCCCGATACACCAAGGCTCTGAACGAAAAAGGTATCAAATAAAAAATGTCCCCCGCTTCACAGTGGAGGGCATCTATTTTAAATAGGTATTAGTCTTTTTTAAGGTAAAAAGATTGTATTCAGGATAACAGGTGCAAAGGTACTTGATTTATGTCAACCCTGCAAATATTTTTATATGTTTAATAACATGTTTTATGGCTTTCCCGTCATTGTACGCAAAATTTCTTTAAATTATCCTTTGACTATCACCGTTTGTCAATTAAATGTTGTATCTTTGCGTCCAGTTAAGAAATAAATCATATAATCAGTAAAATAGTAAATTAGCATTATGACTATCAACGAAATGAACTTTGCCGGTAAGAAGGCAATCGTACGTGTAGACTTCAACGTACCCCTGGACGAGAATGGTAAGATAACCGACGACACCCGCATCCGTGGTGCACTGCCCACCCTGAAGAAGATTCTGGCTGACGGCGGTGCTGTCATCATCATGTCGCACATGGGCAAGCCCAAAGGAAAGGTGGACATGAAGAAGTCACTGGGTCAGATTCGCGAGGCCGTGGAGAAGGCTCTCGGCGTACCCGTGGCTTTTGCTCCCGACTGTGCCAAGGCTCAGGGCGCTGCCAAGGCTCTGAAGATGGGCGAGGCCCTGCTGTTGGAGAACCTGCGCTTCTATCCCGAGGAGGAAGGCAAGCCCGTAGGTGTCGAGAAGGGTACTCCCGAGTACGACGAGGCTAAGAAGGCCATGAAGACCAGCCAGAAGGAGTTTGCAAAAACGTTGGCATCGTATGCCGACTGCTACGTGATGGACGCATTCGGTACTGCTCACCGCAAGCACGCCTCTACCGCTGTCATCGCCGACTACTTCGATGCCGACAACAAGATGCTGGGTCTGCTGATGGAGAAGGAGGTTCAGGCTGTTGACAACGTGCTGTCGAACATCAAGCGCCCGTTCGTGGCCATCATGGGTGGCTCGAAGGTCAGCTCGAAGATTGGCATCATCGAGAACCTGCTGGGCAAGGTCGACAAGCTCATCCTCTGCGGTGGTATGACCTACACCTTCTCGAAGGCTCACGACGGCGAGATTGGCGACTCGATTGTTGAACTCGACAAACTCGATGTAGCCCTGGGCGTTGAAGAGCTGGCCAAAAAGAACGGCGTACAGCTGGTGCTGGGCACCGACTGCACAGCTACCAACGGACTCGACTTCGACACGATGACCGTCAAGGAGGGTGCACAGATTATCACCTGTCCTGCAACGAAGGTTCCCGCAGGTTTTGAGGGTGTTGATGCCGGTCCTGAGAGCCAGAAGGCTTTCGCCGAGGCCATCAAGGGTGCCAAGACCATCCTGTGGAACGGTCCTGCCGGCGTCTTCGAGTGCGACAACTTCACGGCTGGCAGCCGCGCCATCGGCGACGCTATTGCCGAGGCTACCAAGGAGGGCGCCTTCTCGCTCATCGGCGGTGGCGACTCTGTGGCTTGCGTCAACAAGTTCGGTCTGGCCGACCAGGTAAGCTACATCTCTACCGGCGGTGGTGCCCTGCTCGAGGCTATCGAGGGGAAGGTGCTGCCTGGTGTAGCAGCTATCAAAGGTGAGTAAATGGACGTAACAAAGACAAGAAGGATGAAAAAAATCATATTCACATCCATACTGGCACTGACAGGCATGGTAGCCGTTGCACAAAACGGCTACCAACTGCCCGACGGTCTGGTGGCCGTCGAACTGCAGGCCAATCCCTTCAGCAACGACTTCAACATGTTCAAGATGGGCGAGTTGAAAGCCCGCCTCTTCCTTGACAACAAGAATGTGGTGCGCATTGGAGTCGGCATCGGCATTGACTCCGACAAGAACGAAGACGTCACCTCGTTTGACAACCGTCAAGCAGACGCCAAGAACTATACGCTGACTAACGAGACGAAGAGTACCAAGACCAACGAGACGATGCTGAAACTGTCAGCTGGCTACGAATACCACTTCGCCCATGCCGGACGCATGGATTTCTACGCCGGTGCTGAAGCAGGCTATGAGGGCCGCTACTATTCCGGCACTGTCACCAACAACAGCGAATCAAGGAACGTCAGCTATGGCACAGAGACAGCAACCACCATGAACTCCAGCACCGAGTACAAGAAGATGCTGCCCGACAAGAGCAAGTACAATGAGAACAGTTTCTTTGCCAACATCTTCACGGGTCTTGACTTCTATGTCTACAAAGGACTGTATATCGGCACAGAGTTAGGCATATCGTTCAAGACCGGAAAGCAGAAGAGTGGTTCCTATACGGAGGTTAGCAACGGCAAGACCATCGCTGGCACCAACACCACCAGTGACTGGAGCGAGAACTACTCGTCGGATACTGGCATCAGGAATCACATGGACAATCTGACGAAGGTCGTTACGACATCCGTTGACAATGTGGTTGACCATTCGGCCACGACCACCAAGCTAAAGATTTATGTAGAGCCGGCTCTTCGCATCGGCTGGATATTCTAAAAAATACGTCTTAAATACTATGAGCAAGAAATTTGTTATTGGAGACCGCACCAAGGATGAGTGGATTTCCGTATTGGACAGAGCGAACAAGAAACTCGAGTTTACCAACCACCTTGCCTCTGCCAAGGAGTTTTCCGGCTTCGACGCCACCAAGGAGGAGCTGAAGCTGCTTCAGGAAGAGACTGGCTATTTCCAGGACTTGCAGGTTTATATTCTCGACGACGACAACAAGGCGCACCGTCCTGACGAGCGCGACATGATGCCGTGGTAAGAACAACGGATTGCACGGATTAAACGGATTTTATTTCCTATGCAATACAGAGAATTAGGAAAAACAGGAATGAAGGTGTCGGAGCTGGGCTTCGGCGCCTCTTCTTTGGGTGGTGTATTCCACTCTTTCAACGAGAACCGAGGCATTGACGCGGTGTTTTCTGCCGTCGACGCAGGTATTAACATCATCGACGTGTCGCCTTACTACGGCCATTACAAGGCAGAGACAGTACTGGGCAAGGCACTGAAGGACATACCAAGAGACAAGTTCTACTTGTCGACCAAGGTAGGTCGCTACGGCAAGGACGGCGTCAACACATGGGACTACTCAGCCAAGCGTGCCAAGGAGAGCGTCTACGAAAGTCTGGAGCGTCTGCACATTGACTATATAGACATCATCAATGTTCACGACATCGAGTTCCAGGGACGCATGGAAGGCGGCCTGCAGAAAGTGGTCGATGAGACCTTGCCTGCCTTGCACGACCTGAAGCGCGAGGGTGTGGTCCGTCACGTGGGCATCACTGACCTGCAACTGGAAAACCTGCGCTGGGTCATTGAGCATGTGGAGGACGGCACGGTGGAGAGCGTCATGAACTTCTGCCACTACTGCCTGTGCGACGACAAACTCGTAGACTTCATGGACTTCTTCGAACAGCATGGCGTAGGTGTGCTCTCGGCATCACCCTTCTCCATGGGACTGCTGACAGAACGCGGCGTACCCGACTGGCACCCAGCACCGAAATCCTTAGTGGAAGTCTGCCGCAAGGCTGCTGAGCACTGTAAGGCAAAGGGTTACCCCATTGAAAAGTTGGCCATGCAGTTCTCATGCTCAAATCCACGTATTGCCTCTACCGTATTCAGCACCACTCGCCCCGAGGCCATCAAGACAAACCTTGAGTATATCAATGAGCCCATGGATGAGCAACTGGTACAGGAAGTGCGTGACATTATTGGAGACCAACAGCGCGTATCATGGGCCAACACATAATCGATGCACACGCCCACTTGTGGCTCCACGTTGACACGGTGGTGAATGGCTCGCCCATTCACCCACTTGAGCCCAACCGCTCGCGCTCCCTCTTCTTTGGCGAGGAACGCCAGATGCTGCCGCCCTACATGACCGACGGGCAGAACACCGCTGAGCGTTTCCTGTCGAACATGGACTACGCGCAGGTCTCGGCAGCCGTCATCACCCAAGAGTTCATCGACGGTCTGCAGAACACATATTTAGAGCAGGTGCAACGCCAGTATCCAAACCGTTTCTTCTGTTTCGGTATGCCCGCCTCTTTGCCTAAGAGCGCCGAGCGCCCCGCCACAGCCGCCGCTCCTAATGTGCTCGGCGGTTTGGCCGCCGAGGCCCAAAGCCTTATCGACAGGGGTTTCCGAGGCATCAAGGTACCAGCAGCCCGTCTGCCCCAACAATTCCTCAATGACGAGATGCTCCAAATGCTGCGCATGATGGAGCAGAAGAATGTTATTCTCGGCATCGAGCTGATGGACGGCGACACACAGGTCTGCCAGATGGAGGAGGTCATCCAGGAGTGCCCACGGCTGAAGATTGCCATCGGCCACTTCGGAATGGTGACGCGCCCGGGCTGGCTGAGCCAGATACGACTGGCCCGCCATGAGAATGTCTTTATCGAAAGCGGCGGCATCACATGGCTCTTCAACGACGAGTTCTATCCCTTCCCCTCGGCCATCCGCGCCATTCGCGAGGCTGCCGACGAGGTGGGTTGGCAGAAGCTGATGTGGGGTTCAGATTACCCGCGCACCATTACTGCCATCACCTATCGGATGTCCTTCGACTTCGTGACTAAAAGCAAGGAAATGACAGACGACGAGAAGCGTCTGTTCCTCTGCGACAACGCTAAGCAGTTTTTTGGCTTCGGCGAACTGAAAGAAATACCCTACATCAAAAACATGAGCGAATAGAAACTGAAAGAAATTACCAAGAATTATCAATAATCTCTCTAATTTCTGGTAATTTCTTTCTAAATATAATTAAGAAGATGAAAGCAATACAGATTACAGAGCCTTCAGTAATGAAGGTTGTAGACATTGAGAAACCACAGTGCGGTGCCGACCAGGTGCTGCTGAAGATACACTATGTAGGCTTCTGCGGTAGCGACCTGAATACCTACCGCGGACTGAACCCGATGGTGAAGATGCCCGTCATACCCGGCCACGAGATTGGTGCCAAGATAGCCGAGGTGGGTGCCAACGTGCCTGAGCATTTGAAGCCGGGCATGGCTGTCACCGTCAATCCCTATACCAACTGCGGTCACTGCCCGTCGTGCCGCAACCGCCGCTACAACGCCTGCCAGCACAACGAGACGCTGGGCGTGCAGCGCAACGGTGCCATGTGTGAATACGTGGTCATTCCCTGGCAGAAAGTCATCCCCATTGGCGACATCACCGTGGAGCATGCTGCCATCATCGAGCCGATGAGCGTGGGCTTCCATGCCGTCAGCCGTGCACAGGTGGTCGACACCGATACCGTCATGGTCATTGGCTGTGGCATGGTGGGCGTCGGCGCCGTGGTGCGTGCCATCATGCGCGGTGCCAAGGTCATTGCCTGCGACATGGACGACGAGAAGCTGGCCATTGTACGCGGCTTAGGTGCTGAGTATACCATCAACAGTGCCAAGGAGGACGTACATGCCCGCTTGCAGGAGATTACCGGCGGGGCCGGTCCCGACGTGGTGATTGAGGCCGTGGGTGCCCCCGTCACTTACCAGATGGCAGTCAACGAGGTAGCCTTCACGGGCCGTGTGGTCTGCATCGGCTATGCCAAGCAGGACGTACAGTTCACCACCAAGCTCTTCGTACAGAAGGAGCTCGACATCCGTGGTTCACGCAATGCCCAGCCCGAGGACTTCGACGGCGTCATCCGCTACCTGCAGAAGAGCAATCCGCCCTACGACATCCTCATCTCCAATGAGGTAACACCCGAGCATGCCGAGGAGGCCATGCAACAGTGGATGCAAGCACCGGCCAAGGTGTTCCGCATCCTCGTCAAGTTTGCATAGTCGTTCCCGTAGTCGGGTATTTCCGCTTATAACAATGCTTATAGCTACAGAGTCCGCAGGTGTAGTCGCGCCTGCGGACTTCTCGTCCCAGTCCGATAACACCGCTCACCGACTTGATGGGCACCATGAGCGAGCTGTCGGTCAAGGTGACACCACACGTAGAGCCGTCGAAAAGTGAAAACAACAGCTGTTGCTGCGACACATGCCACCCGCAATAGCCAGGAGAGTAGCGATTGGTACGATGCCACCCCAACTTGTCGATGCTCGCCTGCAAATAGTGCTCCATCCGTTCTGCACACTTTTCGGCAATGACCGTTCCTAAAGCATCAGCCAGATACATGCGCAACATATCGCCTTGCTTTTTTAACTGCTGCAAATAGTCGTCATACTCCTGTCCGGCAGTACAGACAAAGCAGGCATAAGCCTCAGCACCATGAAGCTGGCGTGGTATGATGGTTCCCATGCTAAAGGCAGGCAACTCACGGACAATCCTAAAACAGAAACGGGGGGAAAGGATGGAACGCACATGGTGCATGATTGCCGCCGTCTCCGACTGCGTCACGGCATCAGGCAATGTACCGTGATAGCCCATTGCCTCATACACATCTACTGGCAAAATGCCCATTTCTTCGTATGTCAGTGTCCGTTGCGTCATCGTCTTGTTAGTTTTCTGCCTGCAAAAGTACGCAAAATAATTCAGAAGACCAAAAAAAGTAGCATCCAGCTCCTGCTTTCTTGCCTAAAGCCCATGCAGCTTTGGGCAAGTGTTGTTTAGTTATTACAAAACGGAGGCTAAAACGTCTATATTTTATACAAAGGAGACTATTATGAGAAAAATCCTGACCATACTGCTGCTCATGGCAGTTCATAACAGTTTTGCCGGAGAAATCGTTGTCCACGAAGGTGAGAGCCTCCACGATGCGCTGCGCCAGGCCCGTGAGTGGCGTCGCACCAATGACAGCCGCTGTGAGGGCGGCATCACCATTACCTTGCAGGCCGGTCGCTACTACATGAACGAGCCGTTGTTCCTGCGACCGGAAGACAGCGGAACAGAGAAATCGCCCCTCATCATCCGTGGCATTGGAGAGAAACACACGAGCGTCATCTGCGGTGATGACCGACAGAAACACACCCAGCTATGGCCGAAGGAAGGCATGGAGCGCATGATGTCCTTCAACAAGGAGGCGCGCACCATTACCATCCCTACCCCATCCGACTCTGTGCTCCAAGGTTTTTCCTCGGAGAAAGCGCCAATGGAAATGGTGGTGCACCAGCGGTGGGCCATCGCCATTCTGCGCGTTAAAGATTTCACTGTTCACGGTAATTCCACCATTGTGTCCTTTATGGAACCCGAAAGCCGACTGGAGTTCGAGCATCCCTGGCCACAACCCGTCATCGGCGGTGAAAAAGGCAACAGCTCTTTCCTGCTGCGCACCACCGAACAGCGCGACGGTATAGAGCAGTTGGTAATCGTTGATGGTGCCAACTATGTGCGTTTCGAAGGGGTAACCTTCGACAAGACTTGCTGGAACCGTCCGCTACACAAAGGACACGTCACCCTGCAGGGCGGATTTCCACTCATTGACGCTTACAAATTGAAAGAAAATCCAGGCTTACCATGGGACGACGGTCTTGAGAACCAGGCATGGATAGAGCGCCCCGTGAGTGCTGTCACCGTAAAGAATGCCCACCACGTAGATTTCCACTCGGTGCTGTTCCAAAATCTGGCCGCCACAGCCTTGGACTTTGTCGACAACATCAGTGATTGCAGCGTACAGAACTGCACCTTCGGCAACATTGGCGGCACAGCCATCATGGGCGGTTCCTTTGCTGAGAGTCCTCGCGAGGTACACCGTCCCTACACCGACTTGGCCGAGCGCTGCCAACGACTGACCATTGAGAAAAACTTCATTGTCGATGCCAGCACAGAGGACTGGGGAGCCGTAGCCGTCGGTCTGGGATACGTGCGCGACTGCACCATCAGCAGCAACTACGTGAGCCGCGTCAACTACTCGGGCATCTGCGTGGGTTGGGGCTGGACGCCGCTTGACACGGGCATGAAAAACAACCGCATCACAGACAACAACGTCAGTCATTATGCCCGTCAACTGTACGATGCCGGTGGAATCTATACGCTGTCGAACCAGCCAGGGTCGGTTATCAGCGGCAACATAATCAGCGCCCCCTACCCTGCCCCTTACGCCACCAACAACCGAGGCTTCCGCATCTATCTGGATGCCCGCACTGACGGCTTTACCATAGAGAACAACAAGACGGAGGTGAGTACCAGCCATCCTGAAGCCCGCCCCATCCGCCGCGACGAGATAGGCGATAACCACCCCGGTCCTAACCTGATATTCAAACAATGAAACAAACCAACTACCATCTCTTCGACTTCATGGACTTTGATTCGTCAATGGAACGGAACGAAGCCCTTTGGAAAGCATACGCCCCCACTAAAATAGAGGAGCGTGACGGCGACATCGTCGTCACCATTCCCTATCAGAAGCAGTTACACCAAGAGGACATGGCTCCCGACACGTCGGAACCTCAACAGAGCTTCGACCTCGTTATCCGTGCCTACGAACCGAACATCATCCGCTTGTTCACGACGATGGCAGGCGACAAGATGACGGAAAGTGATGACATGCTGCTTTTTGCGCCAGAGGTAAAGCGCCTGCCCCTCCGCTATGTAGGCTGCGATGTTATCGCAGCAAACGGCAAGAAGGTGACCGCCATTGACCTGACGCCCCCTAAACTTGACTATTGGAGCGACCTGCTGCCCGCGCCACAACCTGCCCCTTTCATTACTTTCTATCCCGACGGTGACGAAACAAAGGGTATCGCCCTGAGCGACGACCACTTCTCGCCTCCCCGCTACGATGCGCTGCCCCTTGGTTTCTGTTCCGTAAACAGCGGCAATGCCGCTGTCAGCCAAAACGAGCGCGCCACCATCTCATTCCGCTGCCTGCCCAACGAATGCTTCGTAGGCACCGGCGAGCGTTTCCGCAAGATGGACCTCAGCGGCCAGACGTTCCAGCTGAAGAACCAGGACGGCCAGGGGGTGAACAACCGCCGCTGCTACAAGAACATCCCTTTCTTCCTGTCAAGTCGAATGTACGGTTGTTTCTATCACACCAGCGACTATTGCAAGCTATCGCTTGCCGACCACTCCACCCGTTCGGTACAGTTTATGTGCGACCGCGCCACACTGGACGTATTCTTGATTGGCGGACAGACACCCGAGGAAATCCTGCGCGGCTATCGCATGCTGACAGGTTTCCCGCAGATGCCGCCACGCTGGTCCTTCGGCATCTGGATGAGCCGTATGACCTATTTTTCCGCTGACGAGGTGAATGCCATCTGCAACCGTCTCAGGGCTGAGCACTACCCATGCGACGTCATCCACCTCGATACGGGATGGTTCCGCACCGACTGGCTCTGCGAATGGAAATTCAACCCCGAGCGCTTTCCCGACCCACAAGGCTTTATCAAGCAACTGGCCAGCAACGGCTACAAGGTATCGCTGTGGCAACTGCCATACATCGCGGCAGGCGCCGAGCAAATAGAAGAGGCCAAAAGCAATCAGTATATCAGCCAGCCCTCAGTGGTCGGCGATTCGGTCGCCGACACCACTTCCGATTCCTCCAATTTCTCAACACTGGACTATGCCGGCACCATCGACTTCACGTATGACAAGGCTACTAACTGGTATAAATACCAACTGCTGAAGCCGCTGTTGGACATGGGTGTCAAGTGCATCAAGACTGACTTCGGTGAGAACATCCACATGAATCACCGCTATCATGGTATGGAGCCCGAACGGCTGAACAACATCTATGCCCTGCTTTACCAACGCGCTGCCTATGAGGTCACCAAGGAAGTGACAGGCGACGGCATCGTGTGGGCACGCTCTGCCTGGGCTGGCTGCCAGCGCTATCCGCTACACTGGGGCGGCGACTCGGAATCGTCGTGGGCAGGAATGGCGGGGTCGCTGAAGGGCGGCCTGCATTTCGGACTCAGCGGCTTTGCCTTCTGGAGTCACGATGTACCAGGCTTTCACTCATCACCCGACTTCATGAACTCTCCATTGGACGAACAGGTATATGTGCGCTGGACACAGTTCGGTGTCTTCTCCTCACACATGCGCTACCACGGCACCTCCAAGCGCGAGCCATGGCACTATCCCGCTATCGCTCCCATTATTAAGCAGTGGTGGAAGCTGCGTTACAAGCTCCTGCCATATATCATAGAACAAGGTGAGTTATCCTGCCGCTCTGGCTACCCGATGCTACGCGCCCTCCTGTTCCACCATCCGCACGACCGCCAGTGCTGGAACATTGACGACGAATACTACTTCGGAACGGATTTCCTCGTCTGCCCGGTCATGTCAAGCGACAACCGCCGCGACTTCTACCTGCCCGAGGGACTATGGGTAAACTTTTTCACCGGCCAGCGGCTGCACGGCGGACAATGGTACTACAACGTAGAAGTTCCACTCGACCAGATGTTGGTATTCGTTCGTCCGGGAGCCCTTATCCGGCTCTACCCCGATGATGTGGACAATACTGACCAGATGGACCTCAGCAAAGCCATCACCATTGAGATAACCAAAGAGTACAAAGGCCTCGAAATATCGTAACCTCGAAATATCGTAACCTCGGAATATCGTAACATCGAAATATCGAAACCCCGAAATATCGAAACATCGAAACCTCGTAACCTCGAATCATCGAAAATATAATGGAAAGTCACTACATGCAAAGCCTCGACTGGCTGATTTTAGCTATTTATTTTATCGTTCTCATAGCCATTGGCTTATGGGCCAGTACCAAACGCAAGAAAGAAGGGTCTCTGTTCCTGGCTGAGCACTCGCTACGCTGGCATCACATCGGTTTCTCCATGTGGGGCACCAATGTCGGGCCATCCATGCTCATCGCATCGGCCTCGGCAGGCTTCACGACAGGTATCGTCAGCGGTAACTATGCCTGGTATGCCTTTGTTTTCATTGCCCTGCTGGCCTTCGTCTTCGCCCCCCGTTATCTTGGAGCCAATATCAGTACGCTGCCTGAGTTCATGGGGCTACGTTTCGGACAGTCCACACGCAATATTCTGGCATGGTACACTATCGTCACCATCATCATATCATGGCTGGCGCTGACGCTTTTTGCCGGCGGTGTGCTCATCCGGCAGGTATTTGACATCCCCATGTGGACGTCAGCACTGGTCTTAGTGGTCATCTCTGCTTTCTTCACCATGCTGGGCGGACTGAAGGCCGTGGCCTACACCAATGTTTACCAGATGATTCTGCTCATCGTGGTGTCGCTCATCCTGGTCATTGTAGGCTTGGACAAAGTGGGTGGTGTGTCAGCCCTGACCGAGAAAGTACCTGCTGACTACTGGATTATGTTCAAGCCCAACTCCGACGAAGCCTTCCCTTGGCTGCCCATCCTGCTAGGCTATCCCGTCATGGGTGTGTGGTTCTGGTGTACCGACCAGTCGATGGTACAGCCCGTTCTGGCCGCCAAGGATTTGCGGGAAGGCCAGTTAGGCACAAACTTTACCGGATGGCTGAAGATTCTCGACGTAGCACTCTACATCCTCCCCGGTATTATATGCTTCGCCCTGTTTGGCGATACCCTGAAGAATCCTGACGAGGCTTACTTGACGATGGTAGAGAACCTGTTCCCCGTAGGCATGGTAGGCTTGGTGTTCGCCGTGCTGACGGCCTGCCTCGTGTCAACCATCGGCTCGGCATTAAACGCCCTGTCGACGGTTTTCACCATGGACGTCTACGTAAAGAACTTCAAACCGGGTGCCCCGCAGTGGGAAATAAACCTCGTTGGACGCATCATCGTTGTTATCGGTGCACTGATAG
Organism: Prevotella sp.; assembly: GCA_017459445.1. Lineage (GTDB taxonomy): Bacteria > Bacteroidota > Bacteroidia > Bacteroidales > Bacteroidaceae > Prevotella. The sequence continues at coordinate 5,505 of JAFUDJ010000021.1, read as the reverse complement.
CCACCGTCATGACGGTAGCCATTGACGCCATCAAGGGGCTCAACCTGTTCAATGTGTTCCAATCAGTACTGGGATTCATCGCCCCCCCCATGGCTGCCGTATTCCTGTTAGGCATTTTCTGGAAGCGCTGCACCACGCATGCCGCCAACTTCTGCCTGACAGTGGGCACGATATTCTGCCTGACGGTAGGCATCACCTATCTATGGCCGCCTGAATGGCTCACCATACAATGGCCCCACTTCATGCTGTTGTCGTTCTATCTGTTTGTTATCCTCGTCGTCTCTATGGTCATTATATCACTGACCGACAACGACAAGACACCATACGAGATTCCCGCCCCCGTCAAAGACAGCTTATCGAAGCTGGCCGTTGGGCTGTGGGTGGCTTTAGCCGCAGTAATGGTAGGACTCTACATCTACTTCAACTAATCCTTTACGACAGGAAACCGAGCAGGGCACCTGCAGCGACAGCCGAGCCGATGACGCCAGCCACATTGGGACCCATGGCGTGCATGAGCAGGAAGTTGTGGCGGTCGTACTCCAAACCGAGGTTGTTCGAGATGCGGGCAGCCATGGGCACGGCGGAGACACCGGCATTGCCAATCAGCGGGTTCAGCTTCTTGTCCTTCGGCAGGAACACGTTCATCAGCTTCACGAAGCAAACACCGCTCATGGTGGCGATGATGAAGGCACCGGCACCGATGGCGAAGATGTAGATGGTGTTCATGGTCAGGAACTCAGAGGCTTGCGTCGAGCAGCCGACGGTCAAACCCAGCAGCATCACCACGATGTCGTTCAGGGCAGCACCCGCCGTCTTGGCCAAACGGGTGGTCTTGCCGCTCTCCTTCAGCAGATTGCCGAAGAACAGCATACCCAGCAGGGGCAGGCCCGACGGTACGATGAACGTAGTGAGCAGCAAGCCAACAATGGGGAACAGGATGCGCTCGGTTTGGCTGACCTGACGGGCAGGCTTCATCTTGATGAGGCGCTCCTTCTTGGTGGTCAGCAGGCGCATCAATGGCGGCTGAATGAGCGGTACGAGGGCCATATATGAGTAGGCACAGACGGCGATGGCACCCATCAGGTTCGGCGACAGCTTACTGCTGAGGAAGATGGCCGTAGGACCGTCGGCACCACCAATGATGGCGATACCTGCTGCCTGGTTGGGTTCAAAACCCAAAGCCAGCGCAAACATGTAGGCGCCGAAGATGCCGAACTGTGCAGCAGCACCGATGAGCATTAGCTTCGGATTAGCCAGCAGGGCCGAGAAGTCGGTCATGGCTCCAATACCAAGGAAGATAAGTGGAGGGTACCAGCCCTGCCGGACGCCTTGATAGAAGATGTTCAGCACGGAGTTGTCTTCGTACAGTCCAATCTCCAGACCGGCGTCGGCACGGAAGGGAATGTTTCCTAAGATGATGCCCAAGCCGATGGGCACGAGCAACAGCGGTTCGAAGTCCTTCTTGATGGCAAGCCAGATGAAGAAGGCGCCCACTGCTATCATGATGAGGTTACCCGCCGTCACATTGGCAAAGCCCGTGTAGGTCAGGAACTCATTGAAGTTTTCTACGATAAATTGCCACATAAGTTTTCGATGTTTCGATGTTTCGATGCTTCGATGTTTCGAGATTACGATGTTTCGAGATTACGATATTCCGATAATTCGATATGCCGATAATTCGGTCTTATCCTATGGTCAGCAGCACGGTGCCTTCCATGACGGAGTCGCCGGGATTGACGTTGATGGCGGTGACGGTGCCGGCCTGCTCAGCCTCGATGTTGTTCTGCATCTTCATGGCTTCCAGCACGATGACGACATCACCCACGGCCACTTGGTCACCCACCTTGACATTGATGGTAGTGATGGTGCCGGGCAGGGGAGCCTTCAGCGGAGCGCCGTTGGCTGCTGCTGGTTGGGCGGGTTGTGATACTGTTGCAGCAGGTTGAGCGGCAGCTGCAGCCACAGGAGCGGCAGCGGGAGCACTCGTAGCGGCAGCGGCTTGTGATGCCGTTCGCTTAGTGGCAGCCAGTGCGGGGTGCTTGGCAGCATTGATGGGTTTCTGCATCTCAATCTCGAAGGGGATGCCGTTAACGTTTACTTTGGCTATTTTGCCCTCTATTTCAGCGATTTCTACTTCGTAATCTACGCCTTGTACTTTATACTTGTATGTCTTCATAATCTATGTAAATTTACCTTCTCAGTGAAGTTCCGGATTCTTGGGAATGCTTGGTGCGTTATGGCTGGCGGGGATGAAAGCCTCGTGCAGATGGGTCATCTGCGAGTACTCGTCGTCCCATCCTGTGTCTTTCGGCTTGATGGTGATGACGCCCGACTCTACATCGTGGATGTCGTCTTCGTACTGGCGCAGAGCCAGGCCGATGACGGCCAGATAGACCTCGCGGTCGATACCCTTGGTGTCCAGACCTTCCTTCAGCATGACACCTGTTTTGTGACCTACCTCGATAGTCTTCTCCACGGTTTTTGTGATGGGTTTCATGGGTTGCTGGTGGGCCACCTTCTTGGCAGCCTCCATATTGCGCATGAGCATGCCGAACAGCGTAAACACTATCCACAGTAGGGCGAGACAGAAGAACACGATGCCCATAGCCATGACGGACATGCCGATGCCATACGGGTCTTCGCGCTTGAACTTCTCCACTTTCGACTCGCTGACCGTTGTAATGTTCGAGATGCCGGGCGTCACGCGGTCGGCCGACTTGACTTCCCAATCCTGCGCTGTACCGTTGTTGGCGATACGGGCAAACGACTGGTTCTCGGCCAGCACGGGTACGGTGACGGAGTCGATGAGCTGCGTGGCGTTGCCGTTATAGAGGGCGAGCCACACGGGCCTTGCAGCGTCTACCGGTGTGATTAGATGCAGCGCGCCCAGATTAGGCTGACTGCCAAGGTAGAACACGATGTGCTGGCGCCCGCTCAGATTGGTACGCTCGTCGCCGTTGGGAATCTGGCTCATGCGCTTCTGGCGTTCGGGCACGCTCATGTTGCGGTCGAGTACGGAGCGGTCGGTGGTCAGGTACATCCCTCGGATGTTATACGTAGAGTGCGACAGGTTCTCTATCTCCACCCATGCGTGCCGTTGTCCGTATTCGTCCTGCAGGCTAGCGCCGTTGCTGGCCATTACTTCGTTCAGCTTGATGCTGGCATCCATCTGGGCCATCACCGGCTGCGAAGCCATTGCGAGCAACGCACCAATCAGTAATCCGAATTTTCTCATTGTTTTTGTATTGTTACGTGTATTATTATTTATTGTACGCAAAGACGCGAAGACGCTATGTTATTCTCCTTTGGTACGCAAAAACGCAAAGTCTTCACTCTTTGTGTCTTTGCGTACAGTCTGTCTCTCTATCCGCAGAAGAACAGCACGACGAGCTGGGCAGTGAAGATGCGCAGGAACATCGAGAGCGGATAAACCGTCGAGTAACCCAGCGCAGGAGCCTCCTTCGAGCAGATGCTGTTGGCATAGGCCAGTGCAGGCGGGTCGGTGTAGGTACCGGCTATCATACCCGCAATGGTGAAGTAGTTGAACTTGAACTTCAGGCGCGCTATCGGTCCTACAATGAGGATGGGAATGACGGTAATGAGGAAACCAGTCAGGACGTAGAGCAGTCCGTCGCCGTCGACCACCGTTGAGAAGAACGATGCGCCGGCCTTGATACCTACTGAGGCGAGGAACAGCACAAGTCCTATCTCGCGCAACATCATGTTTGCCGAGGTCGTGGTGTAGGTCACCAAGTGTATCTTATAGCCGTAGCGGCCAATGAGGATGGCGATAATCAGTGGTCCGCCGGCAATACCCAGCTTCAAGGGAACGGGCATACCGGGAATGGCAAAGGGCAGCGAGCCGAAGATGATGCCGAGGATGATGCCTACGAAGATGGTGGCAATGTTCGGTGCATTGAGTCGGCGGATGGAGTTGCCCATCTTGTTCGCCACGCGGTCGACAGCATCCTCAGGACCTACAACCATAATCTTGTCACCAACCTGCAAGGGCAGGCCTGCCGAGGCAAAGAGGTCGATACCGTGGCGGGTAACGCGAGTCACGTTGACGCCATGCACACTCGAGAAGTGAAGCGAAGCCAGCGACTTGCCGTTGATGCTGGGGTTGGTAATCAGAATGCGCTTCGACACCAGCGGCTGGTCTTGCTGCTCAAAATCGATGTCGAGCTTGGGACCGATGAAGGCCATGATGGCTTCCTGGTCAGCTTCCGCACAGACAATGAGCATCTGGTCGCCTAAGTGGAACACCGTATCGCGGTTGGGAATACAAAGTTCACCTTCGTGTACCAGTCGCGACACCACGAAGTCGCGGTTCAGGAAGTCATGCACCTGCAAGAGTGTCTTGCCTTCCAGATACTTGTTGGTCACCTCCAGGTGCATCTTGTAGGGTTTCTTGTTGGCTGCCGTCTCTTCCATGGCTTTCAGACGAGCTTCCTCCTTCTCTAAGCGCACCTTGCAGATATACCTTATTAATATAGTAGCCCCGATGATGCCCAGCACACCGAGCGGATAGGCACAGGCATAGGCCGATGCAATCTGCGGCGCACCGTTGGGGAATACCGATTGCAATGCTTCGTTGGCCGCACCAAGACCAGGCGTGTTCGTCACGGCACCGTAGAGCGTACCTACCATCATGGGCAGTGCCGACTTGTCGCTGGTGTCGAAGAAAATGTAGTAGCAGGCAAACATCACCAGGATGTTCAGCAGAATGCCCGCCGCCGCCAGCCCATTCAGCTTGATGCCCTGCGTACCGAAGCTCTCGAAGAAGCCCGGGCCCACCTGCATACCTATCATGAAGACAAACAGGATGAGTCCGAAGTCCTGAACAAATGTCAATATCGGTGTCGGTGCCGTGAATCCGATGTGTCCCGCCACGATGCCCGCAAAGAGCACGAACGTCACGCCGAGCGAAATGCCGCCAATCTTGATTTTACCCAAATACACGCCCACAGCGATGACTACGGCATACAGCAACGCAATGTGTGCCACCGAGTCATTCACCGTGAATAAATCTTTTAGCCATTGAAACGATTCCATAACATACTATCTGTAAAATGCGCACAAAATCTGATTTTGCGCTGCAAAGGTACAAAGAAATTGCGCAATACGAGCAGTTTTGTGCAACTATTCCTTCGATTTTTACTTTTTTTACCTTTTCCCATCCGCTGTACGGATTGCATAAAGATAAAATAATTATTAAAATCTTCGTCGGTTAAAAAATAAGTTACTACCTTTGTAAGCTGAAACCGAAAACATTTAATACTTATATAATAATAAACACTGTTTTTATGGCAAACAAAGAAAAACTCTTCAGCGAGTTTCAAGCGCCCACCACGCAGGAGTGGCTGGACAAGATTGAAGTGGACCTGAAAGGGGCCGACTTCCAGAAACGACTCGTCTGGAGAACCAACGAGGGCTTCAACGTGCAGCCCTTCTATCGCCGGGAAGACCTGGCCAGTCTCAAGACGCCCGACTCCCTGCCGGGCG
>JAFUDJ010000020.1 GCA_017459445.1 Prevotella sp. | reverse complement strand
GAGCGTATAGCCCGAACCATCCTGTCGGCACTTCTGAAAAAGGACGTGACGGGCGTGGAGGTACGTCCTCATGAGTATAGCAACGACGAGCGCGAGAACCTGTCGGTGTTCCGCATAGACTTCGGAGCCACCGTCCGTGAGTCTGACGGCATGGAGCGACTCATCCTCGTGGAACTACAGAAAACATGGATAGAGACGGAGACGCTGCGCTTCCGACAGTATTTGGGTGTGCAATATCGCAATCCGAAGAATATGACTGGCGACTATTCGCTTCCTATGGTGGCCGTCTATCTGCTTGGTCATAAAGTGGGAGAGATAGAAGAACCCGTATTGTACGTGAGCCACCAGGCCCGTGACTACAACGAGAATATCGTAACAAAGGGACTGCCTGACCCCTTTGTGGAAAGCCTGACCCATGACAGCATCATTGTCCAGATTCCCCGACTGCACGGACAAATCAACAACCGGCTAGACATGGTGCTGAGCGTGTTCGACCAGAAGCACAGAGACCGCGATGACGAACAGGTGCTGCGATTGGATGAATCTGTCTACTCAGACGATAACGACATGCAACGCATCCTGCATCGTCTGACTCAGGCTGCCGCCGACACAGATATGCGACATCGCATGGATGTGGAGGACGAATATTTCTCCGTTATTGAACGGCGGGATACTGAAATTCTGATGAAAGACAAACAGCTGGCCGAAAAGAATGTCCTGTTAGCTGAAAAGAATGTAGAATTGGCTAAGAAAGACGGACAGCTCAAGGAGAAAGATGGACAGCTCAAGGAGAAAGATGGACAGCTGAAGGAGAAGGAGGGGCAGCTGAAGGAGAAGGAGGGGCAGCTGAAGGAGAAGGAGGAAATGCTACGTACTTCAATACAACTGTTTCTTAAGTCTGGTTTACCTATTGAGGACATTGCACAAAAATTAGGAAAGGGAGTCGGCGAGTTGGAAAACCTTTTAGACCAACATTGACGTTGTAGGGTAGACCAAGAAGACCAAGGAATAAGACGAACAGCCATCATGTAGGCTGTTGGCTGGATATATACTGTGTGGGTGTCATACCCATCTCGGCCTTGAAACACTTGGAGAAATACTTCGGGTCGGAGAAGCCTACCCGATAGGCAATGTCGGAAATAGACAGCGACGCGTCGTCCATGAGTTTCAAGGCTTTCTTAATGCGCATCTGCTTGATGAAGTCCACTGGGGAAAGCCCTGTGATGGACTTCATCTTGTTGTAATAGGCCGAGCGACTCATGCCGTGGTGACGCGCCAGGTCTTCAATCACGAAGTCGCGGTTGCCAATGTTCGCTTCGAAAAAGGCAATGGACTTTTTCAGGAACTCTCGCTCGTCGGCCTCGGTCTGCAGGCCGAGGGTGTTTTCTATCTTGATGTCGGTGGTAAACTCGTCGACGGTCATCAACAGCGAGTACTTCTTCTGCAACTGGCGGCGCATGCGGCTCAGGTAGACAATGGCGTAGGCCATGCCCACGATGACGGCAATGAGCAGTACGAGCAGCAACAGGCGGAACCAGACGGTCTCGACGAAACGCGGTGTGACGCTGACGGGCAGGCTGCGGGCATGCTCCTCCCAAGCACCCTCGTCGTTGACGGTCTGCACCACCAACAGGTAGTCACCGGGGGCCAGATTGTTGTAGATGACGGCATGCTGGTGCTCACCGATATAGTTCCATCCGGCGTCATAGCCCTCCAAGCGGTAGCGGAAGCGGACACCCTGCGTGTCGTCGTAGTCGAGCGACGACAGGTAGAGCGAGAAGCTGCGCTCGTCGGGGCTGACCACGAGCGACTGGAGGTCGTTGAGGGGACGGATGTTCATGTCGTTCTGATACTGGATGCCTGTAAAGACGATGGGCTTTCGGTTGTCGGCAGATGGCGCCAGCATGGTGGAACACGACAGCAGTCCGTCGGACGTGCCGAAGGTGATGCGTCCGTCGGCCAGCATGGGTGAAGCCTCGGACATGTTGAAGTCGCCGATGAAGTTGGTACGGTCGAAGACGGTGTAGTTGCCTGTCTGTGGAGTGAAGCGTACTACTGCCAGTGCCGAGGCTATCCAGATGTGGGTGCCGTCAGAGACGGCCGTCTTCACTTGGTCGGCTGTGGCTGTAGCGGAAAACAGGTAGTTGCGGAAATGAATGTCACTGCTGAGCAGGTTGGTGGACGTGATTTCGCTGATGCCACTGCCGAAGACGCAGACGTAGAAGCGGTTGCCGCAACGCACTATCTTCATGATGTCGTTGCCCTTCAGTCCCCAATCTTCTTGACGGAAGCTATTGGTGAAACACTGTGGACGCGACGACTGGCGCAGGTCGACGGTCAGCAGGCCGTTGTTCGTCCCAAGCAGGAAGATACCGGGAGTGGCTTCAACGATGCATCGGATGCGGGCGTCGGCAGGCACGGCCTTTACCTGTCGGAACTGCCACTGGCCGTCCTTCTCCTCGCCTATCGACAGGCCGCCGCCGTAGGAACCGAAGAGCATGCGGCCACGGCTATCCGGCAGAATGTCATAGATGGTGTCGTTGCAAAGCGAAGCAGCCTCAGCAGGGCGGTTCTGGAAGTGCTCAACATGCCAACCGGTGGAGGCTGGGGTCAGCAGATAGACACCGTCGCCCTTCGTTCCTACCCACAAACGGTGTTGCCGGTCTTCTGCCATGCAGTAGACTGGCAATCGGGTAAAGGGGGTGAAGGCAGCTTGCAGCTGTCCGGTCGGCGACAGATACTGCCGGACATTTCCATTCTCGTCGACCAGACTTAAGCCCAGCGAGCGGTCGGCCGTCCAGCGGCGACCAGCATGGTCAGACAGCAGTGCGCGTGTCTCTTGGCCGGTGCTATTCGTCTGGTGATGAAAGTAGTTGGGGTGGAAAGAGATACAATCGGCTTCGTGGGTCTGGAATATCCAGAGGTTGCCCTGATGGTCGACCAAAAACTTCTTGATGTCGTTTGGCACAAAACCAACCTCGGCCTCATTCTGGTAGAACCGACAGGGAAAGAGTTGCCGTAGCTGTTCGTCATAGTAGACCAGTTCGCCTTGCTCGGGTTTGAGTATGACATGACGGTCGGCATCCTCGAAAATCAGCTGCGGATTACGCATGGTGGTCTTCTGGGTAATGCGGCGGGTGGCCAGCATCTGCACCGAGAAGTCTTTCAGACTGACCAGCTGCACCTGTTCTGTGCCATTGAAGACCCAGATGCGCTGCCCGGAATCGGCAAACAGATAGGTGGCTGCGCCGTCGGTCAGCTGGTGTGCTGACCGATGGACAGCATCGTAGAGGCAGACGCCATGGTCGGTGGCTGCCACGATACGACCGCCAGCCATCGTGATGAAGTTGACCGTCGTCGGTTCGTCGGTCAATTGGCTATGTTGCACTCGTCCCCGACGGTCGACCAGTGCCACCCGTCCGTTTTGGGCTATCAGGCAAGTCTGTCCGTTGACACTGCGGAGATAGCGGAAGGGGCTTCTGACTTGCAGCTTCCGTTTCAGACAGATGGCTCCTGCATCGGTCAGCACCCATTCGTCGCCATTGTCGTCTTGCACGACATCCAGAATCTTCCGGCTATGCAGCAAGTCGGCAGAACCCGTCGGGTAATAGTGGTATTGGTGTTGCCAGTCGTCGGCAGCCAGTCGCAGACACGACTGGTCATGGAACACGACCCACGTCACCCCGCTCTTCAGCGGCGTCAGCACCTTGACACGCTTGTCCGTCAGGTCGGGAATTTGCCGCAGCACATCGGTAAACAGGCACTTCTGGGTGTCAAAGTTATACAGCCGGTTGCCTGACGACACACACCAGATGTTGCCCTTCCTTCCTATTTTAATATTATAGATGCGGTTCGACAGGATAGTACCCTGTGAATTCTGAATCGGCTTGAACGTGTAGAAGTCGTGCCCGTCGAAGCGTGTCAGTCCGTTCCAGGTGGCAAACCACAGGAATCCCACGCTGTCCTGCTGGGCATTGGAGATGTGTGCCGGCAACAACCCGCTCTCCGCCGCAATGTTGCGCACCCGGCAGAAAAAGCCCTGTCCCGCACAGCATACAGTCCACGCCAACAGCACAAATATGAGACTCCTTCGCTTCATCTGTCGGCAAAGGTACAAAATTTTGAGAGTAGTACAAAATAAAATTCCTTTTTGTTTACTTGATGTATTGCTTATAGGTTCTGCCACCTGTCTTTACAATATAGATGCCCTGTGTGGGCTTGCTGACAGAACGCCCCTGCAGGTCGTAATACTGTGGCTCGAACAGGTCGCTGCCACTGTTGGAATAAACGTTCTCCACGGCTGTTGTCGTGGTTTTCGACAGTGCTATATAGTAAAGGTACGACTCGCCATTGGTACGCTTAATCATGTACGTGCCTGCCTTAGGCAGCGTTGCGGTAACGATATTGGTCGCAGGGATGGTCAGTTCTCCTATGTCCGTTACGCTGATGCGCTTGTTTTCGGAGGCTGCAAAGTAGAGCGTCATGGTCATCGGCGCGGAGACAGTGAAGGTGACACTGGATGACGAGCCCATCTTCAAGCAGGTGTTGTATGTCGTGCCGTCTACTGTTACCACCCCCTTGCTATTGCTGGTGCTGCCCACGATGGTAAAGCCGGAGTTGGGGTCGTTGATGAGGTCAACGATATAGCCGCCCTGCGTCACTTCTGTCGGCGTTGGCTCCGGTTCCGGCTCAGGCTCCGGCTCCGTGCCGCCGCCCCCTTCTATTCCTTGAATTGCCAGCAGCTGCGACTGGTAGCCGGTGATGGCGGCTTTCAGTTCGGTGTTGATGTCGTGGTCTTTGTCGTCCACACTGTTGTTGAACGTCCACTTCAGGTCGCCGCCGTCCATACGCCCGGCCCATGTCGTCACCACGTCAGCCACCTGTTCCGGTTCGTCAGGCATGGAGGTGTAGAAGTCGTCGGCCGTATCGAAGTTGTCGTAGACATAGCCGCCCTTGTAGGCAGATACCGTCTCCGGCACCCGCTCGTCACGGCTCTCCACCAGCCAGGCGTCAAACTGCACGGGGTCGTCGGACTGATAGAACAGGCGCACCTCTACAGGTCCCTCCACCTTATTATTATATGCCTTGCTCATGCCGCCCGTCTGTCCGGAGAAAGTACCTTTTTCGGGGTCGCTGGCATAGACGCGGTCGGTGCCCTGTCCAGCTATCATCATGGGGCGCTGCACATTGCGGAAGTGGTTGCCCTCGATGAAGGCGTTCGACACCTCAGTACAGCCAATGCCGTAGACGGCCACGCCGTCGTAGTAGTTGTTATAGATGTGGGCCGTGGTATGGTTCAGGCGCGGACAGCGGGAGTCGCAATGGTCGAACCAGTTGTGGTGGAACGTGATGAGCAGGTTGGTTTCCTCCTTGGTGGCTCCGCCGCAGCCCATCACCTTGCCGCTGTCGAAGAAGTGGTTGTAGGCGATGGTGGTACGTGTCGAGCGGTATTTCATGTCGATGCTGCCGTCGCCCTTCACCTGGTCGTCGTCGCTGCCGGGAGCACCATAGAAGAAGTCGCAGTTGTGTATCCAGTTGTGGTAGTTGTCGGTATCCATCGAGATGGCGTCGTCGCCGAAGAGCATGATGCCTACGTTGCGCACTTCAATACCGTTGGTACGCTTCATACAGATGCCATAGCCGTAGAGCGTGGCATCGTCGCCAATACCCTCAAGAGTGACGTGCTCCAGCATGCGGTCGCTGGCATTGCTGCCCTCAAAGTTGACGTAGTTGCCATCCTTCAAACCTTCATAGTCGGTAGCCCTGACGGTGCCAATCACGCGGATAATCAGCGGTGTTTTATCCCTGCCCTTGCCATAGGCACTCAGAATATTGGCCAGTCCCGTGTACTCCACGTCCTTCTTGCCGTCGCTGACGCTACAGGTAACGGTGTTCACCGTCTTGGCGGTAATATAGAGGATGCGGGCACCGTCCTTGGGCGTGCCGTCCATCCGGTAGCCGCCGGGCACGAAGTCTTCGGTAAAGGCAAAGCCCTCGCGGTTGTGGGCCTTGACCTGCAACGGCTCAGTGGTGGCACGCTCCAGTTCCACCCCCTGCCCATTAACAGCCACCACGGTCAGCGTATAGCTGCCGGCCTTCAAGCCCGGCACGTCGACGCGGAAGCCCTCGGCATACTGGCGCACTAGACAGTCGTCAGCCTGCTGGTTGCTGATGCCCTCACCACTATAATACACGTGATAGGCCTCGGCCCCGCTGACGGGTGCCCAGACGGCACTGACGCTTTCCAGCCAGCCCTGTTGCCGCAGCAGCGTGAGGGCATGGGCGGGGTTAGTCACTGACAGGGATGCTGCAAGCAACATCCACAAACACTTTCTTGCTGAAAGGAACTTGGTTGTTTTCATATTCTCTTTGCTTATAGATTGTTTTCAAAACTGCTGCAAAGGTAGTTAATTCTTCCATTGTAATAGCGTAATGATTAACAAAAGAAGGTGGAAAAATTGACAAATGCCCTGTTTTAATGGGAATTCCTATATTTAATAATAAGGTATAGTGACCCATATTTTGAAAAAAAAGTTGCAAGAGTGGTGGAAATAGAAAATAAATGCGTACTTTTGCACGTTAGAAATAAACACGAAGTAAGATTATGGCACAAATTTCTGACCGTTTGCAACGTCTGGCACCGTCGGCAACCTTGGCGATGTCACAGAAGAGTTCCGAGATGAAGGCACAGGGCATCGACGTGATTAACATGAGCGTCGGGGAGCCTGACTTCAATACGCCCGACCACATCAAGCAGGCCGCGAAGCTGGCCATTGACGAGAACTATTCACGCTACTCGCCCGTGCCGGGCTACCCCGACCTGCGGCAGGCTATTGCCCGTAAGCTGGAGCGCGAGAACCACTTGCACTACCTGCCTGCCGAGATACTGGTGTCGAACGGCGCCAAGCAAAGTGTGTGTAACACGGTGATGGCGCTGGTGAACCCCGGCGACGAGGTCATCATCCCGGCTCCCTACTGGGTAAGCTATCCGCAGATGGTGCTGCTGGCCGGCGGCAAGCCAGTGGTCGTGGAGGCAAGCTTTGAGCAGAACTTCAAGATGACGCCGGAGCAGCTGGAGGCCGCCATCACGCCACGGACACGGCTGATTATCCTCTGTTCGCCGAGCAATCCGACGGGCAGCGTATATAACAAGGAGGAGCTGCAGAGGCTGGCGGAAGTCGTGCTGCGGCACGACGACCTCTTCGTGCTGGCCGACGAAATCTATGAGCATATCAACTACGTCGGGCGCCACGAGTCCATCGCGCAGTTCCCGGGCATGAAGGAGCGCACGGTACTCGTCAACGGCGTCTCGAAGGCGTATGCCATGACGGGGTGGCGCATCGGCTACATCGCTGCGCCGGAGTGGATAGTGAAAGGCTGCAACAAGCTGCAGGGACAGTACACCAGCGGCCCGTGCTCCGTGAGCCAGATGGCGGCGCTGGCCGCCTACGTGGAGAGTCAGCAGTGCGTGGAGGAGATGCGGCAGGCTTTCGAGCGCCGCCGCGACCTCATCGTCCGCCTGGCCAAGGAGATTCCGGGCTTGGAAGTCAACGTGCCTGAGGGAGCTTTCTACCTGTTCCCCAAGTGCAGCAGCTTCTACGGCAAAGCGACACCCGAGGGCAACACCATCGGGAACAGCACGGACTTAGCCATGTACCTGTTAGAGAAAGGACATGTCGCCACGGTGGGCGGCGATGCCTTCGGCGACCCGAACTGCTTCCGCATGAGCTATGCCACAAGCGACGAAAATATCGTCGAAGCCATGCGCCGTATCAAGGAAGTATTGGCCGCATTACGATAAAAATTGAGAAATATCAAGTTAAAAAACATTAATCAGGCGGTTAGTACGTGCGAAATCGTTAACTTTGCGAAAGTTTATGCAAGAAAAACATCTACAAACAAATTTTATTTAATAACTAAAAATTACAATTTTATGGCAACATCAACAAAGGCTGCAGCCCCAGCCAAAAAGAATTCGGGCTTCCAGGGTATTAAGGCAGCATGGATTATCCTCGTTATCTGCTGTGTCGCTGGTTACGGTGTATGGTATTTCGTCATGGGTAACCCCGACAACTTCATTGGCGGCGACCGTAGCGGACATCCTGCTAACCTGCTGGGTACCGTCTACAAGGGCGGTTTCGTCGTAGGTCTTATCCTTACCCTGCTCTTCACCGTTATCTGCCTTGGCATCGAGCGCTTCTTTGCCATCCGTTCTGCTTCCGGCACGATGAACCTCGCTAAGTTCACCGCTCAGGTGAAGGACGCCATCCGCGCACAGAAGTTTGACGAGGCCCGCGCCCTCTGCGACAAGATGAAGGGTTCTGTAGCCAATGTCGTGCTGGCTTCTATCAATATGTATCAGACCGTCGAGGGTGACAGCACGCTGAAGAAGGCAGCCAAGATTGCCAAGATTCAGCAGGCTCACGAAGAGGCTACTCAGCTTGAGATGCCTACGCTGCAGATGAACCTCCCGATGGTTGCTACCATCGTTTCGCTGGGTACCCTGACCGCTCTGTTCGGTACTGTGCTCGGTATGATTGGTTCGTTCCAGGCTCTGTCGGCCGGTGGCGGTGCTGACTCTATGGCTCTGTCGGCTGGTATTTCTGAGGCACTTGTGAACACGGCTTCCGGCATTTTGACCTCTTGGGTTGCCACCGTTGTCTACAACTTCTTCTCTAACAAGATTGACAAACTGACCTTCGCTTTGGACGAAATCGGCTACACCATCGCTGCAACATACGATTCAAACCACAACGAAGCTTAATTCTTAACCATTTAATACAGATGTAAAATGGCTAAAGTTAAGATACAGAAAAAAGACATCTGGATTGACATGACGCCCATGTCGGACGTGATGACGCTGCTTCTGTGCTTCTTCATGTTGACCTCAACATTCCTGACGCCAGAGCCGATACAAGTCAACACGCCGAGCTCGGTGTCCGAGGTTAAGATTCCGGAGAACGATGTCCTGAACATTCTGGTAAGCCCAGAAGGCAGGATATACGTCGGTACGGAAAACAAGAACAACATGGTTGCTATGATGGAGCAGGTGACCGACAAGTTCGGCATCACGCTGAACGGCACCCAGGTCAAGCACTTCAAGGAAGATGCTATGATTGGTGCTCCGCTGAGCAAACTTGCTGACTATCTGAGCCTCGAACCGGAGAAAATGAGCGAAGCCATCCAGACACTCGGCATCCCCACCGACAGCATCGATGGTGGAAAGAGTGAGTTCCAGGAGTGGGTAAGCGCCGCCCGCGACGTCAACCCCGACATCAAGCTCGCCATCAAGTGCGACGCCAAGACCCCCTACAAGGTCGTCAAGGCCATGATGTCAGAGCTCCAGGACATGAACGAGAACCGTTACCAGTTGATTACCAACCTTCAAACTGCATCGGAGGAATAGTATATGGCAAAAAAGAATTTGAGTAAGCAGAAGAAAATGGATACCCGCGTGAACTTCACGCCGATGGTAGATATGATGATGCTGTTGATTACCTTCTTCATGTTGTGTACTACACTGGCCAAGCCGCAGGCAATGCAGCTGACCATGCCTTCTAACGACGACAACGTGCAGAAGGAAGACAAGTCGGTAACGAAAGCCTCTCATACGATTACCCTTTACCTGGGTGCTGATGACAAGGTGTGGTACATTGCCGGACTGCCCAACTACGAGGACCCCTCCTGCGTAAAGCAGACGTCCTACGGTGCCAAGGGCATTCGCGACGTCCTCATCAAGCACACCACCGAGGAAGGTATCAATCCCGTTGCAAAAATCATGATAGCCAAGAAGGAGCTTGACGCTAAGAAGTCTGCCTACAACAGCACAATGACAGACGAGCAGTATCAGGCCGCCCTCTCGAACCTCAAGAAAGGCCAGCTGCCCAACGGCGAGACGGTGCCCACGATGACCGTGATTATCCGCCCGCTTGACACGGCTACCTATGAGAACATGGTTTCTGCGCTTGACGAGATGCTGATTTGCAGTATTGATAAGTATGTCATTGACAAGATTAACGACCAGGACCGTGAGCTCATCACGAAGGCCGGCGTTAAGTAATCAATGCTAACCATTAAAACGTAAAGCAACTATGTCAAAAATAGATTTAATAGACAGCAAATGGGCTGACCTCGTCTTCGAGGGCAAGAACCAGGCTTACGGTGCTTATCAACTGCGCAAGAATACCGGTAAGCGTAACCTCATGGCGCTGGGCGTAATGGCCCTCATCGCCTTGGCTATCGCGCTCATCGTCGTCATCAATGGTGTCGTACAGAATGCCATGAAGCAGAATGTAGCCATCGAGACCGACGTGGAGCTGACCAAGCTTGCCGAGAAGAAGGAAGCAAAGGTTGAGCGTAAAGAGCAGCCGAAGATTGAGAAAGTTGAAGTAGAAAAGGTAAAGAGCTCCGTGAAGTTCACCGCTCCTGAAATCAAGAAGGACAGCGAAGTGAAACCGGAAGAGGAGATTAAGTCGCAGGAAGACCTGAGCAAGACGAACACCGCCATCGGTGCATTCGACGTGAAGGGTAACGACGAGACGGCCGGCGAAGTGCTGAAGGCCAAGGAAGTCATTGCCCAGCCCGAACCGCCGAAGGAGGAAGAGACGAAAGTGTTCGACGTTGTTGAGCAGATGCCGTCGTTCCCCGGTGGTCCCGCCGCACTCATGCAATTCCTGAGCAGCAACATCAAGTATCCGGTAGTCGCTGAGGAGAACGGCATTCAGGGCCGCGTAGTATGTACCTTCGTCGTTGAGAAAGACGGTTCAATCACCGACGTCCGCGTCGTGAAGTCCGTCGACCCCTCACTCGACAAGGAAGCTATGCGCGTCGTGAAGAGCATGCCTAAGT
Organism: Prevotella sp.; assembly: GCA_017459445.1. Classification (GTDB taxonomy): domain Bacteria; phylum Bacteroidota; class Bacteroidia; order Bacteroidales; family Bacteroidaceae; genus Prevotella. The sequence continues at coordinate 85,886 of JAFUDJ010000020.1, read as the reverse complement.
GGATTCCCGGTAAGCAGAACGGCTCGGCCGTACGTGTGAAGTACACCGTGCCCGTTACCTTCAGACTGCAATAATCAAGGCACATTTTTATGAACAGAAACGCATCCATCATTATTGGATTAACACTCATTTTAGGCTTGTTCCTCGCTTGTGGGAACAAGCCTAAAAATACTCAAAAGGAACAGGAATACCGCAAGGCTGCCCGTTACTTCGTGGCCGACGAGAGTTTCTCGCCCATCCTCAACGAAGCCCTTGAGGTGTTCAGCTATAACAACCTGCTCGACACGCTGGATGTCCAGTACACCAACGAGCAGGAAGCCATGCAGAAGCTGATGAAGTTAGAGACATGGCTGGCCTTCACCACCCGTGACTTCACGGAAAAGGAGCGCCAAAACCTCAAGGACCGCCAGTACATGCCGCGTACGATAGCCATCGCCTACGACGGTCTGGCCATCATCGTCAACAACAGCAACCCCGACACCTGCATCACCGTCAAGGACTTCAAGCGCATCCTGCGTGGCGAGGTGGTGCGGTGGAGCGACCTCTACCCCACGTCGCGCCTTGGCGACATCGACGTCGTTTTCGACAATCCCCTGTCGAGCACGGTGCGCTGGTGCGTCGATTCCCTGTTGGAGGGCAAGGAGTTCCAGGCTCCCAACATCGGTGCCGTCAACAACAGTGCCGCCGTCATCGACTACGTCGAGAAGCACGGCAATGCGCTGGGCATCATCGGCTCCAACTGGCTCAACGACAGCCGCGACACCACCAACGTCACCTTTAAGAAGAATATAACAGTCATGAAGGTCAGTAGGATGGATTCCGCCACCGCCTATAACAGCTGGCGCCCCTATCAATACTACCTATACAACGGCAACTATCCGCTCATCCGCACTATCTATGCCCTGCTCAATGAGCCGCGCAGCGGCCTGCCCTCCGGCTTTGCCCACTTCTGCCGCCTGCCCAAGGGGCAGCTCATCATCCAGAAGTCGGGCCTCCTGCCCATTCAGGCAGCCATGAACGTGCGACCGGTTTTTGTCAGCAAGGAATGACTTTGAAATACAAAAAGAAACGATAAAAATAGCATAAAAGTGTAAAAAACAGTCCGTGAGAGGAAACTTTTACCTGACTGGAACGTCAAAAAGATAAAACAATTTGTCGAACATCATAACAATTTGTCGAATACAATAACAATTTGTCGAACATAAAAACAGAGAGAGACTATGAAAACAATGAAATATCTATTCGTAGCAGCGCTGATGACAGGATTCGGCGCTACGGCCATGGCACAGGACGGCTCCAAGGCCGACATTGATGCCGTGAAGAAAATTATCAGCAGCAAGGCTGCCGACGTGGACAAACAGCTCAAGCCCTTCTTCAAGGCCAACAAGAAGAACGCCGAGAACCTCGTGGCTTTCGGTCGCGCCTTCTTGGAGGTGAAAGACACGGCCAACGCCCGCGTCTATGCCAACCATGCCCTTGCTGCAGCCAAGAACAAGTGCGCACCGGCCTACATCCTCTTAGGCGACATCGAGGCCCTTGGCGACAATGGCGGCGGAGCAGCAGCCTATTACGACCAGGCCATCTATGCCGACCCCAAGAACCGCGACGCCTACTACAAGTATGCCCTCGTCTACCGTAAGATTGACCCGCAGGGTTCAGCCCGCAAGCTCGACGAGCTGAAGCAGCAGTGCCCGGACGTCGAGGTCGACGCCATCAAGGGTCACATCTACTACATCGCCGACAAGATTGCCGACTCCTACGACTCTTATGCCAAGGTGCCCGTGCAGAAGCTCGACAAGGGCAACCTCATTGAGTTCGCTTCCGTCAGCTTCTTCACCGGAAAGTACGACGATGGTCTGAAAGCCGTCGAGCAGGGTTTGAAGCTCAGCCCGCGCAATGCCACGTTCAACCGTCTGGGTATGATGTTCAATGTCGAGAAAAAGAACTATGAGGAGGCCGCCAAGTTCGTCGACCGTCTCTTCAACGCCAGCGACAGTCTTGAGGCTACCAACACCGAGTACTTCTATGCCGGTCTCACCTATTCCGGCCTGAAGCAGTACGACAAGGCCATCGAGGAATACCAGAAGGCCCTCAACGTACAGTCGGAGAAGAACCTCATCAAGCCCGTGAACATCATCAAGAGCCTGGCCGACCTCTATGCCGAGAAGGGCGACCACGAGAGTGCCATCAAGTACTATCAGGAGTATATTGCCAAGACCGACAATCCTACTTTCAACGACCACGAGGGTCATGCTATGCTGCATATCAAGCATGCCGACGCCTTGGAGGATGCCGCTGCCAAGGAAGCAGCCCTGATGCGTGCCGATGCCGTCTATGAAGAGATGGGCAAGCGCTTCAACAACAACCTGGCTTACGTCCTCTATCGCCGTGCCAACATTGCCAACAAGCTCGACCCCGACCAGTCGAAGGGCCTTGCCAAGCCGCACTATCAGGCACTCATCGACCTCATTTCTCCCAAGGCCGACAAGGAAGCCGGCGACATTCAGATTCTGGTCACCGCCTACCACTACATGATGGCCTACAGCCTTATCCAGGAGAAAGACACCGATAAGTCGAAGGGGTATGCTGCCAAGATTCTTGAAATCAGGCCCGACTATCAGCCCGCTATCGAGGTCAGCAACCTGAAATAAGCTCGCATAACAACAGATTTCACGGATTAAACGGATTCTGCTACTACTGATTGCCAGTATGCAAGCATCCGTTTAATCCGTGAAATCCGTTGTATAGCCCGTTGTCTTTATCGCGCCGAAGCCATGAGGCTGCGGCGGTAGGCGTATGCAAAGTAGGCGCAGACAGCCAGCGCTGCTGCCACACACAGCACGGTCCACAGCAGTACCGAGCCGTCGCCGCTGCCCGCTCCGACATTCATGATGGCGTCCTGCGTTGCCGCTGCCGAGTCAGCGACCTGCTGCGGCACGGCAGCCGAGTCAGCCACGGCAGGCGGAAGCTGTGCCGCCGAGTCCACGACGGGTGTCACCGGTTTGTTCACGGGATGGATAGCCTCCGGGATGTACTGGTCCTTCGGATAAGGCAGAATGTCTAAAAATAGTCTCATCATCATGTCGTTATTCCTTTATTTGTTGGTCACACATTATTATATATAGTCCTTGTCTATGCCATGGCGAGGCGGATATACGCCGCCGCCAGCTGGAACAGCAGGCCGGTCAGCAGGCTGATGCCGTTGCACAGCACGCTGTATATGCATGCCTGCCGCCCGTTGCGTGTCAGCGCGTAGTAGGCCGCAGCCTCTGCCGCGACGACCGCCAGCTCGCCCACGGCGGCATCCCTTGTCCATAGCGTGCTGCAATAGGTCATGTAGAGGTTCAGCGCAACATTCGTCACCACGTTCATACCTACCGAGCCCCACAGCACCCGTCGCCGCCTTTCGCACAGAAACAGCAGCACGCCCAGCTCAATGGCTACCGTAGGCAGCAGCGTCGACAGCAGGTGTAGCATCAGTGCCATAGCCATTTCGTAAGCGTCATAATTACCCCTTCACCTTCAATGCCCCTCGCTCAGAGCATGGCCAGCAGGTAGCCCGGCATCAGCGCCGCCGCCAACAGCCCGAAGGCCAGCCCCTCATGCCCCGCCAAAACGATATTGGCCAAGTAGAGCGTAACGGCCATGGTGCAATTGATGAGAAACAGCCCCGCCACCAGAACCGCCGTTCCGCTGTCGCGCAGCAGCAGACAGGCTGCGACCGCTATGACGACTGCCGCCATGGAGGGCACGACGCCCCACCACCGGGCCAGCCATCCGCCCGCCATCTTACCCGCCATCGACACCGCGCCCACGGCCAGCATCACGGTGCTCCCCTTGGGCATGCCGGCGGAAAAAGCCTGGCCGACATACGAGCGCCCCAGCACAAAGGCCATCAGCGCCACCATGGCCAGACCGGCCAGCAGCCAGCCATGTCGGTGGGCGAACGCCTCATGCGCAGCCGCCGTAGACCGCTGCTCCACGGCAGTCCCCCCCGTCATCGCCACACTGGCGACGGCCAGGGCTACGAGCATCAGCAGGAAGACATAGACCATCGGCCATGAATAGTACACAAAGCCCACGGCCAGTCCCATGGCGCCTGTCGACACAAAGGTTCCCACGGCCCGTATGTCGTTGGCGGTGCTGACGGCTGTCAGCTGTCCGCCCCACACATGAAACAGCGAGTTGCCCAGTCCTAAGAGCACGGCCACGCCGAACATGCCCGTCACCGACGGCCTTACCGTCACGACGCAGGCCGTCGCCAACACCGCCATGGTCAGCAGCAGCACCGCCGTCAGCAGCAGCCAGTGGCGCTGCCGGCAGCTGTCTGTCCAGTGGCCAGTGACGGGTTGTGTCAGGAATGCCAGCACGTTATAGGTGAGCAGGATGCCCGCCAGCTGCGGGATGTCGAACGGCCACGTCATCAGATACACACAACTGATGCACAATCCGTCGACCAGAAAGTGCATCAGTGAACTGACGGCCACCTGCAGCGCGGCCTTCCGTGCTATGGTGGCTTTATTTATCAAGGCATTCGTAGATGGAGTTGTTCGATTTGTATTCCGGCACGATTTCCTTCATCTTCCTCACCGTCGCCATGTCATCGTACTGGCGGGCTATGCTGACGAGTTCGTCGATGTCCTCGCACACCTTCGCATAGTCGTACTCGCGAACCTCGGCAATGCGTATCTTCTCGTGGAACGAAGGCTTCGTTCCCTCCAGTTCGTTCAGCACCTCCTCGTACAGCTTCTCGCCGGCACGCAGTCCCGTGTACTTGATTTCCACGTTACGGGCCCCCGAAAGCTGTATCATGCGCTTGGCCAGGTCGGCAATCTTCACGGGCTGTCCCATGTCGAAGACGAATATCTCTCCGCCATGTCCCTTCGTACCGGCCTCCAGCACCAGCTTGCAGGCCTCGGGTATGAGCATGAAGAAGCGCACAATGTTCTCGTCGGTCACCGTGACGGGTCCTCCCTTGCGTATCTGCTCCTTGAAGAGTGGTATCACAGAGCCGTTCGAGCCCAGCACGTTGCCGAAGCGCGTCGTGACGAACTGCGTCGTCTGTTGCGCCTTGCTCAGGCTCTGCACGTAGATTTCGCAGATGCGTTTCGAGCATCCCATGACGTTGGTGGGATTGACGGCCTTGTCGGTCGACACCATGACGAACTTCTTGACGCCGTACTTCACGCTGAGGTCGGCTATAATCTTCGTGCCGTATATGTTGTTGTGCACTGCCTCGCTGGGGTTGTTCTCCATCATCGGCACGTGCTTGTAGGCGGCAGCATGGAACACATAGTCTGGGCTGAACGTCTTGAAGATATGCTCCATGCGCTCTTTGTCGCAGATGGTCGACACCACCGTCGTGGCGTCGATGCCGGGATATTCGCGGGCCATCATCAGGCGGATGTCATGCTCCGGCGTCTCAGCCTGGTCGATGAGCATCATCTTGGCCGGCTTGAAGATGGCTATCTGTCGCACCATTTCAGAGCCTATGCTGCCTGCGGAGCCCGTGATGAGGATGCGCTTGCCCGCCAGCTGCCGGCCCACCGACTCCATGTCGACCTTGATTTCCATGCGTGGCAGCAGGTCCTCCACCGACACTTCCTTGAGCTGCATGTCCTTAAAGTCGTCGTCGCTCAGCTGACCGTCCTTCACGTCGGCCTCGCGGGCCTGCTGGGCCATGAATATCTTGCACCCCGCCCCTATCAGCATGTTCTGTATTTCCTGGTTGTTGCGGAACTCGTTTACCCGCAGCGGACTCACCAGGATGGCTTCTACGTGCAGACGTGCAATGATGGCGGGCAGGTCGTCGTTCACGTTATACACCCGCTTTCCCATGAGCATGATGTGCTCAGAGCGCTTGTCGTGCGAGATAAAGCCTGCCAGCGCGAAGCGCCTCGGGCGCTGCGCCATGATGTTCTTGGCCAGTCCGATGCCGCCCGTCAGCGCACCGTAGATGAGCACGCGCTTGGAGCGCGTGGCCGGGTACGACACGTCGTAGAGCGCTTTGATGAGCACGCGGATGCCCCACATGGCGAAGGTGGCCATGACGAACATGGTCAGCGTCTCCGTCTTGGTCAGGGCGGTCAGCGCATTCAGGCCCGCCGCCTCGAATATGTACTTGGACACGATGGCCAGTACCAGCGTCAGCCCGTTGGCATACGCCACGTTCAGCAGGTCGACGAACGACGAGTAGCGCACGATGCCGGAATAGGTGCTGAACAGCTTGGCTCCTACAAGACTCAGTAGGCAGTACCAGAGCATGGTGTAGATGACACCGAAGCGGTGGTCTACCAGCTCTATGGTCTTGTTGAAAAGCCAGTATGTGAAGACGCCCGTGGCGAAGACGATGATGCAATCAACCATCAGAACACACCAGTAAGGCAGTGAGTTCTTTGAAAAATACCATTGTAATATTCCTCGAAATGGATTCATATATGATTCGCGTTCCTTAATAGTATGCTGCAAAGGTACGACTTTTTTGTAAAACTTAGTTACATTAGGGCCATATTTTTTCTGTTAAAGCCTCTTTTTGTACTACTTTTTTCCACAAAGGGGGGGGTAAAAATCGACCGTTTTCTGTCCGTCAGGCTTGCGCGTCAGCGGTTAGGCGTCGTCCAGACGTACGTCGCGTCGCAGGTTACGGTCGCCGTCTCCGTGCCGACGGTCAGCAGGAAGTCGCCCTCTTCGATGGTCCAGCGGCCGTCGTATCCTACGAAGGCCAGGTCGGCGGCAGGCAGCTGCAGGGTCACCGTCCGCGTCTCACCCGGCTGCAGCTCCACCTTGTCGAACTGCCGCAGGCGGCGCCCGTCGGGCGTCATCGAGGCAATGAGGTCGCTGGAGTATAGCAGCACGCTCTCCTTGCCGACCCGGTTGCCGGTGTTCGTCACGTCGACGCTGACCGTCAGCAGGTCGTTCCACAGGAAGTGCTGTCTGCTGACGCGCAGGTTGCTGTATCGGAATGTCGTGTAGCTCAGGCCATAGCCGAAGGGCCACTGCTGGCTGACGCGGGCGTTGTAGTCGTAGGCGCCCGTCATGGTTTTCACTTCCTCGCTCTTCTTGAAGTCGTAGTTGGTGAGCGAATTGATTTCGCTGGGGTATGTGTAGGGCATGCGTCCCGAGAAGTTGCGGCGCCCGGCCAGCAGCTGTGCCAGCGCGTCGCCGCCGTAGTTGCCGGGCAGCAGGATGTCGACGACGGCCCGGCAGAGCGGCACGATGTCGCTGATGATGCGCGGTCGCCCCTCGTTCAGCACGAGCACCACGGGCTTGCCCGTCGCGGCCAGCGCCTTGACCAAATCGCGCTGGTGGCCGCTGAGCGTCAGGTCGGTCAGGTTGCCGGGCGTCTCGGTATAGGAATTCTCGCCGATGCAGGCCACGATGACGTCCACGTCGGCGGCCTGTGCCACCACGCTGTCGTAGCTGTCGGGGGCCTTCTCCTCCCAGTATTTGCCTTTCTCGTTGTAGGTCACGCCCTGGCAGAGCACGACATTCTCGCTTCCGAATTCCTGCTGCAGGGCCTCGTAGACGGTGTTGTACTGCGAGGCGAACTCGTCGGCGCGGTGCCCCTGCCACGTGTAGCTCCAGCCGCCGTTCAGACAGCGCATCTGGTTGGCGTTAGGCCCGGTAACGAGCAGGCGGCAGCCCTTGGCAAGCGGCAGCAGGGCGCCCTCGTTCTTCAGCAGCACCATGCTCTCGGCAGCACCGTCGAGAGCCAGACGTGCAAACTCCTCGCCACCGAACTTGGGGTAGTCCTTCAGCCGTTGCGTGGGGTGCTCGAAGAGTCCCAGGCGTTCCTTCATGCGGAGGATGCGCCCCACGGCGTCGTCGATGCGGCTCATGGGAATCTTCCCCTCCTCCACCAGCTCCTTCAGCAGCGTGCAGGCGTCGGCGCTGTACGGTTCCATTATCATGTCGATGCCGGCGTTGACGGCTATGCGCAGGGCGTCCTTCTTGTCGCGGGCCACCATTTCGCGCTTGTACAGGTTGTTGACGTCGGCCCAGTCGGTGATAAGGACACCGTCCCACCCCGTCTGTTCCTTCAGCCAGGTGGTCAGCAGCTCGCGGTTGGCATGCATGGGCATGCCGTTGACCGACGCGGAATTGACCATCACCGAGGCCGCCCCCTCGCGGACAGCGGCCAGGAACGGCGCGAAATGCTTCTCGCGCAGCATGGCGGGGGCTATGTAGGCGGGCGTGCGGTCCTTGCCCGACCAGGGCGTACCGTAGCCCATATAGTGCTTCAGCGACACGGCGACGTGGCGCTGGTCGATGGCGGCGGAGGGCGAAGCGGGGGCGGCGGCGGCAGGCGGAGCGGAGGCGGCAGGCGGAGCGGGGGCGGCAGCGGGGCGGTTGGGGACGGCGGCAGTGCCGCCGTCTACCGGACGGCCTTGGAAGCCGAGGGTTTGCATGCGGCCCATCTCGGCGTTGAGGTAGCAGTCCTCGCCGAAGTTCTCCCAGATGCGGGGCCAGCGGGCGTCACGGCCCAGGTCGACGGTGGGACTGAATGTCCACGGCACGCTGACGGCGCGCGTCTCGTAGGCCGTGGCCTCGGCGCAGCGGCGCGCCATGTCGCGGTTGAACGTGGCCGCCATGTTGATGTTCTGCGGGAACAGCGTGCCGCCCTGCGTGTAGGTGGAGCCGTGGTTCTGGTCGAGTCCGAACAGGCACGGTATGCCGATGTGCTTCAGCGACAGCCGCTGGATGTCGCCGATGATTTCCTCCCACTGCGGCGCCGTCGGCGCACAGGTGTTGGGGGCGTTCAGGATGGAGCCTATCTTGTACTTGCTGAACAGCGTGTCGGCCTTGGCGGGGTCGATGTGGAACACGCCCTTGGCGTCGTTCTTGCCGAAGAGGTCGGTCACGAGCTGCACCATCTGGCCTATCTTCTCGTCCAGCGTCAGCTGGCTGACGGTCTTCTTGGCGCCCAGCATGCTACTGGTGCCCACAGTGAGGAGCGCCATGATGATTAGTTTTCTCATAGATTATATAGTCGTTTCTGTTTTCTGCCTGTCTGTTTACTGTCCGCCGAGGCGTGAGAAGTAGGCGATGATGTCGTCCCACGTCTTGAAGGTGTCGGAGCCGTAGGCCAGCAGCGTGGCCATGGTGTCGCCCTCCCGCTGGCGGCTTATCAGGTAGTCGCCGTAGAGCAGGTCGCGGCGGCAGGTATAGACGTCGTGTTGCCAGGCGGGCACGTTGACGTACGCCTCGAGCCACGGCGCCGTGTCGGCATACTGCCCCGGCGGAGCCACGAAGTACACCTGGTAGTGCTCGATGAGCAGCCGCACGGCCTTCTGCACCGACGCGGCTGGCTTGCGGTAGGCGTCCATCATCGTCTCGACACCTATATATATAATAGGTCGCTGGCGCCCGTCCTGCCGGTCGTCAATCCAGCGGATGACGGGCACGACGCTGTGCATGAACGACTGGTCGTTCATGCGGTGCTCGCCGTGGAAGTGCAGCGCCTGCGGATAGTGCTCGCTGAAGAGGCCGAAGGTGTCGACCGTGGTGTCCTCGTCGCCGAAGAGTCCCCACACCCGTTCCAGCTCCCCGCCGCCGTCGGCGGTCTGCGGTGCGCCCTCCACGGCGCGCAGCCCTGCGAAGCGCTGCTCCGACACGTCGCGGTATTCCTTGACGAGGGCCTTGTCGACGTAGAACTCCTGCTGGCCGTCCAGCCTCGGATTCTGGAACTGCTGCGTGCCCGTCATGCCGTGCGTCCGCATGGTCTCGGCTATCTCCAAGGCCGGATTAACGCAGATGCGGTCGTAGCCGCACAGCTGCTCGGCATACATGCCGCCCATGCTGGTGCCGATGATGAGGTCGGGGTGCTCCTGCTCGCAGACGGCATGGAGCAAGGCGATGGCCTCATGGGGGTGTACGGGGAGGTCAGGGGCCACCACACGGGCCTGCGGCATCACCTCGCGCAGCCGCTTCACGGTGCCCGACTGTCCGCTCGAAGCGAAGCCGTGGCAGTAGAGGATGGTCTTGCCGGCCATGAGGCCGGGAAACTGTTTGACGTATGGATTCTCTGTCATCATGCTGCAAAATTACGAAATTATTATTATTTTTGTTGCATTTATCCAATTTTTTTCATACTTTTGCGTTTAAATACTAAATGTCTAACCCAATTAAATTTTTTACATCATGAAGAAGTATTTAGCAGAAATGGTGGGCACGATGGTGCTCGTACTCATGGGTTGCGGCGTTGCCGTGAGCTTAGGTTGTGACCCTGTCAACAACATTCCCGCCGTGGTAGGCACGGCGCTGGCCTTCGGTCTGGCCGTCGTGGCCATGGCCTACACCATTGGCGGCATCTCCGGTTGCCACATCAATCCGGCCATTACGCTGGGCTGCATGCTCAGCGGCCGCATGGACGCCAAGGAGGGTTGCATGTACATGGTGTTCCAGTGCATCGGTGCCTTCATCGGCTCGGCCCTGCTGGCCCTGCTCGTTGCCAACGTCCCCGGCATGGAAGGCACGGGTGCCAACGACCTGCAGGCTAACGTCTCCGTGTTAGGCGGTCTGCTGGCTGAGATTATCTTCACCTGCGTGTTCGTGCTCGTAGTCCTCGGCGCTACCGCCAAGACCAACGGCGCCACCAACAACTTCGCCGGACTGGCCATCGGTCTGAGCCTCGTGCTGGTACACCTCGTCTGCATCCGCTACACCGGCACGTCGGTGAACCCCGCCCGCTCGCTGGCTCCCGCCATCTTCCAGGGTGGCACGGCTCTGGCCAACCTGTGGATTTTCATCGTCGGCCCGTTCGTCGGCGGTGCCCTGGCAGCCTGCATCTGGAAGCTCATCGAGCCCGCAGAGAAATAACATCCGGCTGCGCTGACTATCAGCCACAGAACCAAGAAACAGGTGCAACGGCCGTTGCATCTGTTTCTTTTTTTCGCCGCTTTTATCACGCGCCGCCCCTGCCTTTCCTTCCTTTTCTTCCGGCTTTTATCATCCGCCGCCCATGCCTTTCCGTCCTTTTCTTCCGGCTTTTATCATCCGCCGCCCATGCCTTTCCGTCCTTCTCTTCCGGCTTTTATGTCAGACGATTTTCAGTTTCTCCGGTAATTGAATGTAATTTCTCCGCTAAACGCGTTTCATTTCTCCGCTAAACTAAGAGCATTTACCGGAGAAACTGAGTGAGTTTAGCGGAGAAACTGAACACGTTTACCGGAGAAACACATTTCTGTCCGCCATCAATCCCACTGCGACATGCCACAAATCCCGCTGCGACATGCCACAAAAGCCCCCACAGAGTGCCACAAAAGCCTCCGCAGAGTGCCACAAAAGCCCTCGCAAAGTGCCCCGTTCTTTCCCCCCGAACACGGAGAAAAGGCCGCGCGGCAGGAATAAAAAAGTTTTAAAAAGCGTGAAAACCCTCAATAATTTACGAATTATGGATGAGTATTATGAATTATTTTGTAACTTTGCGGACAGAATGATTTTTAACTAACATTTAAATAACGTATTACTATGGTAGATTACAAGAGTCTTGGCCTCGTGAACACCCGTGAGATGTTCAAGCGTGCCATCAATGGCGGCTATGCCATTCCCGCTTTCAATTTCAACAACATGGAGCAGCTGCAGGCCATCATCAAGGCCTCGTCCGACATGAAGAGCCCCGTCATCCTGCAGGTGTCAAAGGGCGCCCGCAACTATGCCAACGCCACACTGCTGCGCTACATGGCACAGGGTGCCGTGGAGTATGCCAAGGAGCTGGGCTGCGCCCATCCCGAGATTGCGCTGCACCTGGACCATGGCGACAGCTTCGAGACCTGCAAGAGCTGCGTGGACTACGGTTTCTCCAGCGTCATGATTGACGGCTCGGCACTGCCCTACGAGGAGAACATCGCCCTGACGCGCAAGGTCGTGGAGTATGCTCACCAGTTCGACGTCACCGTCGAGGCTGAGCTGGGCGTGCTGGCCGGTGTCGAGGACGAGGTGTCAAGCGCCGTTTCACACTATACGAAGCCCGAGGAAGTCATCGACTTCGCCACCCGTACCGGTTGCGACTCGCTGGCTATCTCCATCGGTACCTCGCACGGTGCCTATAAGTTCACTCCCGAGCAGTGCACACGCGACCCGAAGACCGGCAAGCTGGTGCCCCCTCCCCTGGCCTTCGACGTGCTTGACGCCATCATGGAGAAGCTGCCCGGATTCCCCATCGTGCTCCACGGTTCGAGCTCCGTTCCCCAGGAGTATGTCGACATCATCAACGAGCATGGCGGCAAGCTGCCCGACGCCGTAGGTATTCCCGAGGAGCAGCTGCGCAAGGCCTCGAAGAGCGCCGTCTGCAAAATCAATATCGACTCTGACTCGCGTCTGGCCTTCACCGCTGCCGTCCGCAAGGTGTTCGACGAGAAGCCCGGCGAGTTTGACCCGCGTAAGTACTGCGGTCCCGCCCGTGACGAGATGGAGAAGATGTACAAGCACAAGATTGTCGACGTGCTGGGTTCTGACAACAAGCTGGCACAGGTTGACTAAACAACCTGCATAGCGATAAAACAACAAGAAGCGGATGCGGCCCCGACGGCCCATCCGCTTCTTGTTTGGTATATAAGGAAATGAGGGCCGAAGCCCTCATTTCACTTACTTAATCACAACGTTGAGCTAAAGCTCAGCTTGTTTTCGTTCGGGAATGGGAGAGCAAAGCCTGGGCTTTGCTCTCTCATTTCACTCACTTAATCACAACCTTACGGCCGTTGACAATGTAGAGACCCTTCTGTACGTTGTCAACCTTCTGACCGTTGATGGTGTAGACCTGAACGTTCTCACCATACTGGGCCTTCAGGATGGCAATGCCATCGGTGATGTTGTTGACGGTTACGCCAACCCACTTCACGCCAGAGACGCCAGAGACGAGTACCTGCAGCTCACTTCTGAAGGTGCCGGCAGTCTCATACTTCTTGTCGACGTTGATGGTAACGGTCTCAGAAGTACCAGCAGCCAGATGGTCGATGGTAGCAGAAGCAAGCTCTGCGCCGTTTGCGTCGTAGATAGTCACGACAACGTTCTCGGCGTCAGCCTTCTCGCTGTTCGTCACAGTGACCTCCACGGGGAACGACTCGGCACCTACCGTCGTGACAACCTCAGCAACGGTGAAGCTCAGCTCAGGTGTCGGAGCAGCGATGGTGTAGGTCTTCTCCAGGCTGTTGTTCTCCTCGTTGGCGTCGCCGTCGACAGTGACGGTAGCCACAACGGTGAACTCACCAGCGGTCAGAGCGGTAGCGGGAACTGCGATAGAGCAGAAGCCGGTGGCACCAGCCTTTGCAGAAACAGTACCCTCACCCAGTGCTTCATTGCCTGCGGTCAGAGCAACGCGGGCGTTGGTCACGTCGACATTACCCTGGTTCTCAACGAATACAGTCACATAGTTGGTCTCGACATCGAGGCTCAGCGTACCGCTGATAGAAGTAACAGCAAGGTCGATAACGTCCTCGACAGCCTCCTCAGCGAAGGTAACGGTAACCTCGGCCTGAGCCTGGTTGGCAACCTGTACATAATAAGTAGCGGTCGTACCAGCCTCGCCAATCTCGTCAATGTCGAAGGTTACGGTGTGCTCCTTACCGGCAGCCAGCTTGGTGATGCGGACATAGCCAGCCTCTTCGAGGCCCTTCAGCAGCTTCACCTCAACATCAGTGGCATCCACATCGCTGGTGTTCGTGACAACGGCCTTGATTTCGAAGCTCTCAGCACCGAACTCAACGGTTACGTCATCAGCGGTAACAGCGAACGTAGGCTCTGCGGGAGCAGCATCCGTGACAGTGACTTCCTTGTCGAAGGTAGCCAACGGAGCGGTCTCGTCCTCACCGAATATCTCAGCATGGACGGGCAGCGTGCCCTCTTCCAGACCCTCAACGTTAATCTGAACGGAAGCAATGGCGCTCTGACCAGCCTTCACGCTGACAGTAGCCTCACCCAGCTCAGCCTCTTCGCCACCAACGGTCAGGACGACCTTTGCGTCGATGATGTCAACATTACCCGTGTTCTCTACAGAGACGGTCAGGTAGTTGTTCTCCAGCGTCAGGTCGATAGAGCCAAGGATGTCAGCAATAGCCAGTTCGACAACGGGGTCAACAGCCTCTTCCTCGAAGACTACCGTAACCTCAGCCTGAGCCTTTCCGGCAACCTGTACATAATAGGTAGCGGTCTTGCCTGCTACGAACGGATTCTCATCAGTGGGCTCAATCTGGAACACCACGGACTGCTCAGCGCCGCCAGCCAGTTCAGAAATGGTGGTAGTAGCAACCTCGTTGATGCCCTTCAACAGCTTCACCTCAACGTTGGTAGCGTCAATCTCGCTGACGTTCTTCACGACAGCCATGATTTCAAAGTACTCGGCACCGAACGGTACGGAAACCTTCTCAGCAACGACAGTGAACGTAGCCTCGGCAGGAGCTGCATCGGTAACGGTGAAGCTTGTCTCGAAGACGTTGTTCGTCATGTCGGCATCCTCGAAGTCAACCAGCTCTGCATGGACGGGCAGTGTGCCTGCTTCCAGACCATCGGTGATGAGGGTTACGGGAACCAGGGCAGACTTGCCAGCCTTCACACTGAAGGTGGCCTCGCCAAGCTCAGCCTCTTCACCGGTAACGGTCAGCTTCACCTTGACGTCGTTGACATCAACAGTACCCTTGTTCTCCACATAGACATACAGCGTATTGGTCTCAGCGGTCAGGTCGATAGCGCCCTGAATAGCGGTGATGGCCAAGTCGGTAACCTGCTCAACAGGCTCAGTAACCTTCACGGTAACACCCTGTACATTGTTGTTATTGTTGCCGTCGGTGGTGGTAATCATGACATTGTAGCTGTAGGTGCCTGCGGCCAGCTTGCCAAGGTTGAAGGATACTTCAGCCTCTTCACCGGCAGCAATCTCGTTCACCTTCGTCAGCATGCCTTCCACCTGCTCAGTGCCCTGATAGAGGGCTACCAGCACGTTCTCGGCAACGATGTCGCTGTTGTTCTTCAGCGTAGCGGTAATGACAGCGTCTTCCTCGGTCGTAACGTTGACGTCGGCAATTCTGTTGACAGCTACGTCGGCCACGGGAGCCGGGCAGCTGATAGTGAACTGCTGCATGTTGTTGCTTGCGTCAGCATCAGCAAAGCCGGTGAACACGGTGAACTCGTAGTTCTTACCCTGCTCGAAGGTGTAGTCGAACGTGAAGGTTACGAAAGTGCTCTCGCCAGCCTTCAGGTTGACAGTCTGCGGCTCGCAGAGTCCGTCGTTATAGTTCTTGTAAAGCTCAATCTTCACATTCTCGGCATCCACGTCGCCAGTGTTGAACACGCCAACAGAGACGGTAACGGTCTGCTCGCCAGCCTCAACTTCCCAACCACTGATGGGGTTCAGGGCGATTTCGGCCTGCGGTTCAACGATTGAGCTGTCCACAACCTTGATAGTTGCCTCCATGGTGTTGTCATCAGGAGTAGCGTCGCCTTCTACCTCAACGGTAGCGACAACGGCCAGCTCGCCAGCCTCAAGACCCTCAGAAGCCACAGCTATCATGCAATAGCCAGTACCCTCGGCTGCAGCCGATACGGTAGCGGTGCCCAGCACCTTCTCGCCAGCCTTCAGCGTAACGGCAGCGTCGTTGATGTCGACAGTACCATTGTTCTTCACGCTTACGCGTACATTATTAGTCTCGTTAGCCAAGTCGATGGTACCCACCACCTCGGTGATGGCCAGGTCCTTGACTTCCTCTACGGGAGCAGCCTCGAAGGTGACGGTAATTTCCTGCTGAGCCTTGTTGGCCACGAACTCATCGCCTACCTGAACATAATAGCGTGCAGTAGTGCCAGCGTTGAAAGAACCTTCGACCGTGAAGGTCACCTCCT
This sequence comes from Prevotella sp., assembly GCA_017459445.1. Classification (GTDB taxonomy): domain Bacteria; phylum Bacteroidota; class Bacteroidia; order Bacteroidales; family Bacteroidaceae; genus Prevotella. The sequence continues at coordinate 70,055 of JAFUDJ010000020.1, read as the reverse complement.
GCTCTGCACCGGCAGCCAGCGTCTCGATGGTCACGGGCTCAACAACACTCTGGATGTTCTGAGTCAGTTTCACCACGACGTTCTTAGCTTCAACATCACTGGTGTTCTTCACAACGGCCTTGACCTCGAAGTTCTCTGCACCGTAGGCTACGGTCACGTCCTCAGCAGTCACGCTGTAGGTAGCCTGAGCAACGGGAGCAGCCTCAACGGTAATCTCGGCAGTCTTCTCAATCGTGTTCTCGTCATCGAGCGTCACGATAGCAGTAACGGTGATGGTGCCAGCCTCCAAGCCTGTCTTGTCGACAGAGATGGTAGCCCAGCCCTGCTGTCCGGCAGTGGCACTGACGGTGCCCTGGCCCAGCGTGGTTTCGCCATTCTTCAGCACAACGGCGGCATCGGTGATGTCGACATTGCCTGTGTTCTGAACGATAACACGGAGAGAATTGCTCTCCTCACCCAGCTTGATGGTTCCATCGACAGAAGTAATCTCAAGACTCTTTGTCTCCACCACGGGAGCTTCCTCGAAAGTCACGCTAACAGGAGCCAGATACTTGTCATTGACATAGAGATAATAGGTCTTCTGACCCGTCTCAAAGAGGTCCTTGACGACGGTCAGCGTCACCTGCTCGGCAGCACCGGCAGCAATCGAAACGACCTCAGCAGAGCTCAGAACGTCGGAAATACCCTTCCTCAGTTCAACAGCTACGTTAGCACCGGCAACCTCGCTGGTGTTGGTCAGTGTAGCAACGACGCTGTAGTCCTCAGCGTCGTAAGGAACGGTCACGGCCTGAGCGGTAATGCTGTAAGAAGCCTCAGCGGCCTTCTTCGTGAAGTTCACGGTCTTTTCAACAGTGACAGCCTCGGCGTTGTCGGCAGTCAGGGTCAGCGTCACGGTGTGCTCGCCGGCCTCGATATTAGCCACGTCGAACTTAGTATTGTTCCACTTCTGCTCGCCAATGGCCAGTGTGCCAATCTCCCAGGTGGTGTTCTCGGCACCGTCGACATTGACAGTCAGCTTAGCATTCCCGGCAGCAGCGTCACCCTCGTTCTTGGCATAGACGACGAACACGCCATTGGCATCCATGTCGTAGCTGTCGCCAAGCGTAGTGGTAATACTCAACACGGGAGCTGTCTCAACAGGACCTGTGGTACCGCCAGTGTAAGTCACCTCAATAGAATTGATGTAACGTACGCCTGTACGCTGCGAAGCACGGAAAATAAGGCTGCTTGCCTCGCCCTCCCATGTGGTCGTCATGTCGGCAGTGCTGTTAGTAATGCCAACAGTACTCTCGTTCTTGCCACTGGCATTGCAAGTAACCAGGCTTGCAGTGCCGCTGCTGTAAGTGAAGACAATCTTCTGAATCTTCACGTCATCGGCCCTACCGGCAATCGTCAGACGGTTGCCATTGTAGAAATAGACACTACCGTTGACGTACTTGGCGCCAAAGTCGCCAGCGCCCTCTTCCCATACCAACGAGATGTTTGCATCGGGATAGATGGTGGTCAGGGCGTCGCCTGAGGAAGCATTCCACGTAACAGTAGTGGCTTCATCTTGTGCAAAGATACTGCCGCAGACCATAGTAAGGGCTGCGAGCAGCAGGAATCGGAAAGTCTTTATCATGTTTTCCTAATTCGTTTTGTTAATAAAATTGATGCACTCCAGTCCTCGTTGCACATCGTTTTTGTAGATAATTTGTGATTTAGCGTTTACGGTATGCAAACAGGACGGACTGCTCTCCAGTCTGAGTGGTAGAGGCTGGCATACATCTTTAGGGTGTTTACTTTACGTTAATTGTTTTGATAATTACTTTATTTACTTGGGTTTTACTATAAAAATATGATTATTAATTGATATAATTTTCCAATTTTGAGCACATTATGAGGCCGCAAAGGTATAAAAAATTCCCCCAAAAAGCAAATAAATTTGCAATTTTCTTACATTTGTCGCAAGACATTGGACAAGCATTAGGCAAGCTATAAACAAGCCTTGACAAGCCAAACAGATGCGTCGAGACAAGTTTATACGCCTAACTGTTAACGTAATTAAAAAGTGTGCCAAGGCCAGATACACAGTGTGCCAAGCCTAGAAACACTGTGTATCTGGCCTTGGCACACTTTTTAAACAGGCTTCTTTCGTCGTCGGAGAACGATGCCGGCGCCCATTTGTTAACAAACTTAAAATTTGTAGTCGAGCCCGATGCCTAACACATAGTTGGTGCGTTCGTAGATTTCCGCTCCGTTATAGCCGTCGCGTTCGGCCTTGCACTCCTTGTGGTAGCTGTCGTAGATACTCATGAAGTAGCCCAGATTGAGGCGCATCTTCTTGGTGAGGTTGACGGCGGCGCCGAGTCCTACCGACCAGGAGTCGCAGGCAAACGAGGTGTTCTGCTGGTAGTCGTCGGACAGGCCGTAGTCGGTATGCTGCATGCCGAAGCTGAGCGTCAGGCAGTCGTTGACGTCGCCTTCGATGCCTGCCAGCACCTCATGGGTGCCGTGGGTGAGGTGCTTCTGCCTGTCGTTGGCCATCTTGGCATGCTTGTCGTCGAAGAAGTGGTACTCCAGCGTGCCGCGCAGATAGGGGGTGAAGGCGTAGCCGGCGGCCACGGAGAGCAGGGCGGGCATGTCGTAGCGTGTCTTCTCGCCGTCCTTATAGGCCGTCGTCTTGGCATCCAAGGTGGTGGCGATGGCCTGCAAGCTGGCGGGGGCGGCCTGCATCAGCATGGCTTTCACGTTGTCGCCAAGGCCGGCACTCAGGGTGTTCGTCGTGTTGGGCACGTTGATTTTCGTGCGGAACTCATAGCGGGCGGCCAGCGTGAGGGGGCCTTTGTGATAGTCGATGCTCACCAATGGCGTGTAGCCCCAGCCGCGCTGGTCGACGTCGAGATCCAGCTTGGCCAAGTCGCCTAACAGCGGATGGTCCTTGGCAATGACGTGGCCACGGTAGTAGCCGTCGTAGTAGTTGGCGCGGAAGCCGACTGCCGCCGACAGGCAGTCGAACAGGCGGTAGGTGAAGTTGAGCTGTCCGCCGTAGATGTACTGCTTGCCCTTCATCTGCGAGTCAAGGGTATAGGTGCCGGCAGTGATGCCTTTCTGTGCGAACATGCCCGCCAGCACGACGTTGAACATAGGCACGCCGGCGTCGTACTGCACGAAACCGCCGCTGCCCACGATGCCTATCATGGTGGACAAGGCCCAGCGTCCGTGCTTATAGGAGGCGAACAGGGCGGGCACGATGGGCGCCGACGCCTTGCCTTCATACTTCTGCTGGAGGGGCGAGGTGAGGGTGACGTCGCGGTGCTGCCACGGCTTCTGGAAGTTCAGCGACAGCTGCCAGCCCTCGTGCCCCCAGGCCAATCCGGCGGGATTGGAGTAGGCGGCGTCGATGTCGAACGAGGCGCCACGCGCCATCATACGGTCGAAGGCGATGTGGTAGTTGGTGTTGGTCATCAGGCCACCGGCATGGGCGAGGGCAGCCACGGCAACGAATGCCATCAGTAGGAAGCTTCTTTTCATCATACAGGGTCTTTTTTCTTGGTTTTTCTCTTCGGTTGCAAAGGTACGAATTAATTTTGTTACAGACGAATAAATGGATAGATATTTTCCCAAAAGGGACAGCACAAACGTCTGCATCCCGCCAAGGTGCGACTTGATATACATTATTTATTATTATAGGAACGAAAAATTTTCAGGGAAATGTGCTTTCGTGTTCCGTCTTTTTTGTAACTTTGCAGCCCGTTTCGGAAACACTAATGCATTAGAATAGACAGTTTTTTATGACAGACAGAAAGAAGATTAAGACAGCACTCATCTCTGTATTCCACAAGGATGGGCTGGAGCAGTTGCTGCAGAAACTCGACGCCGAGGGCGTGAAGTTCTTGTCGACGGGCGGCACGCAGGCGTTCATTGAGTCGCTGGGCTATGCCTGCGGCAAGGTGGAGGACGTGACGACCTACCCCTCCATCCTTGGCGGCAGGGTGAAGACACTGCATCCGAAAGTGTTCGGAGGCATCCTGGGTCGCCGCGACAACGAGGGCGACCGTGAGCAGATGGCTCACTATGACATTCCGGAAATAGACCTCGTGGTGGTCGACCTGTACCCCTTTGAGCAGACAGTGGCCGGGGGAGCCTCGGAGGCTGACATCATCGAGAAGATAGACATCGGCGGCATCTCACTGATACGTGCCGCTGCCAAGAACTTCAACGACGTGGTCATCGTGCCGTCGAAGGCCGAGTACCCGGTACTGCTCGACATCCTGAACGAGCAGGGCGCTGAGACCACCCGCGAGCAGCGCCGCATGCTGGCCACCCGCGCCTTTGGCGTCAGCTCGCACTACGACACGGCCATACACGCATGGTTTGGGAAAAAGTGAAAAGGTAAAAAAGTAAAAAGGAAAAAAAACAAATTAGCATGGGATTTTTCAGTTTTGTCCAGGAGATTGCCATGGACTTAGGAACGGCCAATACCATCATTATCAGTGATGATAAGATTGTAGTTGACGAGCCGTCAGTAGTAGCCCTCGACCGCCATACCGACAAGATGATTGCCGTTGGTACGAAGGCCAAGATGATGTATGAGAAAGAGCACAACAACATACGGACCATCCGCCCGCTGCGCGATGGTGTGATAGCCGACTTCTCGGCCTGCGAGCAGATGATGCGCGGACTTATCAAGATGGTACATACCGGGTCGCGGTTCTTCTCGCCGTCGCTGCGCATGGTGATTGGCGTGCCCAGCGGCTCGACGGAAGTGGAGCTGCGCGCCGTGCGTGACTCGGCAGAGCATGCCGACGGCCGTGACGTGTACCTGATATTCGAGCCGATGGCAGCCGCCATCGGTATCGGCCTCGACGTGGAGGCTCCGGAGGGCAACATGATTGTCGACATCGGCGGCGGCACGACGGAGATTGCCGTTATCTCGCTGGGCGGCATCGTGGCCAATACCAGCATCAAGGTAGCCGGCGACGACCTGAATGCCGACATCCAGGAATACATGTCGCGCCAGCATAACGTCCGCGTCAGCGAGCGCATGGCAGAGCGCATCAAGATTGCCGTGGGCTCGGCACTTACCGACCTCGGCGACGAAGCCCCCGAGGACTACATCGTCCACGGCCCGAACCGTATCACGGCGCTGCCCATGGAAGTGCCTGTATGCTATCAGGAGATAGCCCACTGCTTAGACAAGACGGTGGCCCGCATCGAGGCTGCCGTGCTCGCCGCACTGGAGAACACGCCCCCTGAGCTGTATGCCGACATCGTGAAGAACGGCATCTACCTGACGGGCGGCGGCGCCTTGCTGCGCGGACTGGACAAGCGTCTGACCGACAAGATGCACATCCCCTTCAATGTGGCCGACGACCCGCTGCACTGCGTGGCCAAGGGTGCCGGCATTGCGCTGAAGAATGTCGGGCGCCTCACGTTCCTTATGAGATAAGTGGCTGTTGTGAAGAATCTACTCGAGTTTCTGCAACGCCACTACCACTGGCTCATCTTCGTGGTATTTGAAGTCGTCAGCCTGGTGTTGTTGTTCCAATACAACAACTATCAGAGCAGCGTCTGGTTCTCGTCGGCCAATGCGGTGACGGGAAAGGTCTATGAATGGAGCTCGTCGGTAGAGTCGTTCTTCTCGCTGAAGAAAGTCAACGAGAGCCTGACGCTCCGCAATTTCTACTTGGAGCGTCAGGTTACCCAGTTGCGCCGCCTCTACGGAGAGGCGACGGACGGGGCCGATGCCACGGAGAAGCAGGAACTGGAGCCGTTGAGCCAGTACAAGCTGGTGCCCGCAAAGGTGATTACCAACGAGGTGGACAAGCTCAACAACCTCATGACCATTGACAAGGGTGAGAAAGACGGCGTGCAGACCGGCATGGGCGTGGTCTGCGGCAAGGGCATCGTGGGCGTCGTGTTCCAGACGTCGGCCCACTATGCCATCGTCATACCGGTGCTGAACGGCAAGTCGTCACGCATCAGCTGTGCCATTCGCGGGCGTGGCTACTTTGGTGTGCTGCGCTGGTATGGCGGCGATGCCGGCTATGCCTTTGTCGAGGGAGTGCCCCGCCATGCCCGCTTCAAGCGCGGCGAATGGGTGGAGACGAACGGCTACTCGAGCATCTTCCCCGCCGGTGTGCTGGTAGGACAGATTGACGAGGTGTACAACTCGCGCGACGGCCTGTCGTATAAACTGAAGGTGCGCCTGTCAACCGACTTCGGCAAACTGCGCGACGTGGTGGTCATCACCGACCAGTCCATCAGTGAGCGGGTGCACCTGATGCAGGCCGCCAAGGACTCGCTGAAGCTGAATGTGCAATGAACCAGTGGTCAATCGGCAATAGTCAATGGGCAATGTTCAATCGTAAATGGTCAATCAGTAAATGGTAAATCATTAGGATGTCATCGGATTTATTGAAACGCGTAGCTTTGTTTGTCGCCTTTGTCTTGGTGCAGGCGGTGGTGCTGGGTCGCATCCACCTGTTCAACTGTGCCACGCCGCTATTCTACGTCTACTTCATCACCATGTTCCCCCGCAACTATCCCAAGTGGGGCATTCTGCTGTGGGGATTCCTGATGGGCATGCTGGTAGATGCCTTCTCCAACACGCCGGGCCTGGCATCGGCCTCGCTGACGCTAATAGCTGCCGTACAGCCTTACTTCTTCGAGCTGTTCGTGCCGCGCGATTCCGCAGAAGACCTGAAGCCGTCGCTGGCCACCATCGGCTCGGTGAAGTACACCTATTATATTGTTGCGCTGGTGTTGCTCTACTGTCTGGTGTTCTATTCGCTGGAATTCTTCAATTTCTTCAACTGGCTGCTGTGGGCGATGTGCGTCCTTGGCAGCACGCTGATAACGCTGGCGCTGATATTTGCCTTCGAGATAGCCAGGAAATAAGCACGGGGAGGGGGTACGCCATGAAGGATTTTCAGCTGGAGAACCGACGCTTTGTCATTGGAGGGGTGGCCATCATGATAGTGGTGGTGTACATCCTGCGCCTGTTCCAGCTGCAGATTACGAGTGAGGACTACAAGAAAAGTGCCGACTCGAACGCCTTCCTCAAGAAGATAGAATACCCGTCGCGCGGCGTCATCAGGGACCGCAAGGGTCAGTTGCTCGTCTACAACCAGCCTGCCTACGACATCATGGTTGTCATGAACGAGGCCAAGGACCACCTTGACACGCTGGAGTTCTGCAAGGCGCTGAACATCAGCCGTGAAGACTTCGACCGCCGTATGGACGAAGTGAAGCACACCATTGGTTACTCGCGCTTCACGCAGCAACTGTTTATGAGCCAGCTGTCTGAGGCCGACTTCTCGGTGTTCCAGGAAAAAATATTCCGCTTTCCGGGCTTTTATTTCCAACAGCGCAGCATCCGCCAATACCAATATCCCTTTGCCGCCCACGTGCTGGGCGACGTCGCAGAGGTGTCGCCCAAAGACATCGAGGCCGACGACTACTACCTGCCGGGCGACTACATCGGCAAGACCGGTGTGGAGCGCAGCTATGAAAAGCAGCTGCGGGGTGAGAAAGGCATGCAGATTCTGCTGCGCGACGCCCACGGCCGGGTGCAGGGGCGCTATATGAACGGGCGCTTCGACCGCCGCCCGGTGGCTGGCAAGAACCTGCAGCTGTCGATAGACGGCGACTTGCAGGCATTGGGCGAGCGGCTGATGGAGGGCAAGATAGGCAGCATCGTGGCCATCGAGCCGTCGACGGGCGAGGTGCTGTGCATGGTCAGCTCGCCCAACTACGACCCGCGCATGATGGTGGGCCGCAAGCGCTCGGAGAGTCACCGCATGCTGAGTGCCAACGCGCTGAAACCCCTCTACGACCGCAGCATCATGGGCACATACCCGCCAGGCTCCACCTTCAAGACGACGCAGGGCCTGACATTCGTCACCGAAGGCATCACACACCCGACGCAGACCGCCTACCCGTGTGGGCACGGCTTTAACTTCAAGGGGCTGCACGTGGGCTGCCACGGCCACGGGTCGCCGCTGGCGCTGGTGCCGGCGCTGTCGACATCGTGCAACGGCTACTTCTGCTGGGGCCTTTACTATATGATTAACCAGCACCTGTCGAAGTACGGCAGCGTGCACAACGCCATGAACCGATGGCGCGACTACATGGTCAGCATGGGCTTCGGCTACAAGCTGGGTGTCGACCTGCCGGGTGAGAGCCGTGGCATGATACCCAACGGCGACTACTATGACGAGCGCTACAAGAAGTCATGGAACGGACTGACCGTCATCTCCATCGCCATCGGGCAGGGCGAGGTGACGGCGACGCCGCTGCAGATAGCCAACCTCGGCGCCACCATTGCCAACCGGGGATGGTTCATCACGCCCCATGTGGTGAAACAGGTGCAGCACGAGAAGCTGGACACGCTCTACACACGCCGCCACCGCACGCTGGCCAGCCGCGCTGCCTACGACTACGTGGTACAGGGCATGCGCGCCTCGGCGACGGGCGGCACGTGCAAGGCGCTGGCCCATTACGACTTTGTGGCCTGCGGCAAGACGGGTACTGCGCAGAACAAGGGGCACGACCACTCGGTGTTCATGGGCTTTGCACCGATGGAGAAGCCGAAGATAGCCGTCGCCGTCTACGTCGAGAATGGCGGCTGGGGTGCCACCTACGGCGTTCCGATTGGCGGGCTGATAATGGAACAGTATATTAACGGTAAGCTCTCGGAGGCCTCGGAAAAGAAGGCCACGGAGTTCCAACACAGGCACATCGCTTATGGCACAACAAGCAGATAGACGGAGCACGAGCGTGCTGCGCTCCATTGACTGGTGGACGATACTCATCTATATCGCCCTGTTGACGTTCGGCTGGATTAGCGTGTGCGGAGCCAGCTATTCGTACGACGAGCCTGACATCTTCAGCCTCTCCACCCGCTCAGGCATGCAGATAGTATGGATAGGCACGAGCATCGTGCTGGGCTTCGTCATCATCATGCTCGACGACCGCTTCTACGACACCTTTGCCTACGTCATCTACGCCCTACTGCTGCTGTTGCTCTTTGCCACCATCTTCAATCCGCACAGCATCAAGGGCTCGCGGTCGTGGCTGGTCATAGGCTCCCTGCGGCTGCAGCCGGCGGAGTTTGCGAAGTTTGCCACGGCGCTGGCGCTGGCCAAGCTGATGTCTACCTATGGCTACAGCATCCAGCAGTGGAAGCATTTTGCCGCCGCCCTGCTGCTGATATTCCTACCCATGCTGTGCATCGTGGGGCAGCGGGAGACAGGCTCCGCGCTGGTCTACCTGTCGTTTTTCCTCATGTTCTACCGTGAGGGCATGCCGGGGAGCATCCTCTTCACCGGGGTAGCCCTGGTGGTCTACTTCGTGGTAGGCATCCGTTATGCCGACGTGTTCTTCGACGGCTCGCCGACCTCCATCGGCCGTTTCGCGGTGCTGCTGCTGATACAGCTGTTCTCCATCGGCATGGTGTGGGTGTACTGCAACCAGCACAAGGCGCTGCGCATGCTGCTTTGCTGCGTGGGTGTCACGCTGGCCGCCTACCTGTTGTCGCTAATACCTTCGCTGACACCCGTCTTCGACATCGTCTACGTCCAGATAGTGCTGACGGTGGCAATGATGGGCTGGCTGGTATGGGAGGGGCTGGGGAGCCGGCTGCGCAACTATTTCTTCATCGCCCTCTTCAGCCTGGGCTCCGTCGTCTTCTACTATGGCGCCGACCTCATCATGAACCAAGTCATGGAGCCGCACCAGCGCTCGCGCATCAACGTGCTGTTAGGCTTGGATGAAGACCTGCGCGGCGCCGGCTACAACGTGCACCAGTCAGAGATAGCCATCGGCTCGGGCGGTCTGGAGGGCAAGGGCTTCCTGAACGGCACGCAGACCAAGCTGAAGTTCGTGCCCGAGCAGGATACCGACTTCATCTTCTGTACCGTCGGCGAGGAGGAAGGCTTCCTCGGCTCCGCCGGCGTGCTGCTACTGTTCCTGGCCCTTATCCTGCGGCTCATCCACCTGTCCGAGCGGCAGCCGTTCCGTTTCGGGCGCGTCTATGGCTATTGCGTGGTCAGCATTTTCCTCTTCCATGTCTTTATCAATGTAGGCATGGTGCTGGGACTGACACCCGTCATCGGCATTCCACTGCCGTTCTTCTCCTATGGCGGCTCCTCGCTGTGGGGCTTTACCCTGCTGCTCTTCATCTTCCTGCGACTGGATGCCAGCCGCAACCTGATGCGCAACTAAGGATGAGGGGCAGTATCCACCGGACAAGCGTCAAGTCCGGATGCTGTAAGCCTTCACTCCCCCTGAGTGCGTAAAAACAAATCCCCTGCCTGCGGAAGACAATTCCGGAGGCAGGGGATTACCACATTGCAGCAACGTGACGTGCCTCATGGGCGGCCCAACCGTCCCTGAGGCACGTCCTCGCGTTACTTCTGCACGTATTTCCGACCGTTGGTAATGGCGATGCCGTGGTAGGCGTCCGTCACGCGCTTGCCGTCAACGGCATAGATGGCGGCAGAGGCTGACGGCTGCTGGCTTCGAATGGTCTCAAGGCCCGTTACAGCGCTTTGGTCAACCAGCTCTATCTCCTGACCGGCAACGGTGGGAATGTCATAGAGGTAGGTGGTGGGAAGATTCGTCTGCGGAATCTTCGACGGGTTCACCACGATGGGCTCCGGCATGTTGTAGGCCTGCATCAGCGCATTGCTATTGGTGCCCGAGGCGGTGGCGAGCGGCGTACCATCGGCCAGTTTCAGCGGGGTGTTGCTGCGCAGGCGCAGGTTGCCGCCAATGGTCGACTTCACCTTCAGCGACACGACCTTGCCCATCTTCCATTGCAGGCGGGTGACCTCAAAACCACCACGGGAGCGCAGGCCCTTCACCTCGCCATCAGACCAAGCGGACGGCAGGGCAGGCAGCACATGCATGAACCCGGCATGCGACTGCAGCAACATCTCTGCTATACCGGCACAGCAGCCGAAGTTTCCGTCAATCTGGAAGGGGGCATGCGCGTCAAACATATTGGCGTAGGTGCCACCGTCGGCATCGTTCATAGTAGCATTCGGGTCCATCAGGCGCAACTGGTTTTTGATGATAGTCAGCGCGTGGTCGCCGTCCAGCATGCGGGCCCACTGGCAGACCTTCCAGCCCATAGACCAGCCACGGGCAGCATCGCCACGACCGACGAGCGACTTATGCACTGCCTGATAGACAGTAGGATTCGTGTAGGGCGACACCTGGTTGCCGGGATAGGCACCCCAGAGGTGAGAGAGGTGACGGTGCGAGTTGTTCTCGCGGTCCCAGTCTTCCTGCCACTCCTGCACCTGACCGTACTTGCCAATCTTATACGGGGTCAGCTGGGCCCTGAGTTCGTCGAGCTGCGTGGCGAAGTCGGCGTCCGTATCAAGGATGCGGGCAGCCTCAGCCGTGTTCTTCAGCACGTCGTAGACCATCTGGTTGTCCATGGCCACGCCGCCGAAGAGGGCACAATTCATCGACTTGCCGTTGTCGTCGGTGTAGGAACCGATGCCCGGATGGTTCTCAGGCGAGTTCGAGGGGCATACCACCATGTAGCCCGTATTGGGGTCCTTGACGAGGAAGTCCTGGAAGAACTGGGCACAGCCCTTCAGCACGGGGTAGACCTCAGCCAAATACTGCTTGTCGCCGGAGAAGAGGTACTTCTCCCACAGGTGTGAGCAGAACCATGCATTACAGGTGGGCCAGACACCGACGGAGCCATTGTCGACAGCACCCGTCGTGCGCCAGATGTCGGTATTGTGGTGTAGCGTCCAGCCACGGGCACCGTACATCTCCTGTGCCGTCTCAGCACCGGTGACGGCGACGTCCTTGACCATCTCGATGAACGGATTGTGGCACTCAGCGAGGTTAGCCACCTCGGCAGGCCAGTAGTTCATCTCGACGTTGATGTTCGACGTGTACTTCGAGTCCCATGCCGGGTACTGGCGGGCGTTGGGATTCCAGATGCCCTGCAGGTTGGCGGGCTGGGTGCCGGGCTGTGAAGAGGCTATGAGCAGGTAGCGGCCAAACTGGAAGTAATTGGACACCAGTCCGGGGTCGGAGGCCGTAGAGCGGAACTCCTTGATGCGGGTCTCCGTGTCCTTCACCTCCTGTGCGGCATTGGCACCGAGGTCCAGGCTGACGCGGTTGAACTGCTCCTGATACTTGGCCGTATGGTCAGCCAGTGAGGCGGCGTAGCTCTTCTCCTTATTCATATAAGAGGTGATATAGCCCAGTGCCTTGGCCTCGGCATCGGCACTGATGTCGTCGTAGTTGACGAAGTTGGTGGCCGACGAGATGATGATGGTGGCCGACGTGGCGTCGCTGACCTCGATAGCCGGCGTCGTCGGGTTGCCGGCTACCAGTCCGCCCTCCAGGACGTTCTGCTTGCCGCTGCTGACTTGTGTGCCACCGTCGTTGACGACCTTGATAAAGGTATAGCAGTTCACTTTGTTGTCGACATTCTCCGTCTGCGCCCTTGCCGGGATAAGCGAGGCCTCTATCATGCCGTCGCCGGTGATTTTGTTGATGCCGAGCTTAGCCATGTTGGTCTTGTTCGGGGCGGCGAAGCAAACGTTGAAGTTCAGTTTGCCCGGCTCAGAGGCCTCGAGGCGCATGATGGTCACGTTGTCGTCGAACGAGGTGAAGACGGTACGGGTATAGGTGACGCCGTCGACGAGATAAGAGGTGGTGGCAGTAGCCGTGGAGAGGTCCAGCGAGCGGACATAGCCCTGGGCGTCGCGGGCATCAGCGGTCTGTCCGGCCTCCTCGTCGTCATAGCGATGGCCGGGGAATCCTACCAGCACACAGCCTGCGGCCTGATACTGAGCACCGTGCGAGCCTGCCGACATCCAGTTGGGGATGGCCAGCTTCTGGCCTGCGGCGTAGTCTTTGTTGAAGATATACTGCTGGACCTGTGAAAGGACGGCCTTGGCCTTGCTGTTGTGATTGCGGTTGGGCGACTGTCCCCAGAAGGTGTCCTCGTTCAGCTGCAGCGTGTCCTTGGCGACACTTCCGCTGACCATGGCGCCGAGGCGGCCGTTACCCAGCGGCAGGGCCTCTTCCCAATATTTGGCGGGGCGATGGTACCAGAGGCGGTTCTTGCTGTCGAGCACGGGAGGTGGCACGGGGCGCGTGTCGGAAGTGGTGAAGGTCGTAGTGACCGCCGTGCTGAATACGTTTCCGGCCAAATCGGCCAGTGCGTTCGCGGGCAGCGTGAAGGTGTACGACGTCGTCAGGTCGAGCTCTTCATAGGTAAACGACAGTTTGTTGGCATTGACGACGGGAGTCAGGCTGTGGCTCTGCTTGGTCACGTTATTAGTCAGTGTGGCCACGGCTCCGCCCTTGACGACGACATTCTCGTTGAAGCGCAGGATGACCTTGCCTGTCGGAATGACGTCTACGTCACCGTCGGCCGGGGTGATGTCCACCAGCTGCGGTGCCTGTGTGTCTTCTGCCAGAATGTTGACGTACTTCAGGTTATAGTTGCTGGTCTTGGTAGCCGACTGTATCAGCATGCGGATTATCAGCCGCTCCTTGTTGTCGGCATTCAGATTATAGTTCGCGTCTACGTAGGTATTCCAGTGCGAGCCCGACGTGTAGTCGCTCAGCACAGTCCACGTGCTGCCGCCGTCCACGGAGTAGACCACGCCGAACTTGGTGGCCGAACTGGAGCCGTCGCCAATGGCGAAGTTCAGCTTGATATTGGTCAGCGACGTCGTAGGCATGGACACCTCAAAGTACTGGTCGTGCTTCGAGCCGTCCGTATAGTCTGACGGAGCCGTGAACTTGTTGGTGGACGCCGTGTTCAGGCGCAACAGATAGCTGGGAGTGGAGCCGCTTGACGTGACCTGCCACTTGCCGTCGCTGGTGTGGACCGTCACGTAGCAGTCTTCGGGAAGCAGCGCACACTCGTTAGGCCGGAAATAGGGCTGAGTGGTCGTCCACTTGGTGTTGGCAATCTGCGACCAGCCCAGCGTGTTGGGGGTGTAGACTACTACCGTGCTTCCGGTCTTCTCGGCATCATAGCCTGTCGAGAATACCCACTTGGCCACAGCCGTCTGGCTGGCCATGACACCCATCGGGCACAGGAGCAACATGAGCAGTGCTCCCAAGTGCAGAAGAGTCTTTCTTGTCTTGTTCATTGTCGATTGAAGTTTTTTAGATGTTTGTATTCTTGAAATTTTGCCGCAAAGGTATCTTGTTTCTTTTACATCGGCGTGCAAAATAGGCGCAAGGGATGATAAAAAAGGGCGCAAAGTGAGAAAAAGAAGCCACAGATGTCGATGGAATGGGATTTTTTTGCTACCTTTGCCCCGTTAATCTACTGGAAGCTAAAATGCCTAAACACCTACTGCGACTATACCTTTTGATGTGTTGTGTCCTGCCTGCCGGGGCGCAACAGTCCACGGTTTATGACGACCGTTCCGGGTTGTCCCACTGGATAGTGTCCGACGTTTTGCAGGACCGGCAGGGATTTATCTGGCTGTCAACCTGGAACGGGCTGAACCGCTTCGACGGCTACACGTTCCGCCAGGTCAAGGCCCAGCCGGGCGACGGCACCAGCATCCAGTCGGAGGTGATACGCCGCATGGTGCTGGACGACGACGGCAATATCGTCTGCTGCACGGATGCCGACCTCTTCAAACTGGATACGAAGACCTACGAGATGAAGGACGTGCCGGCTGCCATGAGAGCGCGGCTGCCGAAAAGCAAGAACCGCCTCTCGTTCCAAGACCAGGAAGGCAACCTGTGGCACATAGAACGCTACGGCATCAGCAAGGAGAGCCACGACCGGCATCTGGCCGACATCGTCAGCGGGACGGAGAATGTGCAGGCCCGGGCCTTCCTGAAGGACAACAAGCGCCGGTGGTGGCTGGCCACGAAGGAGGACGAGTGCATCCGGCTCTATGACGACAAGAACGCGCTGATAGGCTTTCTGGACGGTAGCGGACGGATACGACAGCAGAAGACGGCCTTTGGCTATCGCGCCTACAGCATGATGCAAACGCGCAACGGTGACATCTGGATAGGATGCAAGCCGGGTGCGCTGCTGCGGCTGCGGGAGCAAGCTGACGGTAGCTATGAGGTCAAGCAACTGCAAGGACTGCCCCATGACGTCATCTATCACTTGGTGGAGGACCAGAGTGGACGGTTGTGGCTCGCTACCTTCGGGGACGGCGTGGTGTGTGTGCCTGACCCGGCGGCGAAAGCTCCGGCATTTGTGCATTTCCATAACCATGACGGGCTGAAGGATGGCGGCGGGAAGGTGCGGCGCATCCTGCTGACACCTTCCGGCAATGTGATTGGCGCTACGACCAATGGAGTCGTAGTGGGACAGATTAACCAGCGCGACATCCGCCAGAGCACCTTCCGCATGGTGACCCGCGACGGCAAGCGGGCTGAAAGCCTCTCCAACAATGCCACGATGGATGTCATCAGCGACAAGGCCGGTCATCTCTTCATCGCTACGGAGAACAACGGCATTGACATGACTACGGAGCAGGAGATACTGGCTGACACGCCTGTGTTTACGCATTTCAACAGGGCGACATCCTCGCTGACGTCTGACGCCTGTCTGGCCATGGCCTTGCAAAGCGACGGTCGGCTGATGGTCGTGTCAACCGACAGGGTGATGGACTTTGACCCTTGGCACGACCGGACGGTGACCTATTCGCGCAACTTCTGGAACACCGCCAGCCACTTCTCCGAGGAGCGGCCCATGCAGCTGTTCGACGGCTCGTGGCTGTTCGGGCAGGAACAGGGGGCCTATATAGCCACCCGGCACAGCCTGAACTCGGCAGAATACACGCCACCCCTGGTATTCACGGAGCTAAGCATCAATGGCAAGCAGCCGGACATGGGCGTCTGTGTACGGGACACCATTGTCTTGGACACGGACGAGCGCAGCTTCTCCATCTCCTTTGCAGCATTGGACTATACCGACAACTCTACCATCTGCTACCGGAACAAGCTGGACCATTCGGATTGGAGCCACGCCAGCGACGACCACTCGCTGACCTTCTTCGACATGCCGCCCGGAGTGTATGTCCTTGCCATTCAGTCGACCGACCGCTATGGCCGCTGGACCGACAACACCCGGAAGCTGGTCATCGTGGTCAAGCCCCACTGGTATGAGACGCTTTGGGCGCGCCTGCTGGGCTGGCTATGCGCCATTGCCCTGATTACCGGAGTAGTCTATACCGTGTTCCACGTCCGCCAACTTCATCGGCAGCGCCGCGAATTATTAGGGAAATACATGGCTCTGCTGGAGTCGTCAGCCAAGCAAGACAGGCCAACGGACGACAACAACGCCGCCGTAGTGCTGCCGCCAGAGTTGTCGGAAAGCGACCGCAAGTTCCTGGAGCGGGTCATGAAGTACGTGGAAGAGAATATCGCCAACAGCGACGCCAACATTGACGACATGGCGGCACAGGCGGCCACCAGCAGGAGCAGCCTTAACCGCAAGCTGCGCTCGCTGGTCGGCATCACCGCTGCCCAGCTGCTCACTCGCGCAAGGATGCAGAAGGCACAGCAGCTGCTGCGCAATGCCGATGCTCACGAAAAGCCAAACATAGCGGACATCGCATACCGTTGTGGCTATGCCGATGCCCGATACTTCTCACGTTGCTTCAAACAGAAATACGGCGTATCGCCTACTGAATACGCCGCTGACGCTTAGTTCTCCCGTCTCAGACGGATGCCTATGTCGGTAATGCCAGGCAGTATGTCGCGCTTCATGCCGTGGCGGACGGCTATGCGCAGCGAGTCGCCTGGGGCCAGCTTCTGTGCCGGCAGGGGGAAGGCATACTGATACTGGCTGACGCCGCGCCCCACGGCATTGCCGTGGTGGTCGATGAGTTGGCAGCTGAGAGTGTCGCAGCGCGTCGCATGCGACGGCAGTACGGTCTGCTCCACGATAAGGCTAAGTCCCATAAAGGGATAGTCGCCGCTGATGCGCAGCGCCAACTCCTCCCGGTACATCCCACCGGTCGGCAGCGAGGGAACGGCAAACGTTAGCGTGTCATTCTTCTCCCAGCCCGCCACGGGGACGTGATGGAAGTGGTTATAGGCCGTGCCGTGGCCGCAGGCTGCGAGGGCTGCGGCCAGTACGACGCTGAGCGTTGCGTATATATATAATAAGGTGTGGTGGTTACTCCTTGCCATTCTTGGGCTGCGACGGTTGCTTTTTCTTCTTCTTTTTCTTTTTGGCACGGTCGAAACGGTTGATGTTCTCCTGCGTTGCCAGGTCCATCGGCCCCTTCGGTGCTTTCCGCGTCGCACCCTCCACCAGCGACTCGGGCTTCACGCCGCTGCGGTTCATCTCGATTATCTGCCTGGCACGCTCTGCCGTGATGGTCTCCAGATTGGCCGCAACGTTCTTGTCGGTGGAATAGGTGATGAGCCCGGCCAGGATGTCGGCCTTGAAATAGTAGTAGTCGCTGTCCAAAGTCTGCAGCTGGATGTCCTTGGCGGGCAGGCGGCGACTGGCCTCCACATAGTCGTCGACCTCATAGTTCAGGCAGCACTTCAGCTTGGCACACATGCCGGCCAGCTTCTGGGGGTTGAGCGAGATGTCCTGAAAACGGGCGGCAGCGGTGCCTACCGAGACGAAGTTCTTCATCCACGTGGCACAGCACAGTTCGCGGCCACAGGGACCCGTGCCACCTATAAGCCCTGCTTCCTGGCGCGCTCCTATCTGCTTCATCTCGATACGCACATGGAACGTGGCGGCCAGGTCCTTGATGAGCTGGCGGAAGTCCACGCGCTCGTCGGCAATGTAGTAGAAGATGGCCTTGTTGCAGTCACCCTGATACTCTACGTCGCCGATTTTCATCTTCAGCCCGAGGTTCTTGGCTATCTGGCGGCTCTCTATCATCGTGGCATGCTCGCGGGCCTTGGCCTCGCGGTATTTCTCCATGTCCACGGGGCGGGCAATGCGGTAGACGCGCTTGATGTCGTCGGCCGACTTCAGGTTGGCTTTCTTCAGCTGCAGGTGTACCAGGCGGCCCGTCAGCGTGACCACCCCGATGTCATGGCCGGGGTTGGCCTCGACGGCTACGATGTCGCCCTTCTGCAGCGGCAGTTTGTTGACATTATGGTAATAGCCTTTACGGGTGTGCTTGAACTGCACCTCCACCAGGTCGGTGGTGTCTACGTTGCCCGGAACGTCGGCCAGCCAGTCGTACGTGTTCAGCTGCCGGTCCTGGCGGCCTATGCCTTTTTTGCAGAGTCCCCGGTCGCAGCCGGTCATTATCATGAGTTCTTTCTCCATTGCTTATTTCGTGACTTGTTATATTTCGTTATTTCGATATTTCGACATACCGGTATTATTTCTGAATCAGCAGCACTATCATTTGCAGGGCCATGTCGAAGAATACTATCTTGGCATTGGCGTTCTGCCCGATGTCGCGGATGGCACGGTTGGTCAGGTCGCTGATGGGCAGGATGTTCTGTTCGTTGACGAAACGGGCGAAGTTGCGGGCAAAGTCTTCCTCGCGCTGCGTCATATAGCATAGCTCTGCCTGCTGGAAGTTGTACATGAAGTTCTCACGCACCAACCGTAGCAGATACTCCAGAAAGCGCTTCTGCTTTTCACGGCCCATGGCTGCCAGACGCTCGCTCCATGCCTTCAGTTCCTTGACTTTGCGCTGGTAGGCCAGACGCATAAGCGACTGGAACAGGTCAAGGAACAGCTCGTTCTCGGAGTTGGCATTCAGCATCTCCAGTGCTTTCAGCCAGCTGCCGTTGGCCATGCGCGCCGTCCGGCGGGCCGTCTCCTCGTCTACGCCGCGCTGCCGGCAAAGGGCTTGCTCGATGTCGGCATCGCTGATTCGCTTCACGTCAATACGTTGCACACGGCTGCGGATAGTCTCCAACAGCCGGTCTGGCTCCTCGCATACCATGATGAACACCGTCTGCTGGGGCGGTTCCTCCAAGAGCTTCAGTATCTTGTTGGCACATTCAATGTTCATACGTTCCGGCAGCCAGATGATGCTCACCTTGTAGCCGCCTTGGCTCGATTTCAGCGACAGTTTGCGGATAAGGCTGTCGCTCTCACCGGCCGTGATGATGGCCTGCTGGTTCTCGCCGCCCATCATTTCGAGCCACTCCGTCATGGTGAAGTAGTAGCCGGCCATCACCAGCTCATGCCACTCCTGGGCAAAGTCGTCGCTGACGGGCTTGTGGTCGCTGCTCATCGACGGCAGTTTGATAGTGGGATAGGTGAAGTGCAAGTCCGGATGCTCCAGCTTCCTGAGCATAGCACTCTCAACGTATTCAGGCCCCTCGGAGAACATGCCGCCCTCCACTTTCTCGCAGAGCAGCAGCTTTGCAAGCCCGATGGCCAAGGCCATCTTGCCTACGCCCGACGGGCCGCAGAGCATGACAGCATGGGGCAGACGCCCTTCGTCGACCATCTGCGACAGCCGTTGCCGGGCCTCCTGCTGACCTATCACCTGCTCGAAAGTGTTCATCGCTTTTCGGATTGTGAATGCAAAATTAGTTAAAAAGTGCGGGAATAGCAAGGATTTTAAAAAGAAAAACACTACTTTTGTAAACAATTAACGATACTTGCTCCCTTTATACCACGGAATAACGGTTTTATGAAAAGAATATTAGTAGCTGAAGACAACGACAGCAATTACCTGCTGATGACGTTTATACTGAAGAAACAATACGAGTTCTTCCGGGCTTGCAACGGCAAGGAAGCGGTAGAAAAGACCCTCTCGGAGAAGCCCGACTTGGTGCTGATGGACCTTAAGATGCCTGTCATGGACGGTCTGGAGGCCACCCGCCAGCTGAAAGCACAATGCCCCGCCCTGCCGGTCATTGCGCTGACGGCCAATGCCTTCGACAGCGACCGCCAGCGGGCCTTTGAGGCCGGCTGTGTCGATTTTCTGCCAAAGCCAGTCAGCGCAACGGCCTGCATGGCTATGTTAGCCAAGTATCTGGGCGAATAGCAAAGGAGACTTTGATTACTACTTCAAGTGCAGCGTATGGCCCATACGCTCCTTTTTGGTTTGCAGGTAGCGCAGGTTGTAGGGGTTAGGGGTCGTCTCAATGGGTACGTTCTCGACTATTTCCAAGCCATAGCCCTCCAAACCGACGCGCTTCACGGGATTGTTGGTCATTAGACGCATCTTCTGGATACCTAATTGGCGCAGGATTTGTGCGCCACAACCGTAGTCGCGCTCGTCGGGCTTGAAGCCAAGGTGCACATTGGCATCGACGGTATCGAAGCCCTCTTCCTGCAGCTTATAGGCAGCAATCTTGTTCATCAGACCAATGCCACGGCCTTCCTGTTGCATGTAGACGATGGCGCCGCGCCCTTCCTGCTCTATCATCTGCATGGCCTTGTGCAGCTGTTCGCCACAGTCGCAGCGCTTGGAGCCGAGGATGTCGCCCGTCATACATGAGGAGTGGACGCGCACCAGCACCGGCTCGTCCTCGCGCCACTCACCCTTGATGAGCGCCATGTGCTCCAGTCCGTTCGATTTCTGGCGGAAGGGGATGAGGCGGAAGTGTCCATAGTCGGTGGGCATGTCAACCTCCTCGCCTTTCTCGACGATGCTTTCCTTCTGCAGGCGATAGGCAATGAGGTCCTTGATAGTGATAATCTTCAGGTCGTGCGCGCTGGCAAAGTCCATGAGCTGCGGCATGCGTGCCATGGTGCCGTCGTCGTTCATGATTTCGATGAGGGCACCGGCGGGGAACAGCCCGCTCAACTTGCAGAGGTCGATGGCGGCCTCGGTATGACCGGAGCGGCGCAGCACGCCGTTGTCCTGGGCATACAGCGGACTGATATGGCCGGGACGACCGAAGGTACGGGAGGTGGAGGCAGGGTCGCCGAGGGCGCGGATGGTGGCGGCGCGGTCGTGGGCCGACACACCGGTGGTGCAGCCTTCCAGCTTGTCGACGGTGACGGTGAAGGGCGTTCCTAAGAGCGACGTGTTGTCCTGCACCTGATGAGGCAGCTCCAGTTCCTCAGCACGGCTGATGGTGACGGGAGCGCAGAGCACGCCACGGGCGTTCTTTAACATGAAGTTCACCATCTCGGGGGTGATTTTCTCGGCGGCACAGATGAGGTCGCCCTCGTTTTCGCGGTCTTCGTCGTCGACGACTATGACGAACTTGCCTTCACGGAAGTCGGCGAGAGCCTCTTCGATAGTATTTAATCGCTGTTTTTCCATTATCTTATATAAAAGTCTTTTCGGTTATTCCTTAATTGTCACTGACCGTGATGCCCAGCTCCTGCTGGAGGTCGCCCAGTTCGACGATGCGCGGTATGAGTTTCTGGTTGATGCGCAGGATATGCTGCAGGTCCTTATAGAGACGGTAGCGGAAGCGTATCATGCGGAAATAGAAGAAGATGCCGGTAGGCAGGAACAGACCCGTCACCACATTAAGCCACTTACGCTCGAAGGGTCTGGTGTGTGCATGCGTGGCAATGACTGGATATTGGTTGATTTTCAGCAACACATACTTGTCCTTGGTATACGACAGGTCCTCTATGGCCGTCTCCAATACCGTGTTGATATGTGCAATCTCGTGGTCGTCGCCAGGCCGGAAGAACACCTTGACGGGATTGGGCCAGCGCAGCAGACGGCGCTCCTCCGAGTAGCGGTCCACCTCGCCGCTGACGTTCTTCAGCATCTCGGCATCGGTGAGGTATTTCGGGTCCTCGATGATGACCTCCTTGCGGGTGATGTTGCGCTTGGTGCGCAGGCCGAGCATGCGCATCAGGATGTTCTTGTACAGGTCGATGTTGAACACCACGGAGTCGTTGTTGGCCTTATAGGTGAAGAATATGGCGATGGGCGACAGCACAGCGGTGCCCAGCAGCTTGCCGAACCACACCGTCCAGTTGTCATCGCGGGCCATCTTCATGCCCGTGCTGTCGAGGATATAGAAGACGATGAACACAATGACGCTGACAATGACGGGAATGCCCAGGCCACCCTTTCGGATGATGGCTCCCAAGGGGGCGCCGATAAAGAAGAAGATGAGGCACGAGAGCGACAGCGTCACCTTGTTGATAGCCTCCATCTGGTGCATGCGCTCCTCGCGGTTGAGCCAGAAAGAATAGTCGGCCTTGAACTCCAGGTTGCCCATTGCCATCTGCGCATTGTTGGTGGCAGCCATGACGACGGTTTGTTTCTGCTCACCGGTCAGCGCAGCGTAGATGGAGTCGATGTCGACAGTAGCCGTAGCAGCCGTCCTGATGACCTCCAGCGAGTCTTTCTTCTCCAACGACGGTTGGTTGAAGACAAAGCTGCGCGCCTCGTAGAAGTAGGAATGGCCTACGGAGTCGTTGAACTCGCGGATGCTGTCCAAGTCGTGCAGGATGCGGCCCATGCTTTTTGAACGCGCGTCGGCCGAGATACCGCCCACGTCGGCCATGTTGAAGCCGCCGTCGAAGTCGAGGAGTATCTTTTTCGTGGAGAACGTCTCCCGGCGGTAGGGCACGTTGGCCGAAACGTTCAGCCCTGACTGGCGCATATTTTCAAACCACTCGCCGCTGTAGAGCGTCAGCAAGAGGTGCTTTTTCTCTTCCGTCGACTGAATGCGACCGGAGTCGGCCAGGATAACCGCCGCATCCTCGTAGCCGCCGTTCATGCGGTAAATCATGATGCCGTAGAGCATACCCGTCTGCATGTCCTTCCTCTGGACATACAGATTGGAATTGGGAATGCCGTCGTAGAAGATGCCCTCGGGTATCTCCACCTCCGGGCTTTTCTGCTTCATCGAGTGCAGCAGCTGCTGAAAGGAGATGAAGGCACGCGGGCCGATATACTCCTGGAAATAGAACGACATGCAGGCTATGCACACCACGATGAGCGTCAGCGAGCGCATGGCTTGCAGCAGCGAGATGCCGGCAGCCTTGATGGCCGTCAGCTCTGAGCTCTCGCCAAGGTTGCCGAAGGTGATGAGCGACGACAGCAGGATGGCCAGAGGGAAGGCCTGCGGCATGAGCATCAAGCCCATATACCAGAAGAACTGGGCCAGCACCTCCATCGACAAGCCCTTGCCTATCAGTTCGTCAACGTAACGCCACAGGAACTGCATCATCAGCACAAACTGGCAGATGAAGAAAGTGGCCACAAACAGCATGGCGAACTGCCGGGCTATGAATATGTCTAACTTCTTGATTCGGAACATGGGTAGGCTACAGTCCGCTGACACGGTGCAAGCGTTCCAGATTGTCGCTCCAAATGCCGCGTAAGTCTTCTTCCTCATCATCGTCGGCAGCGTAGTCGGTGATGAGCAGGGTCAGTTGTCCCGTCAGGTCGCTTTGCTCTATGCGCATTTCCCACACTGCCTCGGGAGTGTCCTCATGGTAGTCCCACAGCATGCTGATGTGGTCGTACTTCTCTTTCTCAAGTATGCGCGACTGCTTCGTATCGCGTTCTGTCCACGGATGGCCCCATGTGAACGTCATGGTATCGTTCTCCTCTGTCACTTTGTCGGCCAGCCACTTCTGCATGCCTGCCGCATCGCTAATCATGTCCCATACAATCTTGGGCGAACGTGTTGACAGTGGGTACTCTATGGTTAGTTTCTGCATAGTCTCTCTTCGTTTGTATTTAGCAGATAAGTGCTAAGAGTGATTAGATTTTGCAAAAGTACGAAGAATAATTGATAATAGGTACGCTCGTAACGCTTATTAACAGTTAAAAAACTTTAACTGTCGAATATTTCTCATTCCTACCGACATCATTCTCATTTTAATTTACTACCTTTGCACTCGATTTTCAAAACAGCCTTTCCGAAAGGCTTGATGGCGGGGTAGCTCAGCTGGTTAGAGCGTCGGATTCATAATCCGGAGGTCGAGGGTTCGGGTCCCCCTCCCGCTACAAGAAAAACACTCTGTAGACGACAGGTCTATAGAGTGTTTTCCGTTTCTACCACCGGGAAAAACTAAATAATCCTTAAAATACATACTGAATATTTTGACAATTCAGAAGAATTGCCTAACTTTGCGTTTCAGTCTATTAGGAAATAGCACACTAGTACGTCAAAACAAAACAAAAAATATCGTTATGAGAAGATTTCTTTCCCTTTTTGCCCTGATGATGCTTGGCATCAGTAGCGCACTGGCATCCAGAACCGTCTACGTGGAGCCTACCTGTTGGACTAACTTCGGTGCCAAGCTGGCGCTTTACGTCTGGAACAACGACGCCTCGAAGACCGGCTGGCTTGACTTCCAGGAAGTAGCAGGTGACGAAGGAATCCTTAAAGTCACCATTCCCGACGAGTACACCATGATGATTATCGTACGCCATAGCGGTGCTGCGGCCAACACACATACGTTCGACGACAAGTGGAACCAGACGGACGACCTGGCCATTCCCGGCGAGGACAACCTGCTGTACGTCCTGCAAGAAGGCGAGAACGCCCCCTCCAACGGCATCAACGTCGGCAGTGGCATAACGGTGAGGACCTATGCCGTTGCCACGATTTCCAAGGTGGAGATTCAGGGCGGCTTTGAAGACGACTGGTACGAGAACGGCGTCAACGTCGTCATGGAGGGTGAAGGCAACGTATACACCGGCACCATCGACATTGACGAATACAGCGGAAACTATGAGTTCAAGCTCGTCGTGAACGACGACACGTGGCTCGGCTATGACGAACTGACGCTGGAGGCTCCTGAAGGCTGGATAAGCGAAGGGGAGAAAGGTGCAAACTTCGTGCTGGATACCGACCTTTCCTACTACCAGACCTATACGTTCACCGCCACTTGGGTGCCCAACCACGTCATTGGCAGAGGCTGGACGCTGAAAGTGGAAGGCAAGGACAGAAAGGCGTTCGACTTCAACTACGAAGCCGTCAGGATGAGCCCTGAAGGCCACAGCCAGGTGGAGCAGCTTCACAGCTTCACCATGACGCTGCCAGCACAGTTCACCTATACCGTCAGGCAGAACGGAGGGTTCATGCTGAAAAACGACCAGGACGCAGCATTCTCCATGGATGGCGTGGCTGAGGCTAACGGCAACGTCGTCACCATCACGCTAAACGAGCAGGTAACCACGCCCGGCGACTATACGCTCTATATCGACGAGGGAGCCATCACGGCCGACGGCAACGAGCTGCTGCCCATGTCCTTCAAATACTCCATCATCGACAAGGCGAAGACCTTCCGCGACCAGATTACCACCGACCCGGCAGAGGGCAAGGTGGACTATCTGGAAGGCATCCGCGTCCTGTTCCCGGCATACATCGGCGGCACTTACGGCAACGCCAAGCTTACCAACCAGACTACAGGCTCGACCTGGGAGCTCAGCATTCTCGACGTGAACAGGACGGCCATCGTGGGATGGAACATGGACAAGGTAACGGAAGAGGGAGAATACGAACTGCTGATACCCGACGGCACCATCGCGTTCTATAACCAAGGAGCGGGATTCCAGCTGGGCGACCTCGTCTTCCACTACACCATCGGCGAGCCACCGTTCCATGAAGCCATCAACGTGATTGTCAAACAGCCCGAGGGACAGCTGCGCGTATACCAGCGCAGCGGCATGACGCGCTATGAGGTGACTGACGAGCCGGGCAACATACAGACCCGCAAGCAGACGGGCGCGATGAATGTCGTCTTCGCCGACGACAATGTCGTCTACATGCAGTTCCCCGTGTCCGACCTGAATGCCTTGTACGACGGATGGGTCAAGGGCACGCTCAGCGATGACGGGAAGTCCATCGTCATGCCGTTAGGGCAGTACGTTTGCTACACCCGCTCGTTCGACATGGCCGTCCAGATTTGGATGATGAAGCCCGGCACGACATTCGACGAAGACATCCAGCAGGAACTGGCGACATTCAAAGTCGACGAGGACGTCAAGGAGGTTGTCTACACCATCAACGACGACGGCTCCATCACGCTGCAAGGCACCGACGAGAACCACATCCTCAGCGCTGTGAACCGCGCCTTCGGCAGCACATTCCACTATCTCGACTTTGAATGGATTGGCTACGGCGACTATGAGTCGGTATATACGCCGGATGCAACCGACATCACCGTGCCCCCCGTAGGACTGGAGACGCAGACGCTGATAGCCACTACCGGCTTCAACGACGGCGTGTCCTGGATTCCCTATGAGAGCGAGGCAAAGATAGGATTCAGCGGCGACAACGTATGGCTGCAAGGCATCACCGACCTGTTGCCCGGCGCATGGATAAAAGGTACGCGCGAGGGCAACACCCTGACCTTCCCCTCCGGACAAATGCTAGGCTACTACAACGGCTCTGAGCTGTACCTGCTGGCTGCCGAGCCCGACAAAGACGGCAATCCCGTCATCGGCAATGCCGTCAGCTTCGAGTACGACGGCGAGTCTGCCTATATCAGCTACGACGACATCATCATCAGCACCTCGAAGGACGACATCAGGTATCTTGCCTACTATATGGGAATGACCCTTGCCACGGAGAAAGACCGTGTCATCACGCTGCCTGAAGACCTGAACCTCACGGAATACGACATGACCTACCAGGAGCCCGACGACTATGGACGCATGGTCAGCAAGTCGTATAAGGTCAAGTGCGCCACCGTTGGACAGCAGTTCTACTTACAGGGCGTCACGCCCTTCCTGCCGGAAAGCATCATCGCGGGAGAGCTCGACAGCGACGGAAGGCTGACCTTCAAGTCGCCACAATACCTGGGCGATTTTGACGACCGGGAAGAATCCGGCTATAAATACCCGCTCTACTTCCAGGCCTTCAACACGTCATCAGGTGCGCTGCTGCCTGCGGTGACTTTCCAATACAACGCCACCACACAGGTTTACAGCACTCCGTCGGCAGGTGTCGCCATCGGCTTTGACAAGACCGGTCTGCTCGCTACACAGTATCTGGTCAACATCACCCTGACGCCGGCAGAGTCGCAGGGCGTCAGCACGGTCATGGCCGACAACAAACCGTCCGACAATCACTGGTACACGCTGGATGGCCGCCGCCTTACTTCCGCTCCTACGCATGGCGGCCTGTACATCAAAGGCGGCAAGAAGGTGATGGTGAAGTAAAAAGGCGGTGCATGTTATCGCTTTTTCCAAAAGAAATTTTTCCTTAAAAAGTGGCTCAAGCCTACACTACTTGACTTATCGCATTTATATTCAGTAGGTTAAGTAGTGTAGGCTGCCTTTATTTTCCATAGTCAAGCCTACACAAAATCGGAAAATTACGAATAATCACAACATTTTTCATTTTCCTTTCCGCACACTTTTATGGCACCTCCAGCAGACTTTTATCTTGAAAAATTGCAGTAACCACCGTGGTTACTGTCCGTAACTGCCATGGTTACTGACTGTAACCGCCATGGTTACTGTCAGTAACCCCTATTGTTACCAGGCATTTTCGCTATTTTGTCATCTCAAAACGACCGTTTAGTGTAGGCTTGCCCATAGAAAGTGAAGGCAGCCCACACTACTTAACGCGCTGAATATAAACACGATAAGTCAAGTAGTGTAGGCTTGAGCCACTTTTTGAGAAAAATTTTCTTAGAGAAAAAATGACGTGCACATAATTTGATAAAAATCGGACAAAATGCTCATCGTTTGTCGAACATTCAATTCGATACAGGTTCCCTATGCTTCAAAATCGAGTAGGAGGTAAACACTCATCATGGTGTTTACCTCCTACTCTATTCTTGGATTGACAGCAGCGGCTTAGTCAGCCACCAGTGTAAAGCGCTTGAAGTCGGTAATCTTCAGCTCCTTGTCCTGCTTGGCGAGCCACTGGGAAACAGTAGCCTTGTCACCGTCACCGAACTGGAACTCCTGGTCAACGAGGCAGTTCTCCTTCTTGAACTTCTCCACACGGCCCTTGGCAATGCCCTCAATCATAGGCATCTTCAGCTGAGCCTCGCCCTCGGCCTTGGCCTCGGCAATGATTTTGCGAGCCTCGTCGGCCTGCTCCGGTGTAAGCCAGCCCTTGCTGGTGTTGCTCTCGATGTGGTCCTCTGAGTCAACGAGGTTGGGGTTGATGCCAGCCTTCTTCAGCTTCATGTCCACAAACTTCTGCACCTGCTCCAGCTTGGTCTTCTCGACAGCCGTCTTGTACTCCTCGTCCAGAATCTTCTGGTCAATGCTCTGGGCATCCAGTGCAACGGGCTTCATGGCAGCCACCTGCATGGCAACGAGGTGTCCCTGCTCTGCGGCAGGCTTATTGGTCTGTACCATGGTGCACAGGGTGTGCTTGCCCATGTGGTCGTAGACCTCAATGTTGTCACCCTCGAGTACGAGGTAACCGTCCAGCTCCATCTTCTCGCCGGTGATACCCGAGCGCTGTGTGACAGCCTCCTGGGCGCTCTGGCCGTTGATGTCGAGAGCCTTGACAGCCTCGATGTCCTTGCACTTGTTGGCAACGGCAGCGTCAAGGATGCTCTGCGTCAGAGCGATGAAGTCGGCACCATTAGCCACGAAGTCGGTCTCGCACTTCAGGGCAATCATGGCAGCAAAGCCGTCGACAGCCTTTACGAGTACACAACCATTGGAAGTCTCACGGTCGCTACGCTTGGCAGCGATAGCCAGGCCACGCTCACGGAGCAGCTCCTTAGCCTTGTCGAAGTCGCCCTCGGCCTCGGTCAGAGCCTTCTTCACGTCAGCCAGACCTGCGCCTGTCATGGCGCGAAGCTTCTTGATATCGTCTATTGAAATAGCCATAATTATTTTCTTTCTTTTCGTTATTATTATGTTTCGATGTTTCGGTATTTCGAGATTTCGGAGTTTCGAGGGCTCGAAGTTTCGAGATTTCGAAATACGACTTGATTACTCAGCGGCAGGTGCCTCTTCAGCATTTGCCTCCTCGGCTACGGGAGCTTCGGCAGCCTCTTCAGCAGCCTTGCGGGGACGGCGGGCCTGACGGGGAGCCTTCTCGGCAGCTTCAGCCTCAGCCTGTGCGTCGGCAGCTTTCTCGTCAGCCTTCTCCACCTTGCGCTCCTCGATACCCTCATTGATAGCGGCGCAGCAGGCAGAGAGGATAATCTCTACAGAGTCCTTGGCATCGTCGTTAGCGGGGATAACGAAGTCAATATTCTTGGGTTCAGAGTTGGTGTCGACGATACCGAACACGGGAATGCCGAGACGGTTAGCCTCACGAACGGCAATCTGCTCCTTCATCACGTCAACCACGAAAAGTGCGCTGGGCAGACGGGTCAGGTCAACGATAGAACCGAGGTTCTTCTCCAGCTTGGCGCGCTGACGGGTCACCTGCAGCAACTCGCGCTTTGAGAGGTTTGCATAAGTGCCATCCTGCATCAGCTTGTCGATGTTCGCCATTTTCTTCACGGCCTTGCGGATAGTCGGGAAGTTGGTCAACATACCACCCGGCCAGCGCTCTGTCACGTAAGGCATACCAACGCTCTGAGCCTTCTCGGCGATGATTTCCTTAGTCTGTTTTTTAGTAGCGACGAACAGAATCTTCTTGCCACTCTTGGCAATCTGCTTCAGGGCATCTGCAGCCTCGTCAATCTTGATGACGGTCTTGTGCAGGTCGATAATATGAATACCGTTACGCTCGGTATAGATGTAGGGAGCCATGGCGGGGTTCCACTTACGCTTCAGGTGGCCGAAGTGGCAGCCAGCCTGCAGCAACTGTTCAAAATTTGTTCTTGCCATTGTTGTTTCTTTTGTTTTTGGGTGTTTACTTTCTTTTTTAATTCTGCTTTGTTAGAATCAACCGAATGGTAGTCTTGCCAGAATCCAATCGGTTTAGATACTAAACTGTCCAGTATATTAACGTTTACTGAACTGGAAGCGGCGACGAGCCTTTGGCTGTCCGGGCTTCTTACGCTCAACCTCACGGGCATCGCGGGTCAGGAAGCCATGGTCCTTCAGGTTCTTCTTGTCCTCGGCATTGATTTTAACCAGGGCGCGGGCGATAGCCAGACGCAAGGCCTGACTCTGACCGGTGAAGCCACCGCCGTCGAGGTTAGCCTTGATGTCGTATTTCTCAGCGACCTCCAGCAGGTTCAGCGGCTGCTTCACCACGTACTGCAGGATGGCAGAGGGGAAATAAACCTCCAAGTCCTTCTTGTTAATCGTAATCTTGCCAGTACCTTCTGACAAATAAACGCGAGCTACCGAGCTCTTGCGACGACCTATTGCATTGATGTATTCCATCTTTATTTTCTATTTGTTGTTTCTAATTTACTTGTACTGGTTGATGTCGATAGCCTTGGGCTTCTGAGCCTCGTGCGGATGCTCGGTTCCCTCGTATACATAGAGGTTGTTCAGCAGTGCGCGGCCAAGGGGGCCTTTGGGCAGCATACCCTTCACGGCATGCTTCAGGATGCGCTCTGTACCGAAGGGCTTCTTGCGCAGCTCGGCAGGCGTGTTGAAGCGCTGGCCACCGGGATAGCCCGTGTAGCGAGTGTACACCTTGTCGGTCTCTTTCTTACCCGTGAAGACAATCTTCTGGGCATTGATGATAATTACGTTGTCGCCACAGTCCTGGTTAGGAGTGAAGGTGGGCTTGTACTTTCCGCGAATAATCTTTGCGACCTTCGAAGCAAGACGGCCTACCACCTGGTCGGTAGCGTCAATCACGAGCCATTCTTTCTGCTCGCGGGCAGCTTCCTTCGATACGGAAACAGTCTTGTAACTTAAAGTGTTCATTTCTTTGTTTAATTTTACTACTAAAAAACATTTATTTTTCTTTCTCGTTATGCACATGAACTACTACACGCAGAGGTCTAACTCCCTGC
Organism: Prevotella sp.; assembly: GCA_017459445.1. GTDB lineage: Bacteria > Bacteroidota > Bacteroidia > Bacteroidales > Bacteroidaceae > Prevotella. The sequence goes on along the minus strand of JAFUDJ010000020.1, from coordinate 39,370 downwards.
TTGTAGTCTAACGTCTGTGCTGAGGCGTGATTCACAAACCGTCGTGCCCGGCCAAAGACACCACTATTTACACACGGCTCACGGGGGATTCTAAGTCTCTCCCCCAATAATCGGACTGCAAAGGTACTACTTTTTTATGTAAAACGTGCGACGGTCTTACCGGTCGTCGCACGTTTTATGATTATTTAACTAAATCTTTCCTAAACATACCTTTTACTAATTCTTGAGAGGATACTCCTTCCACGAAGGAAGTTCTATTGGCTGCCGGAATAACAATTGTTCTGAGCGGGTTGGGGAAGAAGGAATAGTAATGGTTGTTATAGGAATCAACTGATGATAAGCTATGGAACCAGAATATGTCCTTGTCTGCCCCAGTGCAGTAACTGTAACACGATAGGTGGTGACAGCCCTTGTCTCACTGCCATAGTAATGGACTTTTACTTGGTAATCGCCTGCGGGAGCATTTTCAAAATAAATGTGTTCTGGGCCGGGGCCTACGACATCGTCTCTGTCCAACCAGCCTCCCGACCTATAAGAACTTGAATTTGCAAAGTAAATCTCATAACCAAAAGGATCAATCACGTGTAAGTCAATGTCCGTATTTCCGCTAAGCTTATGCCAATCAAGGCGTATTGTAATATCGCTTGACTTCTTTAATTTGGCGGTAAACACTACAGGCTCTGTAATCTGTTCACCTGTTATTACGTCTACTATGAAAGCTTCCACTTTTTGGATGTCGCCAGGTTCTCCTTCGCCTAATGTCCAATATACACTGGCTTCGCTATCAGTACCGACCATCTCTGTAGATACGGAGCCGCTACCTTCAACTACTTTGAATTTCACTTTCATGTAAACATTGGGGATTTCCTGCCCTTGTTCGTCAAGCATACGTACGCGAACCTTCAGGGGTAAGAGAAGAGCTTGATTTGCCTCACCTTCCTGTTCGTTTCCACCTACCACATCAATATATGCCTCGCTACAGGAATGGATACCACTGCTATATGAGCTTAAGCAGAAGTTGATGTCTTCGGGTGCTGTGAAAAACCACGCAATCCTACCAGCAGCATTTGCACCATTGGAAATCTTGTCATAGTAGTTGAAAGCCGTGGCAAATTTTTTAAACATGTTCCCTATACTTTTTGAAAATTCGTCACCCTTCCACTCGTGCTGGAGGCTTAGATTGTCAGCAAGTATTGAACTGGTAATACTTACGGTCATTTCCAAGCAATCCTCCCAACTAAATTCCTGCTTGCCCAATAGTACTTCTCCAACATATTCCCCAATTTGTTCTTTAATAGCCTCGGCATAATTCGACCAATCCGGCAAACCACAGGCATTGCTGATGTTTATAAAAATCTGTAATCCAAAATCGCCATAGCCTTTTATGTTGTTCTTAGAAAGACTGAACTTGTAGTTACCTATAGCGGAAAGAGATACAGTGACAGGATTTCCATAGTTCACTTCCTGTTCCCGGTCTTTCATCCAGTCAATACCTTTCTTTATCCACTGCCATCCTGAATAGTCTGTTGCTGTCCTTACTGACAAGTTCTGTGTCTCTCCAGACGGTGTTGTGACTGTACCATAGTAAGATGGAGCAAGACCTGTCATACGCATGGTAACGTTTTTCCCAGACATAGTGACTTCCATTGGATAGGAATTTACGTTAACAGACGATGCTCTTGTTGCCATACTAGCGCGCGACGTTTGGATAATGTCCGAAGGATCTTCGCATAAATCATCTAGTAATTCGCTCAAGGCAACTGCAATGCTGTAGTTGTCCTGCGCAAAAAGATTACCCATTTTTTCTATGCTATTTTCTACGGCAACAAGTAGAGCTGGGAAATGAGGATTCTCTTCTATGAGTTTTTCCAACTGGTCGTAGTCTTCAACAATGGGTGCGACTAATGGATGAATAGCTACCATTGCAATAGCAGTAGTGCGAGCATCAATAGTCAACTGCTGATTCTCGGCTAACACTTTACGAGCCATCATCACGACATCGTCGTTGGCATTAGTGACAAACACCCATTGAGGTTTCTCATTTTTAACAACAGTTATTACATTCCCTCCATCCTCAGCAGTCTGAGAGCCGCCAATTGTTACGATATTTAGTGTTTTGTCCCCAACATCTTCTATTGCCAAGTCAACAGGGATTTCTCTCGATAACAACTCCTCGGTAGACTTATCGCCGCCTTCTTTCTTGCCATCACCATCTGTTGATTTGCTACAACTAAAACTGACAAACACTACAAGTACCATAGATACAAATAGCACAAACCTTAATTTTCTCTTTCTCATTTCACTTATATCTAATTGTTTAATATATTATTGCAAAGGTAAGAAAAAAATCATAATCCTCTCTGCCGTTTATATATCATTAACTAAATTTTACTCCTCGCCGCCACCGCCATAGCCGCCGCTCTGCTGCGAATCATCACTCTGCAGTTCTTCACGCTGTCCGCGTTTCCGGTCGTTATTCATATTGCCGAAGTTCCAGGTCAGCTGGACGTTGATGCGCGGGTCGCGCCAGTTTTTCTGGTGGCGCCAAAAAGTATCGCTCTCGGTATAGTTCTCCCAATGGCGCGTATTGAACACATCACGCCAGTTCAGCGACAGCGCTATTTTCTTGTTGAAGAACGATTTGCGCAAGCCAAGGTCGAGCGAGGCATTAGGTTTGCGATAGCCTTGCGTGATGACGCCACGTGAGCGGTAATTGCCAGTAGCCTGCACAGAGATGTCGTAAGGCAGGATGACGGAGGCCAGCATGCGGGCATCCCATGAGAAGCTTTCGTCGCCCTCGCCCGTTACGGCCTGGCCGTCGATGACATACGAGAAGCCATCCAGCTTGTTATAGTATCCGTTGAGCGTCGTGGTCAGGTCGAGGATGCGCCACAGCTTGTTCTTTCCGATAATCTCCACGCCCAGACTTTGCCGCTTGGTCAGGTTCATCCGCGTCATGTACATCATGCCGTCCTCTGCGTTCTGGTAGCGGATGCGCTGCATGACATCCGTCGTGGGACGGTAGTAGGTTGAAATGCTGAGCGTATGCTGCGCCCATGTCTTCAGGAAGTTCAGCGACAGTGAATGCGTGTATTCCGGCGTCAGCTCCGGATTACCGAACTCCACCATTGAGGCGTCGCGGGTATTGCGGAAGGAGTTCAGTTCCCCACCCCACGGACGCCGCAGGCGCCGTGTATAGTTCAGCTGGAGCTGGGCCGTCTCCGTGAGGTTGTAGTTCAGGAACAGCGAAGGAAACAGCTGGAAGAAGTCCTTTTTGTAAGGGTCGTTGCGCGGTGCCCCCAGATATTCCTGTGCATAGTCATAGCTCTCGGTATTGACTTTCCAGTATTCGCCACGCAGTCCTGCCATGATGCCCAGCCGGCCAAGCTTCACATTGGCCGTGGCATAGAGGGCATGCGTGTCCATATCATAGATAAAGCGGTTGTAATAGGCCGCGTCCTCCACCATGTACGAGCCGTCCCAGTCAGGTGCCGCCCATGACTCCTGCGGTGTATCCTCGTGAGAGAAGCGCCCGTTGTAGCCTGCCTCCAGCTTAACACTCTCCGACAACTGGTTCTCATAGTCCACCTTCACCTCCCACGAGCGGTTGCGGATGTGCAGAGGGCGCAGTTGGTAGCTATACGTGGCTGTATGCGGCATGACGGCCATATACCATGTGGAGTCCTGATAGATGTTATCGTTGTCGCTCATCCAGCGGTTGTATTCCGCATGGGCCGTCAGCTTATGCTGCTCGCTGAAGCGGTGTTCATAGCCCAGTTCGCCGTGATACATGTGGTTGTTGCCATCGCCCGACGTCTGGCGGAACATGCGGTAGTCATCCTGCTGGGCGCCGATGGCTCCGTAACGATAGAGTGAGGTGCTGCCGTCGCTCCGTTTTCCCTGCAGGGTCATGCCACCCAGTGTGAGGTCGTCGTTCTTGGTGAAGTGCCAAGTCAGACCCATGCGGGCAAATAGTCCGCCCCCTTTGTTAGAACGGTCCTCATCGTTGTTCTGGTACTGGCTGGTCTGCTTGTAGTGCTGCTGGCTCTCCGAGCCGCCATTGCCACGGCGGCGGCGATAGCCCACATTGGCATAGGCATCAAGCACACCGCTGGAGTAATTGATGTTGCCACCGACGTTCCACCCCTTCTGGTTGTTGGCCCCTGCCTGTAGCGAACCATAGTAGCCGGCCTTACGGTCGCGCTTCAGCACAATATTGATGATGCCTGCCGACCCTTCCGGCGAATATTTGGCCGAGGGGTTGTCGATAACCTCTATCTTCTCTATCGACTCTGCGGGAATCTGCTGCAGTATCTCGTAGCGGTTGTCCGTCGTGAGCCCGCTGGCCTTGCCGTTTATCCATACCTCCACGCTACTGTTGCCACGCAGTGAAATCTCGCCGTCTGTCGTCACTTCAATGCTGGGAATGTTTTCCAACAGGTCGGTCACATTGCCGCCGGCTGCTGCCAACACCTGGTCGACGGTGAAAGTCTTACGGTCCACTTCCAGCTTCATCTGCGAGCGCTGACCCGTTATCTGCACTTCCTTCAGCGTCGTTGCATCCTCGCTGAGGTAGAGGGCATTGAAGTGTTCGCGACGATGTTGCGCCGATAGCGTGAAACTGCGCATCAGTGTCTTGTATCCAACGAACGACACCTGCAAACGGTAGACACCGTCAGGCAAGCCGTTCACCACAAACTGACCGGAAGCATCCGTAATGGCCCCCTTCACCATCTTGCCCGCCGTCGTCTGCACCACGACATTGACAAACTGCATGGCCTCGTCGGTCTGCTTGTCCATCACCTTCCCTCTCACCGTACCCTGCGCGAACGCCGCCAGCACAGCGGAAGCCAGTATCATTGCCAAAAGAATTCTTTTCATAACCTTATTTTGACGCATTAACAATAATAAGGTTTAAGGATAATTTTAATTTTTTATTTCTTATTTCCTATTTTATTTCGTACCTTTGCCGCCATTAGGACAAAACAAACTATCAGAAATGGATACTATCAAGAAGATTTTCGCACAGAAACTGATGGACATCCGCGCCATCAAGCTACAGCCGCAAGAGCCTTTCACCTGGGCCTCAGGCTGGAAATCGCCCATCTATACCGATAATCGCAAGACGCTCGGATACGCTGACGTACGGTCGTTTGTCAAACTGGAGCTGTGCCACCTCATTCAGGAGAACTTCCCTGAGGCTGAGGCCGTGGCGGGTGTCGCCACGGGAGCCATTGCACAAGGGGCTTTGGTGGCCGACGAGCTAGGACTGCCCTATGCCTACGTCCGTCCGAAGCCGAAAGACCACGGCATGGGTAACCAAGTGGAAGGCGAGCTAAGACAGGGTGCCAAGGTCGTGGTAGTCGAAGACCTCATCAGCACGGGCGGTAGTAGTCTGAAAGCCGTAGCCGCTTTGCGTGAATACGGCGTGGAGGTCATCGGCATGGTGGCCTCGTTTACCTACGGATTCCCCGTGGCAGAGGCGGCGTTCCGCGAAGCCAGCGTGCGGCTTATCACACTGAGCGACTATCAGGCTGTACTGGAACAGGCTGCCGAGACGGGCTACATCAAGCCCGAAGAAATAGAAGTGTTAAACGAGTGGCGCAAGTCACCAAGTACCTGGAAACAGAATGACTAAGTTTGAAAGCAGTGTAAAGCAGATAGCCTATCCCGTGGAGGATGTCTATCGCAATATCAGTGATTTGAGTAATTTGGAACGTGTGCGCGACCGCGTGCCAGAAGACAAGGTAAAGGACTTTGCCTTCGACAGCGACACGGTGAGCATCAATGTTGCCCCCGTAGGCCAGCTGAAACTGCGTATCGTGGAGCGCGAAGAGAACAAGTGCGTGAAGTTCGAGACGGAGCAGTCGCCCCTGCCCTTCAACGTATGGATACAGGTGCTGCCCGTGACAGAGACCACCAGCAAGATGAAGGTCACCGTCAAGGCCGACATCCCCTTCATGCTGAAAGGCATGGTCAGCGGTCCCTTGCAGGACGGTGTTGAGAAAATCGCTGACGCTCTCTCGCAGATTCCTTTTGTTTAATAAAATTTCGAAACATCGAAATTTCGAAATATCGAAACCTCGAAAAATCGAAAAATCGGAAATCCGATAAGACAATGGCAAACAAACTTTGGGAGAAGAACTTTGAGGTGAATGCGGAGATAGAGCGCTTCACTGTAGGTCGTGACCGTGAGATGGACCTCTATCTGGCCAAGTACGACGTGCTGGGCTCCATGGCCCACATCACCATGCTGGAGTCCATCGGCCTCATCGGCAAGGACGAGCTGCCCCTGCTGCTGGCTGAACTGAAGAACATCTACGAGGTGGCTGAACGTGGTGAGTTCGTCATCGAGGAGGGCGTCGAGGACGTCCACTCGCAGGTGGAGCTGATGCTGACGCGCCGTCTGGGCGACATGGGCAAGAAGATACACTCGGGCCGTTCACGCAATGATCAGGTGCTGGTAGACCTGAAGCTTTTTACACGACACGAGTTGATGGAGATTGCCAACGCCGTAAAGGTACTCTTCGACGAACTCATCCAGAAGTCCAACCAGTATAAGGACGTACTCATGCCGGGCTACACCCATCTGCAGGTGGCCATGCCATCGAGCTTCGGGCTGTGGTTTGGAGCCTATGCTGAGTCGCTGACGGACGACATGCTGTTTCTGCAGGCCGCCTACAAGATGACTAACCGTAACCCGTTGGGCTCTGCCGCAGGCTATGGTTCCAGCTTCCCCCTGAACCGCCAGATGACCACCGACCTGCTGGGCTTCGACTCGATGGACTACAACGTGGTCTATGCCCAGATGGGCCGTGGCAAGATGGAGCGCAACGTAGGCTTTGCCATAGCCACCATAGCCGGCACGTTGGCCAAGCTGGCCTTCGACGCCTGCCTGTTCAACTCGCAGAACTTCTCATTCGTCAAGTTGCCTAAGGAGTGCACCACAGGCTCCAGCATCATGCCACACAAGAAGAATCCCGACGTCTTCGAGCTCATTCGTGCCAAGTCGAACAAGCTACAGGCACTGCCACAGCAGGTGACACTCATCATGAACAACCTGCCCGTGGGCTACTTCCGCGACTTGCAGATTATCAAGGAGGTGTTCCTGCCTGCCTTCGGCGAGCTGAAGGACTGTCTTGCTATGTGCGCGTACATTATTAATAAGATAGAGGTCCGCAAGGACATCCTCGACAACCCTATGTACGACCCTATGTTCAGCGTCGAGGCCGTCAACCGCCTTGTGGCGGAAGGCATACCCTTCCGCGATGCCTACAAGCAGGTAGGCCTTGACATCGAGGCAGGCACCTTCCGGCCCGACAAAGACATCCGCCACACCCATGAGGGCAGCATCGGCAACCTCTGCAACGACCGCATTGCCTCCCTGATGGATACTGTGTTGGAAGGGTTCGACTTCCAAAAAATGACCGACGCCGAAAAGAACCTGCTAAAATGAACATCAACCACACCGCACGGATGCTGCTGGCCACCGCCCTGATGCTGACGGCCTGCGAGGCAGAACAGGAATACAGCACGTGGCCCTGCCGTTTCGCCTACAAAAACGACATCCACGTCGACGCCACGCTGGCATCGGTCATGGACTATAACTCGCGCGGCATCTTCTGCCTCATCAGCGAGTCGGTGTTTGCCGGCAAGAAATACCTGAACTTCAAGAACAACCTCGGCGACGAGAGCCAGCAGCCCGAGAGTGCCGAGGAAGAGGAGGCAAAGTATATCCTGGGGCTGAACAACGGCATCATCGTCGGCTTCCAGACGCTTAACACGGAGCCGAACGGAGGCTTTGTCGGCTACGACGCACAATGTCCCAACTGTGTGAGACGCGAAAACAACATGCTCAGCCCCACCTACTACGTCGACGTGGCCTTCAGCGGCATCGGCACCTGCCGCAAATGCCACAAGCGCTACGACCTGAACAATAACGGCATCGTGCTCGACGGCGAGGAGGACGACACGGGACTTCAAAAGTATGCGGCATCAACAACAGGCCCCTATGGCTATATTTCAGTGGGCACAAAACGCTATTAAGTGAAAAGTAAGTAAAAGTGAAGAGTGAAGAGCGAAAAATTTGCTTCCGCATTTCTTTGTTTCACTTTTTTTTCTTACCTTTGCAACCGATTTGCAACAAGCAGTCTGCTGCCGCGATGGTGGAATGGTAGACACGAGGGACTTAAAATCCCTTGGCCATAGCGGCTGTGCGGGTTCGAGTCCCGCTCGCGGCACGCTGAGACTACGCAGGTGATGGCAGGAGACCGTTGCCTGCGTATTTCCCTTTTAAGAGAAACCGTAAAACAAACAGAATACCACTATGCAGAACATTACAGACAACATCTATTACGTAGGCGTCAACGACCGCAACAAGTCACTTTTCGAAGGCCTGTGGCCCCTGCCCTACGGCGTCAGCTACAACTCGTACCTTATCGACGACGAGAAGACCGTACTCATTGACACCGTCGAGGTCGACTTCTTCACGCAATATATGGAGCACATCCGCGAAGTCATCGGCGACCGTCCCGTCGACTACCTCGTCATCAACCACATGGAGCCCGACCACAGCGGCTCCATCGCCCTCATCAAGAAATACTACCCCGACATCCAGATTGTCGGCAACAAGAAGACATTCCAGATGATGGAAGGCTTCTACGGCATCACTGACGACACGCTGGAGGTGAAGAACGGCGACACGCTGCCCCTTGGCTGCCTCACGCTCAGCTTCGTCCTCACGCCCATGGTGCACTGGCCTGAGACCATGGTCACCCTTGCCACCAACGCCCAGCACCCGTCATCCACCACCCTTTTCAGCGGCGACGCCTTCGGCTGCTTCGGAGCCCTCAATGGCGGCATCATCGACGCCCAAATCAACTGCGACACCTTCTGGCCCGAGATGGAGCGCTACTACTCCAACATCGTCGGCAAGTACGGCACACCGGTACAGAACGCCCTCAAGAAACTCGCCGGCATCAAGCTCGACTACATCTGCGCCACCCACGGCCCCGTCTGGCACGAGCACATTCAGAAAGTCATCGCCATCTACGACCGGCTCTCAAAGTACGAGACCGAGCCGGGCCTCGTCATCTGCTACGGCACCATGTACGGCAATACCGAGCGCGCCGCCGAGGTCATCGCCCGTGCCGCCTCCGAAGCCGGCGTGAAGAACATCGTCGTCCATAACGTGTCCAAGACGCACCACTCCTACATCATCCGCGACGTCTTCCGCTACCGTGGTCTCATCGTCGGTGCGCCGACGTATAACACAGCCCTCTACCACGGAATGGACGTGCTGCTCAGCGAGCTGGCCGGCAAGGACATCAAGAACCACCTCCTCGGATGGTTCGGCTCCTACGGATGGGCATCGAAGGCCGTCAGCGAGATACAGCGCTGGAACGACGAGCGCCTGCACTTCGAGGCTGTAGGGCAGCCCGTGGAAATCAAGCAGAGCCTCACGCCTGAAACCAAGGCACAGTGCGAAGCCCTCGGCCGCGCCATGGCCGAGCGCCTAAAAGAGTAAATACGCCCGCAATTGGGTCGCAAAAACCTTCCTGATAAAAGGCTCCGCCACCATTCTTAAACATCAAGCAGACAGAATGATGGCGGAGCTTACTATTGACAAAACCGCTTAAATGAGTTTCCTATGGGTCACTTGCTCTTGACTGGGCGAATACTAAAGCCCATGAAGCTCAGATAGCCATGAGGCCAGTATGCGCCATTCTCATCGAAATGCAGGGATATGGTATATCCGGCCTGCATCTGCCGCGATGACCAGTAGAAGCCATCAGTGTCTGACGGTGCTGCGGGATAAGTGCTCTCGTCCTCCTGATTGTCGGCACACGGCAGGAAGATGCTCTTGCCGTTAGGGCCAGTCACACGGTAGCCGTTCACACCGTTCATCACGGCATATTTCCACTCGCACTCATTCTTCAGTTCCGTGAATTCTGCGTAGGTGGGCATGTGCCAACTGCTGCCGAGTGTTGCGGTGGCTGCATCATACTGCGTGCCGCTGATGTCCGTACCAATGTCAGTATACGTATCGGTGTTACTGTCGTAGAGCGCGTAATTTGCCTTGGTGTACTTATCCTTGGGCTTGGTCTCTCCCCAGGCATAGTAGTTGCCTGGCTCATGGGGCTGGCTGGCTCCTAAGTTGCACTGTGCCCACAGAGTGCCGCTGGTCAGTCCCAAGTCCAGAGGCTGGTCGGCATTTTCCACGTATTCGGGCTCAGGACTAATAACGGGACGGACAGCATAGCCGTAGAACTTCCAAATGCCATTCCATGTAAAAGTTTTCTCATCGGTGTTCAGACACCAGTTCTCGCTGCTGTCGCACTCGGTGCTTGACATGTACAAGCCACTTTCACCCCCCTGATAAGGTAGGTACGAGTAGACGGAGAAGCCTACAGCAGGCAGGAAGATGCTGTTGCCGTTCGGACCGGTAATCTTGCAGCCCTTCACACCGTTCTGCGTGGTCCATTCTTTCGTACACTGCTTGGTCAGCTCGTTGATTTGTGCCTTTGTGGGAGTCGTCCATTTCTCTCCCCAGTGAACGTGTGCCACGTCATAGTCCGTACCGGCAATGTCGGCACCTAAGTCATGGCAGGTGTCCTTGGTGCCGTCGCAATGGATGTAGTTGTCCCAACCATAGTAATCCTTAGTGTCGGTCTCACCCCATGCAAAGTAGCCGCCGTATTCCTCAGGCTTTGTGGCACCCACGTTATAGCTGGCCCACAGGGTACCGCTGGGCAGTCCCAGGTCTATCGCATTTGCGGGTGTCTCCTTGGGTTTTGTCACAGTCACCAGGATGTCAGCCGTCTTGCCGCTCAGCACGTCGGTCACCGTGATGGTTGCCTCGCCGGCCGCATAGGCCAGAATGTGTACGTGGTCGATGTCGACTGTAGCCTCAGCCACGTCGGAGTTGCTGCTCTTCACGGTGTAATTGCCACTGCCCTGCTGAATCACCACGTCGGTCGTCGTGTTTGCCTCCATGCTGACGCTGTTGGTGTGAAGCTGTAGGGCCGGGTGGTCGATGGAGAACGACACGACGTCACCGTAGTTAAAGAACCACCCATCGTGGGTAAAAGCTTGGTAATAATAGGTCTTACCCATCTGCAGATTGTCAAGAGTCGACTCCATGCAGTAGTTACCATAGCCGGTGTCTGTCACCTCAAATTGAGATTCCGCATTGATTTGTTCTGTCAAATCATTGCTGTTGATACCATACCTGAAGCCCATGCTGAGTCTAGAGGGATTAAGCGTCGTGGTAATGGCTTTTATAGTGACCTTGCCGTTCTCTGCGTAGTCTTTCATAACTTCCTCATGAGTTCTTGGCAGTGTGAAAACGGGAGTAATAAACCGTTTGTCAATCTGGTTGCTATTTGCAGGCAATAATATGAGGCTGGCCGTATAATCACTCGTCAGATTTCCTTTCTTATCATACTCCTTGATGACTTCGTCCTTATAGGTTCCAGTTATTAACTGAACTTCATTTTGTACATATATTTTATTCGACTCTAAATTATAATATGCTTTTTCTGCGGAAATACCATCCAGCATGTCCATCAGCATGGTGCAACCTGCCATCTGTCCATAGTAGTTGGATTGGGAATAGCCTAGATAAGAGCCCAAATTCCTTTCGTTTCTCAATATGTCGGCCAATGAGTAGTTATTCATTACAGACATGCATGCTGCATTGAAAAAAATGGAATTCGGGTTCTTGAATTTTTTTGTAACTGCATTCTTGAAGAAAGATTCCTTTATCCCTACGTAGGCTACATAATATTGAATCTCTTCTCCATCCACAATCCTCCCTTCGGTAGCAATTGACAAGTCAAGGTCATCTGCAGAAAACTTAAAATTAGGATTAAGAAATAGTTCATCGTATTTACTTATCATTTCTTTTCCAAATGCATTTTTCTTAGAATCGCTGGCATTTTGGTCTATCTCTCCTAAATACTCGCTGGTAAGAAGAGAATGTCCGTCTTTTTCGGAGTAACCACCGTGGGTGCTAAGAAACACCACATCGTAATCGTACATACCGTTGCTGAAGAAGTCCAAATCCGCTGAGGCCGAGTACACTGCGTCATATCCAGCTTCATTTAGTTTATTGGTTAATGGCAGCATATAATTATTTCGCTGAATATCACGAAAAGAATGTTCATCTGAATGTTGCTGATTAGCGACCACTGCCTTCAGCTGCTTGCCGTCAGCATTATTGATTCGCCTCATGCCAGACAGCCTCTCCATGAGTTTCCTGGAAAGGTTTGCCTCTGCCACCTCATCCACATTGACGTAATTGTTAAAATAGAATTTGAGATTTTGCCAGCCTTCAATTTTGACGTATAGCACGCCATTCTCTATCCAAGCGGTCTCAACTCCTTCTGATTCTTTTATTTGATCCAGATACTTAGCGACTTCTCCTGCCGTCTCACATTGCGACAAAGCAGGGAGTACGGTTTGCATGGCTGACTGCACATTCTCTTCCACAACCTGGTCGTTGTATTTTGTGAACGAGATACTGTCAATGTCAGCAAGGTCATAGACAAATTCTTCATTCAGGGTTATGACATGTTGGTATTGGTAATCATCATGGCCAATGCCTTCTGCATCATATCTGGTTACACATAATTCCTTGACGTTGTCAAAGTGAAATATACGGAACGTTCCATCGTGAAAATAGATGTTCAGAAAATCCTGGGCCACCATCGGCGTGACAAGCAGTGCCATCACCAAGGCCAATGTAGTCTTAATAATGTTGTGTCTCATCGCTTCGTGATTTTATAGGTTACGTCATTCAGTTTTACCACATACATCCCAGCAGGCAAGTCGGCTACGCTGACAGTCGTCGCGCCCTCTTTCTCAGAGTTGATTCGACGAAGTATCTGCCCTGCAATGTTGTAGAGCATGATGGTCTCGCCAGACTTCAGTCCCGTAAAAGTCAGTGCCTCGCCGTTCTGCGACATCTCAGTTTTCAAGGACGGCTTCGTGCTAATGCCTGTGGCAAGAGACTCGTAAGTGTAGCGACGCACCTTCTCCAAAGGATAGGTGATGGTGGTCTGACTGGTGGTAATGACAAGATTACCATCGGCGTAGGTAGTGCGCGGCTCATCGTTCAGGCTGATGGTGGTCACCTGTCCGTCCGTCTGCAATACCTTGAGCACACGGTCTTCGGCTTTTGTCATGGTTGCAAAGGCGCCGATGAACATAGCTAACAGAAGTTTTCTTTTCATGATAAAAATAAGTGTTTATAATATATTTATCTTATTGAATTGCTTTTTCAGTGTGCAAAGATAACAATAAAAATTGAATTTGTGGCATATTATTTAATAAATGTAAGCACTGTACCTTCTGGTCCGACACGCAGGGTGGCCCTGCAGCCTTCTATCATAGGGAGATTCAAACCGCTGTGATGGCCCACCGGGAAATCATAGCAGACGGGGATGTCCAGCGTTTGCAGGTATTCGTGAAGCATGTCGTACACATCGGCAAAGCCTGCGTCAGGACTCTTATACTTGGAAAAGTGGCCCACGACAATGCCCCGCAGCCGGCCGAGGATGCCCCGGACGTCCAGCAGGTGAAGCATGCGGTCGACTTTGGAAATGGACTCATGGGTGTCTTCGATAAAGAGTATCAATCCGTCAGCAGCCCGTGTCGTCAGGAAATCGTAGTCAGAGCCAGCCAGCCCACAGAAGACGGAGAAGTTGCCGCCAACAACCATTCCCTCGGTCTCGCCATGCTGGTTGAGCGGATGGGCAGGCACCTGATAACGGGGCAGCTCGCCCTGCAGCAGACCGCGCAGGATGGCATTGACCGAGTCGCGCTCGCCACGGGCGGCAATACCGTCGCACATGGTGCTATGAAGACTCATCACGCCGGCTGACACTACTGCGCTGTGCAGGGCCGTCACGTCGCTGAACCCCATGAGCCACTTGGGATGACGGCGGAACTCGCTAAGCGGGATGCGCTTCAACACCTGTACGGCGCCGTCGCCTCCCCGGCTGCACATAATGGCCTTGACGGCAGGTTCCCGTAAAGCCCACAGCATGTCGGCAGCCCGTTCGTCGGCTGTTCCTGCGAAGTCGTGATAGCGGTTCAAGGCGTTAGGCCCCACCACGGGGACATATCCCCATTCCCTTAGGGCGGCACACCCCTTGGCCACCATTGCCGATTCCGGACTGCTCGAAGGCGAAACCACGGCGATGGTGTCGCCAGCCTTCAGAAACGGAGGCATCACCATGGGCTGCTGGGCGGCCATCGGCAGGGCCGTCCACAGGAAACAGGAAATAAAACGGAATGTGTTTCTTTTGATGAGCGTCATATCTGCATGATGGCTATTGATGATACAGACGGCCATTTCTCACGACAAAGCCTTTGTAGCCGGAGCTGACTTTGCGGCCTAACAGGTCGTAGACTGGTGCAGCAGCTGCATCGGCTGTTTGTACGTTGACCGCTTTGATGCCCGTATCCACAGATACGTGGCGCAACATGAAGTCATACATCTGCTGCAACGTGGCAGCGCTCTGCGGCACGGCATGGCCGGTGCTGTAGTCAGTCAGCATCTCCGTCGCTACCCCTACGGCGTCAAGTCTTGCCTTCATCAGGGCTGCCTGCGTGGCATAGAGGCCTTGCGGGTCTTTGTTCTTGTCAGCATAGAAATCGTCGGTGTTATGGAAGAAGAGAGTCGGAGCCGACGAGCTGCCTTGGATAGTGGCCAACGCCCCCTGCTGCTCCCATGACGAGCCTGTATTCGAGACGAAAGCACTCATACGGATGTATTCGTTAGAGGACGACAGGGTGCTTTCATAGTCGAACATGCCCGGTCCCAACAGGGCGCACTGCACCAGACTGCTCTCGTCGGCAAAGCGTCCCCGCGAGGCATCTTCAAAAGCATCCGTCTGTCCGTCGCCAACGGCCAGTGCCGCAGCCGTGGAACCGCGCGAGAAGCCAGTGACCACCACCTCGCCGCTGAGGCCGAGGCTTCTGCCAACGCCCCGCACGGTCCTGATGGCCGACTTCACCTTGCGTGCCGCATCGGGGTTGACCTCAATGGCTCCTAAGCTCTTGTTGCCGCCACCGGCATATCGCCCCTGCCCCCAGTCGCAATATTTAGGATGGTCGCAAACGGCCCAGGCAAAGCCAACGGCAGAGGCACCCTCCACGAAACTGTCCTTGAACGCTCCCCAGAAGTAGGGCAGATACATGCGTTTATGCTTGTTGGTATCGGTCAGCTGGCCGCTGCTGACCGTGGCAAAGCTGTTACTGTAGGAGAAGGTGACTACCACAGGTACGGCGGCAGAGGGATTGGCAGGATAGACGAGGTCCAGATAGAGCATGTCGCCCGCCGTGTCCTTGTAGACGTCAGGGTAGTTATACACGCCGGGGGCGTCCTGGTAATAGGGAATGTCACGGCTGATGCGGTAACCCTCCATCAGGATATAGGAACGATACGGCGAACAGTCGCAGCCACAGAACCTGCCACCCTGCAGGCTGCTGTTGATGGCTATGATGTCCTGGTTCAAAGTCGGCGACACCGCCTTCTCGCTGTGCGCATAGTCCAATTCCACGACCTGATAGCCCTGACTGCGCAGCCATGCCACATCGTCGGCATTACTGTTCTGGCCTATCTTCTGAAAGCCGAGGTTCTCAAGATACACCACCGTCATGGGCATGCCGTTCACGTCGGTGGCCTTTGTTCCTGTAGCCGCAGAGGTGGTATAGTTGAGCGAGGTTCCTGTGGCCAGGCTCTTCCACTTTCCAGTTTCTGCCGTCGCCACGTATGCCGACAGCAATAATAAAAGAGTAATGTATGAACGCATCATGGATTTTTTTAAAGATTTCATCTTTATGGTTATAACTCACTGTCGGGCCAAGGCTCGAACTGCAGTTCCAGCTCTCTCCATAGCGACGCTGGCGGTGAGGCGCTTTCGTAGCTGTCGGCAACGGCATGCGACACGCCCAGTCCCAACAAGCGGATGGGGTGTTCACGACTATAGTCTACCTCGCCCATCAGTTGCTTGGCCATCGGTAGTATCTGCTGCTTGGTGCGGAGCATGGCTGAGGCCGTCAGGCTGCGCGTAATCTGGTGGAAGTCGGCAAACTTGACCTTCAGCGTCAATGTGCGCCCTTCGAAGCCGGTCTTCTCCAGTCGGCGCAACAGTTCCTCCACCGTATGGTAAAGTTCAATGACGATGGCAGAAGCTGACGAGATGTCCTTCTCGAACGTCTGCTCGCAACTGACCGACTTCCGCTCCCACTCCGAGATGACGGGGCGTTCGTCGATGCCTCGGGCAAAGTCGTAGAAGACGCGCCCCATCTTGCCAAACTCCTGCACGAGATGAGCCAGCGAACAGCGCCGCAGGTCGGCACCCGTAAAGATGCCCATGCGGTGCATGTGCTCTGCCGTCTTGTGTCCCACGCCCCAGATGCGGTTCACCTGCAGCTGGTCGATGAAAGCCCGGGCATCGTCAGGAAGTACCACCGTCAAGCCGTCGGGCTTGCGCCAGTCGCTGGCTATCTTGGCCAGGAACTTACAGTAGCTGACCCCGGCAGAGGCCGTCAGTCCTGTGGTTTCCAGAATACGCTGTTTGATGTCGCGGGCAATGTCGACGGCCAGCGGTATGTGCCGCTTGTTCTCCGTCACGTCGAGGAAGGCTTCGTCCAGCGACAAAGGCTCAATGAGGTCGGTATAGTCGTGCATGATGTCACGTATCTGCAGCGACGCCTCTTTGTATTTCTGGAAGTGGGGCTCTACGATGATGAGCTGCGGACAGCGCCGCTTGGCCACCTGAATGCTCTGCGCCGAATGGATGCCGAACCGGCGGGCCTCGTAGCTGGCCGTTGACACCACGCCGCGCTGGCCGTCGTGTCCCACAGCCACGGGCTTGCCCCGCAACTCCGGATTGTCGCGTTGCTCGACGGCAGCAAAGAACTGGTCCATGTCGATATGTATGATGCGCCGCTCTGTCATCATTGAGTTAGTGCTGCTTATCCCTGCTCAGGAAGAGGCCTGCCAGAATGGTTCCGCTGATGTTGTGCCAAGCGCAGCTGTCTGATAATCTTATTATTTACCTACAATCTTAGATATATCAAGCATCATACCATTACCGCCAACAATCTGAGGCATCTTTCCATCCCACTTTTCTATCATATCCTCCTGAACAATCATCGGTGACAGTGAGGCTGCGATAGTACGGTTATAATAAGCCTCAGCATCAGCCTTAATTTTCATGGCACGTGCGTTACCCTCCGCCTTGGCTACGGCTATTTTGGCATTAGCCTCAGCCTCCTTTACTTCATTCTCAGCTTTCAGCGCACTCTGGATGGCAGTGTTCTTGGCATCAATCATCGAGAGCAGCGACTTCGGGGGCGTAATCTTTGAAGTAAACTCTTCAACGAGAAAGCCCTCGGACATGAGCGACTTCTCCAAACGGTTGCGAACGTCACGCTCGAAGTTGGCACGGTTGGACATCAACGAGTCAGAGGTATACTGGTTAGCACAGGTCCGATAGGCCTCGTAGATGCAAGTGCGAATATATCCCTCCTCCAGTTCTTTTACACCCACACGATACTTCGTGAAGATGTCGCACGCTTTGTCGGGGTTGATGCGATAGGCGATTGTCGGGTCCATCTCGAAAAGCGAAGCGTCCTTGGCATTCACGGAGAATGTCTCATACTGCTTTCGCTGAGTGAAGGTGGGATAGGTGAAAACGTTCGTCGTGACGGGGTTGTAGAAAACCCATCCCTTACAGGTGCCTTCCACACCTCCATAGTCCTGTTCAGAGAGTGACCACTTGTGAAAACGTATACCCACTTCACCAGAATCGACAACCGTGCAGCAGGTTGCGAAGAAAATAAGAATTATTAACAAGCATCCTCCTACAATGGCGATGTTGCGGAAAATCGGATTCTCAAAAGCTTTCATGTTGTTCTTTGCCATATCATCTTTTATTTACACAAACCATGCTTCGTTTCTGTGTGCAAAATTACGAAATTAGTGAGAGCCAAACAAAAGAATTTGTTCTTTTTTTGCAACGTGTGAGGAAAAACACAATCTTTTCAGGTCAAATTCTAGAAAAGAGAAGAAAATAACAAAGCCGTCGAGATTCTGCAATAGGGTGACAGAGATTGACACACGCGCCAGAATTAACTGGCTGGATTCCAGATGGTTTGTTTTTGCAAAGGCACATTTTTGACACATGAATATTTTGGCAGATTCAGAAAAACTGTGTATCTTTGCACGCGATGAGAAGACCATTGGCCCTCATGCTGACTGCATTCTGCCTGCTTAGTGCCTGTCAAAGAGCAGAAACACCGTCATCCGCCACCATACGGGGTGATGGCGGACAGGACAGTGCTGCCGTCTATCAGGATTGGGCCTATCGGGAGATGTTCGACAATGCACTTGACAAAGCTGAGGCGTATGCCTACCGCTCCGTGATGCTGAGCAATGACTCCACCATGGAATACAGTTCGCTGGTATTGCTCTGCTATATCTACTATCGGGAAGGGAAACAGGAGCAACTGCAGATGCTGATGCAGACAATATCGCCGGAAAACTATGCGGACGTGATGGACGTGCAGTGGCAGGTGGAACAAGTCAGGGCCGACCGTGACCGTCGGTACTATGCCGCAGCCATTATCCTGCTCTTGCTGATTTCCGGTGTCGTTTGCTACTGGTACATCCGTCGGATGCGGACGCTGGCCGCCCTCTATCGGCAGCGCATGGACAGTGTCCGCCGCGAGATGTTGAGCAAGGAGTCAAACTTTACGAATTCCGCCGTCCTTCCCATTGGCGAGGCCAAACAGGGCATCGACGTGCTCTTTGCCATCATCAACGACCAGAACATCAGCCAGATGGGCAAGCAGGAGGAGCAGGCTGTGCTCCATACGCTGCCGATGGTGGATGCCAGCCTTGCCGCCCTGTTGGACAAAGCCTCAGCGCCCCTGACACCCAAGGAAACCTTCTTCTGCATCATGGAGTACTACGGCAAGAGCGACCGCCAGAAGGCCTGTTCGTTCTGCTGCTCCGAACAAGCTATCCGTAGCACCAAGAGTCGACTGAGCAAGAAGATAGACATTGCTATTCTGCGCTCGGCGTAAACAAATGCCAGTCAGCCGCAGCACTTCATTGGAGGCGGAAACATACGGGGATGACATATTTCACACGGATAGGCTCTCCCATTCGTTTGCCTGGTATCCATCTGGGCATGGCGCTGACAACACGCAGTGCCTCTGCGTCTAAAGCAAGACAAAGACCTTTAACTACTTTTGTCCCTGTAATACTGCCATCTTTCTCCACGATACAGGTGACTATCACCCTACCCTGCACACTTGTTTCCTCCAATTCCTTTGGATATTGAACGTTTTCTTCCAAATATTTCAACAGCGCTCGTTTACCACCTGGGAAGGCAGGCATTTGCTCTGGTATTTCGCAAAAAACATGGCGGGTGGTGTCTCGTCTTTGTTCCTGCTGCTGTTGTTCAATGCTGATGTCGTGTTTCGAACCTATCACCTTGCTCCTATCGACAGGCTGTACTGGCTGCTTATTAAGGCGGAAGGTGACGGGAACCGTGTATTTCACTTTCACCTTGCAGCCATTCTGCTGGCCGGGAATCCAACGGGGCATCTTCTTGACGACGCGAAGCGCCTCCTTGTCCATGTCTGGGGCAACGCTCTTGACGACTTTCGCATGTGAAAGGCTGCCGTCTCTCTCCACGACGAAGGTGACGATGACCCGCCCTTGAAGGTTTTGCTTCAAGGCACTAACCGGATAAGTGATGGTGCGACTGATAAAATCCATCATGGCGGCAGGGCCTCCTGGGAACGAAGGCATCTGCTCCACCACGTCGTACACCTTCTCTTCGTCGACAGGTCCACAACCTGGCCTATAAGGAATAAGCGTTTCCTGCGCTGTGGCTGTTAAACATGACAGCACCCCGGCCAATACAATGATAATCCAAATTTTCTTCATAACGTTTCGTTTTTTGCTGCAAAGATACAATATCAATCGCCCGATGTCAAGAGGTATCGGGCGATTGACACAAAAAGATATCTTATTTTAATGATAATCAGCGCGTTAAAATTTCTTCCAGCTAAGAGTTGACACTCTCCTGCTCCACTAACTTTCGCAGAGGAAGCCGTAGGGAGCAATGTCGATTTGTCGGTCTCTCACCTTGAGATGGACCTCGTCCGCACTGTTGTTCAGTGCCACGACGACCTCCTTACCCATATAGGTACGTGAGAAGACCAGCACGCTGTCGTCCACGTACAGCAGCTTATAGTCACCGTAGAGGAGCGGCATGCTGCTGCGACGCAGGTGGATGAGCTGCTCCATCTGCCCGCGAATCCACTGCTCGTTGGCAGATAATCCACCAAAGCGCATCATACGGCGGTTGTCTGGGTCGTTGGCACCACACTGGCCGTATTCATCGCCCTGATAGATACAGGGGACGCCGGGAATGGTAAGGTTCAGCACCTCCAAGAGCAGTGCTTTCTTGAAGGCAACGGTCTCGCGTTCCGCATTGCCGTCGGCGGTGACTCCGATGTTACGGTTCCAGCCAGCAGCCTTGCCGTCCTCGTCCCAGCTGATGGCACCACCGGCCAGCGAGATGAACCGTATCTTGTCGTGATTGCCGGAGATATTACCCATCGTGTGATGAGCGCCGTAGGAGGCCAGCGACTCGTCAATGGTCTCGGCCAGACGCTTCATCGACTCACCCTTCTTGCCTAACACGTCGATAGCCGTATGGTAGATGTTGAAGTCGAACTGGGCATTCAGCATACCCGTCTTCACGTAGGAGCCAATCAGCTCGTTGTCGCCATACGTCTCACCAATCATCCACAGCGGCCGGTCGGGGTAGCGGGTCTTCATCTTGCGGGTGAACATCCGCCAGTAGTTCAGCGGAATATGCTTGCAGGCATCGTGGCGATAGCCGTCGAAGTCGTAGTGCTCAATCCAGTAGAGCGCAGTGTCGGTCATGGCTTCGCACACCTCCTCACGCTCCAGGTCCAACGTAGGGATGTGCTTGTCGAACCATGTGGTCAGGCGCGCCTCATCCCAGAGTTCAAAGTTACGGCGTCCGTCAGGCAGTATGCTGTCGGTAATCCAGTCGGGGTGTGCCTTCAGCGTCGGCGAGTTGATGTGCATGTGGTTGGCCACATAGTCGAGTATGACGTTCATCTTGTGCTCATGGGCCTTCGCAAGGAGTTCCTTCAGGTCTGCATCCGTACCCATGCGATGGTCGATTTGCGTATTGTAGATGGGCCAGTAGCCGTGATAGCCGGAGAACTTCGTGTCGGGATTGTGATACTGTCCCCAGGCATCTTTCGGATTCTGCGTGATGGG
This sequence comes from Prevotella sp., assembly GCA_017459445.1. GTDB lineage: Bacteria > Bacteroidota > Bacteroidia > Bacteroidales > Bacteroidaceae > Prevotella. The sequence continues at coordinate 18,021 of JAFUDJ010000020.1, read as the reverse complement.
GGAAATCCAGAGCGTGTTGATGCCCAGGCTGTCGAAGAAGCCCTCCTGAATCTTGTTCGTGACACCTTTCAGGTCACCACCCTTGTAGTCCACGCGGGGGTCTACATCTGGACGGTTCAGCGGCTCGTCGTTGTCAAGCCGCCCATTGTTGAAGCGGTCCACCAACAGGCTGTACAGCACCTGGGCGTTGGCATCGTGGCGGGTAAGCTGGTTAGCGTCAAGCACGGGACTGCCGTCCTGCAAGGGAATCAGCAGGTCGTTCAGCAGCACCTGGCCATTGGCGGCGAAGACGCGGAGAAAGCTGCGGCCTTGCTGCTTCGGCAGCTTTTTCAGGTCCACGTCGAATGTTCCGTTCCCATTGTCCTGCAACGCCTCTTCCGGCATTAACACGTTTTGCACAAAGCAACGGAACTGAAGCGACTGCAGGGTCGTGTCCACCCTCAGCTGCAGCTGGCCGTCCTCGATGCCAACCGTCGTCAGCCCCTGCACCACCGGCAGCTTCGGCAGGATGGGGATGTCCACCTCGCAGTCACGGCTGCCTACACTCATCACGCCGACCTTTCCCGTCGTGCCGTAAAGCATCAACACGCTGTCCCTGACTTCCATTCCTGTGTAACCGTCCGTCACGCGAATATCATCCAGCTTGCTCAAGTCCACACTCGGCAGATAGTCAGTCAGATAGGCCACCGTCGTGTCGCCAGCCTCCCGAATCGGAAGTATCGGCTCACCCGTGGCCACACGCTTCAGTTCTGCGTTTCCGCTACAGCCACACAGCACTGCTGCCATGGCAAAAAACAATAGGATTTTTTTCATCGTTTCCTTATTTTTTAATTATTTTCAGCTTCTATGTGGGGTGCAAAGATACAAATTTATATGGTCTTACGTAATTTATCAGGATGCATACGCATATCCCAGAATGCTGCAACACGAATGACATCACCTCTTACATAATAGATAAGTTTGTAATAGTCATTGATAATAGCAGCGCGATAAAGAATCTTCCTGTCACGCGACAGAGGTTCCGGAAAGCCACTCTCAGGATATTTCAACAGACGTGCCTGCTTTTGCAAATACTTCTGATGAAGTCTGAAGGCAGCCCTCTCCCCACCCATCTCATTATAGTACACAAGTATGCGGAGCCATTGGTGCTGAGCACGTTTTGAAACTTCTATTTGCATGGCTTTGCTGCAAAGCTGTCAATCAGTGCCTGACATTGTGCGTTGAATGCTTCACCAGAAAGCACGTCTCCACGCTCAAACTCTTTCTCTGACTCGTCAAGGTCAGCAATGGCCTCTTCCCATGTTTGTAGCACGGGGGGGGCGGCCGTCTCCTCCTTAAACGGTTCTATCAGCCGTTCTGCCAACCATTTGCGGTTGTTAACGGTCAGCGAAAGCCCTTGAATATAACTCCAAAGGTTGTTCATTGATGCTGCATTCATATTCCCTATCGTTTTCGTTACTGCTTGCAAATTTACAAATAAATTCCAATACGGCAAAGAAAAAGCATGAAAAAAGACAGGGTTGCTATTTTTATGCGCTAAACAAATTTGCCTTTATGGTCGACGATTGTTTCAACGAACGTATTTTGTGGTTCAATGAAACATAATTGACAGCCGAAATAAGCGATTCGTTCTAATTTTGCATTCAGGAAACCGCAACAAACATTATTCACTAACAAAATAATCAGTAAAGCGTATGAAGAAATTTTTCCTTTTAGCAACATTGTTTGCCACAACAGTATGTAATGCACAGACCGTTCTTTGGGACGGCGAGGACGAATCGGTCACTTCACGTAACCAATTTGGTGGTTGGTGGGACAGAGGAAATCCCTCGGTAGTGGAGAACCCGGAGAAGGATGGCATCAATACCTCTGAGAAGTGTCTGAAGTTCACCATGACGGGCAATGACTTCGGCCAGAAGCACGTAGCCCTGCCTTTCCGTGACTGGATGACACCCGACCTGCAGGGCAACCGCCGCTTCTCATTCATGATAAAGAAAGCTCAGAACGAGAATGTCAAGGTGGAAGTTTCCGACCCAACGAATGGTGCTAACAACTATTGGGAGAAGACGGCAGCCTGGTACGGTGGTGCCGGTAAGTGGCAGAAAGTTGTACTGGACTTCTCGACCAACGTCAACATGAACGACTACCCTGGCGTCTTCGCCATTGAGGCACAGACTGTCAGTGTTGACGAGCCGCAGGATGTTTATATTGATAATGTCGTCATCGAGCCTATGCCGATGGTTAGCGGTAAGAAGTTGGCGGACATTGAGGACAACTCGCTGACGGGCAACGTTGTCGTGACCGGCTCGCTCATGCGTGGTGACTGCCAGAATGCTAACGACAACTGGTTCCGTGTTGACTACGATGACTTTGCCATCTTGAAGGATAAGCTCGCAGCAACAGCAGTCTCACTCGACCTGCGTGGTGTCATTCTGAAAGACCAGTATTTCGACCAGATTCAGGAGAAATGCCCAGAAATTAAGATTATCCTGACCGACGATGATATCACTGGCATTCAGGCTGTAACTACTGCCCCTCAGGTTGCTCATACATACTTTGACCTGCAGGGCCGCCGCGTTGCCCATCCCGAAAATGGTTTGTATATTCTTCATGGGAAAAAGGTTGTTTTAAAAAAATAGTTAGTAGTTGTTTGGTTTTATAGTAACAGACACCCCCACAGATTGTTAGTCTGCGGGGGTGTTGTTTAATGCGATATCATCAATTGGTTTCTATCGGCGAATCTTCACGGCCTTGTTGGTATCGAAGTCGCGGACGACGTAAATGCCGCTGGGCAGGTGCAGCGCGTCAAGACGGCCGTCGCTGACCATTCCCACCATTCGGCCACTCAGCGTGTAGATGTTCAGCCGGCGTGCCCCGTTCAGCGTACTCAGGTCCTCGGAGATGGCTGTTGGCACCTCGTCCTCAAACTCCTTCCATCCCAGGTCGGGCTTGCTGCCTTTGTAGTCGTTGTCGTTGTATCCGGCAATCACCTCTCCGGCATCAATGAACTTGCTGCCTTTTGCCAGACGCATGGTAGGCACGTTGAAGCTGCCGCTGTCGTCGCGTCCGCCGATGCTGGAAGCCGGATCAAGACTGATGAAGTCTGCATCGGCGGGGGCCATTCCAGCCATGTCCCATGAGTTGCTGCTATGGGTGTAGTTGCCTACGGTGATGACATCTTTCCACCAGTCATCCTTAGGCTTGGTGTAATCAGCCTCGTGAGAATAGTAGCTGATGCTGTTCTTGATGTCGAGGCTCTTCATCGGTTCCGAGTCGAAGTGGTAGTTCGCCTTGTTGTCGTAGGCGGAGCAGTTGTACAGCTTCACGTTGCCCTGCGTATAGTTCTGGTCGAAGCCCTTGACGGTGTTGGCAATAGCCAGGCAGCGGTACATCTCCACGTCGGTGGCCACGCCGGCTCCGCCAATCTTGAAGCCGTTCTTGTTGCCGTTGTTATAGTAGTGGGTGCGATACCACGTGTCGACATGGCCCTTCGACGTTTCCATGGTCTTGCCCTCCACGCTGTCGAACCATGACTTGTCGGTCTCCAGACGGGGATTGCCGGTGAAGTCGTAGTATTCGGGCGAGTTGTTGTAGGTGATGCAGTTGATGAAGATGATGGGCGCCGAGGTCACGCGCTTGTAGAGGTCCCAGCCGTCGTCGCTGTTGTTCCAGGCGCGGCAGTTGATATAGGTGTTTCCACCGCCCGAGAACTGCTTGTCGCAGAAGCCGTCGGCATTGCCGCCGAAGTCGGGGCTCGACGTGCCGCCCAGCTGGTAGTCGAAGTTGTCGAACGAGTCGCAGTTGATGAACGTGCAGTTGTCGGCTTCCTTCACACCGAAGCCCGAGTCGACGTTGGCCTGTGCCGTGCAGTTCTCTATCTTGTTGTAGCTGCCACCGATGAGGAAACCCTTGAAACCAGTATAGCGCACGGTGATGTTCTTCAGGTGGATATAGGCGACGCGGGTTCGCAATCCGTTCGACTGGCTGTTGTTGCTATACGCCATCTTGCTGCCGTCGATGATGGGGTGCGCATCCTTGTAGGCTCCCACGAAGGTCATCTTGTCTGCCGTACCTGCCGCATTCTTCACATCCACGGTAGCCGTTACGTAGTAGACACCGTCCAAAAGGAACAGCGAGTCACCACCGGCAATGGTTTTATTCGCCAGCGTGTTCAAGTCGCCGGGGGTGTTAATACTCTTGCCGTCGCCCTTGGCACCGGGTGCAGCATAGTAGTTGGTGGCCATGCTCATGGCCGATACACACAGAAAAGCCGTGATTAACAGTAGTAGTTTTGTTTTCATTATTAATTACTGAATGGTTTGTCTTTGCTTCACGGGGCAAAGGTACGATTAAGCGAGAACAAAAACAAAGAATTCCAATTCTTTTTTTGTCGAGCGTGAGTACCTTCGCCGTTGTTTACAACGGCAAAGGTACGAAAAGTTGGGAATAAAACAAAGAAACAAGTATTTTTTCTTCTGTGGCGAAACGATAATCGGGGAAAATGTTGTAACTTTGCGCCTAAAACAGATTAAGGGTATGCAGCAACCGCAACTACACTACTACGACATAGGAACTGGCGTAGTAGCCTTCAGCACCACACGCCATGGGGGATATAGCACCGGCAGCTATGCCGGGTTTAACATCAACCGCTACTGTGGCGACCAGGAAGAAGACATCAGCAGGAATCGCAAAGCACTGTGTACGCTGCTCGGCATCAGTGACGAACGGCTACTGATGCCCCATCAGGTACACCAGACCAGAACGGCACTGGTTAACGAGGCGCTGCTGGCGCTGACGGAGCGGCAGCGGCGCGAGGCGCTGGAGGGCTTTGATGCGCTGACGACTAACCTGAGGAGTGTCTGCATTGGCGTGTCGACCGCCGACTGCATCCCTATCCTGCTTTACGACCATGCACACCATGCCATAGGTGCCGTACACGCCGGATGGCGGGGAACGGCAGCCCGCATCGTAGAAAAGACGGTTGCGGAAATGACGGCAGCCTACGGCACCCACCCCGAACAGCTGAGGGCACTGATAGGCCCGGGTATCCATCTGGACAGCTTCGAGGTGGGCGATGAGGTCTATGACGCCTTCGCGCAAGCTGGTTTCGACATGCCCGCCATCAGTTGCCGCAAAGAAAAATGGCACATCGACCTGCCTGAGTGTAATCGCCAGCAACTGCTGGCTGCAGGCCTTCCCCCTACGTCAGTCAGCGTGTCGCCCATCTGCACCTATCAGCATGCCGCCGACTACTTCTCCGCCCGCCGCTTAGGCATCAACAGCGGCAGAATCTTCACAGGGATTATGATTGTTGCCTGAAGTTTTGACGGGAAATGTTGAGCCATAAATTTTAGCACTATTCATTGATGGTTTTTTATGAAAGCACTGTAATCAGAGGAATCGACCTCCAATCACGGTATTTACAAACCAATAATCCATTCTTTAAAGAATGGGTCCTCTATCTCATAATCTGTCACACGGATTACATACCCGTTTTTCATCAACCGCTTTATTCCGCTAAATGATGTGCTTGTGGCCACTTGGCGATTCTGTAAAGGATTGATGCCCTTACTCAGGTTCATCATGATAGAGCGGTCGGTACGGTTAAAGTTCAGCCAAAGACGTTCGAAATCCAAGTCATGAGTACGCACAATATAAGCGATTGCCTCCGCTACAACCTCATCAACAAGTCCGTCGTAAGTCATCATATCCCAGACTTGGGCTGACAACTGCTGAGTATAATATGGGTGTAGCCCTGTAAAGGAAAGTATCTCATCTACAATAACATTCAACTTATCCTGCTCCTTCAATGGCAATCGAGCCGATACATATTCCTTGAAATCGTTGTATGGTATCTTATTCAGGTGCATTAACTTGCCGAAATGATAAAACGGTGATTTCTTCCGCTCGAATATCTCCGTCATCATTGACTCCTGGCTTCCCAACAGGACATAATTCAGGTGTTCCTGCTGCTGCATGATAGAACGCAGTTGCTTGTCCAGGCCCTTGCGAATGTTGAGAATCTCCTGGAATTCATCGAATACCACTATCAGCCTTTTGTCTTCTGTGCTGACCTTTTCTATCAGAGCCATCGCATCCTCCAACAATACCATGCTGTTCAACACTGGTTGAAACGAGACATCAACACCATTCGTCACGGGGTTAGTAGAGACCGTTGGCACAATCCTAAAATGAGACATGAGATGCCTGATTCTCTCCATAGGATACTGACGGAACAGTTCACGTAACAGTTTAGAGGCAAAATCATCGACGCTCAACATATTTTGCATATTGAGCGAGATACATGGCCGCCCAGTGGCTTTGACTGCCTTGGCTACAAGACTCGATTTGCCAAACCTTCGAGGACTAATCATTATCAGATGATTCTCGCTGTCCAGCGTCCTCTGAACCTCCTTCAACTCTTCGTTTCTATCGGTGAAAAACTCGTTGTCAACAAGTACACCATACTTAAATGGATTCTTCATTTATCTTCATTTTGCGTACAAAGATAATACTTAAATATGATACTTACAAACAAACGGCAAAGTTTATGCGATTTTTTTCGTTGCGATTTTTTTCGCAAACCACGCAAAAGATCGGATTCTGTGCGCTAGGTCAATATATTCGCTTGTCGCTTTCATTAGAATGACGCTATGGCTGATTCAACATTGCAAGATACACAATATTCCGGAAACTCCAAAATGAATCATGAAAAAAGAAACCTCAGCAGATGAAAACACTTTGCTCTCTATCTGCTGAGGTTTTGATTGTTAACGGGTCAAGTGACTGTCACCATGACCTACGGCGCTTAATAATATTACAAAGAGAAATCCCTTAAGTGTTTGCTTTATTCTTTCCAACTTCCACGACCACCGCATGAACTACATAAGCCATTGTGGTTGGGGCATACCGGACATGGTCCATCCTGTCCTGATATTCGTTTTACCCATCCATTGACACAGTTACGACATTTACCAGTACCATGACAAACACCGCAAGTTTTTGTGTATCCTTGCGTGGATTGCGGTTGCTGTGTTGATGTATTAGACTCGCTATCATAATAGTTGTTTTGTTGAACAGGAACAGATTGATTCCAATTAAAGTTTTTCATATGTTCTCTAAATCCCTCGACAAGCTGACGGTTCTGTTGTTCGATTACGTTCTGCATATGCTGTTGGTAAGCAGCATAAGGATTATAAAACGGGTTAATTTGTGCATTAACAAGAGTCGATAGCGATGCTAAGGTGACAAGAATAAAAAATTTTTTCATAATAGAAACATTTTTGTACAAAAAGGCGGAACCATTCGATGCTTATCTGCACTCTGGTACCGCCAAGTAACCTATATAGTGACAAGCAACAAATAGTCCACGCCTATCAAGCGTGAACTTTCATCTACTTGTTCTTACTATATTCGAAGTTTTGGCGGTTTCGAGTGCAAAGAACAAGAGCTAAAAGCTCAAATTTTTTATATAAGTACGAACAGAAACGCTATTCTGTAAGTTAATAATTTGGTTGTTATTAAAATCTCTCTGTGACCTCGTGAGGCTGGGCCTCAACGTGTAGGTCGGTTAGCGTTTATTCGTTCTGTTTTACTCCATTGGCTATTCTTGTTTAAAGGGTTCAACATTATGTTTACTGCATATTTCTGTTGGCAAAGATACGAATTATTTTCAAATTAACGAATAAAGTAACAGAAAAAAGTTGTAACTTTGCAGTCACATTTACCACATTTATAATTCTGATACGAAAATTTAAAAGGAACAAGCTATGAACATTACAAAGAAAATGCAAGATGCATTTAACGCACAAATCACAGCAGAACTGTACTCATCAAACCTTTATCTGCAGATGGCTTTCTGGTTCCGTAAGGAGGGCTGGAAAGGCTTTGCTGCCTGGATGTTCGACCACTCGAACGAAGAGAAGGAACATGCCCTGAAGATGGCCGACTTCGTGCTGAACCGTGGCGGCGAGGCCGTGGTAACAGCCATCGATGCTCCTGAGCAGGACTTCCAAGACCCGAAGGACATCTTTGAGCGCACACTGAAACACGAGATGTGGGTCACTGAGAAAATCAACGAACTGGCTGACGTTGCCGATGCCGAGCATGACCGCGCCTCTATCAATTTCGTCGACCAGTTCATCGACGAGCAGGTAGAGGAGGAGAAGACCGTCCGCGACATTCTGAACCTCTTCCGCCACCGCGACGGCCACACCGTTGCCACCATCGACGACATCGTAGGGCAGGTGAAAGAGTAAACAGAACCGACTGACAACCATAAATGGGGCCTTTGAGCCCCATTTATGGTTCAACAGACAACTCGTATTAGAATTAATATAAGTGTCGCCGTACCGTTCGGGCTATGAAGTCCAGATTATCCTGAGCAAGTTGCAGTGACTCCTTGTCTTCTGGGTCATCGTTAAACGAAGCATCGGGCAGCATATGATGCTGAATCAGGTAGCGTAACATAGCAGGGTCACAGATTTCTGTGTCAGAAATCAGCATCATGGCATCATCGTCGTGATACTTCATGCCATAATAGGGGTTACGGGCATCCTTCACACAGTTGGCCACCCCATAGGCAAAGGCAACGCTCTCGTTGGCGGAAGGAACAAAGGCTATGATAAATTCCTTGTCGTCCATATCAGAAGGGCGCATCATTGTTTCAGGAATACCCACACCTTTTATCATAAACTCACGCACTTCCTTGCCATTGCGGAAATAAAACAGCGGGCTGCCACCTGATTCCTTCATCAGCAGCTTGTAGTTCTTTGGCGGCAGGCCGACACCATAGCGTTTCTGCCTTTCCTTGATATCCTCGTAAGCCTGACGGAAATTGCCCCACGAATCCATTCCGTTCGGTTCCCATCGTCCATTATAGCGGACAAAGGAAGCCACGCAGCCCTCAGTATTGCACAAAGTTTCAGGACTCATATCACCATAACCGTCCATGCTGATTACGAACTCTTCGTCCTTGGTGTTCTTCAGATGAATCGTCTGTGTATCGAAGTTCTCCAAAAGATAAACCTCATACTTCCGATAGTCAATGTTTCTCAGCATGTCGGCATAGGCATGATTACCGACAGTCTCCATCAGAAGAGCCAGCCACTCAGCGGGAAAAAGCGCCAACGGGCCACATTGGTATCGGAACACCATCTGGCTGAGCGCAGCATAGATGGCCCGTGGGTCATGATTGTCAAAATGCAGCACATCGCAGACCTCGTCAATCATCTCTTCGGCAACATCAAACTTCTTGTGTCCCTCAGTCAGATAGCAATCCATCCAAAGCCAGCCCAACATCTCACGCATCTCGATGAAATCGGCCATAAACGTAGCCTCTTGGAAGAACTGCTGCATACCTTCATTGATAGGAGCCTTCTCAAACTCGGCATCCAGTACATCATAGAATATCTTAGCAATCTCAGCAAGCAACTTGTCCTGTGGATTTATCATAACATCTTGGTAACAATCCATCACCACTTCCCAAAGCAGATAGCGGATATCTTCTACGTGAGGCTCGTCAGCTTGATAGTCCTTCTCATCGACAGGATAGAACGGCAACGTTTTTCCATATAGTTCACGATGCTTATTGACAAAGCTACGCCAGATGCCACCATCACAGATAATATCCTCGAAATAGAGTACTACCTTAATGGCCATGATTTCCAACACCTCATTGCCAAAGACCTTGACTGCCCCAGTTCTCTGGATACTCTTTAGCAACTGATTGCCAATCTTGGCATAATAAAAATCCGTCGACGACTCCATCCCTTTCGGATGCATCCGCTGAATGTTTTGTACTGATACGTGTAGTGGCATATTATCTACTCTTCATTTTGTGTACAAAGATAACACTTTCAGTTGACACAAACAAATAACTCGCAAAGTTTATGCGAATTTTCCGCAATCATAGTTTACAACCCTAGTTTGCATTTTCTCATTCCAGAGACACAACTTCTTGATATATAATGACTTTTGGTGAAGGTTTGATGGCTCAGGCTTAGTTAGATGCCCACCTATGGCTGAAGCCTCTAATGTATGGTGGATTACGTCTTGAAAAGATTGGTTTTCCTTTGCTGACGTAGGTCGGCAAAGCTACTGACGAACGTCAGCATAACAGCCGACCTACGTCAGCAAAGCTTAACTGCGCTTCTACGGCTCCGTTTGCTGATGTTTTTGCTTCACTATCTATTAGTACCCATCCGTGAAAATCCTTCACTGTGACTGCCTGTATGTCAGCGGGTTAGGTATTCGGTGAAGGGTATGGGGCATGAGAGAGGGTAATAATTCCAAACTATCAAACAAAGGCGGTTCCACCTAATTCCTATAAGTGAATCAGTAGAACCGCTATTATCCACTCTCAAATTCCTTTTACAATGTAAAAGATGCACCTATCAAAATTGGTATCATTTGGAAATCAGTTCCTTCAGACGTGTTATGTATTGACTGAAAGCCTGTGTTTATACGAACACTTAATTTGTCATTCACTTGCATTTGTACACCAGGTAATAGCTCATAGCCAAAAGTTTTAAAAGAGTCCGCTCCAAGATTGTTAGTGTCCATGTAATATCCAGCACGTACAATTCCAAGCAAAGCCAGTTCTGTATTTGCTATAGGATATTTTCCTCTGGCATCTACCAAGAATGGTATCATAGGCTTGCCTGACTTCGGGAAATAGCTACCGGTGGTAAATCCCAATGAAAACCAATTGTTAAATTGCCTTTGTATTCCTAAATTCAAGGCAAACATTCCTCCACCTCCACTTGTTAGAAACTGATACCCTGTAGCAGCATCAACTTTCCATGACTTTTCACTCTGTGCCGGAAGATTCAACACACTTAACAATAGCAATTGTAAAAATAAAATTTTCTTCATACTTGTTTTTACTTTTTAGTTTTTATACTTAAATTAATTATCTGAAGCCATAAAGTCACACTTACATACGCCTTTGGTATTTCATGACAACAGGTTACTGGGGAATTGGGGACAATTCTATGATTTTTTAATAGTGACAGCGGAACCCTGATTATTTAATCACTTTTCGAGTTGTAGCTCCCTGCTTTATAACATAGCAACCTTTTGGGAGTCCGCTCAGCGGGGCAATACTGTCAGAAACACGTTTCCGTAGTCTCCCATTTGTGTCATATATGGAAATGTATCTTTGACGTACCTCATCCTTAATGGTCAAGACTGAAGAGATGTCTGGAACATCGGTTGTCAATTTGACATATTGATTCGTGTTATGTTCATAATAACTTGCTTCAACGTTGAAATGCCCAAGGCTGCTGACATCAGAATATTCATTATAGGGTATTAGAAAATGGTATTCAACCTCACAGCCAGCATATACCGAGGCCATCTGCTCGAAGTCTTTGCTGTCTTTTCCGTCGAGTCCCTTAATAGTAAACTTAATATTGTTCTCAAAGTTATTGTCCGTCGGATTCTTTATTCTCATTGAATATAATATTCCGTTGACTTCATTATGATAATCTCCTATTTTTTTGATGGGTTCTGTTAGATACAGATGTGTCTCCTGTGTGTGGTCACCCATGGTCTTTAGCGTCACATATCCGTTATTTACTGTTGCTGCTATGTGATTGGGGGCAATATCCCAGACGGGCTTCCATGATTCGTCATCATTTCTTCGTATTACAACTTTCAACTCGTATTCTCCGTCTTCTAAAGAGGCTGGAATGGAAAAGGGAAGCGTTGAACTGATAGAACTACTAATAGTGAATGACTGACTTTGTGGCGAATAGATGGCAGTTAAGAATTTACTGTCATGATATACGCCAAGAGCACGTTGCCATGTCCAATTGTTTCCGCCTTCATTTTTAATAAAATAATCTTTGGTATATATATGCAATTTGGTACTCAGATAGAATGTTTCGCCTATGGGGATAGTAAGCTCGTCCATTTTGCGGTCGTAGTTGAGGTGCAATGGCTCATCCAGATATACGGGATAGTCATTGAACTCTTCCTCGTTGAAATATTCGTCGGGATATAAGTCAGTTGCCATACCTTGTTCCCAATTGTAGTAGATTCCGTAATCGCCAGGATAAATATCTGCGCTTTGGTTGATAACATCCAGACTAGTGTACTTATCTTGTTCTTTATTGGCATGCCCGAAGTTGAAGTGATACAATCCTTCTTCGTTTTTCCCATCTATGACGAAAATATGGCCAATTCCCGAAGGGTCACATCCATAGCGGAATGCTCGTCCTCGGTAATAAACAGGATGTCCGGATGCTAGTTGCTCATCAAGCATCTTCAACCATTGTTCTGTCGAGTAGAATTTACGTAATCGGAACCTACATTTCGGCGAGATGTGCAGGTACTTCTGTAATCCCCATATCATGCGATTGTTGTCTGTACCATTGTTTGGGTATTTAAGGGTCATTGCGGCTCCAACATGCCATACAAGGTTAGCGACTGCGTTTGCCTGAACTTCATTATATTCGTCATACGTATTGATGATGTTGTCCCAGTCGATGGTATGCATCGAATAGTCTAAATCATTATACAGCGTAACATGCCCATATCCATGAACAGGGTACTGATAATAATTGAGTATCTGTGCAACTGCTATCGGACCGCAACCTGCATTCACTCTGTTTGGAATGTCTTTATTAAAAGGATATCCTTGATGCCAAAGGCTTTTCAGCATGGGTGCAACGGCTTGTGCATGGATTCCCATAATGGCAAAAAGAACGGCAAATAATGTAATAGTAGTTCTTTCTTTCATCGTTTGTGCAATTTTTAGGATAAAAAAGGCGGAACCATTCGTTTGCTTATTCTCCAACTTCGGTACCGCCAAGTAACCATGCTACGAAACAAGCAAGAATAGTCCACGCCCTAACGACGTGAACTTTCTGGACTGCTTGCTCTCCGTAGCTGAATTTGGCGGTTTCAAGTTGGAGAGAGACAAGAGCTGAAAGCTCAATATCTATGTAATAAGTCGAACAGAAACGCTATTCTGTAAGTTAATATAATAATGTGCATCCTGCCACCGTCAAAGCGGTGGAGACGAGAGAGTAATACTAAATAGTATCAAGGAAGTACTTTATAGCGATCTGCAAAGAGTCAAGGTCGTTCTTGATGGTGTCAAAGACCAGATAGCCGTTGATGTCAAAATAACCATGAGCTATATGGTTTCTCAAGCCTATGACATCAGGCCAAGGAATCTCCGAGCGCCTGGGTAACAGCTCTCCTTGGGTAATCGCATCTATCTGCTTGATACTTTCGCCTATAGCCTCAATGAGCATACAGTTTGCTGCAAGTTTTTGCATGCCTCCAGGGGACACATAATAGTCCTCGGCAGATTGGACATCCTTGTTCCACTCTTTCAGTTGGTCAATGGCGTTGTCAATCTGCTCAAATTTTATCCTTACTCTTTCTCGGTCATTGAATGACGTAAATTCCATCATGCTCAATTTCTTTTAGTAAGTATGGATTAATATGAGGGTGCATGTGTACAACATCTACACGGTTATTTAACTGTTTCTCCAAAAAGCGCTTCAGTCGCACAACAAGATAGGCACGCGGCTCCATCTCCACACAAACGTCCACATCGCTACCCTCATGCTGTTCACCGCGAGAGACAGAGCCAAAGAGACGTAACGTCTTGACTCCGAACTGGGTGCGGAGCTCGTCGGAGTGAGCTTTAATAAGGTCGATGTATTCGTTGGTTGTTTTCATCTGCGTCAATGTTCAGTGGTTTGTTAAATCTCTCTGTGACCTCGTGAGGCTGGGCCTCAACATTACGGGTCGGTTAGCGTTCTTCGTTCTGTTTTTACTTCATCGGCTATTCTATTTAAAGGGTTTGACAATACGTTAACTGCATTTCTGACGGCAAATATACGAATTATTTCTGAATTAACGAATAAAATACACGAAAAAGTTATCTTCATTTCAATCGGCAACTTGCCATGAAGTAGTCGTAGGCATAGTCGAAGTTCTTGATGGCTTGGGCAATATCCTCGCGATTGAAATCGGGCTTATCCGTGTAAAGTTCCTGACGGAATATCTCAACGATGCGGAACAGGTTCTTCAAGAGCAGTTCCTTGTCTTGCAACACCTTTCGGCCATGCTCATTGGGGCATTGCGAATACATCTTTACGATACTTGACACGCACTCGCTGACCTCGCGGATATGCTGGCTGCTGGTATGCATAGCGATATACGATGTCTGGAACTGCAAGCGCATGGCTTCATCGGGCGTCACGGCTTCCTCCTTCAACACATCGTAGAGTGCTTGCAGGAACTCCTGATAGATGCGCAGCTTCTCACGGAACACCTCCGAACTGCGCTCCCGCTCAATGTCGCTATTGGTCTGACTGTTCAGCAGTAGGTTTGTAATAATAATCGTGATGATAACACCCAAGATGGCCGAAAACATCTGAAACCACAAGTCGGCCTCTGAGAACAGCCGGAACACCACGGCCACCCCCACCGCCACCAGACCGAGGGCAATGGAGATATTGGTATTACTGAGTTTAAACTTCATCTACCAAATTCAATTTATTATTCTCATAAACATATCGCAGTAGCTTGATAGGCTTATTCTCTATCCTTTTCCTTTGCGCCACATAATGAATAACCTCGTCGGAGAAGGACTGGGCTATAGCCGTTGTCCTGACCATATTGGAGTCACCTGCAACCTTCTTTTGCAAAAACCATGACTCATAACTTATCAGCTGTTGTAAGGCTGCTTCGTCAAATTCGTCCCTTTTCACCTCCAATATATCATAAGAAACGATTTGCTCCGTAGACAATGGACTGTTATACATAAGCATAATGTCCATTTCCTTGCCTAAATTAGTAGGGACATAACATAAATAATCCGAATAGTTTCCGAAGATTTCCCTGTATGAACCCTTAGCAAGTTCTGCATTCAGCAATGCCATAATAGTAAACTCGTACTTTGGATGATTTTCCTGAATATGCAGGTTCTCAATAATGTTAAACTCCTTATACGGATAGGGCCGGCGAATGATTCCCTGCTGCGTACTAAAGGGGTTTATCTTCATAAACTCTGTAAGCAAGGTGAAAAACTCTCCATTAGAAATCGAGAACATGGTGTTGACACCCGTTGAGCGTTCCAAGGCCCACGTCCATATCTTGCCCGAATTCCGCAAATCATTAATATCATCCAGTTTCAGCGCCTTCTGGAAATTATATGCAGACCATTTTATCTTACAGCGAAATGGATACTGTCTGTCTTCCCATACAGGTGCCTCTTCATAGAAAGGTCGTCCCTCTGCTTGCCATACGCCACGGAGTTCCTTTGATTTGATGACATACATAAGAATATAGTCGCCATCTTTAATGCCAGAAAGGCGGGACAACAGACCATCAAAGACATTATCGCGTCTTGTCCCGTCCTTTGGCTCGGGAAGGGCCACAAGTCCCCTCTCTATGCAAACCTTATAGTTCTCTTCTGATACGGTAAAAATATGTACAGCCATGATAGTCTATATAATTTTTTTCGTAATTTCTCACGACTACAAGAACTCATCTTTTTTGCTGAGCACCTGAGTTATTGATGAAGTGCCTGTCCCCGTGACCCTCTACTATCAATTGATTATTCTATTCCTTTTCACTAGTGTAAATAAGTTAAACAACACATATCGGTTGCAAATATACGAATTATTCCCGAATTATCGAATAAAGTATCAGAAAAAGTCGTATCTTTGCATGCAAATGATGGATAATGATGGATAGAGAAATTAGGAAACCAACGATACATAGCATGAAGCGGCGCAGTCAGGCTCATGACTACGACCGCTGTGGGTATTACCATATCACGATTAGCGTAGCCAAAGGGCTCCGACAGCCGTTGGGACGGGTCGTGGGGCGGCTGGACAAGCCAGATGGTGACAGCGAGGCTCCGCATGTGGAGCTGACACCTATAGGGCGGATGGTGGAAGAGGAACTGCGAGAGAGCATCCGCCGGGTGTATCCGATGCTGGAGGTACAGGACTATGTCGTGATGCCGGAGCATCTGCACTTCCTGTTGGTGGCGCATAGCGACGTGGTGTCACGCAGTGGTAAGAAGACGCATCTGGGGCACGTCATTGCGGGGTTTAAATATGGGTGCAACAGGCGATACTGGGTGATGACGGGGGCATTGGCAGAAAGCAAAAGCGGCCTGACGACTGAGGGTAACCTGGCGACCAAATCGCCAGGCACAGTAAAGGCAGGCACTGCAGAAGCAGAGGCAGGAACAGCAGAAGCAAAGGCTGGAACAGCAGAGGCAGACACAGCGGTGGCAGGAACAGAAGAGGCAGACACAGCGGGAACGGCAGAGAGGCACGGGCGGAATAGTGTGCTTGGCGATTCGGTCGCCAAGGAACGGTTGGTGGCTATAAAAGAGCTGTCGCCCCTGTTCGAGGCCGGCTATTGTGACGTGATGCCGGTAGATGCAGAGCAGCTGGCGACGCAACGGGCCTATATCCATGCCAACCCTCGCTGCCGCCTACAGCGAGCGATGAACCGGGCGTGGCTTCAACCACAACGGCACACCATAGATACCGCTGTCAGTCTTAGGGCATTATATGGCTATTTGCAGCGCGAATGTCCACAGCAATTGAATGCAGAAGCGGTAGCCATGCTGGGAAAACGGCTATTGCAGGCCAATGGTCGGATTATGTGCGACAGCTATGGTAATGCGCAACTGCTGCAGCGGCGACTGTTGCCAGTGGTTTGCCATCGTAAGGATGCCGCTCTGTTTGCACAACAAAAGGCCCGCTGTCTGGAAGAAGCTGCAAAGGGTTCCGTATTGGTGTCGGCCCGTATCTCGAAAGGTGAGCAGGAGATATTAGACACGGCCCTGCTTTCAGGCTATCCCGTCATTCGGATAGAGGATAATGGCTTTGCCGACATCTACCATCCCTCAGCTAACCATATGGACGACTGTGCTGCAGGAAATCTACTGCTAATCACGCCTTGGGCTTATCAATACAGAAGTCACGAGGAAAGCATCAGTGTCCCTTTCTGCAAAGCCATGAATTGCATTGCACAAGCTATTTGCAGGATGAAGGATAGTTGGTGGAAAGAGGCATAGACTCATCTTGAAATGGAAAACATAAAGAGCGCCACAGATGGTTTCTGCGGCGCTCTTATTATAAATAAGGTGAACTTTAGTCAGCTGGAAGCCTTGACTAAAATCTTCAACTTTAGTCAGCTGGAAGCCTTGACTAAAATCTTCAACTTTAGTCAGCTGGAAGCCTTGACTAAAATCTTCAACTTTAGTCAGCCAGTTTTGCCTTAATCATCTCGCGGTTCAGGCGAGCGATGTTGGCGATGGTCTCGTTCTTCGGGCAGACGGCCTCGCAGGCGCGGGTGTTGGTGCAGTTGCCGAAGCCGAGCTCATCCATCTTGGCTATCATGTTCTTCACACGACGGGCAGCCTCTACACGACCCTGGGGAAGCAGGGCGAGCTGAGAGACCTTCGACGATACGAAGAGCATGGCTGAGCCGTTCTTACAAGCAGCGACGCAGGCGCCACAGCCGATGCAGGATGCACAGTCCATAGCCTCGTCGGCATCCTCCTTGGGGATGAGGATGGCGTTGGCATCGTGAGCCTGACCAGTGCGGATGGTGGTATAGCCGCCAGCCTGAATGATCTTATCGAAGGCATTGCGGTCAACCATACAGTCCTTGATGACGGGGAAGGCTGCTGAGCGCCAAGGCTCGACGGTGATGACGTCGCCATCGTTGAAGCGGCGCATATAGAGCTGACAGGTGGTGGCACCGCGCTCCGTCTTGCCGTGAGGCGTTCCGTTAATATACAGAGAGCACATACCGCAGATACCCTCGCGGCAGTCGTGGTCGAACACGAAGGGCTCCTTGCCTTCGTTGATGAGCTCCTCGTTCAGGATGTCAAGCATCTCGAGGAACGAGGTGTCATCGGGAATGTCGTGCATTTCGTGCGTATCGAAGTGACCCGCATCTTTCGGACCATTCTGACGCCAAAATTTAATAGTGAAACTTATATTCTTAGCCATAGTCTTTAATTCT
>JAFUDJ010000019.1 GCA_017459445.1 Prevotella sp. | reverse complement strand
GTCATTTGCAGAACGGTGGCAAAGTCCTCCTGCGAACTCTCTTTCACGCCGTTTATCACGTCAAAGCGCTTCGTGATATACACCGGCTGGCCACTGCTGCTGAAACACAGACCATTGCTGGCTGTGCGAATGCCATAGACCTGAGATGCTATCTGCATGGTCAGGTGTTCGTTGGCAGGTATCTGCTTGCGAGTGGAGAGACTCAGGTTGAAAGGTGCTGGCTTTAGGATATAGGTGGCCTGTTCGCCTTTATGAGTCAGACGGATTTTCCCGTCATCAATAATGGCGGAGAATTTCTCCTGAGCACCAGAGATTGACATGTTGTTCATGTTCTCCATTGCCTGCTGCTGGTCGCGCTCGTTCTCGAAATCGATGTCAATAAAGGGCGAAACCACCACACCGTCAAACAATTCCTTGACGGCTTGGGTCGAATAGGTAGAAAAACCTGGTCGCAATGTCGATGGGCATACTTCTATCGTCTTCATTCTTCCGGTCTTTTAAGTACAAACTTCCCGATGGCATCCATGCCGCAAATCATTTCCAGCATACCGAAAAAATCGTTCTCGTCCACTTTCCTCGTTCTGCACAATGCCCGACGGTTGGCACCTTCAGGCAACATATTGGTGAATACGGGGAAGATGCGCTCCGAGTGATACACTTTCTGATTCTTGGGCAAGTTGACAGACACAGGGGGGGTGCTGCCGTCGGCACGAAAAGCATCATCGTAGGTGAACTCATAGCTACCCCTTGACAACTCAACGAGTTGCCCGGCATAGACATCTCCGTAATACACATTCACTTTTCTCATGCTCTATGCTATTTAACGGTCTGTTTTACCTGCAACACCATTTCCATACCTACCACATCCAGTATCTTCTGTAGTGTCTGCAGCGACGGATTGCCTACGCCTCGCTCCAAATCCTTGACTGTAGAGATGCCTACTCCAGAATAATCCGAGAGGTCTTGCTGAGAGATTCCCAGCAATGCCCTGCGCTCCTTAATCACTGTTCCTATATCCATCGGCGTATGATTTATCGTACTTTTGGTGCAAAGATACGAAGAAATGCTGATTCTGCAAGCAAAAAGTATGATTTTTCGTACTTCCTTAATTCAATTTAACTATATTCCTTTAAGCTCTTTTCGATTTGTCATTGACAGGAATCACTGGGACATGATTTTGATTCTTTCCTTCCTTTGGTTGTCGTAACGCTGCTCTCAAGGAGTTTGAAGCCTCCAAAAGATGGGTTTGCACGCTTCAAACGACCCGTTTGGAGGCTTCAAACAGTCACTTGTCCTCAGACTGCTGTTTCTCCTGCCACTCGGGTACGGTTATCTCGTCGGCAGTATTCACCTCCAGTTCTATCTCAGGCAGTTCCACAGGTTCGTCGGACGGACGGTATGGCGTCTCAACGGACGTAGGAGCGACAGAGACTTCCACCATGGCGACGCCCTGCATATAGATGCCCAGCTCTTTGGCAGCGCGGATGGAGAGGTCGATGATGCGGCCCTTGACATAGGGGCCTCGGTCGATGACGCGCACAATGACCTCCTTGCCATTGGCTGGATTCCGCACCTTCAGCCTCGTGCCGAAGGGATGTGTCTTATGGGCACAGACGAGACTGTCGTTATACAGGCGCTCGCCGCTGGCCGTCTTGGCACCGTCTAAGCGACGGGCATAGAACGTGGCCTTGCCTTTCTGCTGGGCCGGTGCCGGAAGGCAGAAAGCCGTCAGGGCCATGATAAGGATAATGAGGACTTTAGTTTTCATAGGCAAATAGGATGATTATTTCAAGCGTTTGGTAATCGCTTCTTCTAACTGCATGGCTGTCAGGCTGCGGGCTACGACGGTGCCCTTGCCGTCGATGAGCAAGTTGTCGGGCACGTCGGCGATTCCCAAGGTCGACAGGAGCGGTGTCTGCCACATGCGACCGTCGCAAACAGTCGGCCACTTCAGGGAATCGCGCACCACACGCTGGCGGCAGTCGCTGACATTGGCGTCGAGACAGATGCTCAGCACCGACAGGTCGCTGCCGTGCTGGTTCTTCAGCATCATCAGCCGGCGCTGCATATCCTGGCTCTGATAGCTCCACGATGCCCACACCGACACGACGTTAACCTTGGCGCGCAGGTCTTTCTCCGTCACCTTCCGCCCCTTGACATCGGTGGCCGTGAAGGGTGTCAGGCGGCTGTTCACCCTGCCGCCTTGCAGCCGGCTGAGCTGTTTCTTGAGTTGTATGAGCTGGCCGTTGTCCGGATTCTCCTTGAGCATCAGCAACGTCAGCGACAAGGCCGTCTTGTAGTCGGGCTGGCGCGACATCACGAAATAGCGCTGCAACAGATAGATGCTGGTGGGCGATGCCGGGTGCTCGCGAATGAAGGCGCTGACGGCCTGCGGTATCTCGGGCGGCGTCAGCTGGTTCAGGTTCAGGCGTATCTGGGTCATGAGGTCGTTGTCGCCGGTGCCTTTCAGCTCGATTTCCTTCAGGTGAGTGGCGTCGCCCTTCATCGTGACCTTCCCGCCCGACTCTGCGAAAACGGGTATTTCCGAGTAGTTGGGGAAGATGACCACCAGCGTGGTCGGCTCGCGTAGCGTCAGCTCATAGACGAAACGGCTGTCGCGGACTTGAATGGTGTCGATGCCGCTGATGCCGCCGTCAGGACTATACACCCAGAACTCGCCTTGGTTCAGGTTGCGCAGACGCCCTTCCAACCTGAACTTTCCGCCCTCCGTGCCACAAGATGCCAGGAGCAGCAGAAGCGTAAAAAGCCATAGTCCTCCCTTCATCGTATTGCATCCATTTCCTTGTCACGCTCGGCATAGGGGCGCAGCGAAGCATCCTTCTGTAGCGCCGACTGCAGGAAAGCGGCAGCGGCCTCGCGGTTTCCCTGACGGGCATTCAGCACGGCCTGCAGATAGTCGGTCATGCCGTCGGGCCGGCTGATGCCGCGCAGCGTCCGAGCTGCCTTTGCGTAGTTCTTGTTTTGTATCTGTGCCAGTGCGGCGCTGTTCGAGCAGATGTCGCCGAAGTCCTGTTCGGCACGGGCGTAGTTGCCTTGTGCCAGATGCAGGTTGCCCAGTGCCTCAGCACTGTTCGTAGCCTGTACACCCTTGGCCATCAGCGCCTCAGCGCCCTGCGTGTCGCCTTGCAACAGGGCCATCAGTCCCAAGTTGCTGCTCACCTCGGCACTGCCGCCACTCACGCCACGGGCTTTTTCCAGCAATTGGCGAGCCTCATCATAGCGACCTCCGGCATAGGCCATGGCCGCCAGGTTGTTATAGGCACGGACGTCTGCAGGATAGAGGCGCGTCGTCGTCTGGTATATCTGCTGCTTGTCGGCAGCGTCCTGACTCTTCGCGGCAGCATACAGCAGTTCCTCGACACTCAGTTTCGAGGCGTCATTGCGCAACTGCGCCATAATCTCCTCGTCGCTGCGGCCTACCGTCTCGTAGTTGATAGTCAGACGGGCACGGCGCAACTCGGGCAGAATGCCATCGGCCAGTTCGCGGAAGCCGTAGCTCATATTCTTTATCTGCTGCTCACGCTCCTGCGGGTCTTTATACATTGACAGCACACGCAGGATGACATCCTTGTCCTGTATGCTGGAGGCCTGCACCAGCTGCTGGAATCCCTCCCAGTCCTGTGCGGTATAGGACGTCTCCACGTCGCTGCTGAGGTCAGCCTTGCGCAGCTGGTCCTTCACATACTGCTCCGTATTTTCCTGACGCTTGTTGGCTAACCGCTCGTTCAGCTCGAAGCCGCCGTCGGGAGAGGCATACGCCGACACCTCCACGCTCCGCAGGTTCAGACGGTCGCGGTCGGCGCTGATGCGCTGCAACAGACTGACGAATTCCTGCACGGAGTTATTCTTCAGCTCGCCTTTGCGCAGCTCAGCCTGCTGGATAAGGAACTTGATGTTGGCCTCCTGCTTCTGCGCCACTACACGCTGGAAGGCATCGGTGGCCATGCTGGGCTGGGCAGTCAGCAACGTCTGGTGGTACAGTTCACTGGTGGCTACGACACCCTCGGCCACCTTCACGGCAGGCACCTCGACAGCCTTATTGCCAAGACGGGCATCAAAGGTCAGCCACAGGTCACTCTTCTGCATGGCAGGCTCATAGGCAAAGCGGGTACGCATGGTGTACTGGCCGCCCATCCGGTAGTTCACTATCTGGTCGTTACCCAGCACTTTCTCACCTTGGAACGTCGCAGGCTGACCCTTCACGGTCTGCACCGCGCCGTCCTTCTCGAAACGCAGCTCAGGCGTCACCGTCACCACGGCCTTCTTCTGCATGTATTTCTCAGGGAACAAACCGTTGATGGTGGCTTCCACATGGCCAGCCTCAGCCTCCAACGGATTGGGATTAACCTTAAAATAGTCACTTGACAAGCTGCCTAACTTACCGGAGCACGAAGTCAGCACGGTTGCTAAAATAGCCGACAGCAGGATGATGTTCGGTGTCTTCATATATATTATAATAATGTGTATCAGGTCATTTAGATGCTACAAAGGTAGTCATCTAAATCGGGATAGGAACGAAACAACATCCATTTTTATATTTTATTAAGTATTTTATTGACTCATATATCGAAATATTTCATTACCTTTGCAGCCGAATTACGAAACAGGTCGGCATAGCTCAGCTGGTTAGAGTATCACCTTGACATGGTGGGGGTCCTTGGTTCGAGTCCAAGTGTCGACACACAGAAAGCAAATCCAAACAGCCCGCAAGGCGTTTGGATTTTTTCGAATAAACTTAAAACTAATACGATAAGATTATGGCAAAACCCGTAGAATTCAAGTACGCCCCGATGTTCCAAATGGGCGAAGACAAGACCGAGTACCGCCTGCTGACAAAGGAAGGCGTGACAACCGGTGAGTTTGAAGGCAAGGAAATCGTCAAGGTGTCGAAGGAAGCCCTGACGCTACTGGCCCAGCAGGCTTTCCACGACGTAGAGTTCATGCTGCGCCGCGAGCACAATGAGCAGGTGGCCGCCATCCTGAAGGATGACGAGGCGTCGGAAAACGACAAATATGTAGCGCTGCAGTTCCTGCGCAATGCCGAGGTGGCAGCGCGTGGCGTGCTGCCTTTCTGTCAGGACACTGGCACGGCCATCATCCACGGCGAGAAGGGCCAGCAGGTTTGGACGGGTTTCGAGGACGAAGAGGCCCTGTCGCGTGGTGTCTACAATACCTTTACCGAAGACAACCTGCGCTATTCGCAGAATGCGCCGCTGAACATGTACGACGAGGTGAACACGCGCTGCAACCTGCCCGCACAGATAGACATTGAGGCTACGGAGGGTGCCGAATACCGATTCGTGATGGTCGCCAAGGGCGGCGGCTCGGCCAACAAGACCTATTTCTACCCCATGACCAAGGCCACCATCCAGAACGAGGGCACGCTGCTGCCGTTCCTCGTGGAGAAAATGAAGTCGTTAGGTACGGCAGCCTGCCCGCCCTACCACATTGCCTTCGTCATCGGCGGCACATCGGCTGAGAAGAACCTGCTGACGGTGAAGCTGGCCAGCATCAAATACTACGACTCGCTGCCTACGACAGGCGACGAGACGGGACGTGCCTTCCGCGACATTGACCTGGAGCAGAAGCTGCTTGAGGAAGCCCACAAGATTGGACTGGGTGCACAGTTCGGCGGCAAGGCGCTGGCTCACGACATCCGCGTCGTCCGCCTGCCACGCCACGGTGCCTCGTGCCCCATCGGCATGGGTGTCTCATGCTCGGCCGACCGTAACATCAAGGCCAAGATTAACCGCGACGGTATCTGGCTGGAAAAGATGGACGCGAACCCGGCAGAGCTGATTCCCGCTGAGTATGCCAAGGCCGGCGAGGGAGCCAACAGCATCGAGATAGACCTGAACCAAGGCATCGACGCCGTGCGCAAGGAGCTGACCAAGTATCCCGTCTCCACAAGGGTGAACCTCCGTGGCACGATTATCGTAGCCCGCGACATTGCCCACGCCAAGTTGAAGGCTCGTCTGGATGCCGGCGAAGGCATGCCCGACTACTTCAAGAAATATCCTGTGCTCTATGCCGGACCGGCCAAGACGCCGGAGGGCTATCCCTGCGGCTCGATGGGTCCGACGACGGCCAACCGCATGGACCCGTATGTAGACGAGTTCCAGGATAATGGCGCCTCGCTGGTGATGATAGCCAAGGGCAACCGCAGCGACGTGGTGACACAGGCCTGCCAGAAGCATGGCGGTTTCTATCTGGGCACCATCGGTGGTGTGGCTGCCGTGCTCAGCCAGTCGAGCATCAAGAGCATCGAATGTGTAGAATATCCGGAGTTAGGCATGGAGGCTATCTGGAAGATTGACGTGGAGAACTTCCCCGCCTTCATCTTGGTCGACGACAAGGGCAACGACTTCTTCAAGCAGTTGAAACCCTGGTGCCCGAGGAAGTGAAAAGTGAATAGTGAATAATAAATAAGAGCCGGCTTGCGAGCCGGCTCTTATTTATTTATACTGTCTCTAATGATTAGTCAACCACGACGGGCTTGTACTTAGGCACAAGCGTCTTCATGACAATCCAGCCGATAAGATAAGCTACGGCGCAGAAGCAGAACACTATCATATAGGCACCGGGCTTGCCCTCATAGCCCAAGAAGGAGAAGGCAGAACCCTGACCCTCGGCATAGGTGAAGAGGTTACCCGAGATTTTGTTAATCAGCATCGAGCCGATACCACCGGCCATAGCACCGATACCGGTGATGGTGGCAATGGTAGACTTCGGGAACATGTCACCAACGGTCGAGAAGATGTTGGCACTCCATGCCTGATGTCCGGCACCGGCCAGACCGATGATGATGGCAGGCCACCAAGCAGGGTCAATGGGTGACTCGCTCCACATAGCCAGCGGCTGTGCAAACAGGGCGAACAAGGGGAAGAAGGCAAAAATCAGCATGGCGAGCATACGGCCTGCATAGGGGTTCATACCTTTCTTCTCGACAAACAGTCTGGGCAGATAACCGCCGAAGATGCTGAGGAACGTCACGATGAAGTAAAGCGTGAAGATGAGCAGCTGGCCCATGCCCGACGATGTCTTATAACCGAACTGGTCGGAGAAGTAGGCAGGAGCCCAGAACAAGTAGAACCACCACACGCCGTCGGTCATGAACTTACCCACGATGAACGACCAGGTCTGCTTGTAGGTGAAAGCCTTGGCGTAGCTCAGCTGCGGGCCTTCGTCGTTGGCATTCTTCGGGTCGTCATTGGTCTCGGCATCCTGATTGATGTAGGTCAGCTCAGCAGCATTGACGTGCTTCGACTTATTGGGCTTGTCGTAGATGAACACCCAGAGGAACATCCATACGAAGCCCAGTCCACCAATGATGATGAAGGCCATCTCCCAGCCGAACAGCTCGGCCAAAGGCGGTATGCTGACAGGGGCTGCCAGAGCGCCGACAGAAGCACCGGCGTTGAAGATGGAGGTGGCAAAGGCACGGTCCTTCTTCGGGAAGTACTCGGCCGTCACCTTGATGGCGGCGGGGAAGTTACCAGCCTCACCCATGGCCAGAACGGCGCGGCAGAACAGGAACAGATACACGGAGACAGTGGCAATGGCCAGTGCCGTCATGGAGCCTGCCTCGACAGCCTTCAGGGCGGCAATCGAGTCAATGCCCTCAATCTGCATGGTCACCCAGCCGCAGGCAGCGTGCAGACAGGCACCTAACGACCATACGAAAATAGACCACAGGTAACCTTTCTTCGTGCCCATCCAGTCGATAAACTTACCGGCAAAGAGGCAGAACACAGCGTAGAGGATGGAGAATGCCGAGGTAATCGTACCGTAGTCGGCATCGGTCCAATGGAACTCAGGAGCAATAAAGTCCTTCCAGGTGAGCGACAGAACCTGACGGTCCATGTAATTCACGGTTGTTGCAAAGAACAACATCGAGCAGATAACCCAACGATAGTTGGTCATCTTAGTTGTTTGTACAGAGCTCATTACTTTTTATTATTTGTTTTGATTTGTTTAAGTAGACCCATTCACTTAGTGGCAGTACTGTATTTCTTTTTTTCATTGCCTGCAAAGATACGAAAAATAAGTAAAAGCGGAAAGTGAAAAGTGAAAAATTTTACGCAAACGATTGAAAAGAGTATAAATTAGTCTTGAAAATACACCTTCTTCACACGACCGGACACACCAGTCAGCACCTCATAGGGAATGGTCTGCAGCACGTCGCTCAGCACCGTGACGGGCAGATGCTCGCCGAATATCTCGACGCTGTCGCCCTCCCGGCAGGGGATGTCCGTCACGTCAATCATGGCCACGTCCATACAGATGTTGCCCACGTAGGGCGCCCGCCGTCCGTTCACCAGACAGTAGCCGGCGCCACGCCCCAAGTGGCGGTTCAGGCCGTCGGCATAGCCGATAGGTATGGCGGCGATGACGCTGTCGCGCTGTAGCACACCCTTGCGGCTGTAGCCCACCGTCTCGTCCTTCGGCACATGGCGCAGCTGTAGAATGGTGGTCTTCAGCGTACTGACTGGCTGCAACTGCGGATTCTCCTTTTTCTCTCCATGCTCCATCCTCTCGTACGGCTCCACTCCGTATAGTCCCAGTCCCAGCCGGCACATGTCCAGCTGGCGCTCCGGGAAGTGCTCGATAGCAGCGGAGTTGGCTATATGGCGCAGGATTTTGTGCGGGAAAGCATCCTGCAGTCGGCGGCTGGCCCTGTCGAAGCGCTCGAACTGCATGGCCGAGAAGTTGTCGAAGTCGTCGCTGTCGCTGCCCACGAAATGGGAGAACACAGAGCGCGGAATGATGGCGTTCTGGCTCTTCAGGCGCGCTATCACTTCGTCGATGTCTTTTTCCGGGTCGAAGCCTAAGCGGTGCATGCCCGTGTCGAGCTTGATATGTACCGGCCATCCCGTGATGCCCTGCTTCTCAGCGGCATGTATCAGCGCCTCCATCAAGCGGAAGGAATACACCTCCGGCTCCAAGTCGTAGTCGAACATGGTCTTGAAGGCCGTCATCTCGGGGTTCATTATCATGATGTTCTGCGTGATGCCGTGGCGGCGCAGCGTCACACCCTCGTCGGCCACAGCCACGGCCAGATAGTCCACGCGGTGGTCCTGCAGCGTCTTGGCCACCTCCACGGCACCGGCCCCGTAGGCGTCAGCCTTCACCATGCACACCAGCTTCGTCTCCGGCTTGAGGAACGAACGGTAGTAGTTGAGGTTGTTGACCACGGCATTGAGGTTTACCTCCAGGATGGTCTCATGCACCTTCTGCTCCAGACGTTCCGTGATGCGGTCGAAGCCGAAGACGCGGGCACCCTTTATCAGGATGAGCTCGTCGTGCAGCGAGCGGAAGATGTCGCTGTGCAGGAATTGCTCCGTGTCGGCAAAGAAGTATTTCTCGCCGACGGTAAACAGGTCGGCCGAAGCCGTGATGTGCGGGCCGATGCCGATGAGTTTGCCGATGCCGCGCTTCAAGCACAGGCTGTTCACCTCGCCATACAGCGTGCTGTCCGTCATACCGCTCTGGTAGATGTCGCTCAGGATGAGGGTGTTGGGTGATGAATGCTGGGCGGCGGTATTGGGCGACTGGCGGCGGGCCATGAAGTCGAGGGCGATGTCCAGCGAGTTGATGTCCGAGTTGTACGAGTCGTTAATCAGCTGACAGCCGTGCTGCCCTTCCTTCACTTCTAAGCGCATGGCGACAGGCTCCAGCAGCGCCATGCGCTCTGCCAGTTGCTGCGGCGTCAACCCGAGGTACAGGGCGACGGCGGCGCAGGCAAAAGAGCACTCCAGCGAGGCAGCGTCGAAGAACGGCAGCGTATACTTCCCGCGCGTACCTTTATATATATAGGCCACTTGGGTGCCCACGGTCTCCCCCACCCGCTCGATGTACAGCGGTGCCGAGATGTTCTCACGGCTCCAACCTATCTTCTCTCCCCGGTAGCCCGAGCGGCGGATGCAGCGCGACACGGTGTCGTCGTCGCTGTTATAGGCTATGACCTTGGCATTGCGGAACAGCTGCAGCTTCTCCATACACTTCTCCTCCATCGTGCGGAAGTTCTCCTGGTGGGCAGCGCCCAGCGAAGTCAGCACGCCGATGGTAGGCTGGATGATGTCGGCCAATGCCCCCATCTCGCCATACTGGCTGATGCCGGCCTCGAAGAGCCCGACCTGCGTCCGCTCGTTGAGCAGCCAGACGGAGAGGGGCACACCGATTTGCGAGTTATAGCTCTTGGGCGACCGTGTCACCGTCATCTGTGGCGACAGCAGCTGATAAAGCCATTCCTTGACCATCGTCTTGCCATTCGAGCCCGTGATGCCGACGATGGGACACTCAAACTCGTCGCGGTGCCGCTCGGCTAACCGCTGTAGTGCGGCCAGTGGCGAAGGCACGACGAGGAAGTTGGCGTCCTTGTAGAGTGAAGAGCGAAGGGTGAGAAGTGAAGGATTGGCTGCCGCCATACCTTTTTCAGACACCACAAAGTTCCTCACGCCACGGCGGTACAGGTCGCTGATATAGCGGTGACCGTCGTTGCGGGCCGTCTTCAGGGCGAAGAACAGCGTTTCTTCCGGAAAACACAGTGAGCGGCTGTCGGTGAGCAGCCACCCTATCGTGGCATCGGCTGTGCCAATGCGCCGCGCTCCTATAAGCGTCGTAATTTTCTCTATCGTGTAATTCATAGTGCAAAGGTACGATTAAGCGAGAACAAAACAAAGAATTTGCACAACAAAAGAAGCAGGAAATGTAAAAAAACAGACAAAATGTTTGGGATTTCACATTTTTTATGTACCTTTGCAGCGGCTCTTGGAGCATTCAGGCTGTACCACGAGAGGTGCTGCCGCTCCGCCAGAAGGGCTACGACATATATTAAAGGCGTTTACTTACGCTTAGTTCATGGCAGTCTGAATCTTGCAAATTCCAACAAGTCCTAGAACATAGCAAAGGGTAGATGCTCACTTGGTATGATTAGAAACTAACAGGCCGTGCTATGCGCAGCCGTTTCTTCATATCAGTGTGGGTTCTATGCTTGCTCGTTCAGACTTGTGGGCATGCAAGAGCCTAGACTGTGGGACTGGCAAGAGTATAGTTCCCACATCTTTTTTATGCCGTCACGACACCACCTTACTTTATTTATACGCCGAATCCAGGGAGCTATAGGTCAGCAGAAAGAAAATTAATTATTAACTAATAAAACTTTTTAAAGCGTATGAAAAAATTAATTACTTTACTCCTCGTGTTAACGGGGGCAGTGTGTACGGCAAGTGCAACAGATTATTCTGTAGGTTCTGACCAAAGTGGTTGGAGTCTAAATGGCACCATGACAGACAATGGAGATGGCACATATTCGTATATACTTAACTTGCCAAAAGATTACGACAATCTACTTTTTACCATTTTCGAAGGAACAACATTTAATTGGGATAATGCTTATCGCCCTAAGAATGCTGGAAACAACTGGGGAATAGACGGGAACAACACACCAACAATGGAAAAAGGAGCAAACAATTATGTCCTTACTTATCCTGTAAGTAGCACGATTGCAAGAGCATTACAAATTGATTTTACTCCCTCAACAGGAGCATGTACAGTAACTAGGCTTATCGCTGTTGCGTCTGGATATAACGGATGGTCCACTGAAACACATTATTTGTCAGAAACCTCTCGTAGTTCAAACATATAAACTGGTATTGCGCCATTAGAGGTAAGCTCTGCAAATTACGATGACGGCTACCAGTTTGTGGGCATTAACGGCAAAGACCTCAAATACTATGCTTATAAAAAAGAGGGCGATAATGAGTGGATAGACACGAATCAAGGGAATGCCAGCGTCACTGCCGATGGCTACTATAATCTTACGGTCAATTTCTCTGATTACAAATGGGTCGCTCCGACATTAGTAAACGTCCCCGCCACTATCAGCGATGCAGGTTATGCAACATTCTCTTCTATTTATCCTCTAGACTTTACAGGAATCACTACTGTAAAAGCTTATCGTGCAGAGTCTGCAGCTACTGGCAAGGTGAATATGACACAGGTTACGGGCAAAGTACCTGCTCAGACAGGTCTTTTCTTAGCTGGTGCAACAACTGAGATTCCCACTACTATTTGCACTACATCAATTGGCGACAACCTACTTAAACCGACAACTGGCGGCGACATCTACAATGCAGAGAAAACACAGTATGTGTTTGCTAAACAAGGTGAAGACTATGGTTTCTACAAAGTGGGCGATTCTTTGTCACCCGATGCTGGCAAGGCTTATCTGGAGACGACTTCAGAAGTTTCCGGCGCTCGTCTTGTCCTTGCCTTCGACGAAGACATTACGGCTGTTGAGGGCGTAAAAGCTGTAAGCGCACTGGAGAATGTGTACTACAACCTCGCTGGTCAGCGTGTAGCCCAGCCTGCAAAGGGTCTCTATATTGTGAATGGCAAGAAAGTAATCATGAAATAATCAAAAGGAGGATAGAATTATGAAAAAAGTATATATTGCACCCGCAACGACATCATACAAAATTGACACGCAGTTCAGCCTGCTTAATGTCTCTGGTTCAGGAACTGACGTAAATAGCGTCGATGTAAGTTCTACCAATTACGACTCCAGCAAGGGCTCTGTCCTTGGCCGTGGCGGTTTCTTCGACGATAGCGAAGACTAACTTCTGAATTAACGAGAGGCTGTGCCAAAAGGCGACAGCGGTGGTGATTGATAACTGTTCGTGCCCTGCTTCGCCCTTGTCACAGCCTCTCCCGCTATACCTCGGAGCTTTGATTCTTCGAGAGTTATTAATGTTGTTTTTTCAAGCGGCTGGCCGTGAGGCTCGCCGCTTTTTCAGACAGTAACCATGGCGGTTACTGTCAGTAAACATGGCACTTTCTATTAGTAAACATGGCACTTACTATTAGTAAACACCATGTTTACGACATGCAGACATGGTAAAAGCAGCGTCGACAATGCCTTTTCCAACAGCATAGGATATGGAAAACGTTGGAAAAATTTGGTTATTCAAAAGAATTATAGTATTTTTGCAAACGCAAGAAGAATAAAAGAAAATAAAGAAGAATAAAAGAAAATAAAGAAGAATAAAAGGAGATAAGTATGGTTGACCAAGAAGATACTCACATGCTGTTTCAGCCCACATTCGGTAACCGTCCGGAACAATATATCGGGCGCGACGCTGTAATAGAGCAGTTTATGGAAGGACTGAGGGAGCCTGTCGGCTCACGTAACCGCTGTACGCTGTTTCTTGGACAGCGCGGTATGGGTAAGACGGCTCTGCTGCTCGAACTGAGCGACCGCGCATCAAAGGCTGGCTATATCGTAGCTCGCGTTACGGCTCATGAGGGAATGCCGGGGAGCATCATCGAACAGTTCCAACTGAACGGCTCTCCTTACTTCATGGACGAGAAACGAAAACTGACGGGCATTAGCGCAGGTGCACTCGGCTTTTCATTTGGTCTTACCTTTTCGGAGGCGGCAGAGCGGCAATATGGATTCCGTGCAAAGATGTCACTGCTATGCGACAAGCTGGCAGAGAAAGGCAAAGGTGCACTGATTCTAATTGACGAAGTGCGTACCTCGGCTGCGATGCGCGAAGTGGCAGCATCTTATCAAGAACTCGTAGGTGACCGCAAAAACATTGCAATAGCGATGGCGGGGCTTCCACATGCAGTTTCCAGTGTACTCAACGACAGCGTACTTACGTTTCTTAACCGTGCGACGAAGGTGGTACTGGGAACGATTTCGACCAATCAAATCAGAGCTTACTACGAAAGAGCATTCCGTTCGACGGGGCTATCGGTATCGGATGACATGCTTGACCGTGCTGCATCGGCAACACATGGGTTCCCATACCTCATGCAACTGATTGGATACTATATCATCCAGTATACCCCGAAAGGCGGCATAGTGGACGATTCTATTATGGACAAGGCGGAGAAAGCATCCATGCTGGACATGAAAGACAATGTGTTCAAGCCTATTTTGACTCCACTATCAGACAATGACAGGATTTTCCTGAAAGCACTTGCGCGTTGTGGAGAAACGACGACTACTGCCAAGCTACAGGCTGCGCTTGGGAAAAGAGGCCCGGCCATCCAGCCTTATCGAAAGCGTCTTATTGAGGCTGGGGTCATTGAAGCCCCAAGACGTGGGGAACTGGTATTTGCTGTACCGTATTTGGCAGACTTCCTACTAAATAGTTAGTATTACAACGCTGTGGCTCCATGTGAAGGAACAGCCAGGGATGGGTATTTCCGGCGCAGGGCCTCAAGGCGCTCATGCGTCTGCTGCCGGAAGCGGATGGTCTCTGGCGCATCGGGGTTGAAGGGCTTATGGCTCAGCGCCTGCTTCACGGGGCGCCACTCGTCAAGGTATGCCTTGGCGGCGGGGGAGAAGCACGTGTCGACCAGCCGTTCCCAGACGTATTCCACGGCCTGCGGCGAGGGATGCAGCATGTCGGAGGCGTAGAAGCGGTAGTCGCGCAACTCGTCCAACACGATTTCGTAGGCGGGAAAGTAAGTCGTGAAGGGGAAATGGTGAAGTGTGAAGAGTTTTTCCACTGCCAACAGCAGAGTTGCCTTCGACAGCTGGCTCTCATGGTAGCCGTACTTACGGTAGCGGATGGGGCTGACGGTGAGCACCACCTGCACGTCGGGGCGACGGCTTTGCAACACGCCGACAGCACGGCACAGGTAGTCGCAGCACTCGTCAACCGTCAGCACCTCTTCCTGAAAGAGGCTCTGCGGCCGTTTCTCGCAGTTGTCGACGACCTCGCCCGTGGCCTTCAGACGGTAGATATGGTTGGTGCCAAGCGTAAGGAACACGATGCGGGGCACCTCGGCACAGCGTTCAACGGTATGCAGCACCGACACGGGGTTGTACATCGTGCCAAAGGGATTGACCACGACGGGGAAGGCCTCCTCGCGGAACCGTTGCCCGATGCTGTCGGCAAAGCAGGAACCGACGAACAGCAGCGGCTCGCACGGCTGTATCGCAAAACCTGCCTTCGGTATGTCAACGACTGTCCTAAACTCCACCTCACCTATTTTTAATTCTTTAATTCTCCTATCAGCTGCGCGAGACTTGGAGGCCTGTCTTGGACAGCGTCATGTCGACGAAGCGGGCGTTGGCGTTCATGCGGTTGTTGTTCAGCAGCTGCTTGATGCGGGCGGCAGCCTCCGGGTCCTTGGCCACCATGTAGAGGTATCCGCCACCGCCGGCTCCCGGCAGCTTATAGCCTAAGCAGAGGTCATCGACGAGGTCGGTGATGCGACGCACACCGTCGGGATTGGTGCCGCTGTCGATGAGCTGGTTCTGCTGCCACGTCTTGAGAATGAGGCGGCCCGTCGCAGCGAAATCCTGCCGCTGGATGGCCTCATACATATCCTGTGCATGGGCTTTCATGGAGCGCAGCTGGCGTATCTCCTCCTGATGGTTGAGGAACATGCGGCGCACGATTTCGCCCAGTATTGTCTTGGCAGTACGGGTGATGCCGGTATAGTATAGCAGATGGCACTGCCGATACTCGGGGAGCGTGAAGATGCCGTCGGGCAGCCAGCGCACCAGCGGGTTCTGGTCGAAGCCACGCGACGTCTCCAACAGCTTCACGCCGCCTAAGACGCCGCCGAACTGGTCCTGCCAGCCGCCGCCGGTAGTCAGCAACTGTTCCAGCACAAGGGTGCGGCGCCCTATCTCGTTTTTGTCCCACGCCAGCGAGCAGAAGTCGCTGACGGCTCCTAACACCGTGGAGGCCAGGATGCTACTCGTGCCCAACCCGCTGCCGGCGGGGATGGCAGAGAGCAGCGTCAGCTCGATGCCGCTGCCGAAAGCCTGTAGCTGACTGCTGAGCGACGCAAACGACTCACCAGAGAAGGCGGGCAGGAAACCGGCCAGTGCCAAGGCGGCCTTGGGAATGGAGAACGGCGAGCCAACCTTGTTGTAGGCAGCCAGCTGTTCGTAGGTCTCTACGACCTCCATGGCGCCGAGGTCGATGCTGCGGAGCACGATGCGTAGCTCCTTGCTGGGCTTGATATATACCTGCAGGGGCGGCTGGCCGTTCAGCTCGATGGCGATGTTCACCACGCTGCCGCCTTCCATCAGGCAGTAGGGCGGCGTGTCGGTCCATCCGCCTGCCAGGTCGATGCGCACCGGCGAACGCCCCCACACTATCTGGTCGGCATGGACGGAGAGGCGGGGAGCGGGGCATGGGGCATAGCCGGACAGCCCGGGCATGCCGGCATGCCCGGAGTTCACAAGGCCGTCGCGCAAGAGGCTGAAGGCGCGGTCGCTCTGGTCGCGGAACATGGCGTCGTGGATGCGAATCATGAGCGGGGCGTCGTCGCCGACAGGCGGCGGCAACGGCAGCTGCAAGTCGCGGAACTCCCGGGCGGCATCGTCGAGGTCGAGCTGGTAGAACACTGAGTGCTGCCAGTTGCGGGCCAAGGCGGGCCAATTCTGTGCACGGAAGGCCTTACGCTGTGCAAAGAGACGGCGCAGGTTAGCCTGATTGGAAATATCCTCAGCACTTAGTAATTGATAATTGACAATGGATAATTGAGAATTATCGGCGGCAGGCTGCTGCACGATACGACCGATGTCCTCCAGACTGTCCACCACAGGGAACTGGCGGCGCTGCTGCTCAGCGCCGGCAAAACGGTCGCTGATATGGTAACGGCGCACACAATATTGCGTGTCGCCGATAGGGACGACGTCGATACATTGGCCCGGCTCCAGCGTGACGGTCCAGTCGTTCTCGGGCACTCCCGTCACGATGTTGTCGTGCGTCAGCGTCCAGTGCGGTCCCACGCAGCTGTTCTCTACCCAGATGTTGGTGTTCTGGCTGGTAAAGCGATAGTGCGTCACGGCGTTCTGCGTAAAGATAGTGGGGTGCGGCTTGCGGTCGTGGTGCATGATGTCGCGCTGGTCGTTGACGAGGTTCTGGATGGCCACCGTCGAGGAAATCATCTCGGCCGACGTGCCAAAGTGGTAGAACTCGCCACCCGCCAGCGGCACGATGGCCACCGACAGGCTGCGCAGCTCAGCATCGTCGATGGTGGGGTCGGTGCCTAACGCACAGCCGAACTCGGCGTAGAGGTCGTATTCCCTCAGGGGACCAATGGGACTCATAGGGCCTGTAGGACCCGCAGGGCTCGCAGGTTCCACACTTCTCTTCTCCAAAAGCTGTACAGCCTTGTCGCTGAGCAGCCAGATGCCGATGTCGGTGAGGTAGAAATGGTCGCGCTGCAACTCGGACAGGCACTCGACTGAGGGCTTTTGCAGCATCTGCTTCAGTACGTTCGGCGAACGGCGGTCGCTGACGAAGACGCCATGGTCCTTGGCAATGGAGGCGTCGAGCCACAGGCCGTAGCACACCACGTCGGCATCGGGAATCGGGCCGATGCGCTCGGCAGCACGGATATAAACGTCGCCGCTGACTATCATCGTCCTCAGGCGGGAAGGAGCCTGGGCCATCATGCGTTCATAGAGCGGCAGCTGCAGGTCGAGCAAGGTCTGCGACAGGCGCTGGCCGCGCTCCCAGCGGAACACAGGGATGGGGGTGAGTATCTTACCGCTGGGCGCGTATGCCGGCAGGCGGCGGCTCTGTCCGCCGGCATGCAGCACGATGCAGCGCTCGCCGCCCAGCCACTGGCTGGCCTGCTGCAGCAGCCATGTCGTGCCGCCGCCTGAGCCTAACCGGTGACCGATGGGGTCGCTGGTACAGAAGAATTCGTCACGCGAAAAGCCCGTCACGTCATGGAAACTGTCCACGAGATTAGGCGGTAAGGATAGTAGCTTTTTCATTGCTTTGCATGTTTTTTACGTGCAAAGATAGAAAATAATTATGAATTATGAATTATGAATTACAAATTTTTCGTATCTTTGCCACCAAAACCAAGCCACCATAAAAATCAAACCATACAATGACAACGATAGACAAAAAGTTTTTCCATATTGAAAACAAGTCGTACCTGACGGCTTTCGTCCTCATTACAGCCTGCTTCGCGCTATGGGGCTTTGCCAATAACGTGACGACACCGATGGTGAACGCCTTCTCCAAAATCTTCCGCATCAGCACCACCGAGGCCTCGCTGGTGCCTGTCGTGTTCAATCTGGGCTACTTCTGCATGGCGTTCCCCGCAGCCATCTTCATACAGCGCTATTCCTACAAGTGGGGCATCATGGTTGGCCTGGGACTCTTTGCCGCCGGCGCCCTGTTCTTCCTGCCGGCACGCTGGGTGGGAGCCTTCTATCCCTTCCTGATGTCATACTTCATACTGACCTGCGGACTGTCGTTCTTAGAGGTGAGCTGCAACCCTTACATCTACAGTCTGGGAAGTGAGCGGACGGGCATCCAGCGTCTGAACGCCGCACAGGCCTTTAACGCATTAGGCTCGCTGGCAGGCATGCTGGTGGCTACGGCGGTGCATTCGCACATCACCTCGATGGACACGAAGCTGCGTTTCAACCTGCCCGAGACTCAGTTCAACATCATCAAGGACTACGACCTGGGCGTGCTCATGCAGCCCTACATCTACATCGGCAGCATCGTGGTACTGACGATGGTGGCCATAGGCATGCTGAAGATGCCCGGTGAGAGCGAACGCCGCAACACCAAGGGCACATGGTCGATGCTGGTCGACCTGATGCACCGTTCCAACTACCGTGAGGGTGTGATAGCGGAGTTCTTCTACGTCGGCGCACAGGTGTGCTGCTGGACGTTTATATTACAATATGGTACGCGCGTATTTACAGCCGAGGGCATGACGGAGACCTATGCCATGGTGCTGGCGCAGAAGTACAACACGGTAGCGCTGGCCTGCTTTGCCGGCAGCCGCTTTGTCTGCACATGGCTCATGACGTGGTTCACGCCCAGCCGCATGCTGTCGACGCTGGGCATTGTCGGCATGACGGCGGTCTGCGGCACCATTCTCTTCACCGACCGCAGCGGCATCTACTGTCTGGTCATCGTCAGCGCCTGCCTCTCGCTGATGTTCCCTACCATCTACGGCATCGCCCTGAAGGGCACGGGCAGCGACATCAAGATTGCGGGTGCCGGCCTCATCATGGCCATCCTTGGCGGCTCTTTCTTCCCGCCCATCCAGGCAGCCATCATCCAAAGCCGCATGACGATGCTGGGACTGCCCAGCACCAACGTGTCGTTCCTCATTCCGCTGCTATGCCTCGGCGTGGTAGTATGGTACGGCCACCGTTCCTTTGTGCGCCATCACATCATCGGCGCCGACGATACTCCATCCACACCAGGAGGGCAATGACCAGCAGCAGGACGACATAGGCGGCATAAGCAATGGTCTCTGTGCGGTCGATGCTCTTGGGGAAGAAGCTAAGCACGACCTCGTGGCGACCAGGCTTCACCTGCAGGGCACGCAGCACATAGTTCACACGGCCCAGCTCCTGCTCCACGCCGTCGACGGTTGCCGTCCAGCCGGGATAGTAGATTTCCGAGAAGACCACCACTCCACCCTTGCCTGAGTTGACCTCGTAGGTCAGCCGGTTAGGCTCGTAGGCTTTTATCTGTACGATGCTCAGCGTGTCCTGTGCCACGCTCTGTCCCAGCTGTTCGCTGAACTGCCGGTCGGCAACGGCCTCATGGCGCAGCGACAGGTGGCCTAAGCGCTCCAGTTCCTCGTTGGCATTGTCGGCATAAACGACCTTGTCGACAAACCAGGCGTTGCCGTAGGTATAGGGATTCTCCAAGGGAACGGTCTGACCGCCCTCCAAGGGCAGGATGAAATACTTGGTGTTGAGCATGTTGAGCACCGGACAGATGCTGTCGCCATTGACCTTGGTCATGTCGCCGCCAGCCTCGCTGATGGCCCTGAAGAGGCGGTTCATCTCTGGCGACAGGTGGGCGTCAATCAGCTCCTGATAACGGCGCAGCTTGGCAGCATGGTAGCCGCCAATGCTCTTCACATAGTAGGAAGTCTCGTTCTCGTTGAACGTCGACGTGGCCAGATTGAGCACACGATAGTCCAGCGACTTGTCCTGCAGGATATAGTCGATGGCCGTCGACTTCGGCATGGGGGCTTCGCGCATGCTCTTCGACACGAACATGTCGTCGTTCAGGTAGCGCTTGTTCACCTGCCACATGTCTATCAGGCAGAGCACCGTCAGTAAAGCCACGCACCACTCGACGCGCAGCTTGCGGTACTGGTAGAGGACGAGGCAGAGGGTGCCGATGGCAATGACCCAGAAGGAGCGCCAGCAGTCGGCGGTGAACACGGCGACGCGCATCTCCGTCAGGTTCTGCAGCAGCGGGGTAAGCTCTTCGGCGGGTATCTGGCTCAGCGCCTGCAACTCGTTATAGCTGATGAAGTCGGGGAAGAACACCCTCGGCATCAGCGCAAACAGCAGGCACGCGCCGGCTGTCAGGGCAAAGGATACGATGAGTGAAGTGCGCAGCGTGAAGAAACGGCTGCCGCCCGGCTGTTTTAAAGCCGGCTCCTGACTGTTTGCAAGCCATTGCTTCAGCGCCATCATGGCCAGCAGAGGTATGGTGAACTCGGCGATGACCAGGATGCTGGCCACCGTGCGAAACTTGGCATACATGGGTATGTAGTCGAGGAAGAAGTCGGTGAAGGGCATGAAGTTGCGGCCCCACGACAGGAGGACGGACAGGATGGTGACGGCGAGCAGTGCCCACTTCATGGGACCCTTGACGATGAACAGGCCCAGCACGAACAGCATCAGCACGAAGGCACCGACATACACGGGACCGGCCGTCATAGGCTGGTTACCCCAGTACTGGCCCATTTGCTGGTAGATGCCACGGTAGTATTCGTCGGCATGCTTCATGGCCGTCTTGCTCTCCGACAGCGGCACCGAGGCACCGCCCTTGGCATTGGGCACGAGCAGCGTCCACGTCTCGTCGATGCCGTAGCTCCACTGCGTGATGTAGTCGCGGTCCAGTCCGCTGCTGGTCTGGTTGGCGGCGTCCTTCTTCACCAGCTCACTCTTGCCGCGCATCGTCTCCTGACCGTACGACCAGGTATGGTAGAGGTTCGACAGGTTCAGACAGACGGCCATAGCCCCTGCCGCTATACACGTGGCCGTGGCCTTCAGCAGGTGCTTGTACTCCTTCCGCCGCAGGCCGTCGATGATGAATGCCACCACCATGGCAAGGATGATGAACAGGTAGTAATAGGTCATCTGCACGTGGTTGGCCAGAATCTCCAAGGCGCCGAACAGCGCGGTCACCACCAGTCCCCACAGGTATTTGCCGCGATAGGCCAGCACAATGCCCGCTATCATAGGCGGCAGATAGCCCAGGGCCATCACCTTCCAGATGTGACCGGCAGCAATGATGATGAAGAAATAGCTGGAGAAGGCCCATACCACACTGCCCAGCATGGCTAAGTACCAGCGGAAGTCGAAGGCCCGCAGCAGGATGTAGAAGCCAAAGAGGTAGACGAACACGTACCACACATTCTCAGGCAGCCACAGGTGGAAGGCGTCGGCCACCTTCGTCAGCAGCGTGGTACTGTTGTACGACGGCGACATCTGGTAGGTAGGCATGCCGCCAAACAGGGCATTGGTCCAGCGGGTACGCTCTCCCGTCCGCTGGTAGTACTGCATGGCTTCCTCGCCGGCGCCACGCCCCGCCGAGGCGTCGTGGCGATACAGGATGCGGCCCTCTATGTCGGCAGGGAAGAAATAGGCAAACGAAATCAATATAAACAACACGACCACCAGCACATCAGGCAGCCATACTTTCCATGTCTTCATATTCTCCATTATTTACTATTCTAACTCAATATCAAACATACTTAGAATAACCTTATTCATGATAGCGTCGAAATAATCAGCTTTTACGTAATTATTGAAAGACTGAATAACTTCGTCGGTTCGATAATATGAAACTATGTGGGTAACAAAATAGGATTTCTTTGAAAGCGGCTTACTTAGCCATTCATTTTTGATTTGCATCGTGAACTCCGGATTCAGGTTTTTCGATGAAATCAAAACCGCATAAAACATACCATCTTCCGCATCTTGCAACTTTTCTGTAGACAACACCAAAGCCATGTGCGGTTTTATCTCGCCATCGGGTAATTGGTAAGGCACTTCTATTATTTCCCTTTGGGCAACCCTGTTTACAGCCATTTCTCTATTGGTTTAATCGTTTTCCCACTATTCGAGCTAATCACCTCAGCCCAAGTAGGTTCTGTTTCTGGATAATCTGGCGACACCATGCCTGAGAAACGCTTTTCAAGTTCCACATCAGACATAGTAGACGGACGTCGCACCACTCTGGCTTTCCTGCACTTTAATACATCACCAGATTCCTCCTGTAGCAAAGAGTCGGCCAGTTTGGAAACCACATACAGGCGTGCTTCTCTGCTAAGTGCATAAAGCAATTGCAGATAATCTTCTGCTGTTTTACGTTCTATAGATACTACCATAGCTATTTATCGAGTTTGCTGCAAAGATAAAAACATTATTTGAACTTTCCAAATATTTAAGGAAGATATTTTGAAAACGGCGCAAAATGAAAAGGGCTAAAAAGGGCAAATTGAAATCCAATTTCCCCTTCCTGTTAGCGAAAAATGCGTATTTACGCAAAAAAAGTAAATAGAATTCTTGTTTCTGTC
Organism: Prevotella sp.; assembly: GCA_017459445.1. Classification (GTDB taxonomy): domain Bacteria; phylum Bacteroidota; class Bacteroidia; order Bacteroidales; family Bacteroidaceae; genus Prevotella. The sequence goes on along the minus strand of JAFUDJ010000019.1, from coordinate 52,702 downwards.
ATCAGACTGTTGTATCGTTTGCAAACGAAAAATGAATATCTACGAGTTTCTTCTAAATAGCGACAGTTTATAATACTGTTAGTATGAGCAAACTAGAAGGGGACGCACAGGCTTCACACTCCTGTACGTCCCCTTGTTCAGCGTATTTGGTTTTTACTGCTTACTTAGAACTCTTCCTCTTCTTCAAGTTCCTCGTCAAGCTCCGGGTCGTAGTAGCCACGACGGCCAAGCAGCTTATTAGGGTCAGTAGCCTTTCCTTCCTTTACACCAACTGTTTCGGTCGATGCAGCTTGCAGCAGGACGGCATCCATAAGAATAGCCTGCGTAGCGGGCGTAATATATATCTTCTTCATAATCGTTAGTTGCTTTATTTATTTAACAATGTATTTCTTGCCATTGACGATATAGAGGCCCTTGGCGGGCTGAGCAACACGCTGACCGTTGAGGTTATAGTAATTGCCGTTGGCTGCTGCCTCACGATTCACATCCTTGATACCCGTAGTCTCGCCACCAAAGTTGAAGGCCAGGAACTTGCGGGCACCGTTAGCGGCGGGCAGATAGACGCGGCCAGCACCTAAGGAGCCACCAGTCCACTCGTAGAAGCCTACGCCCTCGTCACCATTGTACAGCACATACACACCGCTCTTGGTGTTCTCGTCGCTAATCTTCAACAGGTTAGCAGCCTCAAATTCTTCTTTGACACCGTCAGAATATTCATCTATGACCAAAGAAACAGTTCCCTCGCCCTTCAGAATGACTGGCTCACCAGCAGGAACCTGCGCAACCTTCGTCAACGTAATCTCATCACTCGTCTGAGCTGTTACGATATAGGCAGCAGCATTCTCAGGAGCGGTAAAGCCTACCGTGCTAACAAGCGTCTTGTAACCTGCCTCACCAACCTCTACGTCGAAGAAGAGTGGAGTCTCGCCTGGAACATACTTATAAAGCTGAACGGGCTTAGCCGTACTACTTTCTCCCTTATAGAAACGGAAACGATAATTATTATCTCCGCTATTCGGATTAAAGTATAGCGTCATTGTACCCTTATCTTCTATGGTATTTGATATCAACAAATTTCCACTTTCATCAATAGAAATATCATTTGTATAAGGACTTTCTTCGCTGTTGGTCTGTCTCAGCCCATTGCTATAAGTACTAACACCAATATAGTAGCCAGAAGCACTTTTCACCGTTCCTGATGTTACATTGATAGCAAACGTGGAATTCAAGAGTTCATTTGTAGCCGCAATTTCGTTTTTTTCTTTGTCAAGAGTTACCGAAATGACGTTATTTCCCGCATCAAGTGTTGATAAACTACCATCAAAAGCGACACCTTCCTCCTCGTAAACAATCAGATAAGAATCATCGTTATCAGTAATATCCTCTGTCTTAGTCACCTTCACAAACTTGCCACCCGTTGCTGAAGGTCCGACGGGGTTAACATCAGCATTGGCAGTAACGGTCAGGGTGTACGATGCATAACCAGCCTTGAAGTTATCCGTGGAAAGAGAGCTTGCGCTGATAGTAGTTTCACCCTTAGCCTTCACAGTGATAGCACCTGTTTCCATGTCGACCTCAGCAACATCAACGTCAGAACTCTTATAGACGACAGAGCCATCAAAGCCTTCAGCATAAGTCAGTGTAGGAGCCTCAAACTCAAGGAACTTATCAACAGAGAACGCCGTAGTCTCGCCAAACGAGAACTCGGCATCAGCCTTTTCAACACGACTCAAGGTAATAATATAGCTGTCGACGACTTCTGGGGCATTACTGTAAATTTTCAAGCCACCATATATCACAATCTCGTCATCAATCTGGAGGTCATCAACATCGGAAAATGCCACATTGTCCTTTCCTTTTCCTCTGAAGACAAGAAGTTCGTCTTCTCCGTCTTTATCAGAAATATAGTAGCGATAGTTCGTGCCATCCCCCATGATATTAGTGTTATAGAATGACGAAACAACACCCTTGATATAGACATTTTCCAATGTGCCGCTTGTCGGTGTTGCTGCGATAGCCTGAGCTACAGTATAAGGATTATTCAGCGTACCAGGAGCATTGGGGTCAGTGACAGTGACGGTAAACTGGCGACTTACTGCATTATATGTATCGTCATCAACAGGTTCAACCTTGACGGTAACTATTACAGAGCCAGCAGCATAAGCCTGATAGTAACCAGAATTGTCCACGTCAAGAACCTCAGTGTCGCTGGAAGTCCATGTCACTTCATAGTCGGTGGCATCCTGTGATGCAAAAGTCATGCCTACAGCGAATGTTCCTTCATCTTCAACATTCACCTCAGTTGGGGTCAAGTCCGTGCCAATAGTAGCAATGTCTGTCTTGCCATTGTCAACGGTCACTTTTTTATAGAAAGCGGTGACACATTTCTCGATGTTTGTGTTTATTGAGGTATAACTTCGCCAGTCTTGTGAATTATATACGCCAACATAACGGGTTTTAGAGCCATCATAAATTGTAACAAAATCCGTACCATTATTATTGTATATACCACATACATTGTGACTGTTTGTCGTAGTAGGACCTACACGAAGGCCATTGTTACTAGTAGTCGTGTAAAGGTAGTTTTCACCAACGCCAAACTGATAAGAACGAACGTTGTCTTCGGTTGTAACGGTCACGACCCATTCCAAAGTCTCGGCCACCGTACTTGTTATTTCCGACTTGTCTGCGTTCAGCGTTACAGACGTTGCGGCAGGAGCGGAAGAAGTCCCGTTGTCGTTTGACATCGCCGTAACACTGGTTTGGTCAACGATAGCTACTACGTCGCCCGTTACAAGGTCTGCGGGGGCAGTCTTCACCCACGATGTCTTAGTTTCTGCCCACATCGAGCCGCTTCCCACTATGATTGCGCATAGCAGGAGCATTGTTTTTAATAAGTAAAGTTTTCTCATAATGATTTTTTATTAGTTAATTAAATGTATTTATGCTTTTTCTTACCCAAGCCCTTCAAAGTTCTTCTATCTCCTTTGCGGTGAGACTCGTTATGTCTGCTATCACCTCAGCGGCCATCCCTTTCTGCTTCATCTTACGGGCTATGTCAAATCTTTCTTCCGTCCGGCCTTCAATATTACCTTCTGCACGACCTTCTGCACGACCTTCTACACGACCTTTCTGCTCGCCCTGCTGGAATTGCCCGTTCATAACAGCTATTGTGTCACGGTAAGCACGGAGGCTCTCGTCGTACTTCCTGCGTTCGTCCTTGTTTAGCGAGGCTACCTCGGCAATCTCAGAGAGCCGCTTGAACACAGCATTCTGGGCCATCCACGGCATACGCTCTAATATGTCCATATGCTTTAACAAAACAATATTCGTTTGCAAAGTTACGGACTTTTTTTGAACCAGCCAAGGAAAAACAAGGAAAGTTTAAATTCTCGCAACAAGTTACTTCCAAGTTACTGCCTGCATTTCCTGCACCTGATACTGACAGTCAGGAGATTAGGTAGATTTTCCTGCACCGAAACCCGCACCAAAACCTGCACTGCTGTTCACAACTTGAAAAAGGCAGTCGTAAGTATGGCATTTAGCGGTCGTAAGTATGGCATTTAGCAGGCGTAAGTATGCCGTTTGGAGGCTTCAAAGTGGCGGTTTGGAGGCTGCAAAGTGGCGGTTTGGAGGCTGCAAAGTGGCGGTTTGCTAAAACACAAGAGCAGGCGTGCCGAACAACTCCGGTGCAGGTTCCGGTGCAGGAAAATCTACCTAATCTCCTGACTGTCTGTATCAAGTGCAGGAAATGCAGTTTTTCGGGCACCAATGACACCAATTGGCACGCTATTGAATAAACTTTGTTAAATATGGGGAGGCTTATATTTAAATATAAGGATATTTTCGTAACTTTGCAAGCCGAAAACCAAATGAGAGAAAGCGGGTTTTCGCGTCAAGACATTAAACATAATAGTAAATATGAGTATGAAAATGAAAAGATTAATGATGCTTGCAGCCATTGCTGCAACGCTTGTTTCTTGCGGTGGCGGCGGTGGTCGCCCCTCGTTTGGCGACAATGAGTACCCCGTGGTGGCGGCCGGTACGTCGACAGCCGACATGCAGACCACTTACCCTGCCACCATCAAGGGTGTTCAGGATGTAGAAATCAGGCCGAAGGCGCAGGGTTTCCTGACGCAGATACTGGTCAAGGAAGGTCAGGCGGTAGGTGCCGGCCAGCTGATGTTCGTCATTGACAACGAGACGGCGCAGGCCGCCGTGCGCCAGGCGCAGGCTGCCGTGAACACGGCTCAGCAGCAGGTGAATACGGCCCAGCTGACCTATGACAACACGAAGAAGCTGCACGAGAACAAAGTGGTGGGCGACTACGAGCTGCAGACTTCAGAGAACACGATGGAGAGCGCCAAGGCCCAGCTGGCTCAGGCGCAGGCCGGGCTGGCCTCTGCCAAGGAGGCGCTGAGCTATTGCTACGTCAAGAGCCCCGCCGCCGGTGTGGTGGGCACGATACCTTTCAAGAAAGGTGCGCTGGTCAGCGGCTCCAATGTGCTGACCAACGTGTCGAACATCTCGTCGATGGAGGTCTACTTCTCGGTGACGGAGAAAGCCGCCATGCAGATGCAGCAGTCGGGCAGCGGCATCGGCAGCCTGCCTGCCGTGAAGCTGCAGCTGGCCGACGGCAGCATCTACGGCCATGAAGGCAAGGTGACGAAGATGAGCGGTGTCATCGACGCCGCCACGGGTACCGTACAGCTCATCGCCCAATTCCCCAATCCGGAGAAGTTGCTGAAGAGCGGCGGTTCCGGCACCATCATTATTCCTCGCCAGGCCGCAGCGGCCATCATCATTCCGCAGGCCTGCGTCTCGGAGGTGCAGAACAAGAAGTTCGTCTATACCGTTGGCAAGGATAACAAGGTGAAGTACACCGAAATCAAGGTCGACCCGCAGAACGACGGCAACAACTACATTGTGACCGACGGTCTGAAGGCCGGCGACAAGTATGTCACCAACGGTATCACCAAGCTGAGCGACGGCATGGAGATAGTGCCCATCACGCCGGAGCGCTACCAGCAGAAGATTGACGAGCAGGCCAAGGCCATGACGGCCGGCGACATCGTTTCTTCGATGAAGAAATAATTGACAATTGACAATTGATAATTGATAATTGATAATTATGACTTTTACAACCTTTATCAAGCGCCCGGTGCTGTCGACGGTGATTTCCATCCTCATCGTCATCCTGGGCTTCATCGGACTGGTATCGCTGCCTATTGAGCAGTACCCCGATATTGCACCCCCTACCGTCGTGGTATGGACCAGCTACCCTGGTGCCGACGCCGAGACGGTGAAGAACTCCGTCATCGTGCCGCTCGAAGAGAGCATCAACGGTGTGGAGGGCATGGACTATATTTCCTCTACGGCCTCGTCGGGCTCGGCCCAGCTGTCCATCCTGTTCCGCCAGGGCATGAACCCCGACATGTGTGCCGTCAACGTGCAGAACCGTGTGTCACAGGCCCAGGCCCTGCTGCCTGCCGAGGTGACTCAGATTGGTGTGACGGTGATGAAGCGTCAGACGTCGCAGGTGCTTATGTTCACGCTGACCTCCGACGGTCGCTACGACGACGAGTTCCTGACCAACTACAACAACATCAACATCGTACCGGCCATCAAGCGTATTCAGGGTGTGGGCGACGTGCAATCACCCGGTGTGAAGACCTATTCGATGCGTATCTGGCTGAAGCCCGACGTGATGAAGCAGTACAACCTGATGCCGTCGGACATCAGCGGCGTGCTGGCCGAACAGAACATCGAGGCTGCCCCCGGTACCTTCGGCGAGCAGTCGGACGTGGCCTACGAGTATGCCATGCGCTACACGGGCCGTCTGAAGACGCCTGAGGAGTTTGGCGACATCATCATCTCCAGCGACGCCAACGGCCAGACGCTGAAGCTGAAGGACGTGGCCAAGATAGAGCTGGGCGGCCTGCAGTACTCGGTGTCGATGAAGAACAACAACATCCCGTCGGTGATGGGTATGGTGCAGCAGATTGCCGGCTCCAACGCCAACGAGATTGCCAAGAACGTGAAGAAGGAACTGGAGGAGCAGCAGAAGCTGATGCCCCCGGGCATGTTCTATAAGATTAACTACGACGTGACGGAGTTCCTCTATGCGTCCATTGAGGAGGTGGTCTTTACCTTGGTGTTCACCCTCATCCTGGTGTTCATCGTCATCTACGTCTTCCTGCAGGACTGGCGCTCCACGCTCATCCCGCTCATTGCCGTGCCGGTGTCGCTCATTGGTACGTTCTTCTTCCTCAACGTGTTCGGCTTCTCCATCAACCTGCTGACGCTGTCGGCCCTGCTGCTGGCCATCGCCATCGTGGTCGACGACGCCATCGTGGTGGTCGAGGCCGTCCATGCCAAGCTCGACCAGGGCTACAAGTCGGCGCTGACGGCCTCTATCGACGCCATGAACGAGATTTCGGGCGCCATCATCTCCATCACCTTAGTGATGGCCTCGGTGTTCATCCCCGTGTCGTTCATCGGTGGCACCAGCGGTACGTTCTACCGTGAGTTCGGTGTGACGATGGCCGTTTCCATCTTCATCTCGGCACTGAACGCCCTGACGCTGTCGCCTGCCCTGTGCGCCATCTTCCTGAAGCCGCACGACAAGGAGGGCCATGAGCGTAAGATGTCAGTCGTCGACCGCTTCCACGCCTCGTTCAACGTGGCCTTCGGCAAGGTGACGGAGAAATACAAGAACAGCGTCGAGAAACTGGTGCGCAAGCCCGTCATCATCTTAGGCTCGGTCGTTCTGGGCCTTGTCGTCATGGTGCTTAGCATGTCGTTCACTAAGACCGGTCTGGTGCCTGACGAGGATACGGGCACGGTATTCTGTACCGTCTCCATGCCGCCGGCAACGTCGGTGGCCCGCACGCGCCAGATTATCAACCAGGTAGACTCCATCCTGGGTGCCGACCCCGCCATCCAGAGCCGTGAGCAGATACAGGGTTACAACTTCATTGCCGGTGCCGGCAGCGACCAGGCCACGTTCATCATCAAGCTGAAGCCGTTCTCGGAGCGCCAGAAGGGATTCTGGTGGAAGCTCAGCGGACTGTGGCAGGGCGACGGTATCTACCGTTTCTTCCTCAATCCGTACGAGTCGACGGGTGTGCTGGCCCAGATATATCTGAAGACGGCCCACATCAAGGACGCCCAGATTCTGGCCTTTGCACCGCCTATGATTCCCGGTTTCTCGGCCAACTCAGGTGTGTCGCTGGTCATGCAGGACCGCACGGGTGGCGACCTGAGCAAGTTCTTCAACATCGTGAAGGACTATCTGGCCGAGCTCAACAAGCGGCCGGAAATCCAGACCGCCCAGACGTCGTACAACCCGAACTATCCGCAGTACATGATTTCGGTCGACGTGGCCAAGTGTAAGCAGGCCGGCATCTCGCCGCGCGTCGTGCTGACCACGCTGCAGGGATACTACGGCGGTCTGTATGCCTCTAACTTCAACGCCTACGGTAAGCTCTACCGTGTCATGGTGCAGGGCTCGCCCGAGACGCGCATGACCGAGGAGTCGCTTAATAATATATATGTACGCACGGGAGCCGGCATGTCGCCCGTCAAGGAGTTCTGCAACCTGAAGCGCGTCTACGGTCCGTCCAACATCAACCGCTTCAACCTGTTCACCTCCATCAACGTAACGGCCACGGTGGCCGACGGATACTCGACGGGTGAGGCCATCCAGGCCGTACAGGAGGTGGCTGCCGACGTGCTGCCCACAGGCTACTCGTACGACTATACAGGTCTGACGCGTGAGGAGGCTAAGTCCACCAACTCCACGGCTATCATCTTCGTGCTGTGCTTCCTGTTCATCTACCTCATCCTGTCGGCACAGTACGAGTCGTACATCCTGCCCCTGGCCGTGGTGCTCTCCGTACCGTTCGGACTGGCAGGCTGCTTCCTGTTCACCATGCTGTTCGGCCACTCGAACGACATCTACATGCAGATTTCGCTCATCATGCTGATTGGTCTGCTGGCCAAGAACGCCATCCTGATTGTGCAGTTCGCCCTGGAGCGCCGCGAGACGGGTATGGCCATCTCGTGGTCGGCCATCCTGGGTGCTGCCGCCCGTCTGCGTCCTATCCTCATGACGTCGTTCGCCATGGTCATCGGTCTGCTGCCTATGATGTTCGCATCGGGCGTCGGCAAGAACGGTAACCAGACCTTGGGTGCCGCCGCCGTGGGTGGTATGCTTGTCGGCACGCTGCTGCAGGTGCTCGTCGTACCCGGCCTGTTTGTCATCTTCCAGAGCCTGCAGGAGAAGTTCCGCCCGATGAAGTTCGAGGACGAAGAGGAGAACGATTCCGTGGCTTCGGAGATAGCACAGTATGCCCACCGACCGGTAGACTATGAATTAGAGAAGTAAGGAGTTGAGGAGTAAAGGAGTAAGTAGAAATGATTTGCTTATGAAGAAGATTATGATTTTTGCTGCCGTGACGCTGCTTGTCAGCAGCTGCGGCGTATATAATAAGTACGAGCGGCCTGACAACGTGGAGACCACGGGACTTATCCGCGACGTTCTGTCCGACCGCGACACGCTGGCCGTGCAGGACACGGCATCGTTCGGCAACCTGCCGTGGCGCGAAGTCTTCACCGACCCGCAGCTGCAGGCGCTTATCGAGCAGGGACTTCAGAAGAACGCCAACCTGCAGAACGCCGCGCTGACCGTTCAGATGTACGGAACCATGCTGAAGGCTGCCAAGCTGGCCTTCCTGCCCGCCGTCTCCCTTGGCGGCACCACGCCGATGGGTACCATCGCCACGCTGTATACCGACCCGTCGGTGACCACGAAGAGCTACTCCATCCCCGTCAGTGCGTCGTGGACGCTGGACCTCTTCGGCAACATCCTGTCGCAGAAGCGCAGCACACAGATGAAGCTGCTCGGCATGAAGGACTACCAGATGGCCGTCCGCGCACAGGTCGTCAGCGGTATCGCCAACGCCTACTACACGCTGCTGATGCTCGACGAACAGCTGCGCATCGTCACCGAGATGTCGCAGATGGCCAAGGAGACGTGGGACATCATGCAGCTACAGTATAACTTGGGCCGCATGCGCTCCACCAGCGTGCAGAGTGCCGAAGCCGCCTATCTGTCCACACAGACGCAGGCTAACGACATGCGCCGCCAGATACGTGCCACGGAGAACGCCCTGTCACTGCTCATCGGACAGCAGGGGCAGCAGATTCCCCGCTCCACGCTGGCCCAGCAGTCGCTGCCTGCAGAGTTCTCGACGGGCGTCGGCGTGGCGCTGCTGAAGAACCGTCCCGACGTGCATAACGCCGAGATGTCGCTGGCCGCCTGCTTCCACGACGTGCAGACCGCCCGCTCACAGTTCTACCCCAACATCACCGTGGGCGCCTCAGCGGCCTTCACCAACAGCAACGGAACTTTCAATCCCGGCAAGTGGCTCACCACGCTGTTCGGCTCGCTGACGCAGCCTATCTTTGCCCGTGGCGCCCTGATTGCCAACCTGAAGGTGACGAAGCTGCAGTACGAGCAGGCCTTCAACACGTGGCAGAACGCCATCCTCTCGGCAGGCAACGAGGTCAGCAACGCCCTTGTCAACTACAACAGCTACGACGCCAACGCCAAGATAGAGGCGCAGCGCATCCAGGTGCTCCAGAAAAACGTGGACGACACCCGCCAGCTCTACACGTCGAGCGGCAGCAGCTACCTCGAAGTGCTGACGGCACAGACGCAGCTGCTCTCGGCCCAGATTAACAAGGTGACCGACGACTTCTACAAGATGCAGGCCGTGGTCAGCCTCTATACGGCCCTCGGCGGAGGCGGAAAATAATGAATAATTGACAATTGACAATTGATAATTGATAATTATGGCAAGCGAAATAAGTCCAAAGGCTGAGATATCGCCCAAGGCGAAAATCGGCAACAACTGTAAGATATTCCCCTTCGTCTATATCGAGGACGACGTGGTCATCGGCGACAACTGCATCCTGTTCCCCTTCGTCAGCATCTGCAACGGCACGCGCATGGGCTCGGGCAACAAGGTGCATCAGGGCACGGTCATCGCCGCCTTGCCTCAGGACTTTGAGTTCCGGGGCGAGAAGTCGGAGTGCATCATCGGCGACAACAACATCTTCCGCGAGAACGTCGTCGTCAACCGCGCCACACACCGGGGCTGCCAGACCGTCATCGGCAACGACAATGTGCTGATGGAGGGCGCCCATATCTCGCACGACACCAAGGTGGGCGACCGCTGCGTCTTCGGCTACGGCACGAAGATTGCCGGCGACTGCGAAATCGAGGACGGCGTCATCTTCTCCAGCTCGGTCATCGAGAATGCCAAGACGCGCGTCGGCAAAGGCGCCATGATACAGGCCGGAACGACATTCTCGAAGGACGTGCCGCCCTACATTATCTGCACCAAGCACGGCGAATACGGCGGCGTCAATATGCAGGTGGCCCGTCTGCACGGCGTCGACGAGAAGATGCTGAAGCACATCGCCAACGCCTACCGCCTGGTGTTCCACGGTCATACGTCGCTCTTCGACACCGTGAACCAGATTGAGGAGCAGGTGCCCGACGGTCCGTTCATCCGCCACATCATCGAGTTCCTGCGCTCTACCAAGACCGGCATCATCACGAAGCTCTAAGGCAAGAGGCGGGAAATCACTTCAAAAAAATGCGCTACGCACTCCGGAAGGATATGCGTAGCGTATTTTTTTATGAGCTTATTCGCTACTGATTGAGCTTATTCGCTGCTGACTATTCAACGGTGAACGTGTAGATGTTCTGGTCGCCGCTGTTACAGATGTCGGTAACCGACTTCACCACGACGCCGTTGACAATGATACGGCAGTTGTAGCGGATGCCCGTAGCACCACCGAAATGGCGGACATAGATGCGGTACGTACCTCGGGCGAAGTCATCGCTGACGCTAAAGATGTTTTCCACGACGTTACCCAACTGGTCAATACAGTCGCGGTCCAGTTTGAAAGCACCCCATGTCATGTTGCTCCAATAGACATGGCCGCCATTGGAATTCTCGAGGTGCAGGTCGTAGTCGACGGTATTTCCACTTGCATTGTACCATGTCAGCGTAGCCTGGAACTTACCCGTTCCGTAAGTCACCGTGGCTTCGCCCCAAGTCTGGTTACGCGAATCCGTCCAGTTGAGGTTGCTGAGCACGATTTCCGTCCATCCCGTATAGGTGGAGTAGCCTCCGGAGCCCTTGACAAGGCGTGTCTTCACTTCGACGTTGCCGACGACAGCCGTCTGGGTGGCGGTCGCAGCCGATGTGAGGTCGCTGCGCTGTTCGCGGGTTACCGTCACGCTATAGGTTCCCATGGGCACGCCGGCCATGTAGAGGTCCTGTCCGTTGGAGGTGAAGGCAATGCTCTTCGACGAGTTGCTGCCGCTGACGGGCACCAGTGTCAGATAGTAGTAGTATCCGTTTTCTATGTACTGGCGGGCAATGTGTACGCCTCCGTAGTTGTAGGCAGTGTTTCCGGTCGGCTTCTTCACCACGATGAAGTAGCCCAGCTCGATGACGGAGATGGATGCCGTGCCGTTGCCGTTGATGCTGGAGAATGGCACAAGCTCCCACTGTCCTGTCGACGGGTTGTACCAGTAAACAGCGACGTCGTCGGGGTCGTTGCCGTCGAGCGGGATATTGATGGTGATAGGCGAGTTGAAGACGAAGTTCATGGGCTCAATCTTCACGGCGCCACGGGGCAGCAGTGTCGTTCCCGAGGGCAGCCCTGCGGGCAGCTCGTCGGTGCCAATCTGCTGGATGGAGAAGGCCACGTTACCGGTCTGTCCGTTGGTTCCCGTAGGAACGGCGCCCCTTGGCACGATGACGGTATAGCCGTTACGCGTGAAGGTACGTCCCTCGTCGGAGCTGACGGTCTGCGTAGCGTCGTTGTCGATGTTGGGGTCGTCGTCGTCCGGGTCGCCAATGCCGGGGTCGTCATTGCCGCCGCCACCGGGCGTGTAGCTGCCGCGTCCCAGATTGCGCAGCACGTAGCGCTTGGTGAACACCACGCCGTCAACGACGACGGGCACCTCCAGCGCCATGATTCTGCGGCCGAGCGATATCATGTCGTATTCGGTGCCGCCTATCGACAGCTCGTTGCCATCGATGTCCCATTCAAACTCGCGTGCATTGTCCTCCTGTCCGGCGCGCGGCGCAAAGATGCCGACGTGGTTCTCGTCCAGTGTCAGCACGCCGCCCCACAGTACGTCGTCGGGCATGTCGGAATGGTAAGTCTCGCTGGGGACGTTGTACAGCTCCACGCGCTCCACGCGCCAGTTGCTGACAATCATCTGGGCGGTCTCGCCGCCTTCAAGCACGATGCTCTTCTCGCCGTCCTTGACACAAGCCGTCGTCAACAGGCTTGCCACTGCCATGATGGCCACCATCCACAGATGGCTGTATATCTTTCTCAGTTTCATTTGCTGCTAAATATTTAGTTGATGACTCAGTTTGCTTATTTTAAAATCTCGAATTCCACGCGGCGGTTCATCTTGCGTCCGTCCTCGGTGTCGTTGCTGGCCAGGGGGCGCGACATGCCGTAGTAGCTGTACGACAGGTTAGACTCGCTGACGCCCTGACGGGTGAGGTACTTCACCACCTCCTCGGCGCGGTCGCGCGACAGCTTCACGTTGAAGTCCTCGGTGCCCACGTTGTCGGTGTGTCCCTTCACCTCCACGCGCATGTTCGTCTCCTTCAGCAGCTTGGCCAGCTGGTTCAGGTAGGTGTACGAGCTGCTGGTGAGGGTGCTCTTTCCGAAGTCGAACTGGATGGCGTCGATGGCGCAGAACACCTTTCCGTAGACGCTCTCGCCACGGTGCAGCATGTCGTTGATTTCATCCAGCGAGTAGCAGGGCTTCTCCTGCGGCTTCGATGCCGGCTTCTCGGCAATGGCCTGTGTCACGGGCATGGGGCGGTAGTCGGTCTCCACCACCTGCTGCGGTGCGGGGGCAGCGGCCACGTGGCGCTTGCCAAGGGGAATGCCCAGCGTTGCCTTGACCTCGAATCCCTGGAACTTGCGCTTGCCCTGGATGTCGTACGTGCGGAAGAAGGTTTCGTGCTGCACGATGGCCTCGCCGTCGCGCTCCTTCTTGCCGTAGGTGTCGGTGAATCCCAGCTCGTAGCTGGCATCGAGTCCGAGGTAGATGCGGCGTCCCTCCACGTTGAGGAACCACTTCAGTCCGGCACCGATGGCTCCAGCGAAGTACGTGGTGGCGATGTTCGACTTCTTCACGTCGATTTCCTCACCCCTGTAGGCGCCCGACTGGTACATTTCCTCAGCCCTGATTTTACCGCCGACGGGAATTCCCAGCACCGGTGCCACATAGATGTAGGGGCGCAGGCGGCTGGAATACTTGCCGAACTGGTAGAACACCGGTATGCGGATGTCCAGATAGCGTGCCTTGAGGCAGTAGCTGATGTCGTCGATGCCGTTGTTGCGGTAGTAGTTCTCGTAGTCACCCTTGTTCGTGCCGTAGATACCCTCTATCTTTCCGCCACGGGTGAGGAAAGCCACCTCGGGACGCAGGCCGAAGTTGCCGTTGCGCCCGAAGTTGCGCTCAACAAACACAGAGACCATGCCGCTCCACAGGCCGCCGTTGTCGTTGGCAAAGATGTCCTTGTCGAGCTTGGTGAAGTGCATGTCGTTGTAGTGCATGCCGCCGCCAATACCGACGTACCACTTGTTGTTCTGTCCTTCTGTGTCCTGAGCGTACACACAAATAGTTGAAAGCGCGAACAAACACAATAATAATTTTTTCATCATATAAAACAATTTTTAGGTTGGTGTATAAGTTCCTCTTTTAAGCAATCCTGCCGACTAGTCGGCAACTTTTCCGCTTGCAAATGTACGAATAAACTTTCACACTTGCAACTTTTCCGCCAACTATTTTTTTCTTTTCCGTGCTTTCCCTCCTGCCTTTATGTCACTCCGTTTCGTGTTTCTCCGCTAAACGTAGTCAGTTTCTCCGCTAAACCGACTTCATTTCTCCGGTAAACGATGCACTTTTACCGGAGAAAATTACATCGTTTAGCGGAGAAATTCGGTTGGTTTAGCGGAGAAACGCAAAAAGAAGTGCCATCAATGCCGGATTTATCCGACATTGACGGCACTCAAAAACGGGGCTTTCCCTACTGCAAGGCTACGCGCGCATGAGGCGCCTCCACTTGAAAAAGCCTGCCACGGCTATGACGACGTAGAGGGCGTAGAGCGATGCCTTGAAGGGAATGTCCTTGTAAAAATAGAGCACGCAGGTGACGACATCGACGGCTATCCAGACGAACCACTGCTCCAGATACTTGTGCGCCAGGGCCCAGATGCCCACGATGCTCAGCGCCGTGGTGAAGGCATCGGCGGCGGGAACGGTGGAGTTGGTGAACGTCACCAGCAGCCAGTAGATGACGCCCCAGATGCTGACCGTCAGGGCCAGCCACGGCAGGACGAGGCGGCGGGGGAAGTGGCGGATGGCCATTGGCTTCCGGCTGTCAGCTTTTGGCTTAATCCAGCGCCACCAGCCATAGACGGTCATGGCCAGATAGTAGAACTCCATGCCGCAGTCGGCATAGAGCCCCTTCTCATAGTACAGCACGATGCCCAGCGCCTGCATCAGGAAACCGGCCAGCCACATCCAGATGCTGGCCTTATACTCCAGGATGATGTACGCCAGCCCCAACACTGTCGTCACGATGTCCAGCCAGTGGGCAGCGAGAAACGAAGAGGGAAGAGTGAACAGTGATACCATCTTTACTTAGAACCGTAGCGTCAGGTTGCCCATCATGGTGAATCCGGCCATGGGTATGAAGCCGATTTGGTAGTAGCGGTGGTCGGGGGTGTAGCCGTCCTTCTCGTCAAGGGCCGAATAGACCCAGCCGCTGGCAGCATAGCGCTTGTTGAACAGGTTGTTCAGGTGCAGTCCGATGACGGCTTCCTTGAGCACCTTCTTAGGCTTCAGGCTGTAGCTCAGGTTGACGTTCGTCACGCTATAGCCGGGCAGCGAGCGGTCCTTACACTCCGTGTTGTCCAGATACTGACGGCTCACGAAGCCTGTATGCCAGACGGCCTGCAGGCCGCGCCAGTGGAAGTTGACGAAGCCGTTGAGCAGCACCGAGGGCGAGAAGGCCAGCGTGGAGTTGCCGTGGTGGATGGTACGCAGCTGGTCGCCGTTGCCGTCGACGTGCCACTTGGCCATGGCGTCGGCGTTGGCATCGGCGTCGCCGGCATACTTGTCGCGCCAGTCCTCCACCACCTCGTCGAAGTTCTTGATATGGTTCTTGCTGATAGCGGCATTGGCATCGACGGAGAGCCAGGGCGTAGCGTCGACGCCTGCCTGCAGTTCAATACCCATGCGGTAGGAATTCTTGATGTTGGTGGTCAGGTTCTCGCCGATGTCGCTCAGGGCTCCCGTCTGCACGAACTGGTCCTTGTAGTCCATATAGTACAGGTTGGCGCCTGCGCGGAAGATGTCGCTGTTGAAGGTATAGCCCAGTTCGTAGTCCATCAGCTGCTCGGCCTTGGGGGCGGGATAGGTGCCGTTGTCGGTGAAGTTGTTACGCTCCGGCTCGCGGTGGCTCATGGCCACGGAGCCGTAGACGCGATGGCCGTTCGACTGCCACGAGAAGCCTGCCTTGGGGTTGAAGAAGTCGTACTTCTTGTTGATGTCGAGGATGTGCTTGTGCGGCACATTGTCGTCGTCGACGTAGTATTTGTCGTTGTAGCCGTCGGTCTTGTAGCCTACGTGGCGGTACTGCATGTCGGCAAAGACGTCCCACTGGTCGTTGATGTGATAGGCGGCCTTGACGAACACGTTGCCGTCCAGTTTGTGGGCGTCGCTGTCATAGTATCTGCGGTCGCCGTTGGGGAGATAAGTCTGCCGTACCATGTCATTGCCGGCGTAGGTGAGGTAGCCGAAGTGGTTGCTGTCGAAGTTCTGCAGCGACAGTCCGCCGACGATGTTCCAGCGGTCGCTCTTATACTCTGCGTTCCACACGAGGCCGTAGGTGTGCTGCGTCAGCCCCTTCTTGCGCACGAAGTCGCTGCGCCCGACGGTCACCTCGTCGTCGCTGCCATCCGTGTAGGTGATGTTCTGCAGGCCGTAATCCACCAGTTTCTTGTTGTAGCGGAACTCCTCGTAGTAGCCGTAGCCGTAGGTATAGTGCAGCGAGGCCGACGTCGACCAGCGGTCGTTGATGTTCCACGCCATGGAGAGGATGTTGTGGTTCTGCCAGAAGTTGTCGGTCGTCTTGTCCCAGAAGGAGCCGTCGGCCATGCGATAGCGCTCCGTGGGATAGGGGCCGCCGGGCGTCATGTAGCCGTATTCGTCGGTGATGAAGCGCTCATACAGCGAATTGAACTTGCCCAGTCCGGCATCGTACATGTCCTTGTAGGTCTTGATGCCGGTGTCGCCGAGGTACATGCCGTCCATGAGCGAGTTGTTGTTGTCGCCTGCCGTGACGCCGTTCCAGGCCTGGCCGGTGCGCTCGAAGTTGCCGATGTTCTTGTATCTGACGACAATGTCGTCAGACACCCAACTGAGGCCGCCGTAATAGGAACCGGAGCGGCCGCTGGTGCCGTGGATGAAACCGTCGGTATGGGTCTCGTGGTAGGCTCCGTCCAGTATCCAGTGCTTCCACAGCAGGCCCGTCGAGAAGTTGCCGCCGAAGTTGAACGTGTTGTAGGAGCCGTAGGAGCCGCTCAGTTCCAGGCTGGGTGTTTGCAAAGGCGTGGCCGAGGAGAGGGCCACCGTGCCGCCGAAGGCGCCGTCGCCATTGGTCGACGTGCCGACGCCGCGCTGTATCTGCACGCTTCCGAGCAGCGAGCCGTACGAGTTCATGTTAGCCCAGAAGACGCACTGGTCCTCCGGCGAGTTGAGGGGCACGCCGTCGAGCGTGACATTGATGCGCGAGTCGCCGGCACCACGGATGCGCATATAGGTGGTACCCGTGCCCAGTCCGTTCTCGCTCCATGCCATGACGCCGGGCGTCTGCGAGAAGAGGAAGGGCAGCTCGCGGCCCGTCTTCGAGAAGTCGCCCAGCTCCTTCTTCTTGATGTTGCTGATGGCGTAGGGCGCATTCTTCTGGGCGCGCACGCCTTTGACCACCACTTCTTGCAGCCGCTCCACCTCGGTTGAGTCGTAGAGGGCCTGCGTGTTCTGTGCCTTCGCACCTGCTGCACAAGCCAGTGCAGCGAACAGGAAAATCTTTCTCATTGCTTATACCTTATTTATAATAAAAGAAAATAAGGGGCTCTTCAGCGTACTCTATCATCCCTACGTCGGCATTGTCCGCATCAGGTTTGGAGGGTATCATCTCAGCCCACAACCGTGAGCACCCCTTGATAAACTGCCGCAAAGGTAATACAATTCCGGCAAAGAGCCAAATAATCTGCCCAAAAAAGCACGGCAGGATATTACAAAATTGTTACAAATGCGCAAACGTTTACGTCGAAAAAACAACTTACCACAGCCAAATGTCAATAAGAAATGCTTACATTTGCAGCGTCTTACTATGGACATATAGCAACAATTACGACAAACTACTAATAAAATAATACTATCATGAAGAAAAACTTCCTAACCAGGAGAGTGTCCATGCTGTTGCTGGCACTCTGCGGAATGGTGGCCCAGGCATGGGCTATCGGTGGCGACGGTCTGTACTTCCTACAGAACTTTGAGGACGCCACGCAGTATCCTGAAACCAAGAACGGCGAGGCGCAGGTTTTCAACGTTGAAGACCAGGGCGAGTGGATTTACTACAACGCCTTCCAGTCGACCAATGCGAGCTACAACGAGAACGGTTCGACGAAGAACCTCCGCATGCCCAAAAGCGGCTCGTATGTCATCACGCCGGTGCTGACAAACGGCGTGAGCAAGGTGACGTTCTACATCGGACGCGCCTCGGTGAAGGTGTACGCCTCGACCGACAGCGGCGAGACGTGGACGGAAGTGGCCACCACCACCTCCGGCAAGACGGTGACCGCCCAGGTCGACAATGCCGACGTGAACCGCATCAAGATAGCCAACGACGCCTCGAAGGATGCCGACATCGACAACGTGGCCGTCTACGCACAGGTATATACAACGCCCGTGGAACTGACCACCGGCGACGCTGTCGAGGTCACTACCAGCAGTGCCTCGGTGAGCGGCACCATCACCAAGAACGAGGGTGAGGCCATCACCGAGGTGGGTATCGTATGGAGCATCTTCAGCAAGGAGCCGACGCTGAGCGACAACGTGGCTGCTGCCATCGCCATAGCCGATAACTTCACGGTGCAGCTGAGCGACCTGCGCGAGGGTGCCACCATCTACTACCGCGCCTACGCCAAGTATAACAACACGCAGGCCTACGGCGACGTGAAGTCGTTCAAGACGCTGGTCAACGAGTCGGCACAGACCGTCGACAAGCAGGGCCGCTACTTCGTACAGGACTTCGAGGACCAGACACAGTATCCGGCCAACTCTTCGGCAGTGGACGCCGAATACTACGTGCCGGGACAGGGCACGTGGATATACACGAAGGCCGGCCTCTCTACCAATAGCAGCTATACCAACGGCTCTACCGCCAACCTGCGCATGCCGAAGAACGGCTCCTACGTCATCACCCCGATACTGAACAGCGGCGTGAAGAAGGTGACATGGATTCAGACGCGCAAAGAGGTGACAGCCTATACGTCGACCGACGGCGGTGGCACCTGGACCGCAGCCACCATTACCAGCAGCGACAAAGAGCGCACCGTGGAGGTGAACAGCCTCAACGTGAACCGCATCAAGCTGGCCAACGACGCAGGCGGTGACGCCGACATCGACGACCTGACGGTCTATGCACAGGCTTTCGGCATCCCGGCCACGGTGGCTACGGGCGCTGCAAGCAACATTACGAAGAACTCGGCAGAGGTGAGCGGACAGATAGTGGACGGCGGTGACCAGGCAATCACCGAGGCCGGTATCATCTGGAGCCTGAACGCCCAGCCCTCCTTGGCTGATAACATCGTGGAAGTAGAGGACGTGAAGGACCTGAAAGAGTTCTCGCTGCTGATTACCGGCCTGAAGGCTGAGCAGATAGTGTACTACCGCGCCTACGCCCTGTCGAACGCCGGCTACGCATACGGCGACGTCCAGTCGTTCATGACGGCAGAGGCTACCCTCGCCGTTGTGGCTACAAGCGACGTGACCAAGAGCGGCAGGAAGTACCGTTTGGGCGGTATTGTCACCGACGACGGCGGTCTGGACCTGCAGGAGGTGGGTATCATCTACGGCACTACAGCCGGTCTTACATATAATAATGGTACGCGCGAGGCCATGTCGAAGCCGTCGTATAAGTTCTCAACCAGCGTATCGCTGGAAGAGGCCACGACCTATTTCGTCCGTGCCTACGCCATCACCCGCAAGGGAACGGTCTACGGTGAGGAGAAGGAATTCGTGACGGAAGACATTCCCGAAACGCCCGACAACATCATAGGCGACGAAATATGGTGCTCGCCCGACGGTGACGACGCCATCGCCGACGGTTCTGAGGAGCGTCCTTTCTTTGACTTGCAGAAGGCCGTTGACATTGCACAGCCCGGCGACCGCATCTGGATGAAGGCCGGTACGTACGTCTACGACAAGCGCATCAACATCAATGATGTCAACGGTGAGGCCGACAAGCCCATCGAGCTCTTCGGCAAGGACGGCCAGGCCGTGCTCGACTTCTCCGGCATGCCTTACCACGCCCATAGCAACAACCCCTATCAGGGTGTGCGTCTGACCAGCTCTTACTGGCACTTCAAGAACATCGACATCACCAACGCCTCGGATAACGGCCTGCTCATCGAGCGTAACAAGCCGACCGGCGGCTCCGCAAGCGACATCATCAACCGCACACAGGACGGCCACGACAACATCATTGAGCTGTGCAACTTCTACAAGAACGGCGACACCGGCCTGCAGATGAAGAACCTCGCAGCCAACAACAAGGTCATCAACTGTGATTCCTACCTGAACTGCGACGAGGGACAGGGCGATGCCGACGGCTTTGCTCCTAAGCTCTCAGTGGGCGACAACAACTACTTCTACGGCTGCCGCGCATGGGCTAACTCGGACGACGGCTGGGACGTATTCTACAAGAAGGAGGGCGGCTTCGGCGACAACATGACCATCGTCATCGAGAACTGCATCTCCTATAAGAACGGATTCCTCGACCTGGAGACTGTCGCTCCCGACGGCAACGGTAACGGATACAAGTGCGGTTCCAACCAGGGCGCCATGAACGTGGTGCTGAACCGCTGCCTCGCCATCCACAACAAGGCCAAGGGCTTCGACCAGAACCACAATGCCGGTGACATCATCCTGAACAACTGTACGGGTATGACATTGGCTTCTATCAGCGAAAAGACCTATTCTTACCGCATCTACGAGGACATTTACAGCGGCCATGAGGTACGCCTGACCAACTGTATTGCCATCAACGACAACGATGCCACAAACAAGCGCGACAAGTCAACGGGTCTGTCCAAGGCTGGCGAGGACGGCAAGTATGGCCTGTACGGTCGCTTCGAGGTTGACGAGACGCTCGACGGACTGACCATTACCACGAGCGAGTTCCAGAAGGCTCATCCCGACTTCTTCGTCAACGTAGACAACGACGAGGAGCTGACGGCTCCGCGCGACGAGGACGGCAACCTGCCCGAGACGACCTTTGCACACATCTACGGCGATGCCACGCACAAGATGTACGACGGCACGACCGTAACGGCTCAGCAGTTGCTCATCGACAAGGGTACGAAGATTGACGCTACGAACTATCGCGGCATCGACATCAACGGCATCGAGTACGATGGCGAGGCTCCTGACTTGGGCGCCTATGAGTACGACGGCCAGATTACTGACGGCATCCGTGTGATGAGCCAAGAGTCAGAGGGCAACAGCGTCCGCCTGTTCCAGGCTCAGAGCGGCGTGCTCTTCGTCACCGTCAACGGCCAGACGGGCGTCAGCGCTTACCGCGCAGCCCTCTACGATGCCGCAGGACGCATCATCGGCCAGCACCAGTTCAACGGCCAGACCACTGCCATCCGTCTGCCGCAAGGTGCCAACGGCATGGTGGTTCTGAAGGTGGAAGGCGACAACGGCTTCCGTGGTGCCGTCAAGGCAATGGTCAGATAATTGACGATTGATAACTGACAATTGACAATATATGAATAAGGTATTAGCCGCAATTGGCGTAATGGTGACGCTGGGCATAGCTGAGTGCTATGCTCAGCTGTCGCCTTTTGATGAGAATGCCCCCGTGGGGTGGGCGTCAATAGGCAAAGAGTGTACGGGCAGCAACAACCTGAACCCCGTCGTTGTGACCAACGAAGACGAGTTGCGTTCAGCCCTGCAGGGATGTAAGGGCGGCAAGGCTTCAAAGACCATCTACATCAGCGGACAATTTGAAGTCAAAGAGAAACTTCGCTATGATGGTGTCAAGAACTGCACCATCTACGGTCTGCCGGGCTCTGCCTTATACAACCGATACCACAATGACAATGCCGACTATGCCGGTTTCTTCTTCTGCCAGAAATGGAATAACTGCATCTTCCGCAATCTGACGCTTTTAGGTGCAGGGGCTTACGACATCAGTGCCGCTGACAACATGTCGTTTGTGACATCTACGAATATCTGGGTTGACCACTGTGATATTCAAGATGGCGTAGATGGCAACCTGGACGCAAAGGACGATGCAGATAATCTCACCATCTCGTGGTGCAAATTTGCCTACTATATTGCTCCCTGGCCTAATTCAGAAAGTGCCGACCACCGCTGTTCTTCTATGTGGGGCAGTAGTAACAGTCGCGATGAGGAAGGAAAGCTGAACGCTACATTTGCCAATTGTTGGTGGCATCACGGCTGTGGCCAACGCTGCCCGCGTATTCGCTGGGGCAGCGTGCATATTGCCAACTGCCTGTGGGAGAATGGTACAGAAGAAGACCCTGCCCAGTATTGTATTGGCGTGGGACATGGCTGTGATTTGTATATCGAGAACGGCGACTTTACCAATACCGTGGTTTCGGATAGTCATCTGAAGTATTATCTGACGGAAAAGAAGGTTTATAACTTCACGGTTACGGGCTGCATTGGTGAGCCTAATCGGCAGGAAAAGGGTGCAGGTTGCACTGTAGACTATTACAATCCATATAACGATAATAATTACAAGTGCAGGGTATATGATGCGAGCTTGGTGGCTTCTATACTAAAAGACCCTGAGAATGGTGCCGGTGCCACGCTGGATGAAGACTTGCTGGCCACCCGTGGCAACGAACACTACGGCGAATACACCCCAACAGCCATCAAGGGGGTCAAGGCTGCCGACGACGCTCAGGTGGTTGGCATCCGCTACTACAACCTGAACGGTGCGCAGCTTACTGCTCCGCAGAAGGGCGTCAACATCATGGAATTCCAGATGAGCGACGGAACGACGAGAACGAACAAAATATATAAATAAAGGTATAGGAATGAAACATTTTAGC
Source organism: Prevotella sp. (assembly GCA_017459445.1). Lineage (GTDB taxonomy): Bacteria > Bacteroidota > Bacteroidia > Bacteroidales > Bacteroidaceae > Prevotella. Next base: position 30,205 of record JAFUDJ010000019.1, on the reverse strand, counting down.
GCCTTGGCGATACTATTGGGTATGCTGGCTAACCAACCCGCATCGGCACAACTGTCGGATTTCGACGCCAACCAGCCCATCGGATGGGCTGCACTGGGCAACGGCACGACGGGCGACGAGACCAACACCGTCTACCACGTCACCACCTACGAAGAGATGAAGAATGCCTTCAAGAAGATTAACGGTACGATTCAGGACCGCACCGTCTATTTCGACGCCGACATCTACGTGCCCGAGAAATTCTTCATAGGACAGGCCAAGAACCTGACGCTCTACGGAAAGCCCGGCACGCGCCTCTACAACCGTGTGCATACCACCGTCCAGGATGAGTCGGGCATCTTCTATTTCAAGGAGTGCGAGAACGTCATCATCCGCAACATCACCATGGAATGCGCCGGAGCCTTCGACAACTCCTCCGCCGACAACATGCAGCTTGTCACCTGCAAGAACGTATGGGTAGACCACTGCGACTTCATCGACGGCGTGGACGGATGCCTCGACATCAAGACGGGTTCCGACAACATCACCATCACCTGGTGCCGCTTCCGCTACCTGCTACCGCCTTGGCCCGACGGCAAGGGCGGTGCTGACGACCACCGGTTCCCGCTGCTCATCGGCAGCGGCGACAAGAACACCGAGGACATAGGCCACCTGAATACGACCATTGCCTACTGCTGGTTCGACGAGGGATGCATGGAGCGAACACCGCGTGTGCGCAAGGGAAAAATCCATGTGGTCAACTGCGACTATACCAACGTGGGAGCCAACTATCTGGTGGGACCGGGCTACCTGGCCAACATCTACGAGGAGAAGTGTGACATGACGGCCATCGACCTGAACCTGCCCAATAACGCCGACTTCACCAAGAACACACAGGACGGCTCGAAGACGCTGGAATGGAAAAACTACGCCACCGAAAAGAACTATAAGGACTTCAACCTCGTCATCACCGACGTTCTGGGCGGCGAAGACGTGAAGGCCAGCGTTGGCGGCCAGCCTTTCTACAATCCCTACGACGACGGTTCCGCCGTCGGTGTGAAGGCTTACGACAAGACCCTCGTCAAGGCGTTTGTCGAGGATGAAGAGACGGGAGCCGGCGCCACGCTCGACTACGACCTGTTGGCTACTCGCGGCAACAATAGCCAGAGAGAGACTACTGCCATCAAGGGCATTGCCGAAAACAGCCAGCGCCAGGTGGTAAGCGCCAGCTACTACAATGCCGCCGGCATGCGGTTCTCCACGCCCCAGCAGGGCCTCAACATGGTAAGATACCAGATGAGCGACGGAACAACGAAAACGGTGAAAATGAATTATTAAATACAAAAATATTAACTGATGAAACTAACAAGACTGCTGATAGCCTTATCACTTATGATGTATCTGTCTTCATTCAGCGCAGCGCAAACGCCGCTGAGTGAATACGACCTGAACCGCCCGTTCGGCTGGGGCGCCCAGCCGGGCTTTGAGGTAACAGGTGGCGAAGGCGGTGAGGAAGTCGTAGTGACGACCGAAGCCGAATTAGAGGCTGCCATGACCACCAAGGACCCTGTCACCAAAGAGCGTGACGTGCCCCTGATTATCTATGTCAAGGGCGAGATAGAGTTCAAGTCGATGCACACGTGGCACGTCAAGAACAAGACCGTGCTCGGCCTGCCCGGCAGCCGCATCTACAGCAAGGACCGCACGAAGAAGAACAGCGGCATCATGAAGTTCACCAGTGGCAGCGGTGCCGACTCAGAGAACATCATTCTGCGCAACCTGACGATACAGGGAGCCGGAGCCTACGATGTGGACGGCGACGACGCCCTGCTGTTCCAAGGGGTCAAGCGCATCTGGGTGGACCACTGCACCATCGGCGACGGCGTGGACAGCAGCTTCGACTGCAACCACGAGTCCGACTATGTGTGCGTGACGTGGTGCCACTTCATCTACCGCATCCCGCCATTGGGCGGAGGCTCTGGCGGCAGCGACGACCACCGCTACTGCAACACATGGGGCTCCAGCGACAAAGCTACCGAGAGCATCGGACATCTGAACACAACGTTCGCCAACTGCTGGTGGGACGAGGGATGCATGGAACGCTGCCCGCGCATCCGCTTCGGCAAGGTGCACGTGGTGAACTGCTACTACACCAACACAGACAACAACTATAGCATCGGCTACGGCTACCTGTCGAACATCTATGCCGAGAAATGCTGGTTTGCCAATGGCGTCATCGTCGACAAAGACTACACCGATGCCAAGCACGGCTATCCTGACTACAACTACCAGCTGGTAGGAAGCAAGCAGGGCGGCAGCGCACTGGCCGACAAGAAGCAGGACGTTGGCGGTGCAGAATACTTCAACCCCGACAAATACTACAGCTACGAGGGCTTCGATGTCGACCTGGTGCCCTCAGTCGTCGGCAACGAACAGACAGGTGCCGGTGCCAACCTCATGGTGGAAGTCGGCAAGGGCGTGACGGGCTATGCCAACGGCGGCGTGTCGACCGGCATCAAGCACTTCGACTTCACGACGGCCCATTCTGCCGACTACTACTCCCTGTCGGGCATGCGCCAGAGCGGTTTGCAGCATGGCATCAACATCGTACGCCAGCAGATGAGCGACGGTACGGTGAAAGTAATGAAAGTAAAACAATAAAATATTTTTGACTTATGAACAAACTATTGACTATGAAGCGAGGCATTGCGGCCTGTATGACCGCCCTGTGTTTCGGAACCGTGACAGCAGCCGACATCCATGTGGCAACCACCGGTAACGACAACAATCCAGGTACTGAGGAGGCTCCACTGCTGACCATCCACAAGGCAATGGAACTGGTGAAGGCGGGCGACCGCATTCTGGTGCATGAGGGAACGTACATCATCAGCGAGCGAATCAAGATTCCCGCACTGAACACTAACCCCGACTTGCGCTGCGAGCTACGCGCCTACCCCGATGAGGCCGCAGGAAAGGTCATCATCGACGGCTCGGCCATGAAGCACACGACGGAGTCTGCCTTTAAGATGGGCCGTTGCATCTATGTGAACCACCTGGCCAACTACTGGACATTCTACGGCCTGACGCTCCAAAATGCCGAGGACAACGGCATGAAGGTCGAGGGCTCGTATAACATCATTGAGCGCTGCGTGTTCCGCTGGAACAACGACACGGGCTTGCAGATTGGTATGTTCAAGGACTTCAGCATCGAGGAGACCAAGTCGTTCCCCATCAGCGGACAGCCTGAGTTCAACCCCGACTACACCTACTGCCGCTACAACAAGGTCATCAACTGCGACTCGTATGAGAACTACGACAGCCGCACCTACAACGGCAGCGATGACGGCGCCGACGCCGACGGCTTCGCCTGCAAGCTGTTCCCCGGCCCCGGCACTGAGTTCCACGGCTGCCGCGCCTGGACCAACAGCGACGACAACTGGGACCTCTACATGGTCTACCACCCCGTGGTCATCGACCACAGCTGGGCCTGGCATGCCGGCTATACCAAGGACGGCAAGGAGGGCAAGAACGGCAACGGCTTCAAGCTGGGCGGTGGCGGCTCTGCCGGCGGCGCAGCTTTCGACCAGTCGGTAGGCGCCCACGTGGTGACCAACTGTGTGGCCTTCGAGAATCTGCACAAGGGCTTCGACCAGAACAATGCCTACGAGGGCATGTACATCTTCAACTGTGTAGCCTGGGGCAATGAGTACAACTACCGTTTCCCCACCCTCTTCAAGTATGGCGGCATGACCATCCGCAACTGCGTGGGATGGGGTGCCACCTTTACGAAGAGTGGTATCCATCAAGGCAACCATGAATTCTTGTCTGCCGACAAAGAGGGTTCTATACTGCCCGATACAGATTTCAACTCATGGACTACCATTGACGGCTGTGACCCCTACAAAGAAGGTTATAAAGCAAGCGGCATCACACCTGTGGAAACCCAGGACCACTCCGGCGAGTTCCTGTCACTGAGCGTTGCCGACTTCATGGCCGACCGCGAGGCCGACGGCTCACTGCCTAACAACAACTTTGCAAAACTGAAACCCGGCAGCATCTTCAAGGACATGGGTACGCCTATCATCGGCTATACGCCTGAGCGCAAGATGACCGAGGAAGAGTGTGCCGCAGCCGGACTGGAGCGCATCACCGTCGATGACATCTATATCCCCTACAACGACGAAGCTCCCGACTTCGGAGCCTATGAACTGGACGGCACGCCCTTCGAATTCACTGTACCTGAGAAGATTGAGCTCACCTGCACCACGGCCAACTCCTTGCAGGAGGTTGTCGAGGGAAAGGCCATTGAGGACATCGTCTATGAGTGGAACGAGGCAGGTACTACCGCCACTGTCGAGAATTTGGCAGAGGGTCTGACCTACAGCGTCAATGGCAACACGCTGACCATCAGCGGCACACCGCAGGCGGGCTGCGCCTTCAAGATTACCGTTTCCGGCAATGCCGACGAGGGCGTGAAGCCCGTCAGCACGACCGGTATCATCACCGTGGTCACTCCGTTCAAGGTGCTCACTGGCGACTGGTATCACTTCCAGGATGCCTGGGATGCACTGCCTACAGACTTGCAGGGCGTTCTGGAGCAGATACCCGGCAGCAGCAACACAACGAGCTACAGTCCAGAAAAGACCGAGAGCGACGGTAGCGTACCCAACGGCTGCACCCAGGGCGGCTTCGACATCGGCAAGAACAATGGCGGCATTCGCTGGCACTTTGCCAATGGCGTGCTACAGTTGAAGATTAACCTGCACTTTACCGGCGACCGTACCTATAAGATTAACTGGACGCTGGCCGATGGCACCACCGGTTCGTTCACCACGGAAAAGATGAAGAAGACCACGCTGCTTGAATGGAATATGATTGCCCAGGCCGGCATCAGCGAGGAGGTGGCCAAGCAGATTCGCACCATCGAATTAATCAATACGTCATCCAGTGGCGGTGCTCGTGTCTACGATATGTACGTCCGTGTTCCTGACACCGGTACGGCAACAGGCATTGAAACCTACAAGGACAACAAAGCCTATAAGGCCAACAAAACCTATAAGGCTATGGAGAACGGCCGTCTGGTCATCGTGAAAGACGGCATACGCTACAACGTACAAGGTCAAACCATTAAATAAGAACTACAATGAAAAAACTCATATCAAGCGTTATGCTGCTGCTCAGTGCCCTCATGGTACAGGCAGCAGATGACAAGTTCACTGAGAACTTCGAGACGGGGCTGCCCACATCGGCACCCTCCAATGAGACCACCGTGACACTCTCTTCCGGTGACTGGAAAATCAAGGGCGTCTATAGCAAGAGTGACAATGGTAGCAAGCGTCTGACCATGAACAACAATGGCTATGCCGTCACTCCCGTGTTGTGCCAGCCCGGCAAGGTGTCTTTCTCTCACCGTGCATCGGGCAGCGGCAAGAAGCTGCGCGTAGAGAAATCGACCGACGGCGGACAGACATGGACCCAGCTTGGCGAAGCTACCGTTTCGTCCAGCACGCCCTACGGCACCAGTTCGTTCAAGTGCAACTCTGAGGAGGAAGACACCGAGGTACTGATTCGTTTCACCTGTTTGAGTGCCACTATCTATCTGGACGATGTCACTATCACGCTCAACAGCGTCACCCAGCAGGAACCGGAGATAGACGACCCCACGTATATCACCGAGGGCATCCCCGTGCCTACCACGCCGTTCCCGAATCCGGTGAAAGTGATTTACATGGCACCGAATCCCAGCAATAACAACGTCCCCGACGGTTCGTTCGAGAATCCGTACACCGACCTGCAGAAGGCTGTCAATGCTGCCCAGCCCGGCACCCACATCATCTGCCGTGGCGGCACGTACTATCAGGGCGTACAGAGCGACGGCAAGTACACCGTGCGCATCAAGAACAGCGGTACGGCCAACCAGCCTATCGTCATCCGTGCCTACGAAGACGAGAAGCCTGTGTTCGACTTTGTGAACGGTCTGACCAACGAGCGTGTCGGTGAGCGCGGCATCCTGATGACCGGCGACTATTGGTGGCTCTTCGGTCTGCACATCACCCATGCTGCCGACAACGGCATCAAGTTGGAAGGCTCGCACAACCGCATTGAGCGTTGCGAGTTCTCCTATAACCTTGATTCGGGCATCCAGCTCGGCTTCGGTCATAAGTTCAGCGACGACTTCCCCGGTTTGTCCTCTAACGACGGCACCCACTGTTCATATAACGACATCATCGACTGCGACTCACACCACAACTGCGACTACGACAGCAACTATGGTAGCGATGCCGACGGCTTTGCCTGCAAGATGCACAATGGCAAGGGCAACCGCTTCATCCGTTGCCGTGCCTGGCGCAACAGCGACGACGGCTGGGACCTTTTCGAGACCGATTACGACGTCGTGCTGGCCGAATGCTGGCAGTGGGAGTCGGGTAAGGCCGAGGACCACCTTTGGGTGAAGCAGTACATCCAGAAGAACTCGTCGATGTCGTTCTCTGGCAACGGCAACGGTATCAAGCTTGGCGGCAACGGTACCGGCGGCAGCTCCAAGGGTGTCCACTATGCCTTCAACTGCATCGCCTTCGGCAACAACGTGAGCAGCAGTGTGAAGGGTTTCGACTGCAACAGCCATAAGGACGGCCACGTGCTGGTGGGCTGTCTGGCCTTCAACAACAGCTACGACTATATGTTCGAGGGCGGCGGCTCTGATGCCAATACCAAGTATTATAATAATGTATGCTTAGGCAAGCAGGAAATTGACGTAGGCTACGACGACTACAACGCCCTGGCCGCTCCCATGTCGAAGAACGGCTGGAGCAACCATCTGGTGACGGACGTCAGTATCAGCGACTATCTGTCGCTTGACGAGGAAGATGCCCTGAAGCCCCGCGACATCTACGGCGGTCTGCCCCGTAAGTTCGGCCGTTTGGTTGCCGACAGCAAGATGATAGATGCCGGCAATGCCGACCTTGACAACGTCAACCAAGTATGGGCAACGCTCGTTCAGGACTTCCCCTTCCTGGCTCGTACTGTCACGGGCTCGGCCCGCGACCTCGGACCCTACGAGCGTCCGGCCTCCGGCACGACGACGGGCATCAATACCAGTAAGGACGTTAAAACTGTTAAGACTGCCAAGTTCATTGAGAACGGTCGCCTCGTCATCGTGAAGGACGGCATACGCTACAATGCCATCGGACAGAAGCTGTAAAAAGATAAACGTATAACTACAAATTAACTAACTACTATGCGAAGAGTATTCTTCACAGCAATGATGGCCTCATGGGCCATCATTGCTTCAAATGCACAGACCGCCAACAATGAGTCAGCATCTATCAGCTGGGCATTGAACAGTGGCACCATAACGGAAGCTTCCGTCTATTCACCGGTATCTACCAGCCAGTTTATTGAAAAAACTGAGATTACCAAGGGTAGCGGAATCGGAACCCCTGTGTCCAAGACATCTGATGTAGAGGGCATCACACAGACCATGTTCCCAGTGTCTTCCAAGGCATCTGCAGCCACCGACGCCAATTACGTCACCTTTACCGTCAAGCTGAAAGATGGCATTGCCTTTACACCCACCAGGGTCAGTTTCAAGGCTTTTCGCTGGAAGACCGACAAGGGTAACTTCGATGCCGCATGGCTTTGTGACGATACCAAGACGACCTTGGAAACCGGCGTACACCCCAACCGTGGCGCAGGCTCCGGTGCCAGTACGGTATCGGAATACAGCTACGACCTCAGCGGAACTGCTGCCAGTGAGCAGCAATTCGGTCTCAGCGTGAACATCTATAATTTCGACATCGCTGCCGACAAAGGTCTCTCCTTGGGCGAGCTCACCTTCGAAGGAACGCTCTACGGCACCGTAGGCCAGCAGTTGACCTACACACTCACGGTCAGCGTCAGTCCTGAAGGTGCCGGAACGGTACAGGTGTATCCCCAGCAGACCAGTTTCCAAAGCGGTACTTCTGTGACGCTGACCCAGCAGCCCTCTGAAGGCTATCTCTTTACGGGTTGGACAACAGAGACAGGCAAGATAGTGTCAACAGCCTCCAACTACACCTTTAACATCAAGGGTAACACCAATCTCATAGCCAACTATGTCACAGAGGAAAGCCTGTTGGTCAACGACTATATCGTCGTAAGCACCATCGATGAATTGCGTGATGCCATCACGCAAGTGAACCAGTCGCAGAGTGCCAAGCGCCGTTTCATCTTCCTGAAGAACGGTACGTATGACTATGGCGAGTATAAAAACCCTGAATCGGGAGCCACAGCCTATGGCCGCGACACGCTGAAGGTCGACAACATCTCGCTTATCGGACAGAGTACGGATGGCGTCAGTATCCAAATCAAACCCACTATGGCCAGCGTCAGCCGCACGGCACCAATCATGCTTCGGGCCAATGGCACCTACTTGCAGGACATCACCTTCCAGAACAACTACAGCTATGGCGGCAATGACGGACAGGCAGCAGCCCTGCATGACCGTGGCCACCATACCATCGGCAAGAACCTGCGGCTCATCTCCCGTCAGGACACCTACTATTCGCATACCGACCATGGACAACTGTATTTTGAGGACTCCGAGTTTCAGGGTACTGTTGACTTCATCTGTGGACGGGGCGATGTATTCTTCAACCGTTGCAATCTGCTTTGTGTGAATCGCCAGCCTTCGCAGGGCGACTACAAGGGCGACACGCATATTGCCGCACCCTACACCGTTGAGCAGGACTATGATGCCGAGGGCGGTCATGGATACATCTTCATGGATTGCTATGTAGATTGTAAGTCGAAGACTTGGGACTTCGGACGTGGCTGGCGTGCATGGCCTAAGGCAGCCTATCTGAACACCACGCTATCAGCCGATGCAGCCAAGCGTATTGGCAACGACCAGACCAGTGGAAAGGCTACTGATAACTACGCGATTGTACGCGACATCGACTATTCGAAGCGTGTAACGACCACGGGTGTCAAGAGCAAGGATGACAGTGAAAGCGTCTGTCGTGCCTTTGACTTCCATGAGTACAACACCATGGACGAGCAGGGCAATGTGGTCAGCCCGGCCAGCAATGTGCTGACGTTCACCGCAACCGACAGCCAGACCTACGATACCATTCTGAAGGCTGACGAGACAGCCCGCTTCCAGCTGCGCAACGTCTATCCCGACTGGCAGCCTGACGAGGAATGCCGCCAAGTGGTCATCACATCTTGTCAAATTACAGGCAACACGCTGTCGTGGACGACTAACGAGAAGGCCAAAGCCTTCCTCATTGAGAACAACGGCGATTTCGTTGCCATTGTCGACGGCACCGAGAGTCATTGTGTGGTCAGTGCCTCCGCTACTGACGGTTCTTCGCCGGGCTATACCGTCCGTGCTGCCAATCGCATGGGAGGTTTCGGCCCCGCCGCTGCAGCCATCATCAGCACTGGCATAGAGACGAATAAGGCTTCTATGGCTACTAAGGCCACTAAGTTCTTTGAGCACGGTCGTCTCGTCATCGAGAAAGACGGTATGCGCTATAACACCATAGGACAAAAGCTCTATCAGTAACCCCCATGCGTACCAACCTTACATTCATCCTCTTTGCAGCCTCCATTCTCTCCGTTTGCAGCCTCCAAGCACGCCAGTTGCACGTAGCAAACGGAACGGACATCAAGGCCGCCATCGAAAGTCTCGTTGCTGGTGACACCCTTTGGGTGGAAGCCGGCACCTACGAGGTCAGCGACCTCATCAACGTAAGACGTAGCGGCACACGCCATCATCGCATCTGCGTGTTTGGTGAAAACGGGCGGGCGGTGCTCGACTTCAGCAGCCAGCCCCACACGGGCGACGACTATGCCGGACAGTTCCGTGGTGTGCTGATGAACCCCTTCGCCGACTACTGGTACTGGCGCGACATTGACTTCACCCATGCCGCCGACAACGGTATGAAGCTGGAGGCCTCGTATTGTGTCATTGAGCGCTGCAACTTCTACCGTAACGGCGACACGGGCCTGCAGCTCGGCTTCGACAAGGACGGCAACGGTGGCAACAACCGTAACCCCAAGTACCTCTTCGGCCGCTATAACCAGATTATCAACTGCGACTCGTACTATAACTACGACGTGCAGTCGCACGGAGGAAATGCCGACGGCTTCGCCAACAAGCTATTCCCCGGCCCGGGCAACGAGTGGCACGGCGACCGCTGCTGGGGCAACAGCGACGACGGATGGGACCTCTACTATGCCACCTATCCCTGTCTTATCGACAACTGCTGGGCCATTTGGAACGGTTATCTCGAGGACGGCCGCGAAGGTGTCAACGGCAACGGTTTCAAGCAGGGCGGCAATAAGCAAGGCGGTGGCAGCTATGGTGCCCATATCTTCACCAACTGCGTGGCGGCCTACAACCTGTACCACGGCTTTGACCAGAACAACCACAACGAGGGTAACTGGATTATCAACTGTACGGCATTCGCCAACAAGCAGGTCAACTTCCGCTTCAACTGCGACGTCGACATGCTGGGCGGCACCGTGTTCCACCTGCGCAACTGCCTGGGCTTCCTGCCCGGCGAGGCCAACCACCGCTTCGGCGACATGTGGCCCGACTCGGAATATACCAACTGGCAGGACTTGATGGATTTGTCGCCACAATACAATATGGGCAAAGGAACAAATCCCAAGACTGGCAAGGAGTACAGACGTCTGTCGGCCAAGGATTGGCAAGACATCAGTTCCTGGTTCGAGGATGTCACGCTGGAAACAGCCCTCAGTCCCCGCCAAGCCAATGGTGAGTTACCGCTCCACTTCGCACGTCCGAAGAACAGCGAGGTGATGAGCTGGAAATATGACGAAAACTGGAAACTGATGACCGAGAAGCGAATCGACGAGAACAAGCAGGAAGTGACGGATACGCTCACGGAGATGATTCCCAATCCACTTATCGACCGGGGCATGCCCATCGAGGACTTCTACTGTTCGGACGTTTTCCAGGATTCGTACAAGTTGCCGGATGAATGGCTCGAAGACTACGGGCGCGCCATCACCCTGCCCTACCACGGTGCAGCTCCCGACTACGGAGCCTACGAGGCCGAATGGGAGCGTCCCGCCTTTAATCTGGAGACACTGCCAGTCAACGACGGCACGCTGTTCGACGCTGCCGAGGTGACAACCATCAACGGCAAGCAGTACATCACGGAACCGCTCATTGATGACTATCTGTTCCAAGATGCCGCCTTGCCTACAGCCGTGACTACCTATCTGACCAGTGCATCGTCCAACAACAAACTGTTGCCCGACTATTACGGCAAGAACGGCAACTATCCCACTAAGATTGGCGCATTGTATGGCGGTGGCACATTAGGAGCCTACATGCTAGCCAAGTCTAACGGCTACATTGAGCTGACACTGCCCTCACTGAGCATGCTACGCAGCTTCCTCTATGGCGGCGGCAAGTCATCGACTATCAAGGTGCAGTGGAAACATCCCGGCGACAACAACTGGAACGACGGTGAGACCTTCACCTTTGACCAGCGCTGCATGGCCATCGACTTCACCCACTACGGAGTTCCCCAGGCCACGAGCCCCATCGTGGTACGCCTCAACTCCATTGGCACTAATGATGTCTACATGACGAATCTCGTAGCTGCCGGTTTCAAGGAGAGCACCCCGACAGCCATCCATGAGGTGCAGGCCGACATACAGCCAACGGCCAACGGCATCATCATCTACGGCGACGTAGCATCCATCACGGTCTACGACACCGATGGCAAGCAGGCCGCCCGGTCGGCACTGTCGCAGTTCTGCAATCTGGCAGCCCTCGACCGTGGCATCTATATCGTACAGGCCCTCATGAAAGACGGCACCACCGTTAGCAGGAAAATCCTTCGCCAATAGCCCTTACATGGCGCATGCACCGTGTTTGCGAGGCGCAAACTCCACATTAAGACTGACGACAAATAACAGAATCGTCAGTCTTATTATTATATAATAATGTAATAAAGCGAAGAACGATGAGAAGACTAATGTTGACAGCTTTGACGATGGTACTTTGCCTCTTGTTGCACATGCCTGCAAGGGCACAGTACCGGCTATGGTATGACCGCCCGGCGCAGACGTGGACACAGGCGCTACCCATCGGTAACGGCGTGATGGGTGGCATGGTGTTTGGAACGCCTGCCGTAGAGCACATCCAACTGAACGAGGAGACCATCTGGGCCGGACAGCCGAACCAGGTGGTGAACCCCAATGCCAAAAAGGCACTGCCAGAAGTACGTCGGCTTATCTTTGAAGGAAAGTATAAGGAGGCGCAGCAGCTGGCCAACGACAAGGTGATGCCCAATGCCGTAGGGCAGAACATGGGTATGCCGTATCAGCCGTTCGGCGACCTGTACATCAGCATGCCCGGACATGCCGACTACACGGGCTACGAGCGATGGCTGGACTTGGACAACGCCAAGAGCGTGGTGCGCTACAGCGTGGACGGCGTACGCTACGAGCGGGAGACCATCGCCCCGCTGGGTGGCCATCATGTCATTGCCATCCGGCTAACGGCCAGCGAGAAGGGCAAGCTCACCTTTACCGTCAATATGACATCGCCGCACGAGAACGTGCTGACAGGAAATGAACAGTCAAAAATGGGAAGTGAACCATTTGCCACCACATATTTGCATGGCGTATCAGCCAAGCACGAAGGACTGAAGGGCAAGGTGCGCTTCATGGGACGCCTGGCAGTACAGACCGTAGGTGGCAAGGTGAGTAGCAGTAACGGCAACATCAGTGTGGTAGGAGCCGACGAAGCCGTAGTCTTCGTGGCTATTGGCACCAATGTCAAGAACTACAAGGACATCACGGGCGACGAGGTCCAGCAGTCAAAGGAGCGGTTGCACGGTGCCATGCAGATGGGCTACGAAGCCCTGAAGGCCCTGCACGAGAAAACCTATCATCAATACTACGACCGCGTCAGCCTGAACCTTGGCGAAGACCAATACGCCACAGTACCCATGAACAAGCGCATTGAGCGCTTTAGCGTGGTCGGCGATTCAGTCGACGACAACTACCTTGTGGCCACCTACTTCCAGTTCGGGCGCTACCTGCTGATTAGCAGTTCGCAGCCCGACAACATGAACCCGGCCAACCTGCAGGGCATCTGGAACGACAAGATGCTGCCCTCGTGGGACTCGAAGTATACGACGAACATCAACTTAGAGATGAACTACTGGCCGTCGGAGGTGACCAACCTGACGGAGATGAACGAACCGCTGTTCAAACTCATCCGCGAAATCAGTGAGACAGGCCGCGAGACCGCCCGCGACATGTACGGCGCCGAGGGCTGGGTGCTACACCATAACACCGACCAATGGCGTATCACGGGACCTGTAGACCGTGCCCAGACAGGACTGTGGCCGACGGGCTCGGCATGGCTGTGCCGCCACTTGTGGGAACACTACCTCTACTCGTGTGACGAAGTTTTCCTTCGTCAGTACTACCCCATCATGCTGGAGGCTGCCCGCTTCTATACACAGACGCTGCAGAAGCACCCGACAAAAGGTTGGCTGGTGGTCTGTCCGGGCGAGTCGCCTGAGCATGGAGGCAAGGGACGCCCCACACCGCTGGACGCCGGTGTGACGATGGACAACCAGATAGTGGCCGAACTCTACACGAACGTTCTGGCAGCTGCCAAGATACTAGGCGACGAAAACGCCCTATTGCCTGTTATCCATTCTCAACTGAAACAGTTGCCGCCCATGCAGATAGGCCGCTGGGGACAGTTGCAGGAATGGCTCGACGACTTGGACGACCCGAAAGACGACCATCGTCACTTCTCTCACTTGTTCGGTCTCTACCCGTCGAACCAGATTTCTCCCTATCGCACCCCGGAACTGTGGCAAGCAGCCCGCAAGTCGCTGGAGGCACGCGGCGACGTGTCGACAGGCTGGAGCATGGGTTGGAAAGTCTGTTCATGGGCCCGACTGCTGGACGGCGAGCATGCCTACAAACTCATCAAGGACCAGCTGACACTGACGGTTGACACTTTCCTTATCTTCGGCACCGTGAAGCAGCGGGGTGGTACGTACCCCAATATGTTCGATGCTCACCCGCCGTTCCAGATTGACGGCAACTTCGGGTGTACGGCGGGCATCGCCGAGATGCTGATGCAGAGTTACGACGGCTTTGTCTACCTGCTGCCCGCCCTGCCTTCCACATGGAAAGACGGCAGCGTGAAGGGACTCGTGGCCCGTGGCGGTTTTGAGATTGACATCGACTGGAAGGGCGGTCGGCTGACAAAGGCTGTCATCCACTCCCGCAACGGCGGCACATGCCAGATACGTTGCAACACTCCTTTGAAGGGTAAAGGACTGAAACGCGGCAAGACGGCAAACACCTATTATATACAGACAAAGGCAGGCAATGAATATATTTTGCAATAAGAAGACTATGAAGAAAATCGTGATGATACTAAGCCTTGCGCTGCTGACCATGTCGGCACAGGCAGGCAACAAGCCGTGGGACAATGGCAAGCTACGGGTGTCGGATAACCAGCGCTATCTGCAGTTTGAAAACGGACAGCCTTTCTTCTGGCTGGGCGAGACAGGATGGCTGCTGCCCGAACGGCTCGACCGCGCCGAAGCGGAGTGGTATCTGCAGAGTGTGGCCAAGGCGGGCTATAACGTGGTGCAGGTGCAGACCATCGACGGCGTACCGGCGTACAACATCTACGGACAGCTGAGCAATGTCGACGGCTGGAATATGGAGGCCTTCTCCACGAAATCCGGCAAGTCAGGAATGTCCGGCACCTACACCTATTGGGACCACATGGACTACATCGTCGACATGGCTGCCCAGCACGGCATCTACATCGGCATGGTGTGCATCTGGGGCGGATTGGTGAAGGACGGTAAACTGAGCGTTGACGATGCGAAGAAGTACGGCACATTCCTGGCCAACCGCTATAAGTCGAAGAAGAACATCATCTGGTTCATGGGTGGCGACATCCAAGGCGACATCAACGCCGACGTATGGGAGACACTGGCCACGACCATTAAGTCGATAGACAAGAACCACCTCATGACCTACCACCCCCGTGGCCGCTATACGTCGGCCAAGTGGTGGTCGAAGGCACAATGGCTCGACTTCCATACCTTCCAGAGCGGACACCGCAAGTACGGGCAGCGCATGGGCAACAAGGACTACCCCATCCCCGACAATACGGAGGAGGATAACTGGATGTACGTCGACTCGACGTGGAAATACAATCCCATCAAGCCCGTGCTCGACGCAGAACCCTCGTATGAGGACATCCCCATGGGACTGCATGACCCCAACGAGGGTCGCTGGCAGGACTACGACGTGCGTCGCTATGCCTACTGGAGCGTGTTTGCAGGCAGTTGCGGACATACCTACGGCCACAATGCCATCATGCAGATGCTGAAGCCCGGCTATCCTACGAGCTATGGGGACGCCGGCGACGTGAAGACGTGGTATCAGGGACTGAAAGACCCCGGCTTCTCGCAGATGCAGTACTTGAAGCGCCTCATTCTCTCGTTCCCCTATTTTGAGCGTATGCCTGACCAAAGCATCATTCTGGAGAATGGCGAGCAATACAACCGCCTCATCGCCACCCGTGGCAACGACTACCTGTTGGTTTATAACTACAACGGCAACCAGATGAAGCTGGACCTGACGAAAATCAGTGGCGAGAAGAAGAACGTATGGTGGATGGATGCGGCTACGGGCAAGCTAAAATATCTGGGAGAATATGACTCGAAGGTGCTCACCTTCCGCTACCATCCGCAGTCGGCTCGCGTGGAGGACGGTGTGCTCATCGCCATCGACGCTACCAAGAACTATTTGACGAAAGAGCAGACGGAGCTGTCGCCCGACGGCTACAAGGCCAAGGAACGTGACCTTAATGAGTAAAGGTAAAAAAGTCAAAAGGTAAAAGAAGAGACAGAACATGCGTATATTTAGTATCATTCAGGGACAAAGTAGGTGGATGGGTATTTTACTTTTTTACCTTTTTACCTTTTTACCTTTATCCGCTAAGGTTGAAATAACAAACCTGCGTGTAGAAAACCTGACGGAGCCACTGGGCATTGACACCAGTGAGCCGCGCTTCTCGTGGCAGATTTGTTCGGACAAGCAGGATGTGCACCAAACGGCTTATCAGATAATCGTGTCTACCGACAACGGCGAGGCGTGGAACACCGGCAAGGTGACATCGGACGAACAGCTATGGATTCGCTATCAAGGTACGCCACTGAAGAGTGGCACTTTCTGCACTTGGAAACTGAAGGTCTTCACCAACAAGGGTGAAACAGAATGGACGGATGGCGGACGCTTCAGCATCGGGCTGCTCAACGAGTCGAAGTGGAGTGGCTATTGGATTGGACTGGAGAGCCTGCAGCCAGGTGAGGAACGCGGCATGCATACCCGACTGGCAGCCCGCTATCTGCGCAAGGAGTTTGAACTGAAGAAAGACAAGACGGTGAAACGTGCCACTGCCTACGTGGCTGGTATCGGCCTGCACGAGTTCTATGTCAATGGTCAGCGGCAGGGCGACCGTGTGCTCACTCCCGTTCCCTCTGATTATCGTAAGACCATCTACTACAACACCTACGACATTACTCCCATTCTCAAGCCTCAAACCACCCTCTGTCTTGGCATTGCTTTGGGCAATGGTCGTCTGTTCCCCATGCAGCAGCATAAGCCGTACAAGATTCCCGTCTTCGGACTTCCCAAATGCCGTATCAATGTCATCGTGGAGTACGAGGACGGTACGACGCAGCGCCTTCAAACGGATGACAAGGGATGGAAGGTAACAGCCAACGGTCCCATCCGCGCCAACAACGAGTACGACGGTGAGGAATACGACGCCCGCATGGAGATGAAGGGTTGGAGCGAGGTTGGCTTCGACGATTCCTCGTGGCTCAAGGCTGAGCGTACCGACATTCCACAGGCTGTGCTTCGCGGACAGATGACACCCGGTATGAAGATATTGCAGGAGATTCAGCCTCTGTCAGTCACCCCTGGCAACGGTTCCGTCATCATCGACATGGGTCAGAATATGACGGGCTGGCTCAAGGCCAAGGTGCGTGGTCAGAAAGGTGACACCATCCGCTTTGTCTATGCTGAGAAGTTGAATGCCGATGGCACACTCTACCGCGAGAACTTCCGCAATGCCCGGTCGACAGATATCTATGTCTGCAACGGCGAGGAAGGCACAAACCACTGGTGGTTGCCGACATTTGTCTATCACGGTTTCAAGTATGTAGAGGTCATTGGACTGAAAAATGCCGTCAAAGTTGACTTCGTTGGTCAGCAGGTGAGCGACGAGATGACCACTACGGGACGTTTCGAGTGCTCAGACACCATATTAAATAAGGTGATGCACAATGCTTGGCGGGGCATCCTCGACAACTACAAAGGTATGCCCACGGACTGTCCGCAGCGTGACGAGCGCCAACCTTGGCTTGGCGACCGCACGGTAGGAAGTCTGGGCGAGTCGTTCTTCTTCGACAACGAACGGCTCTACACCAAGTGGATGCGCGACATCTGCGAGGCCCAGCGCTCTGACGGTTGCATCCCCGACGTAGCCCCCACGTTCTGGAACTATTTCTCGGATAACGTGACGTGGCCAGCAGCCCTGCCCTTCACCTGCGATATGCTCTATCGGCAGTATGGCAACCGCCAACCCATCATCGACAGCTATCCTTATATCAAGAAGTGGCTGCAGCACCTCCTTGCGGAATACAGCAAGGACGGCATCATCGAGAAAGACCGCTATGGCGACTGGTGCCCGCCACCCGAAAAGCTGGAACTCATTCACTCACAAGACCCCAACCGCATTACCGATGGCTCGCTGATGTCGACTGCTTATGTCATCCACACCATGCAACTGCTGGAGCAATGGGGCTGTGAACCCGACCAATGGAAGCCCATGCGCGAACAGATGACGGAAGCCTTCAACAAACGTTTCCTCACCGTCAAGCGCGGCACCTCACCACGTCCCGGCCACGTGCTCTACCCCGACAGCGTCTACTATGGCAACAATACGGCCACGGCCAACCTGCTGCCACTGGCCTTCGGCATTGTGCCCGACGACTGCCGTGAGGATGTAGTGAAGCAAGTCGTGGAAAATATCTGTGTCAAGAACAAGGGCCATGTGTCGTGCGGTGTCATCGGTATCTCATGGCTGCTGCGCACACTCAGCGACAACGGCTTTGCCGATGTGGCCTACCTGTTGGCAACCCAGAAGACTTACCCCTCGTGGGGCTACATGGCTGAACAGGGAGCCACCACCATTTGGGAACTCTGGAACGGCGACAAGGCCTCGCCTAAGATGAACTCGGGCAACCACGTCATGCTGCTGGGCGACCTCCTGACCTGGTGCTACCAATACCTCGGCGGCATCCGTCAAGCTACCGTTCCCGACGGCATCCAACAAGCCACCGTTCCCGACGGTTCTTTGACCGATGGTCAAAGTGTGGCGTTGCAATTTCCGTCGGCCTACAAGCACTTCGTCCTAAAGCCAGCCTTCGACATCGAAGACTGCGAGTGGGCTAATGTCAGCTACGACACCCCTTATGGCACCATCGAGAGCAACTGGAAGAAGACCTTGCAACACCTTGACTGGCATGTCCTCGTGCCTTGCAATACCACCGCCGACGTCCACTTCCCCGACGGCACTGTGAAGACCATTGGCTCCGGACAATACGACTTCCACGTCGACATTCCCACCACCCACAAGGCCATCGTCAAGGATGAATTCCTCTACGACCACACCTTCTTCCCCGAAGCTCATGCTTCCACCATCGTTGAGACCAAGAAGGGCGACCTCGTCACCGCATATTTCGGCGGCACCCATGAACGCGACCCGGACGTTTGCATCTATGTCAACATCAAGAAGAAAGGCAGTAACGAGTGGAGCACTCCCATCCTGGCTGCCGACGGTGTGCTGGACCTCAACGACCCGCGCGCCACAATGATGGGCCTCTCGGGTCTCACTGAAGACACCACCCCCGCCACCGCCGGCCCCATCCGCCTCAGTGTGCTTGACGCTTCTTCGACCTATGGCCTTAGTGTGCTTGACGGTTCTTCGGCCTATGCCCTTAGTGTGCTTGACGGTTCGGCCGTCAAGTCCCGCCTCCCCGACGAAGCCACCTACGACTACAACACCAAGACCACCCGCCTCACCGGCGTCCCCGCCACACTGAAGCGCAAGGCCTGTTGGAACCCCGTGCTCTTCGAGATGCCCAATGGCGAACTGTGGCTCTTCTTCAAGATAGGCTCGACGGTAGGCGACTGGACGGGGTGGCTCTGTAAGTCGAAGGACGGCGGCCGCACGTGGAGCGATAAGGAACCGTTGCCAAAGGATGCAGAAGGCCGTGCCTTCCTTGGTCCCATCAAGAACAAGCCAGAGCTCATCAACGACCGGCTGCTCTGCGGTTCCTCTACCGAGGGCAATGGCTGGCGCTTCCACATGGAGATTCTCGACCTGAGCGACGGCCAGTGGAAGACGGGCAAAGCCGTGAAGGACTTGTCGTGGAAATACATCCCCGTAGAGTCGACGGAGGCTATTAAGACCGATGACAACCAGCCGCACCCCATCGACTGCATACAGCCCAGTATCCTGAAACTGAAGGATGGCCGGCTGCAAGTGCTGATGCGAACCCACAACGCCCGCTTAGCCACCAGCTACAGCAGCGACAACGGCGACACGTGGACGCCCGTCACGCTCTCTGCCGTCGAGAACAACCAGAGCGGCACCGATGCCGTCACGCTGCGTGACGGTCGCCACGCCCTCATCTACAACAACTTCGAGACGCTGCCCCTGACCAAGAAAGGCGTGCGAACACCTGTCTCCATAGCCCTGAGCGACGACGGCCAGTCGTGGCGCCACGTTCTTACCTTAGAGGACTCGCCCATCGACCAATACTCCTACCCCGCCATCATTCAGGGCAGGGACGGCAAGCTGCACTGCGTCTATACCTGGCGGCGCCAGCGCGTCAGCTATAAACAGATAGACCTTACGAAACTTGGCAAACGCTAAGGAGAAAGCTACGTATTAACTTCTTTTAACCGCACACCTTGTAATATTTTGCAGGGTGTGTGGTCTTTTTAAGTAGAATGAGCTCAACCGTCAGTCAACAACAATACGCCCAACTGGTGCAGCAACACGCCCGGCAGGTGCTCGACTTCACCCGGCGCCTCATCGCCGACCGCGAGGATGCTGAGGAGGTGGCACAGGATGCCTTCGTCAAGGCGTTCCACGCGCTGCCGACATTCCGGGGAGAGTCCTCGTTCCTGACGTGGCTGCTGCGCATAGCCTACCGCGAGGCGCTGAACCACCTGCGCCGACGGCGCCCCTACACGGTGGACATCGAATCGGTGAGTGTGGTCAGCGAATTCGGTTCGCTGACATCCGACGACGAGGCCGAGCTGTCCACTGGGCGCGAGGAGCGCATCCGCTCTTTGGAAGAAGCCATTGGCGAACTGCCGCCCGACGACCAGCTGCTGCTCCACCTCTACTACTACGACGACCGACCGCTGCGAGACATCGCCTACATCATGGATGCAGAACCCAACGCCCTAGGCGTGCGGCTGCACCGAATACGCAAGAAGTTACAGACAATGATTAAACAACGTGAGTATGAATAAGCTGAAAGATACCCAAGACCTGCTGGTCAAAGACGATGGCTCTTCCGACGACCTGCGCGAAGCCTTGCGCCGACTGGAGGCCAGACGCAAGCCAACGGAGCTCCCCACGGACTTCGTCGACAGCGTGATACGTGAGGTGAATAAGGGGAAGGCCCGACCGAAGGCCAAGGCGTGGCGCATCGCCCTCACATCGCTGGCTGCCGCCGCCTGCATAGCCTTTGCCGTCATGCTGACAGTGCAAAAGTCGCAGCCGCTCCCCTCTCTTGCAGAGGCGGAGCAAGGAGTAAAGCCGGTAGCTCCCCAGGCAAAGCCCCTGCTCCAATCCTCCTTACCGCAAGAGCCGAAGATGGCTGCAGCACCTGCCACCCATGCAAACATGAAGTTTGAACGGCGCAAACGCATAGTTTGCACGGTGCAAACTCATAGTTTGAACGGTTCAAACTCATCGTCCGCAGCATCCAAACTCAACGCCCCCTCGGCAGCGGATAGTCTTAACTACTATATCAGCAAAGTGGAACAAAGCCTGACCGACATCCGCGACAGCTGCTATCAGGCCAACGTGGAGCGCCTTATCCGCGCCGATGCCCATCTGCAACGGCTGGTCAACCAGCTGATTCTGGACGGGATACTGGCTGACACCATCCGCTTTGTAGCCATGTAGTAAGGAATTTAAAAATTGAAAAAATAGAAATTAAAATAATATGATACCACCCATGAGACTTCGACTTAACATCCTCACCTTGGCACTCGCCCTGTGCCTGACGCTCAACGCTCAGCCGTCTGACGGCATCGAGGTTATGGACCGTGCCATCGGCACCTTCCTGCAAAGCAGCGAACTGATGGCCCTCGACACCCATTGGAGCCACAATCAGCAGCAGTGGACCTTCAAGTACGTCACCACCGCCGACGGCCCGGCAACACCCGTTGCCCTGACCTCGCTGCTCAATACCTTCAGCCAGCTGGTGCCACAGGCCGCCAGCAGCTACTTCCACTCCACGCAAGACGGCGAGAAGCCTTTTGCCACGCTCGTCTACGAGCGCAAGGACAACTACTACAGCGGCATCGTAGGCACCTACGACCTGAAGGACAACTACAACTTCCGTCTCCTCAACTTCCTCGATGCCGACGGGCTGACCAGCTATGGCATGCTGTGGTGCGCCACAGACTTCACCGACCGCAGCGGACAGCCCTGCCACACCATCGACGGCCTGCTGTTCAAGCTCTACGGCGGCATCTGGCAGATGCAGCCCTTCCGGCAGGACAACCCGTGGGAACCGCGTGACCGGACGGCCCGCCGCCCCATCAGCCAGAGCGAGCGCGCCCTCTACGAGACGCTGCTCTCGCAGATACAATACCTCAACGGCCTCTACCAGCAAAACCAACAGAGCGGCAACGAGCAGAACTGCGACGCCATCGCCTACATGGCAAAGAATCTGCTGGAGGGCTACAAGGGCAAACTGAGCACACGGCAGTACACGGAGATTCTGAAAGCCACGCCTGGCCTTGGTGAGTCAGAAGCAGGCACTGTGCGTAGCCGTATACTGCATAAGGCGGCGGAGCAATTGAGCAAGTGCGTCTCGTCTTCCATTCCACTCTCCGTGGAATATATGAGCAAGAACATAGGCCCCTTCGTGAAGACCGACGAGCTGCGGCTGTTGCCACTGCAGTATACGCGGTACCATTTATACAAACACACCGTTCCCCAAACCGTGGAGGTATCGCTGACGGGACCTGCGACTCAGGAAGCCCTGCCCATCAAAGTACAGCCCGTCTACCCCAAGCAGGAGGCCTACGAGGCAGAGACCGGTCACCAGCAGTTCTCGCTGACGGCCGACTTCGCCAAGGACCAGTTGTTAGAGGTGTCCGACGGCAAAGGCCACCGCATGCTGCTCTTCGCCGACAGCATCCCCACCACCGTCGACCTCACGCAGATGACGCTGACGGGCTCACCTCTGAACGAGCGCTTTGCCGAGTGCCAGCGCCGACTGGACGCACTGAAGCCTGAACTGCACAAGTACACGAGCGAGTTCGGCTTCAACCACGACTTCGAGGTCATGGACACTGAGGGCTTCAACCGCCTGTCGGTCGACGCCCATCAGCTGCAGATGCAGCTCATCGAGGAGAATGCGGACAACCTCATCCCCGTCTGGTACCTGGCCGACAACTACACCACCATGACGCTCGACGAACTGTCGCGCTACCTGAAGAAAGACCGCCCGTATGCCGACCACGTAGCCCTGCAACCCGTCTGGCAGTGGTACGAAGGCTTGCAGAAGCGCCAGCCCGGTACGAAGTTCCACGATGCCGAGTGCATCGACACGCTGGGCGTCAGCCACCGGCTCAGCGACTACATCGGACGGGGCGACTACGTGGTGCTCAACTTCTGGTCGACACGCGAGAACCTGACGCGCAGCAGCTGCAAGGCCATGAAGCAGCTGGCCAAGGAGCATGCCGGCAAGAACCTGCGCGTCATCGGCTTGGCCCTCGACAGCGACAAGGAGTCGTGGCGACGCTACGTCAAGGCCCGCAACCTGACCTACGAACACCTGTCGGTCCCCGCCGACTCCATCAACTCTTACGAGCAGTGGACGGCAGCGGCCATACAAGCCTACGGCATCCAAGCCCTGCCTGAAAGCATCGTCTTCGACCCCAAGGGCCGCATCGCCGCCATCGGCCTTCTAGGCAACACGCTGAAAGAGTACATCCGCAGCCTGCCTTTAAAGTAGTTTCCGTTAGACATAACTTGTACACGATGAAGAAAGGTATCATGATACTCTTCTTAGCCCTTGGCGTGTCTGCACTCTGGGCGCAAGGAACGAAAGTTGACAGCATTCCTGCCAAGAAGGAGAAGAATATATGGCTGCACGGCCGGGTATGCGACTCATTCACCAAGGCGCCGGTGCCGAAGGATGGGCGGGCGTCGCTGCTACGGGCGGACTCTACCGTCGTGCAGGACACCATCCAGCTGATGGAGCGTAGCAGCTACATGACGGGCATGAAGCGCACGGTCAGCATAGATTACGGCCTCATCATCCATGAGCCGGGCCGTTACATCATCAAGGTGGAGCATCCGAACTACGAGACCACTTACGTGCCGTACGAGGTGAAGCACATCGGCCGACGGGTCAGGGAAATCGAAGGACCGCCCGTCTATATGAAGAAAACCGCCAAGGCTCATCACCATGAGGGCGGCGAGCTGGACGAGGTGGTGGTCAAGGCCACGAAGGTCAAGATGGTGTGGCGGGGCGACACGCTGGTTTACAATGCCGATGCCTTCAACGTGCCCGAAGGCTCCATGCTCGACGGCCTCATCAAGCAACTGCCCGGCGTGGAACTGACGGAGGAGGGCGAAATCTTTGTCAACGGCAAGAAGGTGGACAACCTGACGCTGAACGGCGCCGACTTCTTCAAGGGCAAGAACAAGGTGATGCTCGACAATCTGCCGTACTACACGGTGAAGAACGTCGAGGTCTACAAGAAGCAGACCGACTGGCAACTGTACACCGGCAACAACGACGAGGACAAGAAGGAATACACCATGGACGTCATTCTGAAGCGCGAGTACAGCATCGGCGGTACGGCCAACTTGGAAGCTGGCTACGGGACGGATGAGCGCTACCGGCTGAAGGGCTTCGGCCTGCGCTATACCGACCATACCCGCGCCGTACTGTTCGGCGGGGCGAACAACGTCAACGAGAGCATCGACTTCAACGACGAGGGCAAGGACAAGGGCAAGACCAATCAGGCGGGCGACCGCCACTTCAAACAGGTGGGTGGCATGTTCATGGTGAACAGCATGGAGGGGCGCCTGCAGAACAATACGGAGGTGCGTGCCGAGTGGAAGGACGACCGCGCCGAGACGCGCTCCCTTGGAGAAACCTACCTCAACAACGGTTCTACGTTCTCACAGTCGGAGGGTACGCGTCGCGACATGCCTGCCCGGCTGAGCCTGAGCAACCAGCTGCGCCTGCACACGAAGGTCTTCTTCAACTCGTGGCTCAACCTTGAGTATGAGCGGCAGAAGTCGGAGAGTGAGAACTGGTCGCTGACTGCCGCCGACCAGCTCTTTGCCGACAGCACCAACGCCGTGCGCAGCCGCTCGTGGAACAGGCAGGGCCGCCTGTGGGGCAATTTGCACAACAGCCTCTCGCTGAAACTACCCTCGGGCGACAACATCGACTTCTCCCTGTCGGGCAGCTACCAGCGCACGTTTAGCCCCAAGAGTGAGAGTTGGCACCACTATACCTTTTATAATATAAGCACCACCGACTACCAGCACCGCCGCACGGAATCGCCGTCAGACAACTACTCGCTGACAGCCCGCATCAGTTAC
Source organism: Prevotella sp. (assembly GCA_017459445.1). Taxonomy (GTDB): domain Bacteria; phylum Bacteroidota; class Bacteroidia; order Bacteroidales; family Bacteroidaceae; genus Prevotella. The sequence continues at coordinate 5,259 of JAFUDJ010000019.1, read as the reverse complement.
AACCTGCATCTGTCGGAGCACTTCCACCTGAGTCCCTACTACGGCATCAGCCCTTCACGCCGCAACAACGACCAGCTGGAATATCTGGCTACCGGTGAATCGCTGCCCCTATTACCCGACCTCGACAACACCCGCTATCAGACCACGCGGGGCTTCAGGCACAACACGGGCGTGGACTTCAGCTACTATGCCTTCGCCAAGGAGAACGGTTGGACCATGAACCTTCACGTCACCCTGCCCGTCTCGTTCGACCGCCAGCGCATGAGCTACGACAGCCAGCCCTACCAAACCTCCCTCACCCGCCACTACACGCTGTTCGAACCTTTTGGTTACTTCTTTCTGGCCAACCGCAAGACCAAGGGGCGCAGCAAGCAACTCTACGGTAACTATCAGCTCTCCCAGAGGACGCCCCTCATCTCTAACCTGATTACCTTCCCCAACACCACCAACCCGCTGTACGTCCGCCTCGGCAATCCCGACCTGAAGATACAGACGGAGCATCAGTTCAAGGCAGAATACACGGCACGTATCGACTCTATCGACCAAGTAATGCGCATTGAGTTGCAGGCCACCGCCAAGCGCAACGCCTGGGCTCAGGGCTACGACTACGACCCCGTGACGGGCGTACGTACCTACCGCGCGGAAAACATTAAGTCGGGCAACTGGAAGTTGTCATCCACCCTGAGTCACCGCCGTGCCCTGGGCGGCAAGAAGCTGTTCCACCTGGAGAACGAGCTGCGTCTGGCGTTAGAAAAGAGCACCGACCTCGCCAGTGTCAGTGGCAGCACATCCACGGAACTGAGTCGCGTGCTGACCACCTACGCCCGCTGGAAGCCCCGCCTACGCTACCAGAAGGGCAACCTCAACTGCACCCTGCGCGGAGAACTGGCATGGCAACATCTGAACCGCTCGCTGGATTTCACGAATGTCCTGCCCGATAACATCTGGAACATCTCCTACGGTCTCTATGCCCAATACAAACTGCCGCTGAACTTCACCATCGACACCGACCTTGACTTATACCACCGTCGTGGCTACACCGATTCGGAGCTAAACGACAACCGCCTCTATTGGAATGCTTCGCTCACTAAATCGCTGGCCAAGGGCCGCTGGGTGGCCAAGTTGAAAGCCTACGACCTGCTGGGCCAAGTGTCCAACTTGAAATACCATGTCAATGCTCAAGGCCGTACCGAGACGTGGATCAATAGCCTCCGTCGCTACGTTCTTCTCAGCATCAGCTACCGTTTTTCCCAAAAGCCAAAGAAGCGATAGCCCTAACGGGAAGTTGCGTAAGCCAAAGGGCTGATGACATTTAAGCTCGTCATCAGTCCTTTTTATATATAAAAGGACCAAGAGAATGAAAAGAATAGCTGCTTTAGGCATGGTGCTGTGCATGGCTATAGTTGCCATAGCGCAGAAAGTGAATATTGTGACCAGCAAACAGGCGTCGCAGCGCGAACAGTATGCCAAGGAATACTTGACGGAGAAGTTGACGGCACTGGGCTATGAGGTGACACCGAATAAAGGCATGCGCATCTCGCTGACCAATGCAAGTAGCGGAAATGCAGAAGGTTACACTATCTCTAAAGACAAGAGAGGTATTACGATAAGTGGCAACGACGCCACGGGTGTCATCTACGGTTGCGTGGAGCTGGCCGAGCGCATAAAAATGGCGGGAACTTTAGAGGGTGTGCAGCCCACGACGGACGCACCACAGATGGTCATGCGCGGCACTTGCATCGGACTGCAGAAACCGGTCTATCTGCCGGGGCATGGGGTCTATGAATATCCCTACACACCGGAGAACTTCCCATGGTTCTACGACAAGGTGGAATGGATAAAGTACCTTGATATGATGGTGGAGAACAAGATGAACTCGCTCTACCTGTGGAACGGCCACCCGTTTGCCTCGCTGGTGAAGCTGAAGGACTATCCCTTCGCCCTCGAAGTCGACGAAGAAACGTTTAAGAAGAATGAGGAGGTATTCTCGTTCCTCACCCATGAGGCCGACCGACGTGGCATTGCCATCATCCAAATGTTCTACAACATCATCCTCTCGAAGCCCTTTGCCGACCACTACGGCCTGAAGACACAGGACCGCCACCGCCCCATCACGCCGCTCATCTCAGACTATACGCGCAAAAGCATTGCCGCCTTTATCGAGAAGTATCCCAACGTGGGACTGCTGGTGTGCCTCGGCGAGGCTATCAGCGGCATCGACGACGACATCAAGTGGATGACGGAAACCATCATCCCCGGCATCAAGGACGGCTTGCAGGCTTCTGGCCGAACGGACATTCCCCCCATTGTGCTCCGTTCTCACGATACCGACGGGCCAAGGGTATTGAAGGAGGCATTGCCGCTGTATCCAAACATCTACACCATGTCGAAGTATACGGGTGAGTCACTGACCACCTACAAGCCTGGAGGCCCGTGGGGAGAGACGCACCGTCAGCTGGCCGCTGCCGCCCCCGTACATATAGATAATGTACACATACTGGCCAATTTGGAACCGTGGCGCTGGTCGTCGCCTGCTTTCATACAGAAAGCTATTCAAGCCATGCACCGCGTGCACCACTCGAAGGGTCTCCACCTTTATCCGCAGGCCTCCTATTGGGACTGGCCCTACACGGCAGACCGCCTGCCTAACGGCGAACGTTTGAAGCAGCTGGACCGCGACTGGATGTGGTACCGCGCTTGGGGCCGCTATGCATGGAACGACAACCGCCCCTACACAGTGGACAGCGGTTTGGCCGCTGTCATCTCCGAGCGCTCCTATTGGACACATGAGTTGGCCGACTACTACGGCATCGACTCCGTCAGTGCCGACCACTTGCTGACAGCCTACGACGAGGCGGGCGAGATAGCGCCCAAGCTGCTGCGGCGCTTCGGCATCACCGAGGGCAACCGCCAGACGCTGCTGCTCGGCATGACGATGGGACAGCTGGTGAATCCTTACAAATACACCATCTATCCCGGCTTCTATGAGAGCTGCGGACCGGAGGGTGAGAAGCTCATCGAGTGGGCGGAGAAGGAATACAAGGGCCTCCCCCATGTCGGCGAGCTACCGCTGGACATCGTCAACCAGTGCAACGACCACGGACGTCGCGCTGCGGAGGAAGTCTGGAGCATCACCTCGAAAGCCACCCGCCACGCCGACGAACTCCAGCGCGTCCGCCAGGACTTCGTCTGCTACTGGCTCTTCGCCCTGGCCTTCCGCTACAAAGTCCTTGCCGCCCGCCAGGTGCTCGACTACAAGTGGACCCACCGGCTGGCCAGCCTTGAAGCCGCACTACCACTGCTGGAACAAAGCCAGCGCTGGTGGCGCGAGCTTTCCATGGCGACGGACAAGACCTACCTCTATGCCAACTCCATGCAGACGGCCCAGCGCCGCATTCCCATAGGAGGCGACGGCGGCCACATGAAGACATGGACCGAGCTGGGCAAGGTCTATCAGGAGGAGCTGGATGCTTTCAAGGAGAACATTGAAAAGCTGAAGCACCCCGTGGCTCAGACCGACGTCATCATTCTGTCGGCAAAGCCCGCCACGGATGTCCAAATCCTGTCCGCAGGCACTCCCCTCCCTTCAAGGGGAGGGGCTGGGGGGGGGGGCTGTAACCTCGTCAGTCTTCAGAAGGGCGCTATCCTCTTTGAGAACCGTCCCGACACGCCAGTGGATTCGCTGGCCCCTGAACTCGTGGGTCTGCAGGCGCTGGTGCTAAACCGCGACACCACGCGCATCGTCGGCACCAGCATCACTTACGACAGTCCGCAGCCTGTCAAGCTGCTCATTGGTCTCTTCAAGGACGACGACAGCAAGTTTGCCAAGGCTCCGAAGCTGGAAATCGACGCCACAGGCAACGAATTCGGACAGGCCGAGCCCCTGCTGACCAATGCCATCAGCATCGTCCAGATGCCGAAGGTCAACATTCACCAGTATTCTCTGCCGGCAGGACGCAATACCATCCGCCTGCCCAAGGGCATCCTGATGGTGGCAGGTTTTACCCAAAGCAACATCAAGCCCCGCGACTGCGGTCTCAACGGTCCGTCGGGTGAGGTCGACTGGTTGTTTCAAAAATAAAAAGGTAAAGAACAAGAGCAATGAAAGCAACATCAATCAATAATCATAATATGAAGGTAATAGGTGGCTTACTTTTTTACCTTTTTACCTTTTTACCTTTATTAGCTGATGGTATCAGCCAACAAGAGATGCAACGCATCTATGATGAGGTGCGCACGCCCTATAAGTACGGCATGGTGGTGGCCCCTGCGGACAACTACCACAAGATAGACTGCCCGACGGTGTTCCGCGTGGGTGACAAATGGCTGATGACCTACGTGGTCTACAACGGCAAGGACGGGCTGGACGGCCGGGGCTACGAGACGTGGCTGGCCTCGTCAGACGACCTGCTGCACTGGCGCAGGGAGGGACGGCTGCTGAGCTATCCCGCCGACACGACGCGCTGGGACGCCAACCAGCGCGGCGGATTCCCGGCGCTCATCGACTGGACGTGGGGCGGCAGCTATAATATAAATAGGTATAAGGGCCGCCACTGGATGACCTATATCGGCGGTCACGGCACGGGCTACGAGGCCGTGCGCGAGCCGCTGAACATCGGCATAGCGTGGACCCAAGGCGACGTCACCCGGGCCCACGAGTGGCAGACCGGGGACCGGCCCCTGCTCAGCATCCACGACAAGGACGTGCAGTGGTGGGAGCAGCTGGTGCAGTATAAGAGCACCATCTACGCCGACCCGCAGCAGACGCTGGGCAAGCGCTTCGTCATGTTCTACAACGCCGGTGGCATCAACCCCCAGAACAACCTGAAGGCCGAGCGCATCGGCATAGCCCTCTCAAACGACCTGAAGAAGTGGAAGCGCTACCCGCAGAACCCCATCTACTACCACGAGGCCCCCGGCATCATCACCGGCGACGCCCAGATAGTCCGCATGGACGGCAGTGTGCTCGGTGGTTCGGCCACCGAATCCACCCCTCTCTACGTCATGTTCTACTTCTCGGCCTACAACCCCTCCCGCAAGTACAACGCCTACAACACCTTCGCCGTCTCGCGCGACCTCATCCACTGGCAGGACTGGGAGGGCGAGGACCTCATCGTTCCCTCGAAGCCCTACGACGAGATGTTCGCCCACAAGTCGTACGTGGTGAAGCACGACGGCGTGGTCTATCACTTCTACTGCGCCGTCAACAACGACCAGCAACGCGGCATCGCCGTAGCCACCAGCGTGCCCATGGGCCGC